>JAHCAW010000070.1 GCA_019634695.1 Candidatus Sumerlaeia bacterium
CACGGAGAAACACGGACACACGGACCGGCACGGACCGGCACGGACAGGGACGGGCAGGGACGGGGGAACGCGGGGGGCGGGGGCGGATGGGGGTGGGAACTGGGGGGCGTCTACAGCATCCAGACGCGGTGCTTCCACGAACCCTTCCACCGACCGAGCAGATAGCCGGTGTGGTAGACCGCTTCGTAGAGCGCCCACTTTTTGAGCACGGGATTCGGCTCGGCGAGCGTGTCCCACGCGAGCTTGGCCGGCGTCAGGGCCAAACGCAGGATCGCGTTGTAGTCCAGCAGGGGCCGCGGGCCGAGGCGTGTGCGGTGCTTCGCGGCCAGAGCAGCCGCGCCTTCGCCGTAGTCCCGTGCCTGGCGGAACAACCCGTCGAAGCTCTCGCGGTGCGCATGGCGCACCACCGCTTCCGGGCAGTACGCAATGCCGCCGCCGAGATCGAGCACCCGCCACGCAAGATCCGCGTCCTCGCACATCCACAACGCCTCGTCGAATCCGCCGACGCGCTCGAGGGCGTCCCGTCGATAGGCCGCGTTGGCCGTTGCGAAGAAGGACGGGAATGTGTGCGGCGCGCGGAAGAGACGCTCCTGATTCAGCATGCCGAATGCCTCGGCGAAGAAGGCGACGCCGCGATCAAGCCGTCGCGCCCGGATGCGTCCGCCGGCCAGCAACACGCGCGCGTCGCGACGCAGCGGCGCAGTCAGCCGGCGCAGCCAATGCGGCTCGACCACGCAGTCGCTGTCCGTGAAGGCGACGATCTCGCCGCGCGCCGCAGCGATGCCCGCGTTGCGTGCCGGCGCAGGGCCCCGACGATCGCACTCCACCACGCGCACGGGCCACTGGCGCAACTCCTCCAGCGTCCCGTCCGTTGACATGTTGTCGACCGCGACGATCTCGAAGTCGAAGCCGTTGGTGCGCTGCCCGAGAATGGACCCAAGGCAGTCGGCCACCTCGTGCCGGCGATTGTAGAACGGCACGACGACCGAGACGCGGGGCGCGGAGGAAGGGGTCATCGTCGTCCCCTCGATCCGTCGATTCGCCGCAGCTCCGGCAGTGCGGCCAGCACGACGCCCATCACGGCCAGCGCCACGGGCACGAGCAACCACACGAAGCCCGCGAGCACGGCGTGCTCGAGCGCGGATCCGCCTCCCAGCCGCGGAGCGGGCCGCCGCCAATGACTCCCGTCGCGGTGGTAGGTCACGCGCGTCTTCATGATCGGAACGGGTGGTAGTTGACCGGCGGCACCGGGCGCGCCAACGCCTGGCGTGCGTACTTCTCCGCAAGCATCGGTGTCCGCACGCGGTTGATGGCGCGGGCAATCAGTCGGCGCGGCTGGCGTGCGTAGGCTTTCCACGACGTGTCGGGCTCGAACAGAATCTGGAGCGGCGCGAGTTCCTTGAAGATGAAGTGCTGCCCATGTCGCGGCGAGGCCACGACATCGTAGCGCAGCGCCATTGCCAGGCCGACCTGGATGCGCTGGCGCAGGCTGCGGATGGTCAGGATGCGCTTGCCGGGCAGGGGGGCGCTCGCCATGTAGGGCTTGGGATCGAAGAGGATCGTCTCGACCTTTGCGCCGGGGAACTCGCGCTTCAGCCGCTTGGCCATCGCCAGCGTCATCTCTGGATTGTCGAATGTCATCAGGGCGATTCGGCGAACGCGTCCGGCCGGCACGTGAGTCAATGCCTTGTCGGCGTCGGCAGGTGGTTTGAACGCGAACAACTCCTGCGGGGGAGCGCCGCGCCGGCCCTCGAGGAAGTCGCGAAGAGCCAGGCGATAGGCGAAAGCCTCGCCGTGGCGGCCGGCCGATTCCGCGTTGTCCGCGCCTGCGAGGAAGAGGCGGAAGAGCTTGCGCAGCGAGGCGTGAACCGTCGCGCGCGGGGCGTTCTTGCGGAACAAGTGGAACCAGTTGCGCGCCACGAGGTAGGACATCGCCGGGCCCTGCGTGGCGCGTCGGTCGTCGAAGCGCTCGTGGCAGACCTGCGACTCCGTCGTGGCGACGATCCGATAGCCCGCGCGCTTCAAGCGCGCTCCCCACTCAATGTCGTCCATCTGCACGAAGTAATCCGGGTCCCAGATGCCGACTTTGCGGATCGCGGAGACGCGCGCCAGGCACGAGCAGGCCGAGGCGTAGTCGCACTCGTAGACATGCGGCCGCGGAACTTCCGCGAACGGGCCCTCGCCGTTCTTCGGCATCGAGCACTCCACCCAGTTCACGCGTGCGCCGATCTCCTGCACTTGGCCTTCTTCGCCCAGGACCAGGATCGCCGAGCCGACCACGGCGATGCGCCGGTCGGAGAGCATCTGCTCCAGCAGCGCGTCCAGCGCTCCGGGCTTCACGACGATGTCGTTGTCCATCAGCCAGAAGAAGTGATACTTCTTTGGATGCGCCAGTCCATGGAGCATCCCGGCGTTGAAGCCCCCGCTGCCGCCGACGTTCCTGCCGGTTTCGACCAGCGCGCACTCCGGGAACTCGGTGCGCACCATGTCCGGCGACCCGTCCGTGCTGGCGTTGTCCACCACCACGATGTCGAACGGGGTTCCCCCGAGCGTGCGCAGCGACCCGAGCAGGTTCCTCAGGTAGTCCCGCTTGTTCCAATTCACGATGATCGCGAGGATTCTTGGCGTTTGACGGCGCCGCACGGTCTGGGTTGACATGTCGCTCTTGGGCTGGTCCCTCCCGCGGAATCCGGGGGAGTCTCGGCCAGCCCCTCAGTCTGCCGCAAGGAGAGTTGGCCCAACATGCCCTCGTCCAGCCCCTCCCCGCTCCTGATCGAGAACTGTCGCCACGTCGCCACGTTCGACGACACCGGCCGCGAGCTCGAGCACTGCGACATCCTCGTCGAAGGGCCCCGCATCGTCGCCATCGGGCCCGGCCTGCGCCAGAGCCGCCAGCTCCCGCCCGACATCCCCTGCATCGATGCCACCGGCCACCTCGCCATCCCCGGGCTCGTCAACACGCACCACCACTTGTGGCAGGTGCTCACCCGCGTCATGCCCTCGACCCAGCACTTCACGCTCTTCAACTGGCTGCTGACCAATTACGAAGTCTGGAAGCACATGGACCCCGAGGCGTTCCGCGTCGGCGCCACGCTGTCGCTTGCCGAGCTGCTCCTCAGCGGCTGCACCACCGCCAGCGACATGCAGTACCTCTATCCCCAGACACAGACCGTCGAACTGATCGACGAGGAGATCGCCGCCGCCCGCGACCTTGGCATCCGGTTCCACCCGACCCGCGCCTCGATGAGCCTGGGCGTCGACGATGGCGGCCTGCCGCCGATGGTGCTGGTCGAATCGCCCGACCGGGTGCTCGAGGACTACGAGCGTGTCCTCTCGAAGTACCACGATCCTTCCGACTTCTCGATGCTGCGCATTGCGCTGGCGCCGTGCGCGCCGTTCAACGCGCGCGAGGAGCTGTTCCGCGAAACGGCCGTTGTCGCCCGCCGCCATGGTGTGCTGCTGCACACGCATCTGGCGGAGACGCCGGACGAAAACGACTACTGCATGGAGAAGTTCGGCTGTCGGCCGCTCGAGTACGTCTGTCGGCTCGGCTGGGAGGGCCCCGACGTCTGGTTCGCCCATGCGGTGCAACTCAACGCGGACGAGATTCGCCGCTGTGCGGAATCCGGCATGGGAGTGGCCCACTGCCCGTCGGCGAACGCGCGGCTGGGCAGCGGCGTCGCGCCGATCCCGGCGATGCTCGAGGCCGGCGTGCGCGTCGGCCTGGCTGTCGACGGCACATCGAGCAACGACTGCGGGTCGCTGCTGGCCGAGGCCCGTGTTGCTTTCCTTCTGCACCGCGCCACGTGGGGCGTCGATTCGTTCGACGCGCGCGACGCATTGCGGATCGCGACGCGCGGCGGCGCCGCGATTCTGCACAACCCGAAGATCGGGCGGCTTGAGGTCGATTGCGCCGCGGACATCGTGCTCATCGACGAGAACCGGCTTGAGCTTGCGGGCGGCTCGAGTCTCGACCCGCTGGCGGCGCTGGTTTTCTGCGGCCTCCAGCGCCCGGTCGACTACACGATCGTCAACGGCCGGATCGTCGTCGAGCGCGGCCAGCTCTGCCGCGTTTCGGAGAGCACCCTCGTCCGTCGCGCCAACGAGGCCACCGCGCGCCTGGTGGGCCGGGAGAATCCATGACGTCCCGTGTTGCCATTCTCGGTTCCGGTGTCTGCGGGCTGGCAATCGCGATCCGTCTGCGCGAGATCGATCCGGACATCGACATTACCTTTTTCGAGTCCGAGGATCGCATCGGCGGACTCGCGCGGTCACTGACGCTCGGCGACCAGGTCGCCGACATGGGGCCGCACCGCATCCACACGGAGCTGCCCGACGTGCAGGCCTTCCTGCACGACATCGCCGGCGAGGAGATGGTGCGCGTCGAGCGCCGCTCGCGCATGTGGTTGCGCGGCCAGTGGATCGACTATCCGCCGAATCCGTTCGAGATCCTGCGCGTGCTCGGGCCGGGCCCGATCGTCGCCGCGATGACCTCGTTTGCCGCGGGGACGCTGGGGCGCCTGGTCGGCCGCGACGGGGGCCCCGAGAACTTCGAGACGGTCATGACCCGCGCGTTCGGCACGGAGTTGTATCGCCTGATCGTGCTCGGCTACACGCGCAAGGTCTGGAAGGTGGACCCGCGCACCCTGCATGCCGACATCGCGCGCGTGCGGGTCAGCGCGGGCGGACTCGATCGCCTCGTCAAGCGCGTGCTGGTGGGGGAGAAGGAAGGGCAGGAGACCGCCCTTCGCCGCTTCTACTACATTCCGGGAGGGGTCGAGCGCCTCGTCACCGTCATGCACAATCGCCTCGCCGGCGCCTGTCGCATCGAGACGCGCCGTCGCGTCGCCGACGTGCGCCCCATGGGCGATGGGCACTGGGCCGTCACCACGGACGGACCCGACGGCGGGCGGCGCACGGACTCCTTCGACCGCGTCTTCTCGACGATTCCGGTCACCGATCTGCTCGATATGCTGCACACGCACCGGCCCGCACCCGCCGTTGCCGAGGCACGCCGCGAGATGCGCTTCATCGCGAACTTCCTCGTGTGCGTGCTTGTCGATCGGCCGCGCGTCAGCGACAGCCAGTGGCTCTACTTTCCGGGGGGCGACACGATCTTCAACCGGGGCTACGAGCCCAAAAACTTTCATTCCACAATGGGCGGCGACCAGCGCAGCCTGCTTGTTCTCGAGATCACCTGCCACCACGGCGACGCGATCTGGAACGCCGGCGACGGGGCGCTTGTCCGTCGCACGCTCGAGGGTCTCGAACGCACCGGCCTTGTCCGTCGCGACGAGGTCCGCGAGACGTTGGTCCACCGCATTCCGCACACCTATCCGGTCTACGACCTCGACTATCGCCGGCGCCTGGGCCGGGTCTGGCGGTATCTTGCCGGGTTCCCGGGTCTCCTCAGCGTCGGCCGCCAGGGCCTCTTCCTGCACAATAACATGGACCATTCGATCCACATGGGCTTCCGTGCCGCCGATGTCGCCCTCCGCGAGCACCCCGCCGACCCCGAACGCCACTTCTACCGCGAAGTGCGCCGCTTCCAGAAGTTCCGCATCGTCGATTGAGATTTGGGTGACACCCGGCCCCGAACGTCCCATGCTCGATGTGGTTGGCTGTGCAGGCCAGGTGCTCGGGAGCGAGCCATGTCCCTTCCACCGCAGACCCGCTGGCAACTCGCCGGACTGCTGATGGCCTGCCGGCGGGCAATCGTGCCGCTGGTCTGTGTGTTGGTTTTCCTATTGGTGTTTTCTTGGGTTGCCATTCCGACCGGCGTCTTCCCTCCACCTGGTCCTCAAGTTTCGCGCTCCAAGAGCGATTTGCGCTCGCTGGCCGTGGCTATCGAGTCCTACTTCGACGAGCATTCAGCATGGCCTGCCATGAGGCCGATGCAAGTGGGACTTGATCCAGGAGGAGTTGGCAGGCTTCGGGATGCAGGCGGCTCGTCTCTCTCCCTCGTCGAGCCTGGGCGTGAAGGTCTGGCGGGATTGACGACTCCGTTGGCTTTCGTCGGCGGACTCTACCGCGACCAATACACCCATCGCGGGAGCCTGCCATACGCCTACCACACCGACGGCCACGGCTGGATTCTCTTCTCGCCCGGCCCGGACAGGCGATACGACATCGTCCCCGAGCGCGACTACGACGGCAGCATCCCGCAGCCCAGTCCTCGGTTGCTGCTCCTCAGCTACGATCCCACCAACGGCACCGTCAGCGCCGGCGACGTCTGGCGCGTCAAATACTGACCTGCCATGTGGAGCAACTGCATCCGATTTCTGATCGACCTTGCCCCTGCCGGTGCCCGGCGAGAGTGCGTCATGCAGGAGTCGGTTGAGGGGAGAGGAGCTTCTGCATGGCCACGACTGCGGCACGGCCGCTCGCTCGGTTCTGGTACATTCTTGCGGCAGTCTTGGTGCTGCTCTTCATCGGCGGGTTATTCGTTGTCATTGCCCTGTGGCGCACGCCCGGCAAGTCGGTCCTCTCGAATTGGTCGCGCGCACGGGCCGACATGCAGGCGCTCGCCGTCGCTCTCGAGTCCTTCTATCTCGATCACAACGCCTATCCCAGTCCGGAGCCCCATCCCGTCCTGCGACCGGACCAGTTCGCCGACGGGCTGGCGGCCCTGCCGGCGGGCCTGACGACCCCCGTTGCATACGTGACGGCTCGGCCGACTGACCCATTCCAAGGCAGGGCGATGCCCTACATCTACCACGCCAGCGGCAGGGGATGGCTCCTTGTCTCGCCCGGTCCCGATGGCCGGTTCGGGATCCTCCCCGCGCGCGACTTCGACAGTTCGGAGCCCCAACCGAGCCCCCGCCTGATTGGCCTGACCTACGATCCCACCAACGGGTTGATCAGTTCCGGCGACATCTGGCGGGTTGGCCCATGAGTCGACCGCCCGGCGGGCGGTACTTTTCGAGACGCGATTCTCATTCTCATCCCGCTTGACACCCGGCGGGTATTTCATCGTATTACGCGCGCCCGGCCGGCAAGCTCGCCGGCAGGGGCATCCTCGCTGGTTCGCTCGTGCGCCCTCATGACCTCGCGCAAAGAAGAAATCATCACCTTCAAGGTAGACCGCACGCTCGCCGAGCGCATGCGCGTCATCGAGAACCGCTCGGATTTCATCCGCCGTGCCGTTCTCAATGCCTTGGAGAACACCTGTCCGCTGTGCATGGGCACCGGCCAGCTCTCCGAGACCCAGCGCCGCCTGTGGGGCGACTTTCTGGAGGACCACGCTCTGGAGGAAGTTCCCGACACGCACGAGCTCCATCTTGTCTGTCGCGCTCGCCACACTCCCAAACGCAGAAAGAAGACCCCATGATCCGTGCGGTTCGTTCCATCGTGTTTCTGTTCATCGGCCTGCTGACGTCCCTGCTGATGCCGGCCGCCCAGGCCGAGGTGCCTCTCCGCGTCGTGGCCACCAACGAGGTGCTGGCGGACCTTGTCCGCAACGTCGGGGGAGATCGCGTGGTGGTCACCTGCTTGGCACCCGCCGGCACGGACCTGCACAGCTTCGAGCCCGCGCCCACCCAGGTCCAGTCAATGGCACGCGCAGACTTGGTCGTCGTTAATGGCCTCGGCCTCGAAGGCTGGCTCGACAAGGTCATCGCAAACTCAGGCTACACGGGATCCGTTATTGTGGCTTCGGCCGGGATCGTCGCGCTCGATGCCGATCCACACGATCACGACCACGCGCATGGCCACGACCACGACCTCGATCCCCACGCCTGGCTCTCCGTCGCCAACGGCATCCGCTACGCGGAGAACATCCGCGACGGGCTGATTGCCGCCGATCCCGATTCGGCGGAAGACTATCGTGCCTGGGGCTCGCTCTACATTACCCAACTTCGCGTACTCGATTCGTGGATCCAGCGCGAGATTGGCCGCATTCCCCGCGAGCGGCGCCTGATCGTCACGGATCACAACGCCTTCCAGTACTTCGGCCAAGCCTACGGCATCGAGGTGCTTGCGTTGACCGGTGCGCAGCGCCTGAGCGAACCCTCCGCGCGCGAGTCCGTCGACTTGGTCGCCACCATGCGCGCCCGCGGTGTGCAGTGGGTCTTTGTGGAATCCACCGGCAACGAGAAGGTGCTCGAGCGCCTTGCGAGCGAGGCCGGCGCCCGCATCGGCGGACGTCTGACCGCCGACGGCCTCGCCGCACCCGGCGAGCCCTTTTCCTACGTCCGCATGCACCAGGTGAACGTGCGCCTGCTGGCCCGGAGATGGAAGTGATCGGCCAACGCCTTGCACGCTGGTTTGGCTTCACGGCAGGTCCGCCCGGGCGCCTGCTCGTGACGCTGCTTTACGCGGCGCTCTTCGCCGGGGCGATCGCGTGGGTGGAGGCGCGCTCGGTGCGCGCACGGCCCCACGCGCAGCCACCAGCATCCATCGGCGGCGTTGCCGGCGGTCTGTACGTCACGATCACGGCCAGCTTCGAGGTGGGAGAGTGGGAGGTGCTGCTCGACGGGCTGGAGCTTGTTCCCGACTTCACCGACGGCCGCCGGTGGGAGGGCGCCGCCGAAGCGGAGGGAGCGCACGAGTTGCTCATCGATGTGCAGGCCCGCGACGGCGCCGGCATCGAAGAGGACGCCCTGCGCGTGGTGGTGCGCGCCGGTTCGCGGACCATCGAGCGCACAATCTGGGGCATCGATCGCCTCAGCCTCCTGATCGATCTTGCAGGAGGGCTCGAGCCGTGAATCTGGAGATCCTGCGCTACGAGAATGTCACCGTGCACTACGGCCGCCTGTGCGCCGTCGAGAGCGTCACCGCCGATGTGCACTGCGGCAGCATGACCGCCATCGTCGGCCCGAACGGCGCCGGCAAGAGCACCCTGCTGCGCGCCACACTGGGCTGGCACCGACTCACCACCGGCAGCATCTCCATCGGTGACGATCACGTTCACCACCACCATCCCCGGTTCGCCTACGTGCCGCAGCGGGCCCAGATCGATTGGGATTTTCCCGCCACCGTGCGGTCCGTTGTCGAGCAGGGGCGCTTTGGCGCGATTGGTGGTTTTCGATCTTTTGGCGACGACGACCACGCCCTCGTCGACGCGGCCCTGCGTGAGATGGGTTTGGCCGAGATCGCGGAGCGCCAGATTGGCCAGCTTTCCGGCGGCCAGCAGCAGCGCGTCTTCCTGGCGCGGGCCCTTGCCCAGGGCGGCGATATTTTCATCCTCGACGAGCCATTCGAGGGCGTCGACGCCGGACTGGTTCGGAATCTCGTTTCCCAATTCCAGCAGTGGCGGCGTCAGCACCGGACGATCTTCGCCGCGGTGCACGATCTCAACCTCGCGCGCCGCGCCTTCAGCCATGTGGTCCTGCTCAACCGACGCCTGATCGCCTGGGGCCCGACGGAGGAGGTCCTGACACCCGAGAACATCCGCGCTGCCTATGGCAACTCGGTCCCGATTCTGGACGACGTGGAGCCCGCCCGTGCCTGATCTTCACGCGCTCTTCGTCGAACCGCTCCAGTACCAGTTCATGCTGCGGGGCCTGCTGATCTCGGCGATGCTGGGAATCAGCGGCGGCATGCTTGGCTGCGTCCTGATTCAGCGCCGCATGGCCCTGATGGGCGACGCGTTGGCGCACAGCCTGCTGCCCGGCATGGGCATCGCCTATCTGCTTTTCGGCGCCGGTGTCTGGGCGCTCTTCGGCGGGGCGCTCGTCGCCGGCCTGCTCGCCGTGGTTGGCACCAGCCTGCTCGGCCGCCTGACGCGCCTGAAGGAGGACGCCGCCTTCGGCGCGCTCTTCATCCTCTTCTTCGCCGTCGGCGTCGCCATCGTCAGCATGGCCCGCACGCGCGTGCGGGTGGACCTGTTGCACTTCCTCTTCGGCAGCATCCTGGGTGTCAGCTCCCTTGACCTCTGGCTCGCGTGGGCCGTCTCCACTGCCACGCTGGTCGCCTTCGCGCTCTTCTATCGGCACATTCTGCTCGAGACGTTCGACGCAGGCTTCTATCGCGCCACCGGCCGGCGGGGCGACATTGTGCATTACGGGCTGCTCGCGCTCGTCGTGCTGAATCTCGTCGCGGCGCTTCAGGCCCTTGGCGTCGTCCTCGCGCTCGGCGTGTTCCTGCTGCCGGCGGCCACGGCGACGCTTTGGTTCGCCCGGTGGGGGAGGACGCTGGCGCTCTCCGCCGCGCTGGGTGTCGTCGGCAGTTGCCTCGGCCTGTTCGCCAGCTACTGGCTGCACATCCCGTCCGGGCCGGCCATCGTTGCCATGCTGGGAGTCTTCTTCGTCGTCTCCGTCGTCGTGGCGCCACGCAGCGGCCTGCGCAAACGATAGGCGTTGCTACAATCCCAGAGTGTTCTGGTTCAGCCCCTCCCAGTCCAACTGGTAGATGCGGTATGTCCCGTCGTCCTGCTCGTGCAGGCGGAAGTTCAGCAGCAGGAACGACTCGCCCGAGGTGCCCTTCAGCGTTGCCTGTCCGATGAAGGACTGCGCGCCGGTGCGTTCGGTCACGGCGTGCGCTTCCGCCAATGGGCTCGCCATGTTGCCATCGCGGATGATGCGCAGGACGGTGAACAGTTCGTCCGTTTGGCCGACCGCCTTGTCGGTTGTGTATTCCGTCGCGCCTGGTTGATCGCCCGCCACGATGGCCTTGCAGAACAGGCGCGCCGTGCCCAACGGCGTCTTGTTCGTGTCCGTCGTCGTGAACAGCTTGTAGGTGCCGAACGCCGCGGCGCCAAACACGGCCAGCACCAGGCCGATCTTGAGCAACGAGAGCAGCAGCCCGAGCGCGAACGTCCCACCGCCGCCCGAGGACTTGCGCTTGGCCGGCTTCGCCTTGGTCTTGGGCACCGCCGCGCGCGAGACCGATGCGCCGGACTTGCCCGCCGCCTTCTTGTGCGCCTTGCGCCACGCCTTCATCTCCTTCTCGGCGTCGTTGCGCAGCCAGCGCTTCAGCACCGTCGCCATCCCCATCGGCTCCATGCAGACACCGTTCTGGCTCTGCACACCTGCTTTCAGTTCCGTCGCCAACCGCTCCATGCCGACCGTTTCGTCCAGCACGCTCGGCAGCCGCGGCATATCGTCCCGCCCCGCCAGAATCTCCGCCAGAATCCACGAGAGCCCGTAGGTATCCGCGTGCGTCAACGACACGTCGGCCATGTGCGCCAGTTCGCGCGGCACATAGCGCCCCCGCCCGATCAGTCCCGACCGGCACGCGCCGCCCGGCCCCACCGGCGCCAGTCGCCACCGCGCCCCCGCGTTGTTCGGATCGTAGAACACCGTGTCGGGCGACACCCCGATCGGCACCAGGTTCAGGTTCATCGCCGCCACAATGCCTTCGAACAGCCCCGCGAACCACTTCACATAATCGTCCGGCGCCACCGCGCGCGTCGGGTCGTTCGCCAACTCGCGCAGCGTCGGCCCGCCCGTATCCTCCACGAGAAGATACGGGATCGCCGTATCCGCCGAAATCATCCGAATACCCAGCAGTCGCTGGTCCGCCCCATTCGACGACGCCTTCCAGCGCTGCAGCGCCGGCAGTGCCTCCTGGAACATCTTCACGCCCAGCGGCGTTGTGTACGCGACGAACAGCACCTTGCCGAACGCATCGTGCTCGGCGCGCCACATCTCGCCCCACTCCTCGTCCACCACCAGCACGTTCGTCACCACATGCTGGCCCGGCACCTCCCGACCCGGCTTGCACATCGCCATGCGCGTCACACCCCCACACGCTCGTTTCGCACGCCTCGGCTCATCGTCGCGAGCATCCGCGACCCGCCCGAACGGTCAACCCAAATGCCTCCAACCTCTCTCCCGGCTGCCTGCAAGGCATTTCCTTCGCCCGCGGGGGCCGTCTCCTGCATCGGGTCGATTGCGGCGGCTGGCACGTCACTTCTGCTTGACGGCCCCCACCCGTCCTCTCATCGTCTGCTCATCATGGGGAAATGGCACGGTGAGTATGTGGTCCGGTGTTCGCAGGCCGAAGGGCTTTACGTTGATCGAGCTGCTGATCGTCGTCGCGATCATCGCGATTCTGGCCGCCATTGCGGTCCCCAACTTCCTCGAGGCCCAGGTCCGCGCCAAGGTCTCCCGCGCCCGCGCCGACATGCGCACCCTCGCCACCGCTCTCGAAGCCTACGCCGTCGACCATAACAAGTATCCGCCCAACTTCCCCCCCTACAATGTCCCCCCGCCGGAGGTCTCCACCCCCGTCGCTTATATCTCCAATGCCAAAATGGTC
This sequence comes from Candidatus Sumerlaeia bacterium, assembly GCA_019634695.1. Classification (GTDB taxonomy): domain Bacteria; phylum Sumerlaeota; class Sumerlaeia; order SLMS01; family JAHLLQ01; genus JAHCAW01. The sequence goes on from JAHCAW010000070.1 coordinate 12,202, forward strand.
GACCCCTTCTCCGACAAGGAACGCGTCTCCACCCTTGCCGATCCCGAACTCGCACGGTTCTACACCTATACCTTTATTGTCACCATCCCCGAGGTCGCCGCCCACACCCTGTCCGGCCGCAACCCGCCCCGCGAGGGAATCGACGGGCCCATCCCTTTTTTCAACCTTGGCGCCATGAATCGCTACGGCCCTTGGCGCCTCGTCTCCAACGGCCCCGACCGCGTTTACAGCTTCCCCTCCTCCCCGCCCCCCCTAGGCCCCTTCAATCCCACCGCCGCCCTCCTCGGCGCCGACATCCCCTACGACCCCACCAACGGCACCGTCAGCAACGGCAACCTCCTGCGCACCCACAAGAAGGGCGACGAGCCCGTGCCGTGAGGGAACCCGGAGAATCGCGGTCGCGATAGTGGCTGTTTTGTCTTGACCGGACAGCCGTGACCTCCAATGCTCCCACCATGGACGCCTTGGGTCTCTTGTCCATTCAATAAACAGTCAAGTCTTGCCTTGGAGCCGGAGCACAATGCCAATGCTCAAGTCGTCCATTTGGATTGCTGTGTTCGCCATCGCCGTCACATGCGCGCGAGCGGCCCCACTCAATGTGCCAAGCGACGGAAGCGATGGAGTCCTTGATCGACCTGCCTCAAATGTCCACTTGGACCTTTCCGAGGCGGTGACGGGCACGTGGAACGATCCCGTTCCGGAGTCCATGAAGGGGAAAGGGATATACGATCCTGTCCTATGGGCCGTTGTCTACAAGTACGAGTCCGTTAACGTCGGGTTCGTCTCGTTTGGGATGCATCCCACCGGAGCTCCGGTGGTCTGGCTTGTTCAAGGTGATGTCGTCATACACGGCAATGTGAATCTCAACGGCGACGGATCGCAACCGGGCCCCGGTGGATTCCGCGGAGGCGACATAGTCACGGGCCACGGATACTCCGGTGGCTACGGCCCGGGTGGCGGGCAGGGGATTTCCGGTTCCGGAGGCTCGTATGCAACTCCTGGATTGGGCGATGGCTCCAGTCCCGACACGGTGTATGGGAACGCGAAAGTCTTTCCACTGATTGGCGGCTCGGGAGGCTCGGGGCACTCTGGTAGGTTCGGTGGAGGAGGCGGGGGAGCGATCGTGATCGTCGCTGGTGGAACGATCGACCTGCGGGGTAGCATCCATGCAAACGGGGGAGCAGGTGCATTTGGCGGGGCGGGCGGCGGAATTCGATTGGTTGCGGACCGAATCATCGGCACGGGGAATCTTCGTGCTCAGTTTGGTAGTGGCGACATAGGGAACCGTGAGGGCGGAATGGGCAGAATCAGGCTCGAGGCCAATACCATCTCGTTGGTTGACCAAGGCTACCCGGTGGCGTCCCGCGGCCTCGTCGATGAACCGCTGAGGATCTTCCCCGATTCCTCGACGCCGAGCATTCGGCCAATCAAGCTTGATGGCCGGTTGCTCGGGTCGGACCCAAGAGTCCTTCTGCCCTCACTGGAGTTTCGGAACCCGGGCGACTACGAACTCGAAATTGAGGGTTTCAATGTGCCGCTCGACTCCGTTGTTGTGGCGCGCACGGTGCCGGGCGGAACGAGCACTGCGACGTTGGTCGGGGGAGACCTTGGGCACTCGATCTGGCGGGCCACTGTGACGCTCGTCGATGGCACCGTCGACATTCAGGTTCGGGCGAACCTGCCGTAGCAGCGCGTCGGCTGCGGCGCGAGGATTGTTGCGCCGAGTGACAACTTCAGCGCGCCCGGCTCCGCATCGGGTGCTCGATCGCAACCACCATCCGAGGGAAGCCTGAATGGTCGGCCGTTTCCCACACGCTTGTCTTGTCCGGTTGGTCGCCGTCTGCTGCCTCCTGAAGACTCCTCTTCGATCAGAGAACCCGCCAGCGGTCGACGCGATTTCGCGCTCCCATGTCGTAGCCGTCGGCCAGGCGGGGGAAACGTCGCCTTGGGACGCCATCTCGCGCGCCTTCTCGGCGATTGCCGGTCCCGCTTCCTCAACGGAGTTGGGTGGCGTGGTTTCGCGTAGCCACACCATTGCAGTGGGTCCGTTCGCAACTTCGGATCCTCGGGACTCCATCTCGCGGGCCTACTCCATCGATGTTGGCACGGCCGCTGTTGGATTGATTGCCGAGACCATCTCCAGAGCTTACACGGTCGCGGTCGGGCCGGCAATGCTTGCGGACGTGGTGGACATGCACTCGCGGGCGCACCGTGTGCAAGTCACTCCCGCCGAGAACGATGCCTTTGCCAACGCAACGCTCATCACGGGTCAGGCGGGCAGTCTGGTTGCCACCAACTTGGGCGCCAGCAGGGAGCCAGACGAGCCAACCCACCGCGATGTCCAAGGTTGGGCCTCCGTTTGGTGGCGCTGGACTGCCCCCGACGATGGGACGTACGTCTTCGAATCATGCGCCAGTAGCATCAGCCCCATCCTTGCAGTCTATCGGGGCGATAGCCTGGCGCAACTGGTCCCGATCCCTTCGATGGACTTTTCGTTTGGGTGTGCTCCGCGCCGCGGCGTCACGTTCCGGGCCCTGCAAGGCCAGGAGTACCGCATCGCCATCGACAGTCAGTGGCCTGACTGGGGGCCGATCGTCCTGTCGTGGTGGCGACTTCCACCACCCGACAACGACGACTTCGCCCATGCGGAGCTGTTGATCGGATCAAGCGGAACCGTGGAGGCCGCGAACCTGGCCGCCACGAGCGAGGCGGGCGAACCGCTTCACGCAGGAAGTCCCCCAGACGCTTCTCTCTGGTGGCGCTGGACTGCACCCGAGACCGGCCGCTTCGAATTCCAAACCTGTGCGAGCGAGTTCGACACCGTGCTGGCCGTCTACGTCGGCACGAGCATTGCCGGACTTGTCGAGGTCGCCGCAAACAACGACTGCTGTGGTCTCCAGTCACGGGTTGAGTTCTCCGCAACGGCAGGAACTGTCTACTGGATCGCCATCGACCGCGCCGCCGGGCCGCTTGGCCGCATCCGGCTCGCCTGGCGGCGAGCCGACACTGTTCCGACAAACGACGCCTTTGCGCAGGCAGCGCTCCTGTCTGGCGCGCAGGGGATGATCTCGGGCGATCTGCTGGCGGCATCACTGGAGCCGGCAGAGCCGTCACATGGGTATAGCGGCGTCTCCGGTTCCTTGTGGTATCGATGGACGGCGGGGCGGTCGGGGACGGTGCGATTCTCGTGCAGCGGAGCTCCCCGATTCGCTGTGTACGCGGGTGCAACGCTGCAAACGGTGCAGAGTGTCGACTCGAGTGAATCGTCTATTCTTGTTTCCGTCACGTCCGGCGCCTCGTATCACATCGCTGTGCTCTCAGGTCCGGAGTGCAAGCGCGGGGAGTTCACACTCGTTTGGTCATATGACACCCCGCCGATTCTCACCGTAGGCCTGGGGACCTTGCGACTCGTGGCCACGTCGCCCGTCGGCGACCGCTATGCGAGCGCGGGCGGTGGCGGGGCGTTTGTCCGCGACGCCGTGACAGGCGAAGTGCTCCGCCGTCTGGAGGGGCACGAGGATACCCTGACGGGGCTGGAATTCTCGTTCGACGGGGCTTCGCTTGCCACAGGTTCCCTCGACGGCACCGCGCGAGTCTGGGACATCGATACGGCAACCGAGATGCGGCGGTTTCGCCATCCGGAAGCAGTCACCTCCATCAGCCTTTCTGCCGATGCCACACGGTTGGCTACCGGCTGCGCCGACGGCATCGTCCGCCTTTGGGATGTCTCTGGTGGGCAGGAGGTTCGCCAGTTCTCCGGCCTTTCAGGTGTGCTCTCGGCCGTCGCGCTCTCGCCAACCGGTCTGCAGATTGCGGCCGGTTCTGCTTCCGGGGCTGGGCGGCTCTGGAATGCTTCCACGGGTGCGTCGACGCACGTCCTGTCGGGTCACACGGGTGGCATCGCCGCAATGCGCTACTCGCCCGACGGTGCACGCCTTGCCACCGGTTCCGTGGACAACACGGTGCGCCTGTGGAGTCCTGCCAGTGGCGTGGAGTTCCGCCGCTTCACCGGCGCCGGACACCGGATCACTTCGATCGCTTTCGCGCCTGACGGCGTCGGGTTGTTGGCAGGAACCGGCAGCACCACCGATGCCATCGCCAATCCCATCCATCTTTGGAATTCAATCGATGGCAGCGTGATCGCGACCCTCGTCGGCGGTACAGGCGACGTCGCTTCAGTCGCGTTCGCGCACGACGGAAGTCGCGTCATCGGTGCCTCGACGGACACCTCGCTTCGCACGTGGGAACTCGGGACAGGACTGATTGTTCGGACAGATTCCGGCCATAACCGAAGTACCGTATCGGTGGCGTTCAGCGCGGAGGGTGATCGCCTCTTCACGGCCTTCGACGATGGAAGCATTCGGCTGTGGAATCTCCTCGCCGCGAACGAAGATGCCGAGGCCGTTGACTCCGCTCCGGGCCTCGCGGCGGTCGCAGCTTCACCCGGCGGCAACATGTATGCCGTTGCCTCGGGTGACAGCACGACGAAGATATTCGAGGTCCGTCCCCCCCGCGCGATCATTGTGGCCGGCGGCGGGGCCTACACGGGCAATCCCATTGCGCGGCAGACGAATGATCTGGGCGTCTATGCATGGAGGACATTGCGGGCGCGGGGGTATGCACCGGAGGAGATTCTGTATCTCAGCGCGTTTCCGGATGGCCACGACTTCGGCGATGGGTTGCCGGCGGTGGCGTGGGACTTGGACGGCGATGGGAATGATGAGGTGGACGGTTACGCGACGCGCGGCGCGTTGCAGGGGGCGCTCGAAGGCGACTTCGCGCGCGAGGCGGGGCGGCTGATGATCTTGATGATCGATCATGGCTACAAGACCGGCGATTTCATGGCCTTCCGCTTGAACCCGACCGAGGCCGTGCTGACGACGACGATGAACGGGTGGCTGAACGACTTGCAGAACGCCGCGCCGGTGGACGTGACGCTCGTCGTGGACAGTTGCTACTCGGGTCGGTTCGTTCTCGACTGCAAGAAGACCAACGCGATTCCGGCTGCGCGCGACCGCATTGTGATCGCCTCGACGTCGCCGACGGCCGAGTCCGTCTTTCTGCCCGCGCCGGACCTGACGAGCTTCATGCACACCTTTCTTGGCTCGGCCTACATGGGCAACTCGATGGGCGAAGCGTGGCGCAGCGGCCAGCGCTTCTTCGCGCGCTTCCCGGTCGCAAACCAGCGGCCGATG
>JAHCAW010000071.1 GCA_019634695.1 Candidatus Sumerlaeia bacterium
CACGGCCCCCAAACAAGGGGGCACCATGTACCTGAGCTTTACCTCTCCCCCCTCGCTTGGCGCTTGACAGCGCCTCCCCCTGCCCCCCACCCTCCGCGCCGAACGTGGGGCGGTAGCTCAGTTGGTAGAGCGCAGCGTTCGCAATGCTGAGGTCAGGGGTTCGATCCCCCTTCGCTCCACCACCTCTTCAGCGTACATCCGAATTCCGGAAAATTGCCCTCGGGACGTGGCTTGTTGCTCACGTTCTGAGGCTGGCCCGTCGCTCACGCTCCGGGTTCTGATTTGGGTCCGTCGCTCACGCACGAACCCATGCCCGTCGCTCACGCTCCGGGTTCTGACTGTGGTCCGTCGCTCGCGCTCGGAGGTGGGTCAGGTGACGAGTTCGAGCAGCGCGAGGGCGAGCATCCGGTGCCCTTCGCGGGTTGGGTGGTTGGCCTTGTTCGCCAGCAGGGTGTCGGTGTCCAGGCCGCTGGCGCGCGCCTGTTGCCAGCGCGCGTAGCCGTCCGCCAGCGGCACGTTCAGCCGGGTCGCCACGCGCCGCACGCCCTCCATATACGCGTCGGTCCACCCGTCGTTCTGCACCTGCGCCGTGCGCCGCGCAAACCAGGCCATCGCCCGCGCCTCGTTCGACGTGTGGTAGTTCATCATGTTCGCCGTCAACAGCACCGGCACGGCCTGGCTGCCCGCGCGGATCGCCTCGACCAGATCCCCCAGCCGCGTCTCGAAATGGTGCAGCAGCTCCAACCCCTCCCAGCAGTCGTTGATCCCGAACTCGATGACGACCAGGTTTGGCTCGAGCGCCAGCACATCGCGGTCGAGCCGCTCGTGGGCGTGCTCAAGGCGATTGCCGGGCACGCCGCGGTTGTGCGCCTCGATCGGGGCGCCGGGGATGCGCTCGCGCAGCAACTCGAGCCACTGCGCCGGGAAGGCCAGCGACTCGTCGCGGTTCGGATCGATCTGGCTGCCGAAGGTGATGCTGTCGCCGAAGAACACGACCACTTGGGAGCGGCCCTGCTTCAGGGCTTCGACGAACGGGACAAGTTGCTCGTGCATGGCGCCATCCGATCCGTTCAGGGGATGACGCCAGCCTAACCCCGAGCGCACAGGGAGCAACCGAATCCTTGCGGAAGAGTCGGAGCCGCCGGGGCAGCGGGGGATTCCCGTTGCGAAATCGGAGTCGCGCGGGTCGCTATGGGGAGGGAGGCGCGTGGTCGCCATGCAGAGCGTTGTGGGAGTTTCCCGCCAGTGGGGTTACGACGATCCGGGCGCCGTGCGCGCGGCGATCGTGGCGGCGCTGGCGCCGCTGGGCGGCATGGCGGCATTCGTGCCCGCCGGGGCGCGCGTGCTACTGAAGCCCAATTTCGTGCGGGCGATGGACCCGGCGAGCGGCGGCGTCACGCATCCGGTCTTCATCGCGGAGACGGCCCGTCTGGTGCGCGAGGCGGGGGCGGGCGAGGTACTGGTGGGCGATTCGCCTGCCTTCGGCAGCGCGGCCAACGCCGCGGCGCAGATGGGCCTGCCGCCCCTGCTGGAGCCGATCGGCGCGCGGCTGGTCGAGTTCCGTGAAGTGCGCAAGGTGCGCGACGGGCTAGACAACGGGCGCTTCCGCGCGCTGTCGCTCGCCGGCCAGGCCCTCGATGCCGACGTGCTTATCAACCTCGCCAAGCCCAAGGCGCACTGCCAGATGGTGCTGACCGGTGCGGTCAAGAACCTGTTCGGCTGCATCCCGGGTCGCAAGAAGGCGGTGATGCACTGCCTGGTGGACAACGACCGCGTGCTGTTCGGGCGCATGCTGGTGGACAACGCGTGGACGCTGGGCGCGGCGCTGCATCTGGCCGATGGCATCATTGCCATGGAGGGAATGGGGCCGACGCGGGGAACGCCGCGGGCGTGGGGCGCCGTGCTCGCGTCGTGCGATCCGGTGGCGCTGGACCGGGTGCTGGCCGCGGCGTGGGGGTACGAGCCTGACGAAGTGCCGCACCTGGTGGCGGCGCGGCGGATGAAGCGCGGCGCGCGCGAGACGGCCGACGTCGCCCTCGTCGGCGCGACGCTCGAAAGCCTGCGCGTCCCCGACTGGAAGCGCGCCTCGATGCTGCCGATCACGTTCAACCCGGTGCGGCTGGCGATCGGCTACTTCAAGCACCTGCGTCAACTGCGCTCGGCGACGGCGGGGTAGATGCGTTCGACCTCGGCGGCGCCGCTGGCCATCAGGCGCACGGTCGTCTCGAAGGGGCGCGGATCGAATCCAAGATCGCGGCGGGCGTCCTCGATTTCGAACGCACGGTTCTCCTGCTGGCGCAGGACGTTCTCGCGCGTCAGGTTCAGGCGCTTGCCCAACAGGTCCGCCGCCAGCAGGCCCATTCCCAGAGGCAGGTGCAGCAGGCGCACCTCGCGGTCGCACGCCACGGCGACCTCGGCCAGCAGCGCGCGCCACTCCATCGCATCCGGCCCGGCCAGCGTGTACGAGCGGCCAATGGTGTGCGGGCGGCGCAGCACATCGGTCGCCGCCGAAACGACATCCTCGACGAAAACCGGCTGCACCTTGGCCCGCCCGTCGCCGAACACCGGAAACCACGCCCGCCGCCGCATCCAGTCCATCACGCGCGCCAGATTGTTGTCCCGCAAAGCGCCGAAGATCATCGTCGGCCGCAGGATCGTCCACTGCAACTCGCTCTGCGAAACAAGCACCTCGCCGCGCTCGACCTCCTCGACCGACGCGTCGCGCACCCGCGAGTAACGCCGCGTCGACGACAGGCACACCAGCCGCTCCAGACCGACTCGGTTGCAGCCCTGCACCACCGCGTTGGCCGTGCCGATCGGCGCGCAGGAGATCACCGCCTCGCAGCCCTCCATCGCCTCCCACAGCGTCCAGCGCCGGGTGGTGTCGCCGCGGCGCACCTGACAACCGGCCGCGCGAAGCCCCCGCGCCACCGGCGCGTCCGGCTCGCGCAGCAGCGCCACCACCTCCACGCCCGCCCGCCGCAGCCGCAGGCACACGCGCTCGCCCACGAAGCCACTGGCTCCCAACACAAGCACGCGCCGCGGGTAGTAGTTCAGGATCACCGCAGGTGCTCCCCGATCAGGCGGCGGTACACGTTCCACTGCGATTCGAGGTGCGACGCAATATCGTACAATTCAAGCGCGCGCCGCCGGCCACCCGAACCCAGTCGCCGCGCGATCTCGCGATGCTCCAGCAAATACACCACCGCCCCGGCGAGGTCCTCGGAGCTGCCCGGCTCGACCAGCAACCCGGTCGAACCATCGACCACCGCCTCGCGGCAGCCGCGGATGTTCGTCGCCACCACGGGCAGGCCCAGCATCATCGCCTCGAGCACCGAGACCGGCAGTCCCTCGCGCCACGACGGCAGGACGAACAGCGTGCTCGCCGCGAGCAACTCCGGCACGTCCTCGCGGAAGCCCAGCAGGTGCACATGCCCGGCCAGCCGCGGGTCGGCCGCCATGCGCTCGATCCGCCGGCGGATGCGGTCGCGTTCGCTGGCCAGCGTCCCGCCGACCACCAGAAAGTGCGCCTCGGGGATCCGCTGCAGGATGCGCCGCGCCGCGCGCAGGAACTCCACCTGCCCCTTCTCGCGCGTCAGCCGCCCGACCATCGTCACCACCGGCACCTCGGGCGGAATGCCCAGCTCGGCCCGCCGGTCCAACCCGGCATGCACCAGCACCTCCGGGACAAGCTGCTGCGAGCTGACCCCATTGCGCACCACCGTCGTGCGGGCGGGACGCTCGATGCCGTACTTCTCGGCGGCCTTCGCATCCTCTTCGCTGACCAGAAACAGGTGGTCGTGGAAGCGGGCCCCGAGGCGCTCCAGCAGCACATGGAACCGCCGGGACCAGGCGCCCATCCGATCGTGAAAGTAGAACCCGTGGGCGGTGTAGAGAATCAGGGGCACGCCGACCCAGCGCCCGACCAGTCGCCCCAGCAGCCCGGCCACCGGGGTGTGCACGTGCAGGATGTCCACCTGGTGCTTCTTCAGGCAGGCGCGCAGGCGCCAGATCGTCAGCAGGTGGCTGACGACGTTCCAGCTGCGGGCGATCGGCAGGCGGACCATGCGCAGGCCCTCGGCCTGCAGCGCCTCCCAGTCCGGGCCAGGGGCACAGGCCACCCGCACGTCCAGACCGCGGTCCGCAAGATAGCGCGCCAGCGGGGCCAGAAAGCGCCGCGCCGTAAAGTCCACCGCACACAGGATGAGCACCCGCGGGGCCCTGCGGTCCCCCTGCTGGGAATCCTGATACCCGTCCATGCGCACCACCCTTGCGACCATCTGCAAACCCCTTAATAACTCAAGCCCAGCGGGGTCAATCCCCGAGCGGGGGGCGCAAGTCCTTGTGCGACCGGCCAATCCAGTTTGACAGTCTTGCCCACAGGCGCGCAACGTGACCTACAACAAGCAGCCCGGAAGCCGGGGCTTCCTCCGTCCGGGCCTGCACGTTGGCGGGAATGGAACGGAAGATGCTTCTCACCAGGAGTGGAGAAGGCGTCCGATGAACGATCAAGAACCCACACGTCGAGCGATCAGTCGCCTCATGCGCGAGGCCGCCGCCCTGTTCGCCGAGTCCCCGACTCCGGACATCGTTCCCGCGCTGCCCAAGATGCGCGCCGCCGTCCACCTCGCCGAGGGTCTGCACGACAAGACGCCGCTCGTTATCTGCGAGTCCCATCTGGCCTCGATGAACGCCGTCTGCGGCATGGCCGACCAAGCGATGGAACACATCGAGCGCGCGCTGGCGGTTGTCCGCGAGCACGATCTTGCCGTGCCCATTCGCAACTTTGCCTACACCAAGTTCGTCGAAATCGCCATTCTCGTTCGGCGCGACCAGACCCGCGCGCAGGCCTTCGCGCTCGGCCTGCTCGAGTGCGCCGTCGACGAGGAGGGCAGCTACCCGCAGTACCTCGCCACGCTGTTCAATCTCGCGGTTCTGTCGCACGATCTGCTCGACCGGCGCGAGTGGGCGCTCGCCCTGCTGTCCTGGCTCGAGGACGAACTCGTCGGCGATCCGGAGAACCTGATCGGGCTCCAGGGACGTCGCTATGCCGAGAAGGTCCTCGAGGCAATGCCCGAGGCCGAACGGCTCGAGTGCCAGACGAACATCGAAGTCAACCGCGACGCCTACCTCGAGGAGGCCACGTCGGGCTTCCTGCCCCGCGCCGCCCTGCGTCGCACCCCGCGCCAATCCGGGCGCGAGTGACAGCCGAACTCCCAGCTATCGTTCCGCTCCCAACACCGCCGGTCGTCGGCAGAGGGCAATCCAGCGAGTCGATTCCGCGCCGTCGTATGGTCGGCCGGTGTAGTCGCCCCACTGCCGCTCGACTGCCAATCCCGCGGCCTCCAGCCCGCCGATCAACTCCGACGGCGTGAACAGCCGCACCGATTCGTGCATTGTCCGATGCACGTTCGGTCCGCGGTGGATTGTCATCGTCTTCTCGATGCGCCGGCCGTCGGGCGTCAGGTGCTTGACCGTTTCGACGCGCGCGCCGTCGCTGAAAAACTCGACGAGTTCGCGCGTCGTGTCGCGCTGTGCCTCGCTCAGCACCTGCGGAGCCGACAGGAAGTCGAACAGGTACCAGCCGCCCGGTCGGAGCACACGGGCCACTTCGGCGAAGACGCCAAGGTTCTCCGCGTCGGACTCAAAGTAGCCGAACGCCGTGAAGAAGTGCGTGACGAGCGCGAAGCTCGCGGGCGCGAAGGGGATGCGGCGCTTGTCGGCGCGGACGAACCGCGGACAATTCGCCATCGTGGCGTCCGATCCGCTGCAACCGAAGCGTTCGCGGAACATCTCGGCGGCGGCCTCGAGCAGGTCCGCCGACAGATCCAGCCCAACGACGCGATGGCCGTGCGCGCGCAACGCCACGACATGCCGACCCGCCCCGCAGCACAGGTCCAGCACCAACTCGTCCGCGCCCACCGTCACGTCGGCGAGCAGCGTCGCGACGGCGCGACCCGCCTCGTCCACGTCGCGGTGGCGATAGCGCTCGAGATAGTCGGCTCCGAAAGCTGCTTCGTACCAGGGCTTCGACACAGTGCTCTCATGCGGGCGGCGAAGGTGGGCTCAGGCGGAAGTGCCGCGCGAGCGCGTCCTGCCCGTCGCCTTCTTGTCCAACCGCGCGAGCCGGCGGCGCAAGGCCTGCACCTCGCGCTCGGACGGGAATCCGCCCGTGGTGCGCCCCAACGTCAGGCGCAGCTCCTGCTCGAGTTCGATCTGCCGCAGCACCTGGTGCACGAGCAGGCGCGCGGCCGTCACGTCGCGCGCCTGGCGCTCGAGGTACTTCGCCAGCTCGATCCACGCCTCGAAGCCCGCACGCAGCGGCCGCGCTTGCAGCGAGCGCCAGGTTTCGACCGCGCGCACCCAGTCGCCGGCGCGCTTGTACAGACGCGCCAGCGCCAGCAGCACCCGGTCCTCCTCGTCCGCCTCGCCCACGCCAATCTGCATTGCCCGCTCCAGCAACCGCGCCGCCGCAGGCCACTCGCGCCGCGCCTCGTGCCAGCGCGCCAGTCCGCGGCACTCCGACACGCGCCGCAGGATCGCCGGGTCCGCCGCCGCGCCCGCGCATCGCACATGCAGCGCCAGCAGTCCGCCCAACGTCACGATGTCCTGCGCGTTGTGATGTACGATCGGCCCCAGCCGCGACGGGTTGCCCGTCCGCGCGAAGTTCAACCAGATGCTCGGGATCAGCCCGCTCTCGATGTCCTCGTCGCGATGCAGGCCGAAGATCTCGCGCTCGACCGTGCCGAGGCTGACGCTCGGCAGCGCCCCGCGCCAGAGCCGTCGCGAGAAGGCCAAGAGGTCCACGTTCGGCCGCGTCCACAGCCCCGGCCGCAGCAGGTTCATCGTGAACCGCGTGCGCAGCAGCGGCACGTCGAACGCCTTGCCGTTGTAAGTGCAGAATGCCTGAAAGGATTCGAGTCGGCCGGCGAGCGCCTCGAGCTGCGTCGGCTCGTGGCAGAAGTCGTCGATCAGATACTGCTCGAGCTGGAAGGCATCGAGCCGTCCGTCGGCGCCGCGCTCGAACCAGCCGACCCCGATCAGGAACGCGATGGTTCCTGTGCCGCCGCTCAGCCCGGTCGTCTCCGTGTCGAGGAACGCCAGCCGCGTCGGATCGAACGGGGCGCCGCACTCGGCCAGCTCCGGGTAGAGCGTCGTCAGGCGCGCGTGATCGTCGAGTAAGTCCAGAAACGAGACCGGCAGGTGGTAGGCCGGAGACTCGCCAGGCTCCGGCCGCACCGGGATGCGCGTGGAGATGGCCAGCACCCGTTCGGTGCCGCGCTCGACGGCGCGAGCGTTCGGGAACAGGCGCCGCAGCGGCCCGAGCCGGTCGGCCCCCGGCGGCGGGGGAGCGACCACGTCGGCCGCGCCCACCTGCAAGCCCGGCACCTGGCCGGCCCGCACGGCGGCCAGCAGCTTCTCCTGCTCGCGCTTGCGCGCCCGCAGGGCATCGAGGCGGTCTTCCAGTCCCACGGCGTCGGCGGTTCCCCCCGGAGGGCGGATGACATCGGGCGGCAGGCTAGCAGGATGCCCCCACGCCCCGACAAGGCAAAGATTTGGCGAAGAGCGCCTCGGCCAGCTCCGCAGGGCCCGGAGCCCGTCGCGGGGGCGATTCGCTCGACGGCTCCGATTTCCCGCTGCTTTTGGCTTGTCAGCGGCCGGGTGCCTGCCTTTACTCCCCACCCTTTGCGCGCATGTCGGTTCGCCCGGCCGCGCGCGACTCGCAGGGCTGCCGCCGGGGCAAGACGATCCACCCCCGGGCAAGACGAACCACGGAGTGTCGGGCTCATGGCCAAGAAGGGTAATCGCGTCCAGGTGATCCTGGAGTGCACGGAGGCGCGCAAGGAAGGCGCCCCGCCGTCGCGCTACGTCACCATCAAGAACCGCAAGAACACCACCGCGCGCCTGGAGCTGAAGAAGTACAACAAGTTCCTGCGCCGGCACACGATCCATCGCGAAGTGAAGTGAGCGCCCGGGCCGGCATCCGCGCCGTCCGCACGGCGACGGCGGCCGCCCTCCTGCTCGTGGCCAGCGGGCTCCTGCTGGCCTGTGCCGCGTGTCGCGATGCCAACGGCACCGCCCCGCGCCGCACATCGCCTGTCACTGCCAAGGTGCTTACCACCACGTCCGCCGTCCACAGTTGGGCGGCGGACTTGCTTGATGGCGTCGAGAAGCCGGTCCTGCTTTTCGACCAGACGCTGACCGCGTCCGAGCCCGGCTTGTCCCCGGCGCAGATTCGCCTCGTCGAGTCCGCTGCGGTGCTGATCGCGCTGGGCGGCGAGACCGACCAGTTCGCCCGCCAGCGGTTCGCCGAACTCAACGCCGACGGCGCCCTGGCCGTTGCCTATCCGAATCTCGCCGGCGCGGGCTGGGTGTGGCTCGACGGGCGGCAAGCCGTTACCGGGGTGCAGACGCTGGCCGGCGAGCTGCGCGCCCTTTTCCCGGAGCAAGCCGCCCGCATCACGCGCAACGAGGAAACCCTGGTGCGCCGCATCGAGGCGGCCGACCGCTCGGTCGAGCGTCGGCTCGCCCCCGTGGCGGGCCGCGCCGTCTTCCTGCACGACGGGCGCCTGAAGCCCTTTGCCGAGCGCTATGGCCTGACGGTCCGCGACGTCATCAGCCACCGGCACGGCATGGCGCCGACACCGGAGGAGCTGACCGACTTCCAGAATCAGGCGCGCCGTGTCGGGCGCGCGGTCGTGCTGGCCGGCACGCAGCCGGGTCCCGAGGTGCTCGGCATCGAACGCGACGGCGTTCGCCCCACGCTTGTCCTGGTCGATCCCGTGCTGGCCGGCTACGTGGGTCCCGGGCACTTCGAGCGCCAGCTCGAGCGCAACGCACTGCTCGTCGCGGCCGTCCTGCTCGGCGGCGCGGGTTCGTAGACCTCCTCAGGGGCACTCCTCTCCCGCGACGGTCTCGACTGCCAGGTTGTAAATGTTCGCGCGTCGCACCGCCGGGTAGACCCGCACGATGACCTCGTTCAGCGCCCGCACGCACACCGTCCGTGTCCCTTCGTAGAGGTTGGGCGTGTACATCTTGCTCTCCTCGAGCGGGGCGAGCGTGCCGTCCGGCTGGCGTCCGTACACTTCGAAGTACAGCGAGCCGAGCAGCGCATACGCCGCCACGCGAACGCGGATCGCGTCCACCTGCGAGACGTCCACGCGGAAGTAGTCGTTGTCCTTGCCGACGAGTCCAAGCTCGGGCGCGTCCAGGGTCAACTCCGCCGCCTGATCGATCTCGTTGTTCGGTTCGAACTTGTCGTCCTCGCCGAACATCAGGATTTCGATCGAGTACTCCGGGTTCTTCGCCCCGTCCTCGCCATAGACCCGCAGGTAGACCTCGGTCGCCCCGATGCCGTTCGCCCAGGAGATCCACTCGTTGTCGGCCGTTGGCGGGCCCCACGGCACATGCAGCCAGGAGGGCGCCTGCTGTCCGTACGCCATGTCGGGGTTCCATATCCAGGGGTGCCGGGGCGAGTAGGCCTCCCCGATCCGGATCGGCCAGCCGCGCGAGTCGAACGCGCGGGCGTCGTAGAGCTCCACGTTGATGTCGCCCTTGTCGTGTTCGAACTGCACGTTGATGAACAGCGTCTCCTCGCTGCCCACCAGGATGCGGTACCAGTCCTCATCGTTGAGCACCAGTCCCCGCAGCTCGTTGTCGATGTGCAGCGGCGGATTCTGCTTGGCCTGCATCCAGGTGTTGTTCGGCTCCCAGCCGTCGTCGGTCGAGTCGGTGGGCTGGAAATCCCACTCCAGGGCGAACCGCCCCATGGCCGTTGCCTTGCCCGCCACCGCGATGCGGTACATCGTCTCGGGCCAGGCCGTGAACGAGACGTGGCTCCGCCCATAGGCGCAGAAGTCGTCGTTGTCCACGATGCGCGTCAGGCTGTTGACCGCCCCACCGCGATAGACCGAGATCGCCGTGTCAAAGTTGGCGAATGCACAGGTGCCGAACGTCGCGATCCCGACCTCCGTTGGCCGCCAGGAGTACCATACCGAGCCGCTCTGCGACTGGCCCGCGTGCGACGGCTCGCCACTCTGGCGCGTCGCGCTCTGCGTCGTTCCCTCGACGAGGCCTCTCGGGGCCTCCAGAATCAGCCCCGGGAAGTGGTCGTTCCCAGGAGGTGGCGGTGCCACGGGTGCCGACCACGTCAACGTGAACGCTCCCTCCAGGCCCGTGCGCCCGGCGACACCGATACGGTAGGTTGTCTCGGTCGTCGCGGTGAAGTGCACCGTGTGGCCCAGCGTCGGGCAGTCCTCCTCGACGGTCGGAATCCGTCGTAGTGTGTCCAGCTTGGTGCCCGTGAAGATCGTCACGCGCGAGTCGAAGTCCGTCTCGCGACAGGTCGAGAACGTCGCGGGCCCCGGGGCCGGAGCGTTCCAACTGTACCACACCGTGCCGCCGTCGAAGACGTGCGCATGCTGCGGTTCGCGCGGCTGCCGCGTCGCGAAGGCCGTTGTTCCGAATACGCTGCCGGTCGAGCCGGTGAGCGTCGGCCCCCAGAAGTTGTCGTTCGTCGGCGGCGTCACCGTCGCCTGCCACGTCAGGGTGAACGTGCCCTCCTCGCCGTTCGCTCCGCCGATGGCGACGCGGTAGGTCTCGCCGGGCACGAAGTTGAAGCTCACCCGGCTGCGGCCGGCCTCGCATCCGCTACCATTGTCGTTCGTCGTCAATTGCGTCAGGGCGCTCAGGCTCGAGCCCCGATAGACCGCCAGCACCGTGTCGAACGACGCCTCGGCGCATGTGTGGAACACGACGTTCCCCGCCCAGATCGGCGTCCATTGGTACCAGACGGAATTCGTGTAGGTGCCTGCATGCATGCGCTCGTTCGGTTCCCGAATCGCTCCGATGGTGCTTCCCTGGACAGCCCCGGCAAGCCCTTCGAGCACTTGTGCGGAGGCGAACACCTCGTTCGGCGGGTCCAGGTTGGCCATCGTGTCCAGAAGCAGCGGCGCGGAGAATCCGTGCGCTGTCATCGCGGGCGCCGGCTCCGCCGGCAGTGTGCGCACCAAGCGGAAACCGTTCGCATTTGTGTTCGACTGCGTGCTGAGCGCGGTGCGCGAGGCAGAGCGCAGGAACAAGGGCGCGCTCGACCATGCACCGCCCCGCACCGCTCGGTTGCTGCTGCTGGGTTGAGTTCGCGGACTTCCATCCAGAGGGGCGCCGAGATAGTCCGCCGAACCGGTCGTGATATCCAGACACCACTCCCGGCGGTTGCCGTACATGTCATGCAACCCGAACGGGTTCGGGAGCTTCTCCCCCACGATCCTCGGACTCGATGTGTTGGAGCAATACCACGCGTAGGGATTCAGGACGCAGGTCTGGCAGGAACTCGAGACCGGACAGGTCAGGTCGCCGTGCCACATGTGCGTTTCCGTCCCGGCACGCGCGGCATACTCCCACTCCGCCTCGCTCGGCAGCCGGAACGTTGCCGGCCCCTGGCCCGTCGCCTCCACATGCGCGTTCAGTGCCGCGATGAATCCCTGCGCCAGAGTGAAGCTCGCACCCTGCGCATCGTCCACGCTCATCGTCGCGCCGCTCGGGTAGATTCCCGGATCCGAGCCCATCACCGCATACCATTGACCCCGCGTGACCTCGAATTTCCCCATCTCAAAATTCTCGACAAGGCTCACCTGGCGCGCCGGGCGCTCGTTTGCCTGACCCCACGGATCGGTGAACTCCGATCCCATCCGGAACGTCCCCGCCGGCAGGCGCACCATCGTCAGCATCGTGTAACTCGTCTCCGCCTGCGTCGTCCCCGGCGCATCCCACGGCAGCCAGATCGTCGTCTCCGTTCCCGCGCTCGCCGTCTCCGTTGCCGTCAGGTGGATGTGCAGGTCCGACAAGAGCACGCCGGGTATGTCCAACCCCGCGTCCCAGACGATTTGCAGCCCGGTTCCATTGCTGACACCGGACCCGACCGCGCCGGACAGCGCCGCCAGCGACGGCACGGCCCGCCAAGAGGCCCCGACGCTCGAATCCGGCGAGATGGCGTCCGCTTCGGACAGGTGCACGAACACCGTCACCGGCCCGACGCTGCCTTCCAGGTCGTAGCTGATGTCCACCAGACCCGAGCCATCCGGGCGTTGCGTCGCCACGACGTTGGAGATCTGGGGCACGGCCTGCGCCCACCCCGTCGCCAGAATGATCGCCGCGAGGGCGAATCGCACCCTGCCAAGCCTCGAAATCGCTGTCTGGTTAGCCATGGTATGCCCCCAATCGGTGTCTGATGCAACCGGCCCCGGCGAAGCGGGCCCTGGAGCTTTCGAGGATGTGCCCCGATTCCGTTCGGCACATGAGGGCGTCGTGTCGGCGTATGCCGCGCACGCCCCCGATGCTGATCCCCCCAGACAGTATCCTTCATCGGAGCATTGGAGCGGCTCCGTCAACTTGCATGTCGATTTTCTTTGGAGCCTGTCGGCGGGTGTGCGGGATTCTGCACAAATCCAGGATTCCGCCTATCCGGCTCAGGCCTTGGGCAGCGCCGCCAGCGCCTCGTCGATCGAGTGGCCGCGCAGTTCGAGGACGCGGCGGATTGAGTCGGCGATCGCGCGGTTTGGCGTGCTGGCGCCGGCCGTCAGCCCGACGGTCAGCGGGCCGGTCGGCAGCCAGTTCTCCGACACCACGGTGCTCTTGCTGTGCACCGGTTGGTGGCGGATGCGCATGGCGTCGAGCATTTCGTCGGCATCCTGAATGTGGTATGCCGGGCAACGTTCAATGGCGACTTCGAGCAGGTGCCCCGTGTTGGACGAATTGTAGCCGCCGATGACGAGGATCAGGTCCGGCGGCGTGCCGGCGACGAGATCGTGCATGGCGTCCTGGCGGTCCTGCGTGGCGCTGCAGATGGTGTCGAAGCTGCGGAAGTGGGCGTCGTTGTTCGCGGCGCCGTGGCGCCGGTCCAGCGCCTCGCCGATCATGCGGGCGATTTCGAGCGATTCGCTGGCGAGCATCGTGGTCTGGTTGGCGACGCCGACGCGTTGCAGGTGCGCGTGGGGATCGAAGCCCTCGGACATGGCGGCCGGCGCAAAGACGGCCATCAGGTCGGCGGCGGGCAGCTCGCCCGCGATGAAGCGGCAGACGAGGTCGGCCTGGGGCTTGTCGCGCACGACAAGGAAGTGCCCGCCGTGCGCACGCGCCTGCGAGACCGTCGCGATCGTCTCCTCGTGGTCGTACTTGCCGTGCACGAGCGAGGTGAAGCCGTCGCGGGCGTAGCGCTCGACGCGCTTCCAGACGCGCACGACCGATCCGCACGTCGTGTCGACAAGGATGCAGCCGCGGGTGCGCAGGCGCTCCAGCGTCTCGGCCGCCGTGCCGAACGCCGGAATCAGCACCACGTCGCCCGCGCCGATGTCCGCTTCGGTGTGGGCGCCGGCGTACTGGCCCGACAGGAAGAGGATGCCCATGTCGGCCAGACGCCGGTTGACGCGCGGGTTGTGGATGATCTCGGTCAGCAGGAAGATGCGCTTGTCGGGGAACTTGACGCGGGCCTCGTAGGCCATGTCGACGGCCTTGTCGACGCCATAGCAGAAGCCGAACTCGCGCGCGAGGCGGAAGACCAGCCCGGCGCCCGGCAGCTCCAGCCGCCCGTCATTGGCGCGCATGCCGGCAATCAGGGCGCTGTGATAGTCCTCGGCCAACGCGCCGGAGACCTCCTTCATGAGGCCAAGGCTGGCGCGGTAGTAGGTCGGTTCGGAGGTCATGGGGCCCATCGCCGGGAGGATCGTCACGCGTGCGGGCAGGAGCTTATGTGCAGGAGGGCCCGGAGTTCAAGGGAGGAAGGGGGCCGGGACCGCAAGGGCGTTCGCCCGCGCATACCAAGAGTGCGGGCCTCCACGGCCCAACCGCCGCGATCATTCGGCCAGTTCCGCTTGATTCGGAATGTCTTCCCCGCACCGCGCCATAGCTACTCCTTGCGCATCGGTTGCTGATTCCGTCAACATGGCCCGGAAACACAGCCTCGGAAGGCAGGAATGACCTCTGTATCCTTTGTGTCTTTGTGGCAATCAATCCGAAAGGTGTCCCCACCAATGACTCGCGACGACGCCGCCATCAAGTCCCTCTGTGATCAGATCCGCCAGATCGCCTACGACTTGCACGCCTACCTGGCCCACGGGCACCTCGAGAAGGTCTACGAAAACGGCCTCGCCCACCGCCTGCGCAAGGCCGGCTTTCAGGTCGTTCAGCAGCACCCTCTTCAGGTGACCGACGAGGACGGCACCGTCTTGGGCGACTACTTCGCCGACCTGCTCGTCGACGGGTTTCTCATCATCGAGCTGAAGGCCGCCAAAGCCATCGCGCCCGAGCATCTTGCGCAGGTACTTGGGTACCTCCGTGCCGCACGCATGCGCGACGCCCTGCTCATCAACTTCGGTTCGCCCACGTTCGAAATCAAGAAGCTCATTCTGTAACTCGGGTCCCGCTGGCGGCCAGCCCTTGAGAGTGGCCACATAGGGCACAGAGGACACAGAACAGACACCGTGGAATCTCTCGGCCCGGCCCCACGTCGGGTCATAGAGCCTACTTGGTCCATCTTGTCCATGAAGTCCATTGGGTCCATCCCGTCCATCCATCCCAGCCCCAGCGATCATTTGACTCCCCCCGGCCCGATCCGCAGTATCCCGGCCCATGACTCCTTGGCCCCCCGACAGGCCCGTGCTGGTGACGGGCGCCAGCGGCTTTCTGGGCGAGCACCTCTGCCGGCACCTGCTGGCGGGCGGGGTGCCGGTGGTTGGGACGTACCTCTCGCGGCCGGTGACGCTGCCGCGGGCCGACGCCATCCCGCTGGACCTCGCCGACGCGGGGGCCGTGCGGCGGTTGTTCCGGGACCTGCGCCCGGCGGCCGTGGCGCACTGCGCGGCGATGGCCGGCACAACCGAGTGCGAGCGCCACCCCGAGGCGGCCCGGGCGGCGATTCTGGAGGCCACGACCCACGTTGCGGCCGCGGCGGCCGAGTTCACGCCGCAGGCCCCCGTGCTCTCCGTCTCGACCGATCTGGTGTTCGACGGCACTGCCGCGCCCTACGCCCCCGGCGACGAGGCCAAACCGGTGCTGGTCTATGGCAGTCTGAAGTGGGCAGCGGAACGGCCGGTGCGCGCCCTGGCGCACGGGATCGTGGCACGAGCAGCCCTCATGTACGGAAGCCCGATGTCTTTCAAGAGCGGGTTTCTCGGGTGGATGCGCGAGGCGCTGGCGGCCGGCCGTCCGCTCGAACTTTTCGAGGATGAATACCGGTGCCCGGTCTGGGTCGAGGACGTGTGCGTGGCGGTGACGGCCCTGCTGGTGCAGGGGCGTCCGGGGCTGTGGCACGCCGGCGGCCCGGAACGCCTGAGCCGGTTCGAGATCGGCCGGCGGGTCTGCCGGGCGTTCGGCTTCGACGAGGGGTTGCTGGTCGCGCGGCGGCTGGCCGAGTCGCCGGCCCCCACGCCCCGGCCGCCCGACGTGGCGATGGACTCCTCAGCCCTGTGGACCGCCGTCGGGCGCCAGCCGGTGGACCTGACAACGGGGCTCCGCCTCGTCCGCGAACAGGAACAACGCCGGCAGGCGCCATGACGCCGCCCCAAGCCCTCAGGCCCGACTCACAGCTTCCTCCTCCTTCTGCCTTCATCCTCCTGCTTCCTTCTTGCCCGTCGGCGGGCCCCCGTCGACAAGGACCCCACCTGACGACACACGAGATCATCCGGCCCCGCGGCGGGGCCACTTTCACCCGAGGATTGCAGACATGACGGAACCGGGCTCGTTTCGCCCCCTCGCCCTGCTGGTCGCGCTGCTGGCGCTGTTGGTCGGCGCCGCGTCCGAGTCCCCTGCCCAGTCGCAGTGGCAATCCAACACGCTGGACCTGATTGTCACCAACGGCTCGGGCCGGGCGTGGAGGCCCTATGAGGCGCCTCCGGAACTCGACGGCGCCGCGCTGTTTGCCTCGAAGGTGCGCGAGTTGGCCGCCGCCGATCCGGACGCCCTGCTGCTGGAGCAGGGGGGCTTCACGGCGCCGAATCACCATGCCGAAACGGCCTACACGTCGCCCATGGCGACCTTCTTCTTCGAGACCGGATTCGCCGCGGTCAACATGTCGGCGGTTGATTTCCTGCACTATGGGGCCTCCTCCAAGGGAGCGAAGCGCCGTGACCCGCGGCATGTGGACCTGTTCCTCTCCAGCCTGGATCACCCGGACCGCACCCTGCTGCCGTTGCCGAGCCACACGACCGTACCGACGTCGCGCGGCACGGTTGAGCTGATCGCGCTGACCGATCCGGACCGCTTCTCCGGCGTGCGCGACGTGCTCGAGAATATCATCGTGCGCGCGCCCGAGCAGGTGCTGGCCGAGGCGTTGGCCACGAAGCAGGGACCGGCGATCGCCTTCTCGGACTTCCCGGCGGCGCGCAACGAGGCGTTGGCGCGCGAGTGGCCCGCGCTGGACGTGATTCTCGAGTACGCTGCCGGTCCCGCGCAGGCCCGGCAGGTGGGCCGCACGCTGATCATTCCGCGCGGGAAGCCTTGGGAAGTCCAGAAGATCCGCGTGCAGCTCGACGGCGACCGACGCCCCACCGCCGCCACGGTCGAGCGCACCCCTTGGATTTCCCCGGAGGACTTTGCCAATCTGCGCCATCTGCCGCTGCCCGCCATCGGCATGGGAGTCGCCCCGCAGGAACGGGTCGCCCAGCGCTTCGAGATCACGCAGGACAACGTCGCGGTCGACATCCACCGCAACGTGGACTTCGCGCACCTGAGCACCCGTCAGGAGCTGAAGGTCTACCTGCTGCGAATCGACGACACGCCCTACCGCGCGATTCGCGTGCACCACAATGATCTGCGCCTGGGCTGGATGCACTTCGACGTGCTCGGGCAGATCGATCCGAAGACGCACACCTACGCGCGCATCCTGGCAAGCATGAACGATTTCCCGGTGGCGCACTACCGGACGCGGTTCGCCGAGGCGC
>JAHCAW010000072.1 GCA_019634695.1 Candidatus Sumerlaeia bacterium
TCAGTATCCGTCCGCAATTGTCGCACACCTGCAGTGCGTCATTCTTGTGCAGGTCCACCAGCTTGTTGGGCAGCAGCGCGAAGTTGCATCCGGTGCAACTGCCGTTGCGCACGGGAACGACGGGCCGTTCGGGCCAGCGGAGCCGCACGCGCTCGTAGAGCGCCAGCGCGTCCTGTGCCAGCTTCGGCAGAAGCTTGTCGCGTTCCGCGCGCAGGAACTCGATGCGATCCTTCTTGGCGGAGACCTGTTGGCGGATGCGCTCGCGCTCGGTGCGGGCGTGTTCCTTGGCCACGGTCAACTCGGCCTCGGCCGCGGCGATGCGCTCGGTCAGCTGCGGGTCCTCCTCGAGGATCTGCAGGCCGCGCTCCTCGAGCCGCGCGATCGTCTTCTTCAGCGTGTCGATCTGGCCCGAAATCGCCGTCAGTTCCTTGCCCGTCTTCACGAGCATCTGCTGGGACTGATACTGGCGCAGCTTCTCGGAGCTGATGCGCAGGTCCTGCTCGGTCTTGCGGCGCTCGACGTGCCGGCGCTCCTGCGTCGAGCGGTGCTCCTCGACGCGCGCGGTCTTCTTGCGCAATTCCGCCTTCACCTCTTCCCAGATGACAGGGTAGCGGTTCAGTTGCGCCTGCAACTGGCCAATCTCCTGGTCCACCTCCTGCAAGTCCAGAAGAAGGGCGATCTGCGGGTGAACGGTCATCGGGGAAACCTCAACTCGGGGTGGAACTTCGTGTCGGGTGCTGGGGAATGTGTCATCCCGGCGGGGCCACTGCACCCTCCCGCCCTGGAGACCGGCGTCTCAGCGGTTTGGAAAGGCACCAGAACCGGGCCGCGCGCGGGCGCGACGGCTGCCATGGGAGCCGGATTCGGCCAGACCCGTCCTGCCGTCCCCACGCTAGGAGAGCCCGCCGGGCCGTCTCAAGGGTTTTTCCCCGCCGCCGATTCAACCGACAACTGCCGGCGCCTCAAAGATGCGCAACCGCCGCCCACTCCCCGCTGGCCCGGTACAACGACAGCCGCACCACGCGCGCGCAGCAGAACACCGACACCTCCCCGGAGCCCGTCAGCTCCAGCCGACGCCAGTCCTCCGGCTCGACCAGTCGCGACAGCTCCCGGGCAAGGCGCGCCGGCTCCAAGGGCCCGATGGCCTTGTCCACCGGCATCAGGTCCTCGCCGCGCCGGCGCATCAGCGGTGGGGCGCCCGCGGCCAGATGCAACCGCCCCGCGCCCTCCTCCTCGGCCCGCAGCACCAAGTCCTCGAACATCCAGTCGCGCCCGGTCATCGGCTCAATCCGCGGCCGTCACCCGGTCCAGCTCCTCCTGAGTCGTCTGGCCCAGCACGACCTTGCGGAAGCCGTCCATGCGCAGCGACCGCATGCCGTTGCGAACGGCCATCTTCTTCAGGCGGCTGGAGGGCTCGCCGCGGGTCACGAGCTGGCGCAACTGCGGCGTCAGCACGAAGATCTCGTGGATGGCGGTGCGGCCGCGATAGCCCGATCCCGAGCACCGGTCACACCCGACCGGGAACGGGGCGTCGATGCCCTCGGCCAGTTCCTGCTCGGTTGCCCCGATGCCCTCGACCGAGCGCACGTCCGAATGCTCGATGCGCTTGCAGTGCGGGCAGACCTTGCGCAGCAGGCGCTGGGCGATGACCGCCTGCACCGACGACGCCACCAGGAAGGGCTTCGTCCCCATGTCGATCAGGCGGGTGGCGGCCGACGGCGCGTCGTTCGTGTGCAGCGTCGAGAACACCAGGTGACCGGTCAACGCCGCGCGCACGGCGATTTCGGCGGTCACCTTGTCGCGGATTTCACCGACCAGAATCACGTCCGGCGACTGGCGCAGCATCGAGCGCAGGCCGCGCGCGAAGTCCAGACCCACCTCCTCGTTCACCTGCACCTGGATGACGCCGTCGAGCATGTACTCGACCGGGTTCTCGATCGTGATGATCTTGGTCTCCGGGTTGTTGAGCGTCGAGAGTGCCGAGTACAGCGTCGTCGTTTTGCCCGAGCCGGTCGGGCCG
This sequence comes from Candidatus Sumerlaeia bacterium, assembly GCA_019634695.1. GTDB lineage: Bacteria > Sumerlaeota > Sumerlaeia > SLMS01 > JAHLLQ01 > JAHCAW01. Next base: position 2,021 of record JAHCAW010000072.1, read on the forward strand.
GTCATCAGGATGACGCCGGTCGGCGTGCGGATCAGGTCGCTGAAGATCGCGATGTTGTCGGGCAGGAAGCCGACGTCCTCGAGGCCCAGGATAACCGAGGACTGGTCGAGAATACGCATGACGATCGACTCGCCGTAGATCGTGGGCAGCGAGTTGACGCGCAGGTCCAGCTTGCGGTCCTGCAGGTTGAGCTTGATACGGCCGTCCTGCGGAATGCGCTTCTCCGCAAGGTCCATCCCCGAGAGCACCTTCAGGCGCGAGATGATGTTGTTCTGCCACTTCTTGGGCGGCGACGGCACCTCATGGCAGACGCCGTCGATGCGGAAGCGGATCGTCAGCCCCGCGCGCTGCGGCTCAATGTGAATATCCGAGGCGCGGTCGTGGATCGCCTGCTTGAAGATCAGGTCGACGAACTTGACCACCGGCTCGATGCTTTCCTCGCCGATGTCCAGTTCGGTATACTGCTCGATGTTGGCGTCGAGTTCCTTCTGGTGCAGGTCGTCGGTCACTTCCTCATAGATCTGCGCGAAGACGTCGCCCTCGTAGTACTTCTTGAAGTAGCGCTGGATCTCGTCTTCGCGGGCGACGTAGCCGATGACCTTCTTCTGCAGGATGCGCTGGAGGTCGTCGGTCACCTGCACGTTGAGCGGGTCGGCGATGGCGATCTCGATCTCGTGGTCGTTGAACGCCACGGGGAAGACGCGATATTCCTTGGCGACGCGCTTGGGAATCTGCGCGATGAGGTCCGGCGTGATCTCGACGGTGTTGAGGTCGATCTTCGACATGCCCAGGCCTTCGGCCAGAGCTTCGACGAAGTCCTCCTCGCGCATGATGCCGCTCTTGGCCAGGGTCTGGCTCAGCGGCATGGCTTCCTCGCCCGAGCGCCGGATCGCCTCCTCGACCATCTCGGCGCTCAGCAGGCCGGACTCCTCGAGCAGGCGGGCGATCGCCGTCGAGCCCCCGGGCCGTGCGCCGCGCTCGCGCGCGATCGAATCGAAGTAGGCTTTCTGCTTGTCCGTCGGCACACGCCGCCGCGAGTCGCGGAAGTTCGTCGGCGCCGCCTCTTCGCCCTTCGGCACGTTCTTCGCCGGCGTCGGGGCCGCCTCCAGCGGGTCCACGCCCTTGACCGGCGCCGCCAGATCCTGCGTCACCGCCGGCTCCTTCTTCGTTTCCTTCGACTTGCGGCTGCTGAAGAGACCCATGACCTCATCCTCGAAAAGCTGGCTCGAATGCTCTGGAGACGACCCCCGCCCCGTCAGCCCCTCGGGCGCGCCCCCCTCATCCGTCCCACAGGCGCACGATGAACAAGCCGGCCACTCGGAGCAACGGGAAACCACCCCTCGTCCCCCGGGAACAATCCCTTGCCGCCCCCTGTCCAATCGCCCAGCATCCGCCAACCCAACGGGCAACGCCTCATGCTCCGCACCCTGCGCGCCTGCTTCGACAACCCCGTCTTCCTGCGTGACCTCGGCTGGGCCTACTACCCCCCGCTGTTCGGCCGCATCCCCCGCAAGAAGGCCCAGTTCGCCAGCGCCGCCCTCATCTTCTTCGGCATCCTGATCTTCGTCCTCTACGCCGAGAGCCGCCACTCGGGCGCCGGACCGCTCATCTTGTGGCTCTTCGCCGGCATCGGCTTTGCCGTCATGATCCCCCGGTCCCTGATCTCCGGGATTCAGGCCTGGCAGACCGAGCGCGAGTTCCAGACGGTCAACGAGTTGGTGCTCACCGGCATGACCGCCCACGAGTTCGCCGTCGCCAAGGTCTTCGCCCGCGGCTTCGTCTTCGTGGTGGGCGGGCTCCTGCTCGCCCTGCTGGCCCTGATCCCGCTCGCCTGGGGCCTGCTCGACCCCACGCTCGACATGCCCTTCAATCAGGCCAAGGGTCACGAACTCGCCATTGTGGTCGCGGCCATTCTGCTCGCACCCGCCATGCTCAGCCAGTTCTACCTGCGCATGCTGCGGGTCGGCCTGCGCGGCCGCATGCTCGTCTTCCGCGCCCTCCTCTCGGGTCTGTGGTGGTTCGTCCTCGCCCCGGTGCTGACGATGATCTACTTCGTCCTGCTCGCCCCGTTCACCTTCCGCGTAAACTTGCCCATCGGCCACCTCGTCGCCGTCTTCCTGTGGGTCCTCATGCCGGCCTTCTGGATGCTGACCCTGGCGTGCTTCCGCGCCCTTGTGACCGAGATCGAGACCCACTACCTCGCCGCCGCCGAGGCGTAGCCGCCGTTCCAGCCCGCATCCAGCATCGTTCCATCGCCCGATCGCGCGATTCCGCGCCGCCGCCACGCCCACAGTGCCCGCCACTCCGAGCGAGGAACCGTGCCATGTCCGCTCTCCGCAAGCCCCCCGCCGCCCCCGAGGCCGGTGCCCCGCGCCCGGCACCCCAGGACTATCTCCACATCCTGCGCCTCGACAAACGCCCCGAACTGCTCCCGCCCAGCCAGGTCGCCGAGCTGCTGAACATCTCGCGCCAGACCGTCTACGTGCTCGTCCAGACCGGCGAACTCAGCGCCATCCAGTTCAACAAGAACGCCATGCGCATCTTCAAGCGCAGCCTGATCGACTACATCCACCGCAGGCTGGTGTAGGCCTCAGCCCACCTTGATCGGCATCCAGAGCAGATACACCGCCGGGCGCGCGTCCTTGCGGCCCCAGCCGAACATGCCCCAGAGCGGACCCTGCCGTTCGTAGTCCCGACGGCGCGCCTCGTAGTCGTCCCATTCGACCTTGCGATACCACAACGCCCCCCAGGTCAGCATCCCCAGCTCCGAGTTTCCGCGGTCGCTGCCGTAGATGTAGGCCACCGGCGGCGGGCCGTGCAGAATCAGCAGGCTCGTCGGGCTCTCCACGCGCAGGGAGGTCCAGGCAAGAAAGCCCGGTCCCCATGCCGCCACGGGCACGAGCAGGCTGACGTCCACCTTTTCGCTCTCGTAGGCGATTCGGCTCGGACCGGCGCCGGCCAATGATGTCAGCAGGTGGACGTGCGTGGGGTTCTCTTCGGCGGCCCGCAACTCGGGCTCGAGCGGTTCGACTTCCTTCGGGAGGTCCATTCGCAGGGAGCTGTAGATCAGGGGGATCGAGCTGGTGCGCACCAATTCGCGGCGCGAGCCGACGCCGCCCGACGCCGCCCAGAACGTGTTCCACTCCGCCCAGACGCGGTCGGTCACCACGCCGCCGTCGCCCGTGCCCTCGTAGTAGGCACTCGCCAGTTTCAAGCGCCAAGGGAGCACGAACCGCTGGAACTGCAAGCGGTTCGTTCCGATGCGGTCCTCTTCCTGGTCCGTCTCCAGTGTCCTGAGCGAGATGTCCGAATAGACCGGCGAGTAGTCGCAGAAGAACACCGTGCCGAGTTCGTTGCCTTCGAAGTCGCTGGAACCCGCCTTGTCCACGTCGGGCGAAATGCGCACGCCGAACATCCAGAGCCCTTGGCGCGTCGTTCGGGGACGGCCCTCCGCGTTCATCAGCGCCTGCCAACGCGCGGCCGGGATGCTCCTGCCCCCCGAGGGCGCCGACACCCGCACCAGGTTCCCCTCGTCGTCCTCCACGCCCACCACCCGCTTGCTCATCAGGCAGCCCGAAAGCAGTAGGGTCGCCACCGCCACGCACGTCACTGCAAGCACCCGCATCTGCAAGACCTCCGGAGCAATCGATTCGCTGGACCGTGCCGGCCCCACGTCCCCGCCGCAATCCCTTTGCGGAACCGTTCCGCCTTGACCCATCCCCGCACCCGCCGCCCCATGAGACCCACCCCGCGAGAGCCCCGCCTCGCCGCACCGGAGAGCCATGCCATGACGCCCCATCCCGCAGACGTGTCGCCCACGGGCCTCGTGGCCACCGACTACGCCCTGCACCTGTGGCGCCGCCGCCTCTGGATCGTCGCGCTTTCGGCCATCACGCTGGTTCTGACCTTCGGCGGCCTCCTTGTGTTCCATGAGAATATCTTCGAGTCGCGCGCCCTCGTTCTCGTCCGCGAGCAACCCCGTCTGAGCAACATCGAGAACGACCAGCCCGGCATCGACCCGCCCGCCTTCCGCAGCATGTTCACCTCCGACGAGGTCATCGAGTTCGTCCGCAACCAGTACAACGACCTCGTCAAGGCCGGCTTCTTCGGGCCCGATGCCCCGGGCCATGCCGAAATCGGCACGCCGCTCGAGAAGCTCCGCCCGCGCTTTCGCACCACCTCCTCGGCCACCGTGGACACCACCGTCTTCACGCAGTATTCGCCGGTGATCGAACTCAGCGTGCGCGGCAACTCCGCCGGCCAGGCACGCGCCCTCATGGAGCTGTGGTCCAACCACCTGCTCGAGCGCTACGGCAACCTGCTCAACGAGGAAGCCAGCTTCCTGATCGAGTCCTCGCGCCGTCGCACCGCCGATTTGCAGGGGCAGCTCGCCACCGTCATCTCCGCCCGCAAGGGCCTCGAGGCCGAGCAGCTCGTGCTCGAGTCCCGCATTTCGAGCCATCTGCGGCAACTGACCTGGGTGCCCCGGCCGCGGCTCGACAACCCCGTCGACAACGAGATCATCGGCTTCAACATGTACGCCGGTCCCCGCGAGTCCTCGCTCACCATCGAGCAGACCCGCACCGAAGGCCCCCCGGGACTCTACGAGTTGCGCACGCAGCTCGACCTCGAGATCGCCCGCCTCGAGGTCCAATCGGATGAAGACAGCGAGGGCGCTCGGATGGCCCGGCTCGAACTCGAACGCGAGCGCGCCAAGATCGAGGCGAAGATTCCCGAGATCGAGAATCGCATCCGCGAGGACAACGCGCGCACGGCCGAACTCGCCTCGCAGGTCGCCTCGCTGGCCGTCGACATCAATCGCCTTCAGTACGCCGTGCGCCTGAACTCGACGGTTGGCGCGCCGGCCGAGGCGATGCTGCGCGCCGTCCAGAGCGGACCCGACATCGCCCCCGACGACCACCGCCGCTACGGCACGCTGCGTGTGCTCTCCCGCGCCGTCACGCCGGGCGAGAAGGTCTGGCCGCGCCGCACCGTCCTGTCGCTCGCCGCCGCCGGCGCCATGTTCTTTCTGCTCCTGATGCTCTTCTCCGCCGAACTGTACCTGCGCGCGGCCGTGCGCGTCTCCGCCAGCCGCGTCTGATGAGCGCCGAACCCAACACGCCGCCAACCACCCGCAAGCCCGTCGTCTCCGCGCGCCAACGCCTCTTCCGCGTACTCGCGCTTCTGCTCGGCCTGCTCGGCGCCCTCCTCGTCGCCGAGGTCGCCATGCGCGCCTACCTCTCCTACATCTTCCGCGGCCGACTCGAACAGATTGCCCGCGACCTGCCCACCGACCCCCGGCAGGAGGTAACCCTCGGCAAGCTCATTCATCCGGTCCCCAACGACGACATCATCTTCCGCCTCAAGCCCAACGCCCGCGGCATCTTCCGCGGCGCCCCGGTGCGCATCAACTCGCTGGGCTACCACGACAACGAGTTCCAGGAACGCAAGCCGCCCGAGGGCTTTCGCGTCCTGGTGCTCGGCGACTCGAACTCCTTCGGCTGGGGCGTGCTGCTCGAGATGGCCTACCCGATGGTGCTCGAGGGTTCGCTGCGCCGCCTGCTCGGCGACCGCGCCCGCGCCGAGGTCATCAACACCGCCGTCCCGGGCTACAACGCCGTCATGGAAGTCGAAACCTTCTTCGCGTACGGTCTGCGCTACGACCCCGACATCGTCATCATCCAGTACAGCCTCAATGACAACATCCTGCCCGAGTTCCTCCAGAGTCATCGCTACACGACGCGCTTCGACCGCCTGTACCTCTTCGACGCGCAGGCGCTGTCGTACCTGATGACCGGGTTCGCCTCCGAACTCTACCTCAACGTCGAGCGCATGCCCTTCGAGTTCCTGCCCGACAAGCCGCTCGAGCAGGATCCCGCGACCGTGCCCGAGCGCTATCGCCACCATGTCGGTCCCGAGGCCACCCGTCGCGCCTACGGCCGGCTCGCCGCCGCCTGCCGCGAACGCGGCATCCCGCTCTACTGCCTCCTGCCCACCGAGATGGTCTGGGAGCAGCAGCCCGAGTGGTCCCACGATCATCGTTACGACGAAATCCGCGACGTCTGCCGCGAGTTCGACATCCCCCTCATCGACTCCTTCCAGCGCATCCGTGCCCATGTCCTCGACAACAAGCTCACCTCCAACGACATGGCAATCTACCCGCCCTACGACTGGCACCCCAATCCGCTGCGCCATGCGCTGACCGCCCGGGAGGCGCTCGAAACCCTGCTCCCCCACCTCCAACGCTTCGGCCTGACCGATGCCGACATCGACCGCGAACGGGCGCGACTCGACCGCATGGCCATCGTCCGCCTTGACGAGCACCTTGAACACAAGCGCCAAATCGCGGCGCGGAAACTCGAGAACCCCCCGATCTACGATTCCGACACCACGCCCACCCTGAGCCTCGAAGGAGCCACCGCTCCGTGACCGATCAACCCGTTCCCGTTCCGCAAGCCACCCTGTTCGTCGACCTGGGACAGATGGAATATCAGGCCGCGTGGGATCTCCAGCGGCGCATCGTCGAGCAGCAATGCGCCGGCACGCGCGGGCCCGTGCTGCTGTTCGTCGAGCACCCGGCCACCATCACCATCGGCCGTCGCGGCAAGAGCGACGAGGTGCTCGCGCCCCGCGCCGTCCTCGAGCGCCGCGGCATCGCCGTCACGGAAACCGATCGCGGCGGCGAGATCACCTATCACGGACCCGGCCAGATCGTCGCCTATCCGCTCGTGCCACTCCAGCAAGTCGGCCTTGGCGTGCACGCCTACATGCGCGCGTTGGAGGAAGCTGTCATCCGACTGCTCGACGACCATGGGCTGAAGGGCTATCGCTGGGAGGGCCGCACGGGCGTCTGGGTGGGCCGCGACAAGATTTGCGCCATGGGCATCCGCGTGCGCCGCTGGTGGACAATGCACGGCCTGGCACTCAACGTGAGGACGGACCTCAACCACTTCGGCCTCATTGTCCCCTGCGGTATCCGCGACCGCGGCGTCACCTCGCTCGCCCAGCAACTCGGCGACGCCTGCCCCGGCATAGATCAGGTCAAGGCCGCCCTGCGCGACCACCTCGCGCGCGAGATCGGCCTGGCCCTGCAAGACGGCACCCTCGCCGACCTGCCCGCCGCAACGGGCGGGTGAAGGTCTCGAGACACTGCCTCGGTCAGATGGCGCGACAACTTGTCGTGAGATTGATCTCAGTCCTGCGACTTCGCAGGCTTCCGCTCGCTACAGGATGCTGTCGCCCTCGACCGCTTCGCCGGACAGGGCGCGGCGGAAGAAGTCGTGCACGGCCGGATTGCGCAGCGGCGCGCCCTCGAACGGCGTGTGCGAAAGGCCGACGTGCTCGGCGCGGGTCAGGTGCACGTAGGTGGCGCGGCGGGCGTTGAGTTCGTAGGGCCAATGGCCGAGGCGGGCCTTCTGGCTGTCGCCGCTCTTGGCGCGCGAGGCGGCCAGCGCGGCGTCGTTTTCGTTGATCGTCACGATGAGCCGTCGGCGGAAGGGAATCCGGTCCACCCACTCGGCGTGACCTTCGGCGTTCGTGTCGGCGGCGACGAGGAGCACGTTGTCGAACAGCGGCAGGCGCGCGCAGGCGACGGACGACTTCATCAGGTGCTTGAGCAGATAGACGCCCATGCTATGGGCGAGCAGCACGACGGGCACGCGGCAGCCGGCATCGGCGTGCGTGTCGAGCGCCGCGGCGACGCGCTCGAACAGGCGACCCAGCGCGCCGACGGAGGCGAGCGCGTCACGCTTGTCCGCGCGGTAGCTCGCCACGCCCCGCGCTCCCCCGCCGTTCGACGGCCATGAGAAGACCAACGGTTCGACGCCGAAGTTCTCCGCAAGCAACGCCGCCCGCGCCACGGCAGCCTCGGCCGTGGTGTTGTAGCCATGCACGAAGAGCACGACGGGACGCTGCGCGCGCTGCACGCGTGCCACCAGACGGCGCGCAACGACGTCGCCCGCCGGCACCATGGCCCGGCCGAGCGGCAGGCGGTCCGGCAGCAGATGCACCTGCCGCGCGCCGTGCACGGTGCGAACTTCGGCGACGCGCAGCTCATGCGGCCCAAGAGCATTGGGTCGGTCGCCGAACTGCTCCCAGCCGGAGCGGGTCTCGTGAATCGCGCGATTGGTGACCAGAAACATGACAGCCCTCCGTTGCGGGAGGGCTGCCAGAGGTCGACGGGTGTGTCGCGCGGGGCGCGACTGGATCGGCGCTGGAATCGCGCGGGGGTTACTCCTCGGGGGGCGGGCCGCCGGGGAGTTGGTGGGCGCGGCTCTCGCGCATGCTGGGCGAGCCGTGGCAGTCCTTGAACTTCTTGCCACTGCCGCAGGGGCAGGGTTCGTTGCGGCCGACCTTGGGCATGTCGCGGCGGAAGGTGCTCAGCCCCGTATGCGGACGGCGATGCCGGCCTTCGGAGTCCGGGTCGCCTGCATCTTCGGGGGGCGCCTGCGCGGCGGCCTGGCTCTGGACAGCGGCGGCGGCCGATGCGGCCTGGGCCTTCTGCGCCTGCAAGCGCGCCTGCGCCAACGCCTCGGCCTGACGCCGCTGGCGTTCCTCCTCCGTGACGATCTGCGCCCGGAAGAAACGGTCCATCACCTCGCGGTGCATGGTCAGCAGCATCTCGCTGAACATGTCGGTCGCGTCCTTGGTGAACTCGACCAGCGGATCCTTCTGGCCGTAGCTGCGCAGGAAGATACCCTCGCGCAGGCTGTCGATCGCCAGCAGGTGGTCCTGCCATTCCTGATCGATGGTGCGCAGGGTGATGTGGCGGGCCAGGGCGGTGAACATCTCATCGCCGAGCTGTTCGCGCTTCTCGCGCGTGGCATCGACGATGAAGCCCATGGTCTCGCGCAGGAGCGACTCGAAGTCGGCGAAGCGCCGTCCGCGCAGATCGGTGAGGTCCACCGTGATGAGCGTGCGGGCCAGCCAGTCGAAGAAGCCGTCGAGATCCCAGGAGTTGGTGTCGCGAGGCTGTCCGAACTCGGCCTCGAAGACGCCCTGGAGCGCGTCGGCGAAGACGTCGAGCATGACGTCGTACAGGTCCTCCTCGACGAGGATCTCGCGGCGCAGCTTGTAGATCGTCTCGCGCTGTTTGTTCATGACGTCGTCGTACTCGAGCGTGCGCTTGCGGCGCTCGAAGTTGATGCCCTCGACCTTCTTCTGGGCGTTGCCGATGGCGCGCGTGATCAGCGGGTGGATGATCGGCTCGCCCTCCTGGATGCCGAGGCGGCCGAGCCAGGTGGACATGCGCTCGCTGCCGAACCAGAGCATGAGGTCGTCCTCGAGCGAGACGAAGAAGCGGCTGGTGCCGGGGTCGCCCTGGCGGCCGGAGCGGCCGCGCAACTGGCGGTCGATGCGGCGCGACTCGTGGCGTTCGGTGCCGATGATCTGGAGGCCGCCGTCCCACTCCTCGCCGTTCTCGGGGTCCTTCTTGGATTCGCGGACGCCGGGGCCGAGCTTGATGTCGGTGCCGCGGCCGGCCATGTTGGTCGCGATCGTGATGGAGCCGGGCTGGCCCGCGTGCGCGACGATCTCGGCTTCCATCGCGTGGTTCTTGGCGTTGAGCACCGCGTGCTCGAGGCGCCGGGCCTTGAGCATGCGCGAGACCGTCTCGGACGTCGCCACCGACGTCGTGCCGACGAGGATCGGCAGGTTCATCTGGTGCAGGCGCTGGATCTCCTCCAGCACGGCGGCGTACTTCTCGCGCTTGGTGCGATAGACGACGTCGTCCATGTCCTTGCGCTTCATCGGCACGTTGGTCGGGATGACGATGACGTCCATCTTGTAGGTGGTGTTGAATTCGGCGGCTTCGGTTTCGGCGGTGCCGGTCATGCCGGCCAGTTTCGAGTAGAGTCGGAAGTAGTTCTGGATCGTGATGGTCGCCAGGGTCTGGGTTTCCTTCTCGATCTTGACGTTCTCCTTGGCCTCGACGGCGCCGTGGAGTCCGTCGCTCCAGCGGCGGCCGGCCATCTTGCGGCCGGTGTTCTCGTCGACGATGACGACCTTGCCTTCCTCGACGACGTAGTCCACGTCGCGGCGCTTGAGCGTGAAGGCGTGCAGCAACTGGCTGATCGAGTGCAGCGTCTGGGCCTTGGCCTCGTAGACCTCGCGGGAGGCGCGCTTGCGGTTCTCCTGCTCCTCCTTGCTCAGGCCCTGCACCTGCTCGATGCGGGCCATCTCGTCCACAAGGTCCGGCAGCATGAAGTAGTCGGGATCCTGCGGGGAGAGCGCCAGGCGCCCCTTCTCGGTGAGGTCGATCTGGCGATTGCGCTCGTCGACGACGAAGAAGAGCTCCTCCTCGAGTTCGCGGATGCGCTTCTCGAGCATGAGCTCGCGCTCGACGCGGTCCTGCAGCTTCTGGTTGCCGGGTTCCTCGCGCAGCTTCATGTAGCGGTTGTGCTTCGGCATGCCCTTGTAGCACTGGAGCAGGCGATAGCCGGCCTCCCAGCTCGACGAGTCCTTCTCGAGCATCTCGCCGGCCTCCTTGGCGAAGCGGCTGACGATGAGCTGCTGCTTGTTGACCAGCTCGCGCACGGGCGCCAGGAGCTGCTCGTACTGCTGGTTCGAGCGGTCCACCGGCCCGGCGATGATCAGCGGCGTGCGCGCCTCGTCGATCAGCACCGAGTCCACCTCGTCGATGATCGCGAAGTGGTGCTCGCGCTGCACGAGCTGCATGCGGTCCAGCGCCATGTTGTCGCGCAGGTAGTCGAAGCCGAACTCGTTGTTGGTGCCGTAGACGATGTCGCAGCGATAGACGGCGCGGCGCTCGGGGGTGTGCGAGTCGGTCTTGTCGATGCAGCCGACGGAGAGGCCGAGGAACTCGAAGATCGGCCCGTTCCATTCCGAGTCGCGGCGGGCGAGGTAGTCGTTGACGGTGACGAGGTGGGCGCCGCGGGCCATCAGAGCGTTGAGGTACAACGGCATGATGGCGACCAGCGTCTTGCCTTCGCCGGTGGCCATTTCGGAGATGTTGCCGCGATGCAGGGCGATGCCGCCGGCCACCTGCACGTCGTAGGGCACCATGTTCCATTCGATCTCGGCTCCGGCCGCCATCCACTTGCGGCCCTGATGGCGACGGCACGCCTCCTTCACGGCGGCGAAGGCTTCGGGCAGGATGTCGTCGATCTTGATGTCGCCGGCGGCGCGGGCGACCGCGCGACGCTCGAGCGTCTCCCACTCGAAGGCGCCCCAGGCGGGCAAGTCGCCGGCCTCGATGACGCGCATCGCCAGATCGTGGTCGCGTGTGCGGGCATCGATCTCCGGGAACCGGTCCACGAACAGAACGTGCTTGGGCTTGTGCTCCGGGCTCATGCGGCCCATGCCCTCGCGGATTTGGGTCGCGAGATCCTCGGTGGGCGCGACGCCGTCGCGCACGCGGACGAAGCAGACCAGGTCGCCGTCGTGGCAGTCGCGCCGCGTGCCCAGGAACATCGCCCGGCGCACGTCGGGGTGGCGCTGGAGGAACAACTCGGCCAGCTCGTGCGTGATCGGCACGCCGGCCACGCGCGTCACGCGCGGCACGGTGCCGAGCAGCCGACGGAACTCGGCCGTCTTGTTGCCCAGCTCCTCGTCGGTCAGCTTCTCGTATTCCTTGTAGACGCGGTTCACCTCGGCGACGAGCGGCATGATGAGCTTCATGTCGCGCGCCTGCTTGTCGCCGAACAGCACCTTCATGAACTTCTTCAACATCGGGGGACTCCGATCGGGTCGAACGTGCAGGGGCAAGGGGCACACGGCCGCAACGGCACCGTGGCACAGGGATGTCGCGAGCGATGACTGACGCGGCTCAGGCGGCGGGCCGGAACCCTTCGGCGGCCAGCAGGGCGGCCTTCATGTCGGTGCCCCCGCCGTAGTTGCCCAGACTTCCGTCGCTCCGCACCACGCGGTGGCAGGGAACGACGATGGGCAACGGGTTCGTCGCCATCACGGTGCCGGCTGCCCGGGCCCGGCCCGGGAAGCGCGCCGCCGCGGCCAACTCCCCGTAGGAAAGCACCTTGCCGGAGGGAATCGCCGCGCAGGCCCGCAGCACAGCCAACTGAAACGCCGTCGCCTGCGGCCACTGCACCGACTCGAGCACCCACGGCGGGAGGGCCTTGCCCTCGAAAGCCGCCGAGAGAGCCCGCGCCATGCGGCCGGCCAGTTGCCCGGTCTTCCCCGTCGCCTCGATGGCATCGGGGGATTCGCGCCGGACCTGGCGGGCCACGTCACCCTTTGCCCCAACGGGCAGGAGGACGCGCACGAGCCGCTCGTCAGTGCAGACGACGGCGCCGTCGCCAAAGGCTGTCGGATAACGGCACCACGTCAGCATCGTATGTCTCCCGCAGGTGGAGGCGCACGGGCGGGCACCGCGGCCCGGACGTTGGACTGGACCACGAAGATCGCGGAGGGATGGAAGGAGGTCGCCGCCAGCTCGGGGCGCCGGACAGCAGGCGCCGCGGTGGACATGGCGGTGGGATGGTGGTCGCCGGGCCCTTCGCCGCGGTAGGGGTGCACATGGCGCGGCGGATCGTGCGGCGAGCCGTCGAGCGAGACCTGTTCGGCCGCGCGTCGTTGGCGCTCGGGCATCGAGGCGACGTGCTCGACCGGGGTGGGGTTCGCGCGCGTCTGGGCGACGGGCGGGGCCGTGGGGGTCACCAGCAGACAGGTGGCCGCCAGCGGCACCGCGAGCACGATGGCCAGCTTGCACGATTGGGGCGAAAGGCGGCGGATGCCGCGCCGGCAGGGGGAACCACTCATGACGCGGGCAACAAGGCCCGCCGCCCGGGGGGATGTCAAGCCCGGGGGCCGCCAACAGACTTGACGCTCCCGTCGGCCCGGCGGGACCGTCCTGCCCACAGGTCGTGCGACATCCCCAAGGGCCTCCCCATGTCCACAGACGACATCAGTCCCGAACTCGGCGAGACCGCCGGCGCCACCGCGCCCCCCGTCCCTTCGCATGCGGTCCGCACCTTCCTGTTCGCCCTGTCGACCGATCAGGGGCCCAAGCTCCTCGGCTTCCGCGTCAGCAACCTGCTCATCGGCCGCCTGCCCGACAACCACCTGGCCCTGAACCACGGCAGCGTCTCGCGCCGACACGCCAAGATCTCCGTCACCGCCCGCGGCGTCGTCATCGAGGACATGGGCAGCCAGAACGGCACCACCGTCAACGGCACCGCCATCACCGGACAGCACAACATCAAGCCCGGCGACGTCCTGCGCATCGGCTACGTGCCGCTCTTCTACTTCGGCTTCGTCCAGCCCGAGAACCCGCCCCAGATGGAAATCGTCCAGACGACGATTTCCCTCAACCCGAACGCGCCGCCGATCTGAGGCGGAGGCGGCACTTGGCGAGTTGCGCAATCCAGCCTGCCCTTCCCCGAGTGGCAGCCGCCAATCCGCTGGCTTGGGCGCCTGACGCGCCGACGCCACAGATGCATCCCCTCGGAAGCTCGTGGTCACCAGCGCCCCAAATCCCTGTGCCGCAAGAGACCTCAAGTCGTTGATTCATGCAGGTGGACCAGACTTCGCGAGTCGCTCAGCGTGCCTCGGCACGCTCTTCTTTGCCCCCGGGTTCACCCGGTGGGATGCTGTTTGAGACATTGACTCTTGTAGCGCGCTTCAGCGCGACTTCCAATGCGCGATCTTGTCCCTTTCGAGCCAATCCTCTCTGCTGCACAAGGTCGCGCCCATCGGCAAGCACGCTGAAGCGCGCTTCAGAAAAGCCTTTCCAGGCAAGGCCCCGCCTGCTGAAGCAGGGGGCAAGGAAGAGCATGCTGAAGCATGCTGAGTGCGCTTGCAGATGGGACGCCCGACATCCGCATGAACTGATCGCCCAAATGGACACTTGAGTCGCCCTTCAGGCCCTGACACCGTGTAAAAATCAAAACGCTGTAACCGCCTCGTCACGCGTACTGTTGGCGTGGGAGTGCCATCAGTTTGCCGAATCCGTCTCAGCGCACCGGCGGGGGTCGGCGGCCGGGAGCGCGTCGCGAGCGCCGCAGGTCGTCCTCGCGCAGGGCCCGCTCGTCCACGTCGCCGAGGGTCGCCGTGTAGCTCCACCCGGCGCGCAACTCCTGCGCGGGGAACCGCTCGTCCCGCACGGTGTCCCAGCCCCGGCCGTGCACGATCCGCCGGCGAACCGACCAGAGTCCGGGCGCGAGGCTGAGCCGCTCGGTGGTCCCGGGCGTCTGGCGGAAGCGCAGCGGTTCGTCCCCCGACTCGGGCACAAGCGTCCACTCCAGCGTCAGGTCACGACCCCGATGCACGAGGGTGATCTGGGCCTCGTTGCCGGTCGCGGCCGTGTCGCGGCCGACTTCGGCAAGCAGGGGACGGGCGGCCTCGATGTGGTCGAGCGGCGTGACGGAGAAGCCGCGCGGCGGCAGGTAGGGCAGCTCGACGTTCAGCAGAATGTCGCGTTCGGGCTCGGGGGTGGCCGTGGAATCTGTCGGCGCTTGGGCGACTGAGCCGTCGGTCTCGGGAACAGGTGGGGGTTCGGTTCGGCGCCAGGTCGGCGAAGCAGGCGTGGGGGTTGCCGGCCGGAAGAGGTCGCCAAGGCGCAGGGTGGCGGTTTGGCTGGTGGCGCCGTCCTGCCGGGCAGGCGCGTCAGCGCGGCCGACACCGGCCAGCAACAGGCTGGCGAGGAGCCAGAAGGCGACGACGGCGGGGGGGCGGTGG
>JAHCAW010000073.1 GCA_019634695.1 Candidatus Sumerlaeia bacterium
CGGGCACGGGCTGGCGGGGCGGGTGGTGCTGACCGGTTGGCGGGAGGACGTGGGCGACTGTCTGGCGGGATTCGACCTGTTCGTGATGCCCAGCAAGCTGGAGGGGCTGTGCACGTCGCTGCTGGACGCGCTTGCGGTGGGGTTGCCCTGCGTGGGAACGCGGACCGGCGGTATCCCGGATGTGCTGGTGGACGGGGTGACGGGGGTGCTGGCGCCGCCGCAGGACCCGGCGGCGCTGGCCGGGGCGCTGGGGCGCCTCTGGCGGGACGCGGACCTGCGGGGCCGGCTGTCAGCCGCAGGGCCGGGCTGGGTGGAGGAACGATTCTCGGTCGACGCCATGGTGGCCGGGACGCTGGGGGTGTACCGGCGGGTGGCCGGGGGTGGCTGATTGCAAGTGCTGTTGCGCTCGGGGTGCGGCAGGTGTAGGCGTTTTCGGACTTGCCGGCGCCGTCGCGTTGGAGTGGTATGGGGGAGAAGGCATCCGTCGTCCGGCCAGACCCACGGAAGAGCCCCCATGTCCGAATCGCGTAAAAGGCACCTTTTAATCGTCGAGGACAACCTCGCCGAGTATATGCCGCTGCAGAAGGCACTGGCACACCGTTTTCCCAAAGACACCGATATTTATCAGGCCGACACCTATCTGGAAGGCGTCAACTACGCGACGCGTCAGGTGGTGGACGCGGTGCTGGTGTCGTTCCGCCTGCCCGACGGAACGGCGGCGGACCTGATCGAGGCGCTGGAGAAGAGCTATCGCCGGCGGGAGCTGAAGCCGATCGCGTTCTTCCTGATGTTCGACGCCGCGCAGCCCGGTGCGGACTACGTGAAGCTGGTGCGGCAGTTCCCGGAGATCACGCTGGTCGAGAAGCCGTACATCCCGAACGAGGTGGCCAAGCTGGTTCGGGACATGGTGTTGCCGGCTCAGGGCGACGAGACGAGCCACTACAATCTGGGGCTGTACGACCTGATCCAGGCGTATGTGTTGTCGCGCCAGAACGTGACGCTGCGGGTGATGGACGAGCATTCCGGGATGGGAACAATCGCGATCCGCGGGGGGAATCTGGTGCACGCGGCGCGTGGGCCGGTGCACGGCTTGCAGGCGCTGGCCGAGATTGCCCAGATGCGCAAGGCGCGGATTCGGCTGGAGCGGGGCTGTCACACGGCGATGGAGACGATCACGCTGCATCCGCAGGAGGCGTTGTGCGAGGCGGCGCGGATCATCGACGAGCAGCGGCGCAAGCGGATCGCGGCGGAGGCGACGAGCATGGACAGCAGCGTCCGTGCGGGACGCCGGGGCCGGGGCGCGGCGCTGCAACTGTCGGACGAACACACGCGCGTGGACAACGCAGAGAGCAGCGCGGACACATCGGTCGAGCAGGCACAGGCCACGATGAACAACTGGCCGCGCAACGAGGAGACGCTGATCATCGAGCCGGCGGATACGGACGTCGGACTGGGATTCTTCGACAATCGGGGCCCGGGTCAGAAGTCCTGACGCTCGAACTGCCAGGCGTCGGCCAGCGAGGCCCAGGGCCAGGCGGTGCCGGAGCTGGGCCCGTAGATTCGGCGCCCGCGTGCATCGTAGCCAATCAGGCGCAGGGCGAACCCTTCGGGACCGAGCACCATCGAAGTGGAAGTGCGGACGACGCCCGGGGGCGCGACGGGCACGGCGCTGCATTCGCGCGAGGCGGAATCGCCGATGAAGAGCCCGTTCTCCCAGCGGAAGGCGATGTCGCACTCGGGGCTGTGGCGCAGCGTGTACATGGTGAAGGCGAGCAGGGCTTCGGGTGACTGCCAGGCACCGACGCGTTGCGGGGCATCGAGCAGGCGCCAGTGCTCGGCGACGTAGCGGTCCTCCACCTTGCGTGCCATCCAGACGTACTGGCGCAGGGGTTGGTCGGGATTGGCGGGAGCGAGTTCCTCGACATAGAAGGCATGGCCGAAGTCGGGCAGGCGCGTGACGCGGATGTCGAGGCGTTCGGCCTCGGCGGCGGTGCGCGCGTTGGAGAAGTTGCCCTCGAGCCAGCGCTTGAAGGTCTCGGTGCGATCGGCGTCGGCACGACTGAGCGGCAGGACCTGCTTGCTGCCGCAGGCGCTGACGAGGGCCAGGATCAGGAGGAGGGGAACGATTCGGGCCATGACGGGTGAATGTCTCCGGTCGGATGCGGGAATGATGGGAAGGGGGAGGCGCGGCGGCAAGCCCCTCTTGCGGGTGGCGCGTGTCCCGACCGGTCGCGGGGCTGACAGAAATCGAACGGGAGCCTAACCCGGTTGCGGTTGCCTGCGCCCAAGGGTGGGGCTAGGGGATGGGGTCAGGAAGGCGCTCCCCCGCCCGGACGGCGAGGGGTTGGCGCAGAGTCCCTTGGGGGAGTCGGTTCATGGGTGCGACACGTCGGGAGTTCTTGCAGTGGAGCGCGGCGGGTTTGGCTGGGCTGGCCTTGGTGCCCGGTGAGCGCGCGGTTGCCGAGGTGGTCTCGGAAGCGGGCGCGGCGCGGGCGTCGAGTGGCAACCCGGCGCGGGTGATCGTGCTGATCTCGGACGGGATGAGCCAAGGCGTGCCGTCGCTGGCGGAGAACTTCTCGAAGCTGATGCGCGGCAAGGGAACGTACTTCGCGGAGATGCTGCGCCGGGAGGATGTGGCGCGCGGCCTGTTCGAGACGTACTCGCTGAACTCACTGGTGACGGACTCGGCGGCGGCGGCAACGGCGCTGGGGTCGGGCACGCGCGTGCGCAACGGGGCGATCAACATGCTGCCCGACGGGACGACGCTGCGGCCAATCCTGCCGCTGCTGAAGGAGCGTGGAATCGGGACGGGCCTGGTGACGACGGCGACCGTGACGCACGCGACGCCGGCGGGCTTTGCGGCGCAGGTGGAGCGACGGGGCGACGAGCACCTGATCGCGCCGCAGTATCTGGATGTGGTGGACGTGGTGCTGGGTGGTGGCTCGCGATTTTTCGATTCGAAGGACCGTCGGGACGGGCGGGACGTGCCCGCGGAGTATGCGGCGACGGGCTATCGCGTGGCCCGCACGACCGCAGAGTTGAACAAGTCAACGGACTCGGCGAAGGTGCTGGGCCTCTTCTCCGAAGGGCACATGCCCTACACGATCGATCATCTGGCGGACGAGCAGATGCGGCGGGACGTGCCGACGCTGGCGGAGATGACCCGCGCGAGCCTCGAGGTCCTGGACCGTAATCCGGACGGGTTCCTGCTGCAAGTCGAGGGCGCGCGCGTCGATCACGCGGCGCACGCCAACGACGCGGCCGGAATGCTGTGGGATCAACTGGCGTTCGACGACGCGATCGGGGTGGCGCTGGAGTATGCAGCCAAACGCCCCGGGACCCTGATCGTGGTCACGTCGGACCACGGCAACTCGAATCCCGGACTGAACGGAATGACGACGGAGGACTCGGGCTTCTATGGGGCGAGTCCGGCGCACTTCGAGCGGCTGGCGGCATCGAAGTGTTCGGTGGAGCACCTCGAGCGTGTGCTGCGAGGGAAGGAAGGATTCAGCGCCGAGGACCTGCGGGATGTGCTGCGCGAGAGCTTCGGCGTGGAGATCGGTGGCGCGGAAGCAGAGATCGCGCGTGCGGCCTGGCGGCGCGAGCCGACGCCGATCCTGGCAACGCAGCACCAGAGCTTCGTCGGGGCGCTGGGACAGATTCTGGGCAATCACACGGGAATCGGGTGGTGCGGGACGACGCACACGGAGGACCTTGTGCTGATCGCGGCCCTGGGACCGGGGCAGGAGACCTTCGGGCGGTTGCTCCGCAACACGGACTTCTTCCGCTTCTGCACGAAGAAGTTCGAATGTCCGTTCGAGAATCCCTCCATGACGCTCGAGCAGATGGCGCGGTATGCCTCACGCCGGGTGGAGCCGGCGGAGATGGTGCCGCACTGGACATAGTACGACTTCAGGAAGTTGATGGCATCGCCGGATTCTTTAATTGTGGCTTGGGCGCTTGGCGCGCCCAAGCCACACTTAGCAGTTCCGGCGTTGCTGTGGTTTTCCCGAAGCCATCTCAATCGTTGATGTAGTCGCCGGCCCATCCGCGGGCCTGCTTGCTGCCGAGCAGGTGGGCTTGGCGCAGGCGCTTGAGCGTCTTGCGGCTGAAGGAGGAGAGGGGCAGGGTGATGATGGCAACGCCGCGGGAGCGGGCGAACTCGACGAGGTCGCGGTCGGGCGGTTGGGGCGCGACCCAGGCGACGTATTTCTCGCGCGAGAGCAGGATGGCGCCGGCGAGCAGGATGCGGGCGCAGGTGTCCCAGCGGTACATGGGGAGCAGGCCCCAGAGATCCGGCATGTGGCAGGCCGGGAAGATGGAGAGGACGCCGAAGTACTCCGTGCGGGAGATCGAGGGGCCGACCATGTCGACGCCCGGGTGCGTGCCGTAGAAGCAGATGTCGGACTCGTTCTGGTGCTCGGCGTAGAGGGTGGTCTTCCAGACCTCGGGGTCCTCGGGGAAGGCGTCGTGCCAGACGAGGACGACGGGCCCGACGCGGCCGGGGGGCTGGCGCTCGCGGCGGACGAAGAGCTTGCCGGTGTGCCAGTTGCGCATGGTTTCGCGGAAGTCGAGGCCGTCGTGCATGGAGGAGACGAACTCCTCGACGCGCGTGTGTTCGGCGGAGACCTGTTCGAGGGCGCGCTTGCGGAGGAAGGCGAAGAACTTCTCGATGCGTTCGTCCTCGGGTGGCCAAGAGCAGGCGCCGAGGCCGAACTGGGAGGCGAACTCCTCGCGCCACTCGGCGAGCTCGCGGAAGTCGGGCCGGCGGCGTCGAAAGCGGAACTCGATGGTGGTCATCTCGGGGCGCGGATAGGCGGGCCTGCCGAGGCGCAGTCCGTCGCCGAGATCGAAGTAGAGATGAGGGCTGCGGCGCTTGGACTCGGCGGCCTCCTCTTCGAGACCGAAGGGATCGTCCTCGGAGGCGAAGATGTCGTCGTCGGGGGGCTGGTTGGGTGTGTAGGCGAGGGCGCGTTCGAGGACGAGCTGGCCGAAGTCGTCGTCGACGCAGGCCTTCGCGGCCATGACGAGTTCGTAGAGGCTGGGCATGAGGAGGCCGCGGACGAGGGAGAGGTTGCGGCCGAACTGATAGAGCGCGCGCCACTCGGTCAGGTTGACCTGCTCGTCGAATTCCTCGTCGTACCGCTCGGCGGCGCTTTCAAGGAAGCGGGTGAGAGCGGTGGCGACGGGGAAGGTGCTCTCGATGTCGGCTTCCTCGCGGAACTCCTCGTAGAGTTCGGTGAGCGCGGGAATCTCGCTGAGAAGGTGCGGCATCCAGGACTCGGGTGCGGGTCGGATGATGCTGGTGACGTGTGCGGGGTCGTTGTCCTCAACGTCGGCGAGGGTGGTGAGGTCGGCGAGCAACTCGGCGAAGGCGTGCAGATGCGTGAAGCCTGCGACGACGAGGACGCGCCGTTCGCCGGCGGCAAGGTGCGCGATGCGGGCGGCGAGGATTCGTTGGCGCGGCGTGGGCGGCGTGGCGGGAGCGGCCTTGCACCAGGCCTGGGCGAAGGCGGCGGCGCCAATCCTGCCGACGGCGGCATCGTCGGGGAGCGCGGTCCACGTCTCCTCCAGACCCGCTTCGACGACGTCGATCAGGTGAACATCAAGTCCGTGCTCGCGGCCGAGGCGCAGGGCCTCGATGCGGGGATCGCAGGGGTCCGGGGCGAGGAAGAGAACTTCGGGCGAGCCGGGCGGTGTCCATGCAAGGACTTCGACGCGGGGCAGGGCGGCGACGAGCGTGCCGAGCGGTGCCGCGAGCGCGCGGGGGAGCTCGACGGCCACGACGTCGGGGCGCCACTCGAGCATGGCGCGGCGCACTTCGTTGGCAAAGGCGGCGCTGCCGCGCACGACGGGCACGAACGCAATGCGGGGTGCGAGGGCGACGAGCGGCGAGGCCATGGCGAGAAGTCAGCGGGGCGGAGGTTGCTCGTCGCGCGCCAGCAGGCGGACTTCGAGGGGCTTGAGCGTATCGAGGTGCACGTCGCGCTGCGGGAAGGCGATGACAATGCCGGCTTCCTCGAAGAGCTCGGTGATGCGATGTCGGAGCTCGCTCTCGATTTGAAGCTGGGTCAGGAAGTCGTGGATGGTGATGGTGAAGGAGAGACGGAAGGCGAGGGCGTTGTCGCCGAAATCGGTGAAGAGCACAACTGGTTCGGGATCGGGGTCGATGTCGGTGCGTTCGCGAGCGGCTTGGAGGAGGAGTTGCTCGACCTTGCGCGTGGGGGAGCCATAGGCGACGCCGACGGTGATGCCGGAGCGCACCTGGGCGTCGGTGAGCGTCCAGTTGACGACGGCATCTTCGAGCAGGCGCTTGTTGGGGACGAGCAGGTCGACGTTGCCGGGTCGGCGGATGCGGGTGCAACGGGGGCCGATGTCGGCAACCTTGCCGCGCTCGCCGCCGAACTCGATCAGGTCGCCAATGCGGATGGGCTTCTCGAAGATCAGGATGATGCCGCTGATGAAGTTGGCGAGCAGCTCCTGCGCACCAAAGCCGATGGCGATGGCAATGGCACCGCCGAGGAAGGCGAATGCCTTGAGCGGGATGCCTGCCAAGTCCATGGCGAGGAAGATGAAGACGACGATGATGACGCTGCCGACGAGGCGCTCGAGGAAGAGCATGAAGTCGTTGTGCTCGCGCACGCGGCTTCGAATCAGGGCGCGCACGCGGCCGGCGATCTTGAAGCCGATCATGATCACCAGGATCGCGAGCATGATCTTGGCGAGGTTGACGCGCTGTCCTTCGATCACGGGGCCGTAGTCGAAGACGATGCGATTGATCACGTCGAAGACACCGGTTCCTGTCATCAGGCTCTCGGTGAACTGCTGAACCAGGCTCGGTTCGGCGGGCGCAGGAGTCGGAGCGGGAGCGGGCTCTTGGGCGAAGCCGCCGGCGGCAAGAAGGACGCCGATGCCGGCGACAACCAGCAGCACGCGCAGCAGAGAGAGGAAACGGGGGGAGTTGGCGCGGGAGGGAGAAGGTGAGTGGGGCACGAGGGAGGGTTCGCGTGGGAGGGTGGGGCGGTCCGTCGCCGACCGAACAATTGACCGCGCGGGAGTTGGGCGGTTCAAGCCGGATTGAAGGGGCGGACGGGCGAACGAAGCGAAATCAAGGGGGCGGGAGGATCGGATTGACTTCCGGGGTGGAATGTCCGATTCTTCTGTCGGAGGCTCCATGAAGTCCGAACACCGTTCAAGGAGGATCGGGACATGTCGGAATCGAGCACCATCAACCTGATTCGCGCCCTGGTGGGTGCAGAGCTGTCGAGCAAGGACGACATCCGGGTGGAGGATGTGTTGCCGAAGGGGTGCGTGGTGGCAGTCTCGCGGGACTATGCTTCGGGGGGCGGCGAGGTGGCGCGACTGCTGGCGGCGCGGCTGCGGGTGCGGTGCTTCGACAAGGAGTTGCTCGACGGCGTGGTGAAGGATGCGAAGGTGCCGCGCTATTTGATGGAGCGGCTGGACGAACAGGTGCAGAGTGCGTGGGACGATTGGGCGTACAGCGTGATGACGGGCAAGCCGGCGTTCAAGGAGGACTACCGGCGGCATCTGGTGAACGTGGTGCTGGGGATTGCGCGCTCGGGCGGAGTGATCCTCGGGCGCGGGGCGCACCTGATTCTCGATCCGCGTCGCGCGTTCCGGGTGCGGATCACGGGCTCGCTGGAGAAGTGTGCCGAGCGCGAGGCGCAACGGCGTGGCGTTTCGATGGAGCAGGCCCGCGCCGAATGCGAGCGGGTGAACGCCGAGCGGGCGGAGTTCACACGCCGCCTCTACCGCGTGGAGTGGAACGACCCGACACGGTTCGACCTGATCGTGAACTCGGATCGTCTGGCCATGGAGGGAATGGTTGAGGTGATCCTGAGCGCGATGCAGCACGCGGGGTTGCCGGTGCCGATGCACAAGGCGACTCACGGTTGATCGGAAGTGGCACGCCGGTAGAGCCCGGGCGCGCCGGCATCGGCCCAGGCGCGGAAGCTGCGCACGGCCGACGGCGTCAGGCGCCAGGCGATGTCGGGCGCGTCCGGCGACATGCGGCCAAGCAATTCGTTGGCGGCCACCCAGCGTGTGTCGTCGATCTCGTTGGCGTCGGGACGCAAGGCGGCGGGATCGGCCGAACAGGCAAAGACGCGCACGTGCTCCCAACCGCTGACGGCCGTGGGCGGCAGGATGGCGGCGAGGGTGGGCTCGGCGCCTTCGAGACCGAGTTCCTCGGCGACCTCGCGCACGATGGCCTCGGCGTAGGTTTCGCCGGGCCCAACGTGGCCGCCGACCGAGATGTCCCACCAACCGGGAAACGAGTCCTTGCGGGCGGAACGCCGCTGGAGGACGACGCGGCCGTCGCCGTCCGTAACGACGGCATGGACGGCGCGATGGAGCAAGCCGCGCTCGTGGATCTCGCGGCGGGTGGCGAGTCCGGTTTCGCGATCGTCCCAATCGACGACGGGGAGCAACTCGCCGTCGGTCTCCGCGCAGGCGTGGTATTGGGGATCCTGTTCGGTCACGTGAGAGGAGCCTCGCCGCGAAAGAGGGCCGCGGCGTTGTAAATCTTGCGCGCCTGCGCGACGCAGGTCTCCTTGTCGCGCGGCAGCCGCCAGGTGGCGGTCATCAGCTCGTCGAGCTGGCGGGCGATGGTCATGTAGTTCTCGCCCTTGATGGCGAGGACGGAGAGCGGGCCGACGAACTCCTCGTAGGCGCGATCGGCACGCGGCAGGCCGCGCAAGTGCAGCGGATCCCAGCGGACGAGGATGCGATTGATCTCGGCGCGGATCGCCTTGCGGGCGAGCTTCTCGTTGGTGGCCTGGGGATCGTCGGACATTGGCGCAAGACTGTTGAGGCGGTGATGGGCGGATGGGGCGCCAAGGCGGGGGCGGGCGTCAAGGATGGCGTGGCTTGTGGTTCGAGCTGCGCAGGGTTCGAACGGCAGCGACCTGGCGCGACGCGGCCGCTGCTTCAAGGTGGTGTCGTCGTTGACGTGTCACTGCACGAGCATCCATGCGGGCGCCGCTGTGGCGACGTTGAGCGCGGCGCCGGTGCCGAGCAGAATCACGCGGCCATCGGCGGTGCCAACGGCGAGCGCATCGGGCGTTGCGGCGAGTGCCGAGATGGTGGCGCCGGGAACGGCGTCGCGCCAGCGGGCGAGCTCGAGGATGTCGAGGCCGGGGCCGGTGGTATGGAAGATCACGTCGCCGGCGGTGTCGGCGACGGCAAAGAGGCTGTCGCCAATCCAAGCGACGTCCTCGACGAAGAGAGCATCGGTGTCGTGCAAGCGGATGTCGAGAATCTGGCCGTTGGCGTCGAGTTCGAGCAGGGCAATGCCGCGGCGATGACGGGCGACGAGAAGGCGCGTGCCGTCGGGCGAGAGACTGCTGCGCACGCCGCGGCCAAGGTTGCCGAGCGACGAGGCGACGACACCGGCGGCGCCGTCGGGCTGCACGCGCGTGAGGTTGCCCAACGCATCGAAGAAGAGGGCGCTGCCATCGGCAAAGGGGCCGACGATGTCGGTGACCCAGTCGGCGACGAAGGTGAAGTCGGCACCCGTGAAGGCCCCGGCCGAATCGAGCGCGAGTCGTCGCACGCCGATGTAGGCCATGGCGTTCCAGGCGATGCCGTCGCCGGCCGCGGCGATGGCGGTGCTGGTGCCGGTGCGACGGAGGAAGCCGGGCATCGGGGCCAGGGTGGAGTCGGCGTGGAGAGTGCGGATGCCTTGATCAGTGTCGGAGACGAGGAGGCGACCGTCGTCGGCGAAGCGCGCGCGCCAACCGCGGCGGAGCGTCGATTCGCCAAGCGGACTGGCGGTCGGGCCGAGAAGCGCCACGCGGTCGCGTGTGACCGCGGCGAGGCGCGTTCCGTCGGGCGAGAAGGTCAGGTCGAGCACGGGGATCGCGTCGATGATGCGCTCGCCGAGGAGGGGCAGATCGAGAAAGCGCTCGGTGCGCGCCCGGGCAACGCCGGTGGCGGCGGTGAGCTGGGCGCCGTCGAGGCTCCAGACGCGCCAATCGCCCGGGTCGAGCGTGAGGACGACGGAACCGGTCGGGACGGCGGTTGATTCGCTATTTGTCAATTCGGTCAACGTCGTGGGCTGGCTGAAGGAGAGCGTCACGTCCGTGCGACGCTGCGGCTCGAGATTGACGACGAAGAGGACCGGACCGCCGAGGGGCGCCTGCGCCGTCGTCACGAGGATGGGCCCGGTGGCGGTGGTGAACTCGGCGTGCTGGTCGAGCGCGGCGAGTTGGCTCTCGGCCTGGGCGACGCGTTGGTTCTGCGCGATCCAGGCGTCGGTGTCGTTGGTGGGCTCGAGGTTGAAGGTGCGGATGCCCTCGAAGGAGTTGATCTGGCGATAGATGAAGGGGAGAAAGCCCTTGCCGCCCAAGGCGAGAAGGATGCCGACGGTGGCGCGGGGGTAGGCCGGCCCGCCGGTGCGGAACTCGGCGAGGTCGGCGAAGGCCTGGGCGACGAGCCAGTACTCGCGCCCCTGTGTGCGCGCGACGGGGACGGTCTCGGCGATGTGGTCGGCGAGGACTCGCATGGCGGCGGCGCCGTCGCCGAAGTTGCTGGCGCGGAGCGGATAGGGGTCCGTCCAGTAGACGCCGGGCAGGGTGGCCTGGAAACGCTCGATGTATCCGGGCACCACCGAGATGGTGAGGTAGGCGGGCTTCCAGTCCGGTTGGGCAGCGGCCAGGCGCAGGGCCGTTGCGGTGGTCGTTACTTCATTGTCGAGTTCGGGCTCGTCGACAAGGTAGAAGCCCATGCAGTTGGGGCTGTCGAAGTGGGGGCCGACGGTGGCTTCGACGGTGTCGAGGAACTCGCGGACGCTGAAGGGGGTGAAACGATTGCGGCGCGCGATCAGGGCCTGGAGAGCGGCATCGCCGAGCATGAAGGGCAGGGCGAGTTCGTCGCAGGCGGCGCGCACGGCGGCCCACTGGCTGGCGCGGCCGAACACGACTGCGAAGGTGAAGCCATCGGCCTGGGCCTGGGCAAAGAGTGGGCGCAACTCGTCGACCGTGTCGCCGTCGTTGTAGAGCCAAAGCCATGCGCCGCGCGCGATGCCACTCTGCGCGAGAGGCGGGGGCGGCGGCAAGGAAGCGGCAGGCGCGGCGATGTCGAGGGGACGATCGATCTCGAGCATCCATCCGCCGGGGCCTTCGAGAAGGAAGCGGGCCGTATGCAGGCCGGCACTGGCGCCGGAGCCATCCCACGTGCCGCGTGCGGTGCCGTTGGCCAACGTGAGCGGCACGATGGCGATGGCAGGGCCGACCTCGGGCAGGATCGCCACGGAAGCGCCAACCAGATAGCCGGGCCATGCGGCGGCGAACTCGACGAGGGGCTCGGTCGAATCCGGCCCGGGGGTCCACGAGTCGGGAAGCACACGCGTGAAGCCGCGGCCGAGTTGGTCGAGCATCAGGGACGCGCTGCCGGTGTTCTCGAAGGTGACGCGGGAGAGGACGGCGCCGGATGCGTTGCCGCTGCGCCCGAGGAACTCGGTCGGGGCGATGGAGACGGAGAGCGATTCGCTCGCGGCGTCCAGCGGCTCGTCGCGGGCGTCGCGCCAGAGCTCGCGCAGCGTAAGCGTGCCGGGCGACGCAACGGCGCGCGCCTTGCCGGCGACGAAGTATTCCTGGCCATCGAGGAAGGCCGTGGCGAGTTGGTGGGCGCTCGCGCCGGGCGGTAACTCGAGCGCCGCCGCGCCGCCGGGCTCGAGCGTCGCATCGGCCACGATCGCGGCGCCGGATGCGAGGCGCCATGTCGCCGGATGCGCGGCGTCCCATGTGCCCTCGAAGTTGCCATGGCGCAGGCCTTCGTCGAAGATCGCAACGTCGTCGATGTCCATCCACGTATGCGCGTCGATGCCGAAGAACTCGAACCAGTTGGAGGTGACGTCGTATTCGATGGGAACGCTGGCGAACAGACGCATCCAGTCTGTTCCGACGACGGCTGCGCGGCCGAACGGATCGCGGTCGCCGCTGGGCGAGAAGGTGACGTGGCGAAGGGTCAGGCGCTCGAATCCGAGTTCGCCGCGGGCGCGCACCGAAATCGTGCGATGACGTCCCGTGAACGACGGCACGGCAAACTGGCGGGGGAAGTTGTTGCGATTCACGCGCAGGAAGCGATTGCCGGCTTCCTGAAGTATCTGGGGCTCGCCGACGAGGAACCAATCGACCGGGCGACCGTTGCCGTCCAACGCCTCGAATCCGGGGTTGGCGAGTTCGGGAGTGTTCTTGTCGACCGCCGACGGCTTCGGCGCGACCGGCCTCTCCCCCGCCACAACGCCGGGCATGCCCCACGGGGCCTCGTCCATCTGAGGCAACTGCGCGAGGCCAAGGCCCGGAGGCGCCAGAAGGGCAAGCAACGGAAGGCAGGGGATGCGCATGCGGGGTAACCGGCGAGGAGTTGCTTCATGGGGCGGGAATCTGAGCGACGCGATCATGTGCGGCAGTCCAGTTCCGGCCTCGAAAGAGAGTGTAGGTGTGGAACGGTCTGATTGTCACGGGCTGGATGCGACTGATACGATTTCGGGAGATTCAAAGCAGCGCCCGATCAGTTAACTGTGGCTTGGGCGCTTGGCGCGCCGGAGCTGAACAGCGAAGGCGGGTCTCGCCCAAGTTCGGGTGATTTCGCCGAACAGTACCCGCCTCAGGGCCCAAGATAACCTGGCGGAAGATGCGTTCGGAATGTAGACTCAAGTGCAACGACTGCAACCGTGGGCGAGGCGTTACTGAACTCGGGCGAGACGCCCGAGCCACAGTTAACAGCCCCGGTGCGCACGCGTCCGAATCCAAGTGTGCTCGCGTCCCGGATCACGCAAGCGTCGGCGACCCCCGTAGAGTTGCTCCCTTCATGATTCGCCGCCCGCCATCAGAGCATCTCCAGATACGGCCGAATCAAATTGCGAACGCGGCAGGTGCCGGCGAAGTGCCACAGCTCGTCCATGCTGAAGGCGCGGCGTTGCCATCCCTCGCGGAGAGCATCGAGTGCGACGTCCAGCCCAACCGTGCGACGAAACTTGAAGCAGTCGACGATCGTCTTCGTCGCCGAAAACACGCGGACGCCCACGCCGCCAACGAGATGCTCCTCGACGCCTTCGCGGAAGGAATGCCCCGACATGCGAATCACGCGCACCGGCGGATAGTCCACGCGAATGGGGCGCTTGTGGCCGATGGCCATCCAGACGTGGGGCGGATTCTGCGTCGTCAATTCGTGGAACCGCAGGGCGCTCAGGAGGCATATCACTCCGCCCGGCAGTCGAGCGGCCGCCTCTGCCAGCGTCACCTTGGCATCGAAGTCCGCACCCGCGGCGGCGTAGAGCCCGCGGCCGAGCCGGATGAGTCGCCCTTCGGCGACCAGTGAGGCGAGAGCCCTGCGGGCGTTGCCGGCGCGCGGGACCTCGGATGCCCGGAAGACCGCCCGTTCCGTGGCGAGCTGGAGGATTGCGCTGTGAGGTGAAGGAAGATTCGGACTCATTTCGATACCCTTCGAATCAACCGGTATCGCTTTAGGACCCGACATGTCAACCAGGATCGAGGGCCAACGTGCCGGCAGTAGAACCCGCTCGCCCCGGGCGGGGTGGGCGGGGTGGCGTTCAGGGGTCCTGCCCGGGAGTTGAGGCGATGAGCGTTGCTGCATTCGGACCTGACGGCGTGCCGAACGAGGCGCTGCGGGGGATGCTGTGCTGTCCCGGGTGCGGGGGCGAGCGGTTGGCATGGGAGAGCGGGCAGGGGGCCCGGTGCCCGGAATGCGGCGGGTGGTTTCCGTGGCGCGGGGGGTCGTGGTTCGCCGTGGTGCCGGATGCCTCGTGGCGGGCGGTGGTGCAGGACACGGTGGCGCTGTTCATGGATTTCACGGAGAACCGCGACGCGGTGGCGCGGCTTGCGGGCGGGGACATGCAACGCGAGGTGGAGAACTTTCGCGAGGAGCACGAGTCGGATCGGGATGCGGTTTTTCGCGAGGCGTGGGAGCATCTGAACGTGCCGCGCGAGGCGCGGATTCTGGAAATCGCCGCGGGCGACCTGCGAACGGCGGCGCGCCTGTGGCATGATGGTTATCGGCCCGTGTGTCTGGAGCCGATACCCGAGATTCTGGGGCGCGGTGAGTTCGACCGCGAGACGTCGATTCCGCGGGTGTGCGGGTCGGCGACGCGATTGCCGTTTCGCGCGGGGAGCTTCGACGTCGTCTTCTGTCAGGCGGCGCTGCACCATCTGGATGCGATCGAGCCGGTGGTGCGCGAGGCGGCGCGGGTGCTGCGACGCGGGGGGATGTTCCTGGCGGCGGCGGAGCCGTACTCGGCGTGCGGCAGCAGCATCGAGCGCATCCGCGGGCACCTGCGCGACCTGTCGTTCGACATGGGATTGAATGAGCGCATTCCGCGGTTCGGCGACTACGTGGCGGCGTTGCGTGGTGCGGGGCTGGAGGAGGTGCGTTCGTTCACGCGCGCGGGCGATGTGCGGGTGCCACGGCGGCTGGGTTGGGCGTCGGGTCTTCTGGCGCGCGCGGGCGTGGCGCGTGGGATGAGGATGCGGGTGCGGCATGCGTTGACGCACGGCCAGTCGTCGCTGGTCGCGCGGCGGGGCGGGGCCTCGATCGCGGCACCGGTCCCGGTGCGGCCGGCGGAGTACTGCTTCGATCCGGCAGACTACATCGAGCGGCGCGCGCGCGCGGGACTGGTCGGCATCTGGAAAGCGTTGATGGACGCGACGGAAGTCCCGACGGCGATCGAGGTGGGGCGCAACGACCTGTTCGAGCTGCGGCGGGGATTCGAGCCCTTGCAGCGCGACGCGTCGGAAATCGCGTTTCGATGGTTGATCGCGCGCGGGGCGTTCTTCCTGCGGGTGGAGGCGGGGGCGCGGGAGCTGGTTGCGGATGTGTGCCTGCCGCCGGGAGGCCCGGCGGGGTGCGACATTGAGGCTTGGGCGGAAGGGGATTCGCTGGGCGTGCGGCAGCTTGCCGCCGGAAACGACTGGACGGAGTTGCGCTGGCAACTCCGTCCGGGAGGGGAAATGCGGATTGTCGAGTTTCGGCTGGTCTGCGAAGCGTTGCGTCCCTTGGGGGGCGGACGCTTCGGGTCGGTGAAGGTCCGCCGCGTCGGGGCCTACTGATTCATCGAGTCGAGGAAGTCGGCGTTGGTGTCCGTGCGGCGGAGCTTGGAGATCAGGAACTCGGCCGCCTCGACGGTGTTCAGCTCGTTGAGGATCTTGCGCAGCAGCCAGATGCGCTGGAGGTCGCGGTTCGGAATCAGCAGCTCCTCCTTGCGCGTGCCCGAGCGCATGATCTCGATCGCCGGGTAGATGCGGCGGTCCGACAGCGTCCGCGCCAGGTGCACCTCCATGTTGCCGGTGCCCTTGAATTCCTCGAAGATGATGTCGTCCATGCGCGAGCCGGTCTCGACGAGCGCCGTCGCCATGATCGTCAGCGAGCCGCCCTCCTCGACGTTGCGGGCCGCGCCGAAGAAGCGCTTGGGCTTGTGCAGCGCGTTGGCGTCGATACCGCCCGAGAGCACCTTGCCGGAGGCCGGCGTCACCGTGTTGTAGGCGCGCGCCAGACGCGTGATCGAGTCCAGCAGGATCACGACGTCGCGGCCGTGCTCGACCAGGCGCTTGGCCTTCTCGATCACCATCTCGGCCACCTGCACGTGCCGCTCGGCGGGCTCGTCGAAGGTCGAGCTGATGACCTCGCCCTTCACCGTGCGCTCCATGTCGGTGACTTCCTCGGGGCGCTCGTCGATCAGCAGCACCATGAGCGCCACCTCGGGGTGGTTGGACGTGATGGCGTTGGCGACCTCCTGCAGCAGCATCGTCTTGCCCGTGCGGGGCTGGGCGACGATGAGGCCGCGCTGGCCCTTGCCGATCGGCGTCAGCAGGTCCAGGAACCGCGTGGTCATCTTGTCCTTGGCGGTCTCGAGGCGCAGGCGCTCGTCGGGATAGAGCGGCGTCAGGTTGTCGAACAGGATCTTCTCGCGCGCGGCGCGGGGATCCTCGCCGTTGATCGTCTCGACCTTGAGGAGCGCGAAGTAGCGCTCGCCGGTCTTGGGCTGGCGCACGGCGCCGGTGATCGTATCGCCCTTGCGCAGGCCGAAGCGGCGAATCTGCGAGGGGGAGACGTAGATGTCGTCGGGCGACCAGAGGTAGTTGTAGCTGGCCGAGCGCAGGAAGCCAAAGCCGTCGGGCAGGATTTCGAGCACGCCGTTGGCGATCATCTCGCCGTTGCGGGCCGAGGCGGCGCGCAGGATCTGGAAGATGAGGTCCTGCTTGCGCATGCCGGCGGCGTTTTCGACGGCCATGTTGTGGGCCATCTTGGAGAGCTCGGCGGCGGTCATGCGCTTGAGGTCGGCGAGGTCGAGCACCTCGGGCTTGGCCGCGCCGTTGGCGGGCGCGGGCGCGACGTCGAGCGGTTCGGTCGTTTCCTCGCCGGCCGCATCGCTGGCGCGGCTCGGACGACGCGGACGGGCGGGCGGGGCGGCCTGCTCGACCGGTGCCTCCTCGGGCTCGTCGTCCTCGAAGTCCTCGTCGCGCGGAATGAGGTCTTCGGGATCGTAGGGGCGGCCGTCGGCGTCCAGCGGCAACGGCTGGGGCTTCATGCCACCGGGTCCCCCACCGCCCCCGCGCCGACGACGGCGGG
>JAHCAW010000074.1 GCA_019634695.1 Candidatus Sumerlaeia bacterium
GCGCGCCGCAGAGGGCGCCTGCGACCTGTTTCGCGAGGGCGGGCCTCTCGAACGCAGCCACGCCGCCGCCGTCGCACGCGAACTCCTTCGCTGGGACCTCCTCGTCTTCGCCGTCCTGCTGCACGACATCGGCAAGGGCGAGGGCCGCGGCCACGTCATTCGCGGCGCCCACATCGTCCAGCGCATCTCCGAACGCATGGGCCTGTCCCGCAAGGAATCCCGTATCCTGCACGACCTTGTCCTGAACCACCAGCGCCTCAGCCACCTGGCCCTCAAGCGCAACCCCGAGGACCCCCAGGTTCCGCGCGACCTCGCACGCGACATCGGCGAAGCCGAACTCCTGCGCATGCTCTACGTTCTGACATGCTGCGACCTGCGCGCCGTCTCCAATGAGTCATGGAACGACTGGCGCGCCACGCTGCTGGCCTCCCTGTATGAACGCTCCATGGACATCCTACTCGGCCGCAAGGACGGGCCCCACGCCCATATCCCGTCGCACGATGCCCTCGCCAAGCTCGTCCTCGAAAGCTCAGGCGAGTCCGATCCCTCCTGGCGCGACTACGTCGACCGCCTCCTCGCCGACTTGCCGGAGCGCTATCGCCAGGCCACCCCGCCCCCTGTTGTCGCCAAGCACATGAAGCTCGCACGCCAGCTCGACGACAAGCGCCTCGTCGCCTGGGATCTGGAAACCATCGAGGGCGTCAACTACGCCTTCCTGCACTGCGTCGCCCGCGACTCTCCTGGCCTGTTCGCGAACCTCTGCGGTGCCCTCGCCTCGCGGCGATTTAACATCCTCTCTGCACAAATCTTCACCGCCCGCAACGGTGTCTGCATCGATGTGTTCCAGATTCAGGACATTGACAACCAGCAGCCCCGCGACACCGAGCCACTCGACCGGGTGTTCCAGAAACTCAATGAGAGCCTCGCCCGCGGCGCCCGCATCGACTGGACGCGCCAGATGCCGCGCGGTGGCCCCGCAGTGTCGCCCGCACGCCTCGAGTTCCGTCCACCCGACGTCAACATCTCCAGCGACGCTTCCGGCGATGGCTACACCCTCATCGAGGTGCGCGCCCACGACCGCCCTGGTCTTCTCTATTCCATCACCTCGGTGCTCGAGCAGTTCCGCCTCAACATCCACGTCGCCCTCGTCGCCACGGAGAGCTATCAGGTGGTCGACGTCTTCTACGTGACGGATCTGGAGAACAACCGGCTGGAACCAGGCCAGACCACCAAGGAACTGCGCAAGGCATTGCTGGCTGCCGTCTCGCCGGAACCCCAGCAAGTCGCGACCCCGTAGGAGACGCGCGTGCCCGAGCGGTTGGACCCAACACCCGACGGACTGCGCCGCGCGGCGGAACTGCTCGCCGCCGGGTTGCTTGTCGCTTTTCCCACCGAGACGGTCTATGGTCTCGGCGCCGATGCCACGAATCCCGACGCCATCCGACGGCTCTACGAGGCCAAAGGCCGGCCCACCCACAACCCACTGATCGTTCACCTGGCCAAGGCCGAAGACGCGCCGCGATGGGCAGCCGAATGGCCGGAGTCCGCACGTCGCCTCGCGCAGCGCTACTGGCCCGGTCCTCTCACCCTTGTCGTGCCTGTCGGCGCGGGCATCGCGCCGGAGACGCTCGCCGGTGGTTCCACTGTTGGCCTGCGCGTTCCCGACCATCCGGTCGCCCTCGCCCTCCTTGCGCTCCTGCCCTTTCCGCTCGCGGCCCCCAGTGCCAACGCCAGCGGCACCCTCTCGCCCGTCGAAGCCGCGCATGTGCTCGCCAGCCTCGGCGACCGCGTCGCAGCCGTGCTGGACGGAGGCCGATGCCGCGTCGGGATCGAATCCACGGTGGTCGACTGTACGGATGCAGTGCCCCGTGTCCTGCGACCGGGCGTGCTGACGGCCGAAGAAATCGGTGCAACAGCCGCGGGTTTCACCACCGGCGGCGCCCTGCGTTCGCCCGGGCTGCTGGATCGGCACTATGCGCCTGCTGTGCCGCTCAGGCTCGTGTCACGTCCCGAGTTGGAACGCGCACCCGACGGCGTCGCACGTGTCTTCTTCGGTGCACCGGACTGTCCGGTGGGGGAGCACGACGCGGTGCTGCCGCGCGATCCTCGCGCCGCCGCCGCCGCACTCTACGCCACACTCTGGAACGTCCAGTCGCGGGCCACCGCCATCTGGGTGGAGGCCCCCCCTACAAACGACGAATGGCACGCCGTGCGCGATCGCCTGTCGCGCGCCGTCGTGCCATCGTGACTTGTTTGCGACCCTGCTTCAGCGCATCGAGTACGAGCTGAGCACCTTCAGGTAGTTCGCACGCTCGAAAGCGGCCGGGTCGCCGATGCTCTTCATGCTCATGCTGCCGCGCATCTGGTTGATAGACTCGTAGTCATTCGCCTCGAGCCAGTCGTGCATCTCACGCCGCAGGCGGGTGAAGTGCCCGAAGCCGTGCCGGAGAACCGCCGAGGTCATCATGGCCACGTTGGCCCCCGCCATCACGGCCTTCAGCACGTCGGTGAACTCGTGCACGCCGCCCGTGATGGCGATCTCGGCGCGAAGGTGAGAGTACAGGACCGCCGCCCAGCGCAGCCGCAGCCGCAGTTCCTGCGAGTTGCTCAGTTGCAGGTTCGGCGTCACCTCGAGATACTCGAGGTCGAAGTCCGGCTGGTAGAAGCGGTTGAACAGCACCAGCCCGTCGGCGCCGGCGGCATCGAGTCGATGGGCCATGTTCGCGAAGGCGCTGAAGTAGGGGCCGAGTTTGATCGCCACCGGAATGCTCACGCGCGCCTTCACTTCGCGCAGCAACTCGACGTACTTGTTCTCGACGTCCAGTGCGCTCATGCCGGGATCGGTCGCCAGGAAGTAGACGTTCAGTTCGATCGCATGCGCGCCGGCCTGCTCGATCTGCTTGGCGTACTCCACCCATCCGCTCGGCGTGCAGCCGTTGAGGCTGCCGATCACGGGGATCGAGACCGCCTCGCGCGCCTTGCGGATCAACTCGAGGTACGCCTCCGGTCCGATCTCGTACGAGGGAAGGTCCGGGAAGTACTCGAGCGCCTCGCCGTACGATTCGCTGCCCTGCGAGAGGAAGCGATCCAGCTCCCGCGATTCGATCAGGATCTGTTCCTCGAACAGCGAGTGCATCACCACGGCCGCCGCGCCCGCGTCCTCCAGCCGACGGATATTGCCAACGTCCTGCGTCAACGGGGAGGCCGATGCCACGAGCGGGCTCTCGAGTTCCATCCCCAGGTAGGTCGTGTTCAGATCGCCCATTGCTGCCTGTCTCCAGTGGAAGGGTGGTCTTGCAGGGGGTGGACCTTCAGTTCTTCGTGCCGTTGCCGTCGGTGCCCAACGCCGCCAGATGCTCGTACAGGCGCCAGCGGACTTCGACGTCCTGTTGCGCCTGCTCCAGCAGCACGCGCGCCGCTTCGGGCTTGCTGTGCTTGAGCATCGAGTATCGCGTCTCGTTGTACACGTAGTCCTTGAGCGCGATCTTCGGGGCCTTGGAGTCGAGCTGCATCGGATTCAGGCCCTCGAGCGCGCGTTGCGGGTTGAAACGCATCAGCGGCCAGTGGCCCGACTGCACCGCGCCCTTCTGCTGGTCAAGTCCGTGCACCAGGTCGTAGCCGTGCGCGATGCAGTGGCTGTAGGCCAGAATCAGCGACGGCCCGTTCCAGGCCTCCGCCTCGGTGAAGGCTTTCAAGGTATGCGCATCGTTGGCACCCATCGCCACACGCGCGACGTAAGCTGTGCCGTACGACATCGCCAGCAGCGCGAGGTCCTTCTTCGCCGCCGGCTTGCCGCCGGCCGCGAACTTCGCCACCGCCCCGCGCGGCGTCGCCTTCGACTGCTGGCCGCCCGTGTTCGAGTAGACCTCGGTGTCCAGCACCAGGATGTTCACGTCGCGGCCCGACGCCAGCACGTGGTCCAGACCGCCGTAGCCGATGTCGTACGCCCAGCCGTCGCCGCCCAGAATCCACACGCTCCGGGGCACCAGCACGTCGGCCAGGTCGAGCAGCATTCGAGCCTCGGCACTCTTCAGCTTCGCCAGCTTGCGCTTCAGTTCATCGACGCGCAGCCGCTGGGCGCCGATTGCCTCCTCGCCCGACTTCGGCGACGACAGCAGTGCCTCCACAATTGATTCGCCAACCTCGCCCGCCAGCCGCCGAAGCAGCTCGCCCGCGTACTCGACCTGCTTGTCGAGGCTCACCCGCATGCCGAATCCGAACTCGGCGTTGTCCTCGAACAGCGAGTTGGACCATGCCGGGCCCCGGCCGTTGCGGTCCTTGCACCAAGGAGTCGTCGGCAAGTTGCCGCCGTAGATCGACGAGCATCCGGTTGCATTGGCGACCACCGCGCGATCGCCGAACAACTGGCTCAGCAACTTGACGTACGGGGTCTCGCCGCAACCGGCACAGGCACCCGAGAACTCGAACAGCGGTTCGAGGAGCTGGATGTCCTTTACGCGCGACGAATCGACGCGCGCGCGGTCGAACTCGGGCAGGCCGAGGAAGAAGTTCCAGTTCGCGCGGTCCGCCTCGAGCTCCGCAGCGATCGGAGCCATGTTGATCGCCTTCCGTCCCGCCTCGCGCTTGTTCTTCGCCGGGCAGGCCTCCACGCACAGGGCGCACCCCGTGCAGTCCTCCACCGACACCTGCAGCGAGTACGCCATCTCCTTCAGGTCGGGCCATTTCGAGCCCGTCGACACGAAGCCCTCCGGCGCTCCTTCGAGAGCGGCCGGATCGTAGAGCTTGCCGCGGATCACGGCGTGCGGACACACCAGCACGCACTTGCCGCACTGGATGCACGTTTCCGGATCCCACACGGGCGCCGTCGCCGAGATGCAGCGCTTCTCCCACTGCGTCGTGGCGGTCGGGAAGGTTCCGTCGGGCGGCAACGCGCTGACGGGCAGCTCGTCGCCCTCGCCCACGAGGATGCGTCCCAGCACCTCGCGGACGAACTCCGGCGCCTCGGGCGAGACCGCCGGCTTCAAGCCGCTTCTCGCCGTCACCGCCGCTGGCACCGCCACCTCGTGCAGGTTCGCCAGCGCCTGGTCGATCGCCGCGAAGTTGCGCTCCACCACCGCGCGCCCGCGCTTGCCGTAGCTCTTCTCCACCGAGTCCTTGATCGCGCCCAGCGCCTCCTCGACCGGGACGATCTTCGCCAGCGCGAAGAAGCAGGTCTGCATCACCGTGTTGATGCGCCGCCCCACGCCCGCCTCCTGCGCCACAGCGAACGCGTCGATCGTGAACAACCGCAGGCGCTTCGACACGATCTGCTTCTGCACGGCGCCGGGCAGATGGTTCCAGAGCTCGCTCGCCGGATGGGGGCTGTTCACCAGGAACGTCGCGCCTTCCTCGGCCTTGGACAACATGTCCAGTCGGTCGATGAACGCCCATTGGTGGCATGCCACGAAGTTCGCGCGATCCACCAGGTACGTCGACCGGATCGGCTTGGGACCGAACCGAAGGTGCGACACGGTCACCGAACCGGACTTCTTCGAGTCGTACACGAAGTAGCCCTGAGTGTAGTTGTCGGTTTCCTCGCCGATGATCTTGATCGAGTTCTTGTTCGCGCCGACCGTGCCGTCGGAGCCCAGGCCGTAGAAGAGCGCGCGCACCGTCCGCGGATCCACCGTGTTGAACGAGGCATCCACGGGCAGGCTGGTGAACGTGACATCGTCCACGATGCCAACCGTGAAGTGATTGCGCGGGCGCTCGGCGGTCGGATTGTCGAACACCGCCTTGACCATCGCCGGGGTAAACTCCTTCGACGACAGACCATAGCGGCCGCCAACCACGAGGGGCAACCGCTCGAACGGCAGCGCCCCCGCGTTCGACAACTCCGACAGCGCCGTCACGACGTCCAGATACAGCGGATCGCCCACCGCGCCCGGCTCCTTCGTCCGGTCCAGCACCGCAATCCGTCGCACCGTCGCCGGCAGGGCGTTCGCAAAGCTCTCGATCGAGAACGGACGATACAGACGAACCTTCAACACGCCGACCTTCTCGCCCGACGCCAGCAGCGCCTCGACCGTCTCCTCGGCCGCCTCGGCACCCGAGCCCATCATCACGATCACGCGATCCGCATCCGCCGCGCCCACGTAGTCAAACAGCCGGTAGCGCCGACCCGTGGCCTCCGCAAACCGGTCCATCGCGTTCTGCACGACCTCGGCACACGCAAGGTAGAACGGGTTGCACGCCTCGCGCGCCTGGAAGAACACGTCCGGGTTCTGGGCCGTGCCGCGCAGCACCGGC
Source organism: Candidatus Sumerlaeia bacterium (assembly GCA_019634695.1). Lineage (GTDB taxonomy): Bacteria > Sumerlaeota > Sumerlaeia > SLMS01 > JAHLLQ01 > JAHCAW01. The sequence goes on from JAHCAW010000074.1 coordinate 6,250, forward strand.
CGATCCGGCGTCATCGCGCGCTCGCGATGCGCCCGCACGGCCCCCTCGTCGATCAGCGATCGGACAGTCTCCTCCGAAACCTCCTCGATCTTCTGGACCTCGTGCGAGGTGCGGAAGCCGTCGAAGAAGTGCATGAACGGGATGCGCGACTCCAGCGTTGCCGCCTGCGCCACCAGCGCCAGATCCATCGCCTCCTGCACCGAGTTCGATGCCAGCATGGCGAATCCGGTCTGTCGCGCTGCCATGACGTCGCTGTGGTCGCCGAAGATCGACAGCGCGTGCGTCGCCACCGTGCGCGCCGCCACGTGGATCACCAGCGGCGTCAACTCGCCCGCGATCTTGTACATGTTGGGGATCATCAGCAGCAGCCCCTGTGCCGCCGTGAACGTCGTGGCCAGCGAACCGGTCTGCAGCGCGCCGTGGATGGCCCCGGCCACTCCGGCCTCGCTCTGCATCTCCACGATCTGCGGCACGGTTCCCCAAAGGTTGGGGCGTCCCTCCGAGGCCCACTGGTCGGCCCATTCCCCCATGGGAGAGGAGGGTGTGATGGGGTAGATCGCCACAACCTCGCTGGTCAGGTAGGCGATCTGGGCTACTGCCTCATTTGCATCGATGATGACTTGATGGGCCATGAATGGGGAAACTCCGGAGGGTTGGGAACGGGGCGGCACCTCGGGGTACCGCCGGCCTGTCTTCCGGCGCCGGCTGGCTCCTAAAGAAGACAATTCGGAGAATGCGAATCGTCGTTCGCGGGGTCAAGGCCAAGATTGCGTCCACCTGCTCTCCACGGCAGGGGGCCGAGCGGGGAGAGGGAGGACTGGTGCCGAAGCGACGTCCCTCCACTTCTGAAGACTGATTCGACTGGACAGCACGGGCAGGTCTTAAGAATACTATAACCGCTGTTGGCATGGACGGCTCCCGTTGTCAGGCACGGGGGTGCTTGCGTGTCCGTCGGTGCAAACAGTCCGGGCGGGTCGTTTTGGCCAGCAGCACGGCCTGCCCTTCACGGTGGCGCGACGAGCGGGATCAAGAACTGGCAAGGCCTGGAACAGGGGGCGGGCTTGCGGCAATCGCCTCGGCGGGCCGCGACCGCGACCGGGACCGTCGAAGTACCGCGCAACCAAGCGGACACACCAGCAGGCGGGGGAGCGGCGCCGGAAGAAAATCAGCCGCAGCGGGGCCGGATACAATATCATGCATCTCGTATATTTTCAACAGTCTGGTAAGCCAATCGAGGGAATCTCAGGCAGCTTTTGGGTCGTCTCGGCGGTCGCCCTGCCCGAGTTCAAATGGAAGGCGCTGCACCTGCGTCTCAACGGCCTGTTGCGGTCCTTTCAGAAGGGCAACTACGACCCGCAGCACAGCTTCATCGACGCCAACCGTCTGCTGCACGCCCGTAGCGCCGACACACGCTGGTCGCGCGCCCTGTGCAAGGGGCTCGAGCGCATCGTCGCCAGCCTCGAGCCGCAGTTCTTCCTCGTCGTCGTCGACAAGCGCGCCACCGACAAGCCCGCCCATCCGCGCTGGTTGCAGCCCTTGGCGTACAACTACCTGATGAAGCCCATCACCCAGTACCTGCGCGAAGCCGACGACACCGGCCTGTTCGTCTGTCCCGTCGGCCGACCCGATGAACTGGACGTCCTGACCGAAATCCAGCACGAGAACCTGTTCGGCCACCACGGCCGCACCAGTCCCCTGATCGCGACCCCGACCCTGCAGCGCTTGCAGGATTCGGCCGGTCTTCAAGTGGCTCACTTCGTCGCCAACGTGGCACGCCGCTATCACGAGAGCGTCTACCCCAAGCTCTACGCCAAGCAGACCCTGCACGGCTACGACGCGGTCATCAATTCCCACTATCAGGGCTTCGTGAAGCCCAACACCTACCAGTCGCCCGTGACCGACTTCAAAGGCTTCAAGATCCGCGGCTACATCTACCTGTGGCGGCGCGACTCCCGCGGCCAGTTGCGCGACGACCAGGCCAGCAGCGTCGAAATCGCCATGCCGCGCTTCCACGACGCCGAAGAGGAAGCCGGGCACAACTGACCGCGCCGGCATGCATCCCTGCGTTCTGGGCTTGAATCCTCTCCGCCCCCTGCCTACGCTTGCGAGGGCTTGGGCGAAGGCTTCTCGCACGCTGTGACGCCGCCGCCCCGAAACGGCCCCCCGGGAGTCTCCCATGCCGGTTCTGCGTCTGGACGACATGCTGCAGGAGATGGTCGAGAAGGGTGCGTCCGATCTCTTCGTCAAGGCCGGGGTTCCGCCCCACATTCGCGTCGATGGCCGCATCATGCCGCTATCCTACGCCGAGCTCTCCATCAGCGATGTCCAGGACCTGGCCTGCGGCATGATGACCGAGGAGCAGATCGAGTCCTTCGAGCGCTACCCGGAGATGGACCTGGCCATCGGCGTCAGCGGCGTCGGGCGCTTTCGCGTCAACCTCTTCCGCCAGCGCGGCACCACCTCGATGGTCTTCCGCCACATCACGCGGCCCAACTTCAGCTTCGAGGACCTGATGCTGCCCTCGGCCGTGCGCAAGCTCGCCGAATCCAGTCGCGGCCTCGTCCTCGTCACCGGCACCACCGGCTCCGGCAAGTCCACCACACTTGCCGCCATGATCAACCACATCAACGAGAACCGCCGCTGTCACATCGTCACCATCGAGGACCCCATCGAGTTCCTGCACAGCGACAAGCAGGCGATCATCAGCCAGCGCGAGGTTGGCTTCGACACCAAGACCTTCGAGGATGCCCTGCGGCACGTCCTGCGCCAGGCGCCCGACGTCATCCTCATCGGCGAAATCCGCGACCTCGAATCGGTCAAGACCTGCATCGCCGCCGCCGAAACCGGCCACCTCGTCCTCTCCACCCTCCACACCATCAACGCCGTCCAGACCGTCGAGCGCATCATCAACCTCTTCCCCGCCTACCTGCACGACCAGGTGCGTATGGAGCTGGGGCTCGGCATGCAGGGCGTCATCAGCCAGCGCCTTCTTCCGCGCAAGAAGGGCAGTGGCCGCGTGCCCGCCGTCGAAGTCATGATCGGCAGCCCGACCATCAAGAAGCTCATCAACGAGGGCAAGACGCTCGAGTTGCTGCCCGCCATTGAGGACGGTGCCCACTGGGGCATGCAGAGCTTCAATCAGTCGCTGCACTGGCTCATCAAGAGCGACGCCGTGAAGTTCGAGGATGCCCTGCAGTACGCCACCAGCCCCGAGGAACTGCGCCTGATGGTCGAGGGCATCAGCACCGGCACCCGCCGCGACCACCAAGGTCTGCCCGACATGGAGATGGTGTAGTCGCGCTGGCGCCTCACACCCGCTTCTTCTTGTTTCTGCCGTAGTCGGCGAAGATGAATGAGCCCAGTTGATCGAGCGCCGCGTAGTAGGCGCGGCCCTTGTTCGCGCGCGTCAGATCGTCCACGAAGGCCTGAAGATACGGGTCCGTCGTAATCATGAACGTGGTCAGGTCGATGCCCTTGCGGCGCAGGTGACGGGCCTGGTCCAGCGTCCGCGCCACGATCTTCGGGTCGAGCCCGAACGGATTCTTGTAGATCTGGCCCTGCTCGGTGATGGCGCTCGGCTTGCCGTCCGTGATCATGAAGATCTGACGGTTTGCCGCCTTGCGCCGCAGCAGCAGCTTTTCGCCCAACTCGAGCCCGGCCTTTGTGTTCGTGTGGTACGGGCCCGCCTGGATCGAGGCGATCTCGTGCAGCGGAACTGGCGTCGCCTCGTCGCCGAACAGGGCCACGTCGATCGTGTCCTTGGGATAGCGCTGGCGAATGTACTCCACCAGCGCAAGGGCCACCGTCTTCGCCGGCGTGATGCGGTCCTCGCCGTAGAGCACCATCGAGTGGCTGATGTCGATCAGGATCACGGTGGCGCTTGAGGTCAGGAACTCGGTCTCGCACGTCTCGAGATCCTCTTCCGCCATCGCGAAGTCGTCGAAGCCCGTGCGGCGCAGGGCGTTTCCAATCGAGCCCGTGAAGTCGATGTCCTGCACCGCGTCGCCGAATTCATACGGGCGCGTCTCGGACAGGCGCTCGCCCGGCCCGCCCGCACGCGCCGTCGGGTGGTTGCCGATCTCGCCGCCTTTCAGGTTGCCGAAGATTTCCTCGAAGGCCTGCTTCTGCAGCGTCAACTCCGTTCGGAGCGTGGACTGGAAGGTGCCGGTCGCCCGGTCGAAGTCCAGCAACCCCTGCTCCTCGAGATAGTCGCGGAACTCCTCGAAGCTGATGCCCGCGCGCCGTTCGATGTTGCTGTACATCCACGTGCGCTGCAGCGCATCGAGTGCGGCGCGCGTGTCCCCGCCACGTCGATTCAGCACCTGAAGGAACAGCTTCGTGAGCTGCTCGAGGTTGATTCGGCGGAACAGGTCGGTGTCAAAGCGGCTGTAGACGAAGTCCACGGTGCGTACCCGAGAGGTCTACGGTGTTTTCGCGCTGCTGGTCCCGGTCAAGGTCGCGACCTTCTCCTCGATGCCCTCGGCATGCGGGTCCAGTTCGAGCGCCTTGCGATAGTACTTCAGCGCCAGTTCGGTCCGGCCCGTCGTCTGGTACAACTCGGCCAGGTGCTCGTAGACTTCGGGATCGGGCAGCGAGAGCTTTTCCGCGCGCTTGAGCAGTCGCTCCGCATCCTCGTAGCGCCCCTGCCGGAATCGAACCCATCCCATCGTGTCGAGAATGTAGTCCGCTCCGGGATTCAGCTCCAGAGCCCGCGTGAGGAGTTGCTCTGCGCGGTCCAGGTTCACGTTCTTCTGCGCGAACAGATAGGCGAGGTTGTTCAGCGAGTTTACGTGAATGTAGTAGCCCTCGCCCTCGGGCTGGGTCGACTCGATGAGTCGTGTGTAATACCGGTCGGCGTTCTCGACGTCGCCCTTGCCGCCATAGGTCAGCGCCAGGTCGAACCAGACCTCTTCGGTGCGATCGGCCTCGTTGCGCAGGGGCAGCAGAATCTGGAGTGCCCGCTCGTAGTCTCCGAGCGTGCGGTAGGCATTTGCGCGCATCTTGCGCGTCTGGAACGGCTCGGCGACCCCGAAGCGCCGCACGATCTCGTTGAGTTCCTCCTGCACGGCATCGGCGCGCTTCAAACGGGCCAGCGACTCGACCAGCAGTCCGCGCAGCCCCAGGTCGTCAGGCGCATCGGCGATAAGGCCCCGCAGCAGCTCGACAGCCTTCTCCTCCTGCCGGCCTTGCACATAGAGAGAGAGCAGCGTCATCTGGTACTCGCCGCGACCTTCCTCCGTGTCGGGGAAGTGGGCGCGTCCGGAAGTGATCGTATTCTCGGCGAGTTGGACCTCGCGCATGTGAAGGTACACCGTTGCCAGCGCCTGCCGGAGGGCAACGTTGGCAGGGTACTGTTCCAACGCCCTCTCAAGCCCCCAGCGTGCGCGGTCCCACTCGCCGTGTCGCATCGCCACCACGCCGTACTCGGAGAAGAACGTCGGCAACTGGCGCCCGAGAACTGCCGTGCGTTCCTGCATCTGGTCGAGCGCCGCGGCGTCCTCGCGCTCCATGTGCAGGCTGGCCAGCGCCAGCAGCGCACCGGCGTCGTCGGGAGTCACGGCGAGCACCTGCTCGTAGAGCTGCGTCGCTTCGTAGAGCTTGCCCTGCTCGCGATAGAAATCGCCGAGCAGGCGCAGGAGTTGATCGTTTGCCGGTGCGAGATCGAGGGCGCGCTTGAGGTGGCGCTCGGCGTCGTCGACGCGTCCGGTCTCGATGGCCAGGGAGGCCAGTGCCACCTGGGTATCCGGGTCGTTCGGGTCGATGATCAGTGCCTCGCGCAGCAGCGCCTCGGCACGGTCGGTGCGCTTCTCGCGCAGGTAGACGCGCGCGATCTCGCGATAGGTGGAGGCATGCTGCGGGCCGGCCTTTATGGCGCGTTCGAAGTACGCCTCGGCGGCCGGGAAGTCCTCGCGCTCCAGTTCGACGGCGGCCAGCGACAAGAGGCTCGAGATGTGGCGCGGGTCGATGTCGAGCATCTCGAGGCGCTTGGCCACGAGCTTCTCCTGCATTCCCTCGCGGCGGTAGTACTCGGCGACGAGTTCCTGCAAGCGCAGGTCGAGCGGGAAATCGCGCCCAAGTTGCTCGTAGGATTCGAGCACCGCCTCGGTGCCGCGCGCCTCGCGCGTCAGCGCCTCCCATTGCATGCGAAGGACTTCGTTCTCGGGCCGCATCACCAACCCGCGGCGATACAGCTCCAGCGCATCGTCGATTCGGCCTTGGCGGACCAGCCGCACGCCCATCTCGCCCAGACGCGAAATCAGCGCCGGTCGGTAGCGCACAAGTTGCTCGTACAAATCGGCCGCGTGCCGGATTTCGCCGGTCAGCGCGCTGGCCTCCGCATGCCACAGGATCGCGTTCAGGTTGCGGCTCGTGACCTGCAGGATGCGCGCGCAGTACTCCTTGGTCTTCTCAAGGTCGCGGTCCTCGTACGCCAGCCGCGCAAGATTCTCCAGCGCATCGATGTTGCGCGGCATCACTTCGGCGATCTTGCCGTACCATTCGACCGCCTCGCCGCGGCGTCCGCGAGCCATCGCGATGTTCGCCAGCACCTGCATCGCGCGATGGTTCTGGGGCTCGGCCTTCAACACCTCTTCGGCGAGCCGCCGCGCCCGCGGCAGATCGTTCAGGAACAGCGCCGCCCGCGCGGCACGCAACTTCAGCCACAGGTTGTCCGGATCCTTGTCCACGGCCGTCAGGAAGTGATCCAGCGCCCGCGTCGAGTAACCCGTCTGGTTCAGGTACGCTCCCACAACGTAGGCGCGTTTCGCCTCGGCGCCCACGACGTCGAACAGCGGCTCGGGGCCGTCGGGGTCGGGGGTGACCGTGTCGGAGACAATCAGACGGGACAGTTCGTCGCGGAACAGGAAGTCTTCATCGATCAAGGGATTGGGGGGAACGGCGTCGGGAGAGACGCGATAGCGCATCCGATCGGCGGCGCGAGCGGCGCGCGCCGCGGCGGCAGCCGGGCTCTCCGTCGGCTGACGGGGCTCCTCGGCCACGGGCGGGGTCACCGCCGGCGCGGCCACCGGCGCCTCAACCTCGACGGTCTGCTCCGGCGCAGCCGGTTCGGACGCCAGGTCCGCGCCGGTCTTGCCCGCGCAGCCGCCCAGCATCAGCCCGAGGGCGAGCACGCCCAGCAGTTGCGTCGTCCCGCTTCCCTGTGTCGCCAATTCCCGGTCTCCCTTCGTGCGGTCGCCCAAAGGCACTCGGCACAATTGACCTGCCGAATCCCGTCCTGTCGAGAGCGAACCCCGGGCCAATCGGGAAAAAACTTCGGGTCCGATGCCTCGGACCCGAATCCACGCACTCGTCTGGAGGCTCCTTCAGCCGCCCGCCCAGCGGGAGGACAGTCAGATGCCCAGCTCGGCCGCCACTTCGGCCGAGACCTCCATGTTGTGGTAAACTTCGTCGACGTCGTCGTTCTCCTCGAGCTTGCCCAGCAGCTTGGCGACCGCCTTGGCCTCCTCGGCCTCCAGCGTCGTGGTCGTCGTGGGCAGCCGCCTGACCCCGCTCGAGGTCACCTTGATCCCGGCGGCCTCGAGGGCTTCGCGCACCGCCTGCACCTCGTCGGGCGACGTCACGATCTCATGGTAGCCCTGATCGCTCTGCACGTCGTCGGCCCCGGCCTCCAGCGCCACCTCGAGCACCTTCTCCTCGTCGCCGAACTCGGCGTCGATGATGCCCTTGCGCTCGAACAGGTAGCCCACGCAGCCCGTGCTGCCCAGGTTCCCGCCGTACTTCGTGAAGGTGTGCCGCACATCGCCTGCCGTCCGGTTGCGGTTGTCGGTCGTTACTTCGACCATGATCGCGATGCCCGAGGGGCCGTAGCCCTCGTAGGTCATCTCGGCCAGTTCCGAACCCTCAAGCTCGCCGGCGCCCTTCTTGACGGCGCGCTCGATGGTGTCCTTGGGCATGTTGACGTCTTTGGCCGCCTGGATGGCCGTGCGCAGCCGGGGGTTGGACGCCTGGTCGCTTCCGCCCATGCGCGCCGCAATCTGCAACTCCTTGATAACCTTCGTGAACGCCTTGCCGCGACGGGCATCGACGATCGCCTTCTTGTGCTTGATCGAGTGCCATTTGCTATGGCCGGACATGTGTGTGGCTCCTGGAAACCGGTCGTGCCGGATACCGAATACCGCCGCCCGCGGCGGGTCCCTCTCCGCTCCCTGCCGACTACTCGAGCAGTCGATTGAGTTGCTCGAGGAACTGCGTCGAATCCTTTCGCTCGCTGATGTGCCCCTGCGTGAAGCCCAGCTTGTCGAGCACCACGACGTAGGGGGTCTGGATGATGCGATAGCGCGTCACGAGGTCGCGGTTGGTCGCCGCCGACACGCGCACCGGCACCGCGCGGTTCATCGAGTCAGCCACCTGCGCCCGCGCCAGAACCTCGAGACTGAACGCCTCGGAGTCGGCGTTCTCGCTGTAGAACACGAGCACCATGCGCTTGTTCTCGCGGCGCGCCTGCTCGCGGGCCGCCGCCATGTCCGCGGCCCATTGAATCGGCACCACGCGCTCGCGTTCGGTGGTGTCCGAGGTCCGGTGCACCTCGTCGAACAGCGGGTTGTAGCTGGCGCGCCGGCCTGAGGCCGCGAACAGCGTCGAGTCCGCCGTGATCAGTGATGCCGCCAGCGTCCGCGTCGGCGAGCGCGCCGGCTCGGGCTGCGGCAGATTCGAGGTGATCACCCGCTCGCCGGATTCCTCGCCACGCGTGCCCGGCAGCACCGCCAGCGCGCGCGTCGGGTCGCGCACCAACTGCGCCGGGGCGTTCGGCACGCTGCCCGCGCTTGCCGTTCCGCCCGCGAAGGGGTCCACGGTCGTGTCGCTCATCGGCGCCAGTACAGGCGCCGCCGTGATCGGATCCGGGTACCCACCCAACGGCTCCAGCATGGCCGGCGCCGTACTCGAAGGCCCGAACGGCTCCAGCATCGTTCCCGTCGGCGCCGCCACCAAGGGCGTGTCCTGCGGCAGCGGAATCGAGACGGAATCGATAGTCTCGTCGGAGGCAAACGGATCGGCCGGCGCCATCGGATTGGTTTCGCGGGCCAGGAAGTCGTCGACCGAGAAGACGACGGGCTCAGGCCGGGGAGCGGGCATCGAGACGCCGAACGAAATCTCCTGGGAATCCGGCGGTGCCATCGGCATGGACTGCGCCGCTGTGCCGGTTTCGAAGGGACTGCTGGCATCGAAGGAGGCGGGGGGCGGAGGCTCGCTCGGAGGCGGCGGGGGAGTGAAAGCGGGCGTTCCGGCGCTGGCGCTCTCGAAGGGATTCTCAACGGCAGCCGGCGACTCGAAGGGCGAGAAGCCCGTCGGAGAGGGCGCTGCCTGTGTCGTCGCGTCGTCCAGTGCCGGGCGCAGCCGCAACGCATCGAGCACCACCAGCAGCGGGCGATCGTCCGACGCCGGCGCGAGTTCGGCCGTCGTCGCGATCCGGAAGCGTGGGACCTCCATGCCGCTCAAGTCGAAGACGGCAATGCGATTCCAACGATTCGCGGTCGTGGGATCCAGGGTCACGGAGAAGCGCTGCGGCGGCACCGCGTCGACCACTTCGATCGACAGGCCGCGGGCGTTGGCCTCCGCGGGCCACGTCAACTCGACGGCCACGAAGGGCGAGCCACTGGCTTGGGCGGCGGGTGCGAACTCCGCCATCGCGCCGGGTTGGGGCTGCGACAGCGCGCGCGAGCCGGGCGAGAGCGCAGGGACTCCCGGCGCCAGGCTCTGCGTCGGGTGATCCGCCCACTGCCCGGCGATCTCACGATAGTCGTTGGCGACTCCCGATCGCGCCTCGACCACCGCATCCTGGCAAAACGCAACCCCGCCGGCCAGCGTCATTCCAATGGCCCAGCCGGCCGGGTTCCCTCTCGTCCAAGCGTTTCGCATGATGTCAGTCCTCTCCCGCGCTCAGGTTGCCCGGAGACTGCTTGCCTCCAGCGGGAAGCGAGTCTAGGGCCGCTCCCGGCCGGACGGCAAGAAGATTGCAAGGCCCTGCGCCGGGCGCTCCGCCCCTGTCCTGCCAGAGCCATGGGAGTCCCGAAAACGTGCTCGATTGCCTGATTATCGGAGCCGGCCCCGCCGGACTCGCGGTCGCCAACAGCCTCCTTGGGGCTGGCCTTCAGTGCCTCGTCCTCGAGAAGGGGCCCATCGCCGGACACATCGCCCAGTACCCGGCCTTCATGCAGTTCTTCTCCACCCGGGACCTGCTCGAAATCGACGGATTCCCGCTCACCATCGCCGAGGAGAAGCCCTCGCGCCGCCAGTATCTGGCTTATCTGGCCCGGTTCGCCCAGGAGCGTCGGCTGCCCCTGCGGACCTACACCGAAGTCCTCGGCGTCGAGAAGCAGGCCGACGGCACCT
>JAHCAW010000075.1 GCA_019634695.1 Candidatus Sumerlaeia bacterium
TCCGGAATACCGGCCGACCGGGTTGACGGTTCTGGACGCGACTGCCGGCGGTGGCAGCATCCCGTTCGAGGCGCTGCGCCTTGGACACACCGTGATCGCCAACGAGCTGAACCCGGTAGCAACGACGATCCTGCATGCGACCCTCGACTTTCCGGCTCGCTTCGGTCCTGAACTGCTGAACGACATTCAGAAATGGGGCGATCGACTGGTTTCCGAGGTCGAGGCGGAGATGCTCGACGTCACCCCGCGCTCGCCATTGCCTGAGGCCGAGCGTCAGAAGCTTGAGCGGGTCGTGCACGGCGATCCGGAACTGATGCGCCTGTATGGCCAAACAGAGCACGATCAGAACGGAATCCTTTATTGCCGCATGGTACGATGTCCCTCTTGTGGCGGAGAAGCGCCGTTGATGAACAGCCAATGGCTGGCAAAGTCAGGGAGCGACCAATGGGGCGTCCGGATCGTCCCTCACGCAGACAAAACCGTATCTTTCGAGACCTACGAAGTGAAAGGTGGAAAAGGCCCGAATGGAGAGGACCCAGATGGATCGACGGTCTCCCGCGGAGTCGGCCAATGTGTCCATTGTCGGCAAGCGATTTCAGGCGAAGAGATAAAGGCGCAAGCCAGCGGCGATAGTCGTCACGGCAAATGGTGGGACCGGGTTTATGCGGTCCAAGCGGTGCGCTTCCAACCGAAGATGGACGCACGCGGACGCCCCCAACGGTACGCTTCGGGTGATCGTGCGGGCGAGATCAAAACCGAGAAGATTAAGTTTTTCCGGGTTGCGACGGATTTGGACGACGGCGCGCTGGCAATAGCGAAAAGAAAGCTTGAGCAGAACTGGGATCGGTGGGAGCGCGATGATCTAATCCCGACCGAGTCGTTCCCTCAGGGCAATGATATGCGGCCGGTGACTTATGGCATGCCAAGGTGGTGCGATATGTTTGCGCCACGGCAGCTCTTGGGCCATCTCACCATGATGGAACGATTTCGGAGCCTTCAGCCCGAGATCCGCGCATCGCTCGGCGAGGCTCGAGGAAATGCGGTCATAACTTACCTGCAGTTCATGGTAGACAAGTTTGTCGACTACAACAGCCGGCAGACACGTTGGATCCCTCAGCGAACATCGGTTTCCGGTACTTTCAGCCGTCATGACTTTTCCCTGAAGTGGACTTACGGCGAGATGCCGTACTCTGGGCCTGCGAGTGGTCTCAGGTGGGCACTTTCCCAAGTGATCGATGCGTACAAGGGGATTGCTGATCTGGCACTCACAGTTCACCGGGCTCAGGATGGAACTCTGCCTCTAACCGTCCTGAACGGTTCGGCAGGAAATATGGCGCCGGTCGCGACCGGCTCGGTCGATCTCGTCTGCTTCGATCCGCCCTACTACGACAACGTTCAGTACGGCGAACTCTCGGACTTCTATTACGTCTGGCAGAAACGCGGCCTTCGCGATGTCTATCCCGAGCTGTTCTCGCGTCGCTTCGTGAATAAGAAAGAAGAGGCCGTCGCGAACCCTGCGCGCGATGGATCAGCGAAGAAAGCCAAAGCCGCTTATGAGCGCATGATGGGCGAGATTTTCGCCGAGTGCCGCCGTGTCCTCAGTGACGACGGGGTCATGACCCTGATGTTCACACACAAGAAGCAGGAGGCGTGGGAGACCCTGACGCGGTCCCTGATCGAGTCGGGTTGGGTCATCACCGCCTGCATGCCGGTTGAGTCCGAGTTTGGCTACTCGACACACCAGATGAACTTGGCTGCGGCCGCTTCGACTATCTTCATCACCTGCCGCAAGCGGGTCGACGAGGACGCAGAACCGGCCGCTTGGCAGGGGATCGGCGGGACCGGGGTCGCCGCCCGCATCCGCACGGCAGTTCGGGACGGCCTGGCCGAGTTCGACCGTCTGAACCTCAGCCCGGTCGACGAGATGATCGCCAGCTTCGGGCGGGCGCTTCAGGTCCTGTCCGAGCGCTGGCCGGTGTATGACGGGGATGATGTGGTCTCGCCGGTTCAGGCGATGACCGCCGCCAGCGCTGTCGTGGCCGCCCACCAGATCACTCGGATCACGGAGGGGCGCCTGACGGTCGAGGAACTGGACACTGAGACCGGCGTGGCGCTCACGATCCTCGGCGCGTTCGGCACGGCCGAGTTCGCTTTCGACGACGCGCGGAACCTCGCGAACGCCCTGAACGTCGCGATCGAAGGGAAGAGCGGGAACTATACCGTTGCCGATCGCCGTATGGGCCTCGCGACCCAGCAGTCCGGGGCGACCTATGCCGCGCCCCTCGTGAAGTCGGGTTCGAAGGTGCGCCTTGCGGCACCGGAAGAGCGGGCCCCTTCGCGCCTTGAGAAACCCCAAACTGCTTGGGACAGGCTCCACGGCCTGATCGCCGCCTATCGGCAAGGGGAGGACGTTCTAGTCCGGGCCTATTTCGAGAAGCATTGTCTGCCGCAGGCGCAACTGCTGCGAGACCTGCTGGAGGTTTACCGGGCCGAGATCGGGGATGAGCGGCTTCAGAAGGAGGTCGAATGGGTGCGCTTTGCCCTTGAGAGCTTCGGGGACGCGCAGTGACAGAAGCAGCCGGCGCGAACGAAACGCCGGCGTCCTTCCGGGACGTCGAGTGGCGGGACGAGTACCGGACGTCGGAGATCCGGCCCGGCGAGCCTGCGACCGATATCCTGAAGGAGTTCTATATCCCGGCGTTGGAGCGGTCGGTCCGCTATGACCGGGTCGCCGGGTACTTCCGGTCCTCGTCCCTCGCGGCCGCCTCTCAGGGGTTCACCGCCTTCGCCCGTAACGAAGCAAAGGCTCGCTTCCTCGTCGGCTGCGATATGGACGCGGAAGACGTGAAGGCGGCGCTGAGGGGGGCGGACGAGGCGCTTGTCGCGCACCTGACGGCCGCCCTTGAGAATGACGGGTCCTGGAGCGCGGAGACGGTCCGGGGCGTCGACCTGTTCGCCTATTTGGTCTCCAAGGGGCTCCTCGAGGTGAAGGTGGCCTTTCGGGTTCACAAGGGAACCGGTGATCCACTCTCCGTCGAGTCCACGGCCGACGGGTACGTTCACGAGAAATGGGCCGTGTTCGTGGACGGAGAGGGAAACGTGATCCGGATCGACGGGTCCCTGAACGAGTCAAAGACAGCGCTTTCGATCAACGCCGAGAACGTCTTGCTGCATTGTTCGTGGTGGGATGAGCGGAGCCGTCGCCAGACTGGGAAGGCCCTGAAAGACTTCGATCACCTCTGGCGTCATGGGAGCGAGGGGATCCGCGTCATGGCTTTGCCAGAGGCGGTCCAGGCGCGTTTGATCCGAATGGGACAGGACGTGATCGAGCCGAAGGAGATCGACGGGACGGAGGCACCCCCTCCGCCGAAGGATCAGGAAAGCCCATTCGCCGCGCTCGCCCCTGTCGATTATCTCCGGTGGCGCCTCATCAAGGACGGGCCGCGCTTGCCGGGCGGGCGGTTCGTCGGCATCGAGACCGCACCGGTTGTCCCCTGGCCGCACCAGGCCTTCGTCGCCCGCCGCCTGGTCACTTCCTGGCCGCACAGCTTCCTGATGTGCGACGAGGTGGGGCTCGGGAAAACGATCGAGGCGGGCCTAGCGATCCGGTCCCTTACCCTGTCTGGCATCGCCTCGAGGGTGTTGATCGCCTCTCCCGCCTCGCTGACGCGACAATGGCAGCGCGAGATGAAGTCGAAGTTTCTGCTCGACTTCGCCCGGACGGCCCCGCGGGGGCGAATGAGCCATGAGCGCCTGGATGAGGACTCGACCCCGTTCGAAGTTTCCGAAGGGGGTCTTCTCGCCCCGGACCTGGTGATCGCCTCGACCGGCTTGCTAACGCACAGGACTAGGCGCGGCGAGGTCCGGGGCGCCAAGGGCTGGGATATCTCCCTCGTGGACGAGGCCCACTATGCGCGTGCGGTCCACCGGCAGAACCAGCTCTACTCACTCATAGATGAGGTGATCCGCCCGAAAGCCCGCGCCCTTCTGCTCGCGACAGCAACCCCAATGCAGCTCGCGATGCAGGAGGCATTCGACCTGATGCGGCTCACCGGACGGGTCGGGAGCTTCGGGCTCGATGACGACATCTCGCGACAGTATTACGAGGCGGTTCAGGAGTTCGTTCGGGGCCGTGGCCGGATCTCCGAGGCGACACTGGAGTTCCTGCGCCGCGCGATTCTCGAGATCAAGCTGCTCGACCCGGAGTACTGGACATTCATTATGAGCGCTTACCGGTCGCCAGCAGATCAGCGGACCGTGGCTCGTTGGGTCGAGGAGGCGCGCCCGTTCCCGGCCGGAGACTGGCGACTTATCGCCCGGGTTCTGCGCGCGGCCGCCCCGCTCTCGCGCGTCATGTTGCGCCACACCAGGGACCTGCTACGGCTCTACCGAGACAGCGGAAAGCTGAACGCAAACTTGGCCGAAAGGCATGTGCGTCCCCTCGACCCGATCAGCTTCTCCCCGACCGAGCGGCGCGTCTACGACGCGCTCGAGGCATACTGTCGGGATCTCGATGCCCGCGTTCGGGCCTCCCCCCGCCAGGAGGACCAGCGACGCGTCGCCTCCGTCGGCTTCTATCTAAGCTTCCTTAGGCTCCGTTTCGCTTCCAGCCTCCATTCGATCCGCAAGACGCTGGAGCGGCGGACAGAGAAGGTGAAAGCCACCCTTCGGGCTCATCAGCACGCCGGGTTCAATCCGACCGACGAGGAGCTGGAAGAAGCCGTATTCGAGGGCGATGATGAGGGGGACGAGGTCGCCGTCGATGCTCTGCTGGACGGGCGCACCGAATCCGACCTCCTTTGGGAGCAGGAGGCGCTTCGGGGTCTATTGGATCGCCTCGACGAGTTGGTCGGTGTGCCGTCAAAGCTCGACCGGCTCCTGTCCGAGTTGAACACGCGGCGCCAAGGCAGCCGGTTTCGACAGACGGTCGTCTTCACTCGTTTTAAGGACACACTTGATCACTTGGTCGACGAGCTCCGCTCCCGGATGCCTAGCGCGCTGGTCGGCACCTTCTCCGGGGCGGGCGGCAGCCGTTACGACCCTGCCGCTGGAAAGATGATCAACACCACACGACTCGAGATCACCCAAAGCTTCGTCCGCGGGGATATCGACGTCCTGCTGTGTACCGACGCCGCGGCTGAAGGGCTGAATCTCCAAACCGCAGACCTGCTGATAAACTTTGACCTTCCTTGGAACCCGGCGAAGGTGGAGCAGCGGATCGGGCGCATCGACCGGATCGGCCAGAAGTATCATGAGATCTTCGTCGCGAACTACGCCTACGCCGGGTCGGCGGAGGAGCGGGTCTACGGGCGGCTCCTTTCCCGTCTCGCGGAGGCGGGCCTGATAGTTGGCCCACAACAAATCGCACTGCTGCCGGTCACCGAGGCAGACTTCCGAGCCCTCGAGAACCCTAGTGTCTCGGCCGACGAGCTCCGGCGGATAGAGACAGAAGCGGCCGCACGGCTGCGTCGATCCAAAGCGGCCGCTGAGGCCCTCGAGATTCCGCCAAAGGAGCTGCAGGAGTTCTACCGGGCCTGGGAGCGGTCGGGCGACTTCGCCGCCCCGGTCTCGTTGGCGGACATTGATGTCGCGCTGACTTCCCTCGCAAAAGTGGCCCCGCATCTTCTCTCCGTGACCGAACATCCCGGCATCTTCGCGCTTCGTTACGAGGACGGACGAGTTTCTCATATCACCGCGTCACGGGAGCTTCTTGATCGGCCTCCGCCTGAGGTTCGGACTACGCTTGAGTTCGCGTCCTACGGCGCTCACGCCTTCGATCATCTCTTGGAACAGCTCCCGGATTTGCACGCAAGGTGGATGGCGCGTGTGAGTGTTTCCGGGGCACTCGGAGACAATAGGATCGAGAGAGTCGGCTTCTGTGTTGCCACCACGAACGGTCTGGTCAGTGCGCTACGGGTCGCTGACCTTAATGGGGTTGAGATTGATCAGAATGCCATGGTTCGAAAGGCCGACTCGACGCCGGTCGAAGCAGAGCTGGCAAAGGCGCTAGCGGAGGAGATCCGCGCCGTCGAGAAGGGTATCGATGACGTCAACGCGAACAGGCGCGCGTCCGCAGAGCAGCTGGTCCTATCCCACGAGATCGCTGCCGCATATCTGGAGACCGCAACCGGCGCAAACGACGCGGATGATTTGCACCGTCGTCTACGGGATGAACTGATACCGAACAGGCCCCACGGTCTCCTAGTCCGAATGCAGCCGGCTCGCCTCGCTCATCGAACACCGATGCTTTCTGAGACCTCATTTCGAGGGATTCCCGGCGATGAGGCCAACGTGCACATTTCGCCCCCGCAGCTAAAGGCAGCTGAAATCAAGATTGACGGGGTGATCCGAGAGATGCGGCGTCAGGGGGAAGAAATGTTTCGAGAAGAGGCAGCCGCTCGCCTGAGGCGCAAGGTGGCCAGACTCTGAAGCGCTAATGCTTTCTCCTACCAATCTCGACGGCCTGCAGCATCGCTTCAGCGATGCGCGATCGCCTCGAGCTCCTGCTCCGGCGTGCGGACGAAACCGTCCTTGGGTCTTGGGGGTGCCATGGCATGCCTCCCTCAGCCGATCTTGCAGCCCCAGAAAGACGTGTGGTCGGCCGCGAAGTAGCCGTCCGCGACCCGGAAGTACCCATGCAGCTCGACGGTATCGCCCGCCGTCAGCGGGACCATCGTCTGCAGCCAGATGGCGGTGGCCAGCGAGACATGGGTGGCGGAGATTTCGCCGAGGGAGCCGCGGATTTCCGTCGCGCCGTTCAGGACGAGCCGCCCCCGCATGCGGGCGGTGGTGCTGGCATTGACCTTGTACATGAGCGTCGCGCCGAAGAGGTAGGTGCCGTCCACGGGCGCCACGAAGTGGTTGTTCGCGGCGTCGAAGGCGCCCTGATCGTTATAGTCGGTGTTATTCAGCCCGATCTTCGTCCACGTCCCGACGCCGACGTAATTGTCGTAGTTCGTGTACGCCTTGAAGCGTGGCAGCCGGGGCTGGTCGACAATGCCGGTGGCGTTGTCGACGCTGAGCCCGTCGAAGAAAGTGCTGCCATCGGCCGAGACGGCGAGCCGGAAACGGTCGGAGCCGAAGAGGCCGACCAGCGCCTTGGTCACGAACCCGGTCTGCAGCGTCAGGCCGAGATCGTCGCCTGCCGTCTCCTTGTTCATGGTATAGAACAGATCGCCGGTGCCGCCCTCGGCCACGGTCTTCGCGGTCCAGAGCGCGGCGTTCAGCTTGGCGGAGAACGGGTTCGACGCATCCGCCGTGGTGCCAACACCGAGTAGCGCGAGGTTCTGCAACGCCGCCGGTGTGGTCCCGATCCAGCCCGCGCCATCGTAGACCAGCAGCAGCCCCTCGTCCTCGACCCACGCCCGCCAGCCGTTGCGCGGCGGCAGGCGCAGCCAGGCGCCATCGGTCCAGAGCGCGACGTTCAGGTCCCAGCCTGCCCAGTCGCCCGTTGCGCCGGAGGCGACGATGTATCGGTCGCCGTCGGCGGGACTTCCGGGCGGCGCGGTCAGGTCCCGGTCGAGGACGGAGAGCTGGACGAGCCCGTCGAGCAGCCGCAGCGCCTCGTTGTGGGTGACATGCTTCTGGGCCTGCGCCGCCAGGATGTAGGGCAGCAGCAGATGGGTCGTGGCGTCGGACATGGTATGGCCTTCAGAGTATCAGCGTGGCGGTCTTGGACGCGCCCCGCCCGACGAGGGCGGAGAGCTGGTAGATGCGGACGTCGAGCGTGTCGCCGGGCCCGAGCGGCGCGCCCCAATCGGCGGTCTGCTGGGCAGCCGTGTAGACCGCGCTGGTGGTGGCGGTGCTCAGCAGCCGCTTCACGGTGGCGCCGTCCAGGATCTCCACCTCGTAGGCTTCGAGCTCCTCGGCCAGCGGCACCTCGAGCCCGCCCCAGCTATCGGCCGCGAGTGCCCGGGACCGGCGTGTCCAGCGGATCGTCAGATCGCCTGGTGTGCGCGGTCTGCGCCACGGCTGCTCGACGTGCGCGACGGAAAACGGCCGCAGCCCCACGCCTGCGGGCGTGAAGGACTGCGCGACATAGGTCTCGTCGTTGACTGGGCGGTTCGCCGGGCCGATGCGCCAGTTCCATGGGATGCCAAGATCGGCCTCGGCGATCGGCAGTGATGCCAGCGCGGTGTCCAGCACGACGACACGCGCGCCTGCAGGCGCCGGGTTGCCCATCGCGCCTTCCGTACCGCGCTGGCCACGAAGGAGACGTGTCAGCCGATACCGGCCGGGCGCGAGCAACTCGGCCGCACCCGCCTGCACGATCTCCCAGACCCCGGGCGCGCTCTCGATGGCGAGCGCGTTGGCCCCGCCGAAGAGCGTCAGGTCGGTGACACTCTCCAACGTGCCCGAGAGCAGATCGACCACCAGAACATTACCGAGATCGAAGCGCGAGGTCGGCCCTGCGAAGAAGTCGGAGACCAGTGCCCCGATCCCGGCGCGGCTGCCGAACGTCGTCAGCAGCTCGAAGCCATCGGTCGAGGGGCTGCGGAACACAGCCATCTCGCCCGGCCATGGAACCGCGTGCGCGGCGACCAGCGGCCGATGCGCGGGCTGGTCTTCGGTGAGCTGCGGCAGGTCCATCAGCACCGCATCCGGTACGCCGAACACGACGGCCCGCGTCAGCGACGCCGCGCGGGGATCGCCGGGCGGCAGATCGTAGGTCGCGCGATCCTGGCGGACCGCCTCGATCCCGCGCGCCTCGGCGTCGGCGATGGAGACGAGCCGCAGATCGAGCAGCCGCCCGTCATGCGCCAGCCGGATCGCATCGGTCGGATCGAGCGCCAAGCGCGACGGCGGCAGACGGAACGCCGCCGTCTCGCGGCCGACCCACGCCTCCATCAGCGCGCGGCGGCAGCGGCGCTCGGCTTCCTCGGGCGGCACCGCCATTGGAAAGGACTCGGACGCGATCCGGGTCGTGTCCACGGTGATGCGCCGGGCCTCGACGAGGGCCGCGTCGTAATCCTCGTCGGCGCGGGCGACCTGCCACTTCAGCGCCTGCGGCAGTTCGGTCTCCTGGCCGCGCGTCAGTTCCAGCACGTCGCGCTCGCGGGAAGCCACGAGATCGTCGGGCGAGACGCTCGCGACCGCCGCGCGGCCGCGCATCACGAAACGGATCACGCCTTCGGTCTCGACGGCGTCGAAGCCGAAATGCCGCGACAGCGTGGTGATCGAGGCGCGCGGGCTTTCAAGCGCCGTGATTGCGTAGCCTTCGACAGCGCCCCAGAGGCCGGTAACGTCGACCCGGGATTCGGGCAGCCCTGCGCGCAGGCAGAGATGCCGGACCAGAGCCGCGAGCGACACTGCCCCGAGCCGCCCCGTCAGCCAATGCCCCAGCCGCCAGTTCGCCCCGTCCGTCCAGACGTCGGTCAGCGCCGGGAAGAACGGATAGGGCCGCGCGTCCCAGGTCCAGGCGGCGCATTCCGGCACATGCACCATCCGGCCGCCATAGACCGAAGACACCGGGTTGTTCGCAGCCTCGCCCCACCAGAGATACGTCGCCTCAAGATAGGCGCGCTGGATCGCGTCATCGCGCCAGCCCCGCGAGAAATGCGGCGTGAAGCTCTCCGAGGACTTCGGATCGAAGAATACGTTCGGTTGGTTCGTGCCCCGGTCGATTGCCGGGCAGCCGAGCTCCGTGAACCAGATCGGCTTCGACTGCGGCGTCCATGCCGTCGGCGTCGCGCTCTCCACTCCGCCCGGGCGGTTGTAGTGCGCGTTCGACCACCAGGCGCGCAGATCCTTGTAGCGGAAGACCCACGGCTTGCTGGCGGCACCGTCGGTGATCGGGGTACGGACCTGCGCGGATCGGTCAGCCGCGCTCGCGTAGAACCAGTCGAAGCCCTCGCCGCCCGCGATGTTCCCCTGCAGGTAGGCCCGGTCGTAGATCGCGGGCCAGCCCTGGGCAGCGTCAAGATGCTCGAAGCCGTCGCGCCAGTCCGACAGCGGCATGTAGTTGTCGATCCCGATGAAATCGATCTCCGGATCGGCCCAGAGCGGATCGAGATGAAAGAACACGTCGCCGCTGCCATCGCCCGGCTGATGCCCGAAATACTCCGACCAGTCGGCGGCATAGCCGATCTTCGTGCCGGACCCGAGGATCGAGCGCACCTCCGCGAGCAGGTCCCGGTAGGCCTGCACCGCCGGATAGGTGCTGGCGCCCGAGCGGATCGTGGTCAGCCCCGGCATCTCGGTGCCGATGAGGAAGGCGTCGACCCCGCCCGCCGCCGCACAGAGATGGGCGTAGTGCAGCACCATGCGCCGCAGGCCCCAGTCGCCGGGCGCGCCTGTCCACGAAACCGACTGACCCGAGACGCTGAAGCTCGCGGGCGTCGCCGCGCCGAACAGCGCCGCGACCTGGCTTGCGGCCGCAGCGGTCTTGTCCACGGTCCCGGCGAAACCCGCCGCCGGAGAACAGGTGATCCGCCCCCGCCAAGGGAACGCGGGCTGACCGGTCTCGACGGCGTTGTCGGAATACGGGTTCGGCAGCGTGTTGCCGGGCGGCACGTCCATCAGGATGAACGGATAGAAGGTGACCCGCAGCCCGCGGGCCTTCATCTCCTGGATCGCCTGCACGACGGCGAAGTCGGATGGCGTGCCGCCATAGACAGGGCGATCCTCGTCGTCGCGGCTGACGAGGAAGGCATTGGTGCGGCTCACGCCATTCACCGACCAACTGGCGGGCGTGGTGGATTTGGCCGACACCTCGACGCCCGGCCGCACCTTGCAGGAGCCCGCGCGCAGGTCGTCGCCGAACCACGCCACCACGAGGCTGACGCTCTCGACCGCAGGCGCCATCGCCTGCAGGCGGTCGAGCGCCTCCACCATGTCCGTGGAGTCGGCCAGAGCGTTCAGGTTCTCGGGCACCGTCGCGCCGCCGTCTGTCTTGCGGATGGCCTGCGTGGCGTAGGTGAACTCGCCGGAGGCCGGGATCATGGTGACGGCGCGGGTGAGCCCCTCGGCGGTGTCGGGATCGGCGAGCGGGCGGAACACCTCGAAGGAGAGCTGCGGCAGGCGGTTGCCGTAGGTCGAGAGCGCCAGTTCCTCGAAGACCACATAGGCGGTGCCGCGATAGGCAGGCGTGCTGGTCGCACCCATCCTGGTCGCGATGAACGGATCGGCGGTCTGCACCTCGTCGCCGGGATACCAGCGCCAGGTGACGCCAGCGAGGTCCATCGGCTTGCCGTCGGCCCAGATGCGCCCGATCCCGGTGATCGGGCCCTCGCAGAGCGCGACCGCGAAGCTGGCGTAGTAGAGATACTCGGTCGTCTTGACCTTGCCGCCCCCGCCGCCCTTGCCGCCGCCCTGCGTGGTGGTCTTGGTTTCCTCGCGAAAGTCCGTCGCCCAGATGATGTTGCCGCCAATGCGCATGCGGCCGTAGAGCCGCGGGATGACCGCGCCCTCGGTGGCCGAGGTGATGCGCAGTGTGTCGAGCCGCGCGCCTTCGATCCTTTGCGTTGGCGCGAGCGAGGACACGATCCAGCTGTCGACGACCGAGCCGATGGTCGAGCCGATGAAGCCGCCGATGCTGGCAGCGCTCACGCCGAGGATCGCGCCACCGATCGAGCCGCCGATGGCGGCACCAGCGGCGCCGAGAATGAGGGTGGCCATGTCGGGATCTCAGCGTTGCGGAAACCGGAAGGCGAAAGCGATGCGCCGCCGCCAGGCGTTGGTGAGCGGTTCCTCGATCACGCCGAGCCGCTCATAGGCGTGGAGGAAGCTGTCGGGACCGGTCAGGATCCCGACATGCTTTGCGATGGCGCGCGGTTTCATGCGGAACAGGACCAGCGCACCGGGACCGGCCGCCGCCGGTTTCACTTCGATCATCATCCGCCGGGCACCATCGACCAGCACCTCGCGCGGGCCGATTTCGCCCCAGTCCCGGCTGTAGGGCGGGATCGGGAACGGCTCGGGGCCGACGGCCTCGCGCCAGACGCCCCGCGCGAGGCCAAGGCAGTCGCAACCGACGCCGCTCAGGCTGGCCTGGTCGTGGTACGGCGTGCCCAGCCAGGAGCGCGCAATGGTGATGATGCGGTTGGGATCGGCGGAGGTCACAGCGCGCCTCCCTCGTGCCCACCATCCTTGGTGGCGTAGCGGAGCACGGCATCCTGGCCGGGGATGTGCGGGAAGCCCCTGAAACTTGCGGTGTTCGCGAACTTCGCCCCGCAGGTCTCCATGCGCTTGTCGCAGCCTGCGCGGATGCTGAAGGCGTCGTCCTCGGCGATCGCGCGCACCGGCGCCTCGAGCAGGGTCAGGATGGCCACGCCATCCGTGACGTCATGGCCCAGCACCTCTGTGCGCCGCCCGGCGTTCGCGCCACTAGTCCATTCGACCGTGCCGAAGGTGAACCAGCCGGCGGCGAAGCCGCCGAGCCCGGAGGCAGTGAAGGCGCGGTCGCGCAGAAGATCGATCACGGCGCCCGCGCCCTTGTAGGCCGGATCCTCGAGATCGACGCCACAGCGTGCATCGCCGAGCGCCGCGTCACAGGTCGCCTGGAAGGTCCGTCCGACCGTCTGGCCCAGCACATGGGCGAGCGAGCGCACCTCGGCGACGAACGCCAGCCGACCCCGCCGGATCTGACCGATGGCGCCGCGCCGCATGAGCACGCGTTGGCTAGAGTCGGCCCAGTTCACGCGCCAGACCTCGACCTCCGCGTTGTCCCAGCGGCCATCGAGAATGTCGGTCTCGGTGATCCGGTCCGAAGTCAGCACGCCCTCGGCGTCCTGCGCATCGACGGAGAGGTCCGAGCCAGAGCGGACCTCTGAGGCGGTGAGCCCACTCTCGGGCTCGAACTCGGTCCCGTCGAAGCTCAGCGTCCGGTCGTGGTCGGTGAAGCCGAAGGTGACGCCATCGGCCCGCGTGATGCGCCAGCACCAGCCGAGCGTCGTGGTGCCCTCGTCAAGATGGGCCTGCAACGCCGGTGAGAGCGATTTCATCGGCAGGTTCCCGTCATGCGGTCGTCGAGATCGGCGATCCAGTCCGCCCAGTCCGGTGGCACGGCGGCGACCGTCTCGGCGGGTGGTCGGGCGAGCCGCGCCTCGGCATAGGCGGCACAGCCCGCGTTACCAGTTTCCATCGTTGCGGCGCAGCCGCTCAGCAGGGCCGCCAGCGCCGCGACCGTCGCGAACCGCGTCGCGCCCGCGCTCGATGCGCTTGCTCTTGTTTTCCATGGCATCGCGTTCCGCCTCCAATTTGCCTGCGCGCTCCCCTTCCACGCGCCCCCAGACCCGGCCGAGGACGACGCCGCCGACGGCGCCGAAAGCCGCGACCAGCCAGATCAGGAGATCAGCCATCGTCCTGCTCCCAGCGCGCGGCGGCGACGCAGAGGGCGACGATGAAGACGCTGAGGCAGCCGCCCACGACCAGACCTGCGAAGAACTCAAGCATCGCCGCGGAACCCGCGCTCGATCCGGTCGCGCAGGCCGATCAGGCCGAGACCGAGAAACATCAGCCCCGCGGGCGAGGCATCGCCAGAGCCGGCGAGTAGCGCGACGAGCCGGGACAGTTCCCCGAGCGACCCGGTGGCGGGCAGCGCGAGCGAGGCGATGCCGGTGAGCATGGCGAGAAGTCCCGCCCACCAGGTGAGCGAGTTGGGTCGAATGTAACGCATGGGTCAGGCCTTCCGGATCATGGTCGAAAAGAAGGCGGCCAGCCGGGCGAGCCAGCCGATGGGCGCGTCGGGTGCAGGATCGAGGACCGGCGGCCTCGGCAGCGGCGACGGCCGCAGCAGCGCCAGAGCCTCATCCTCGGTCAGGCGTCGGATTGGTCGGGAGAAATCGACGCGGCCCGTGCGATCCACGGACCAGACCGGGATCGTGCCGCCGGGATAGCGGCCATGCCGGAACAGATCGCGCTCTGCTTCCCGGCGCGGGATGATCGCGGCCGGTCGCCGCCAGTTGAGAAACGCGTCGGCGGCTGCAACGCGATTTCCGGTATTGAGATGTCGGGTCAACGCGGCCTTGGCGATGCCGCCGGTGTTGTAGTGGAACGACACCAGCGCATCGAATTCGTGCGGCTCGAGCGGCACCTTCACGGCGCGCAGGACCGCGGCCTCGTAACGCTCGAGGTCGGTACGGAAGACCCGGAAGGCCTCGCGGATCCCGGCGTCGAGATCGGCGGACATGCCTCGGAGCATGGTGGCCGGATCAGGGGGGCCGGCCGCAGCCGTGTGGCCGATGCCGAAGGTCCAGACCTGTTTCACATCGAGATAGGGTCCGGGCACGAGTCCTTCGTGCCGGACGAGGGCCAGCAGGCCCCGGTCGGTCATGTGCATGGGATTACCGGAGAAGCGAGAAGACGAGGATCAACGCCGCGACGGCAAGGCCGATGCGCAGACGATGGGCGAAGGCCTGCCGGGGGTCGGCGGGGTCGCAGCGGAGGGAGCGCGCGAGGCGGAGAAGTTCATTCATCGCCGCCGCCTTCGTTGGCGCGGCGCAGCCGGGCGAGCAGCATCTCGATGAAGGCGGGGCCGAAGACCCCGACGAGATAGGCGGCTGACCCTGCAGCGCCTCCGGCCGGGATCGCCTCGGGCGGCAGGCTGAGCCAGGCGGTGATGACGGCCATCGAGAGGCTGCCCATACCGGCGGCGATCAGCCCGCCAAGCAGGATGTGCCGCAGCGCATCGCGCAGTCGCATCTTCGTGGTCAGCGCGTTCGTCGCGCCGCCGAGCGCGCCCCAGGCGGCGAGGATCACGGCCGTCGAGGCCGCGAGCTCGCGCAGCACGGCCGCGACGAAGCTGCCGGTGTCGTTCATCGCCGGATCTCCAGAAGCGGGATGGAGGTGATCGAGCCGAGCCGCTCGAGGTCGAGCGTCACGTCGAGCACGTCGGTGTCGAAACGGACCGGCACGTCGAACTCGAAGCCCACGGTGATCGCGACGCCGGAGCCCGGCGCCGCGCTGAAGGTGACGACGCCAGTCGTGGTGTCGACCGACCAGCCGGACAGCTGCTCGACGCCCGCCAGCGCGATGCCCACGGTTCCGGTCACTGGTTTGGCAATGGTGCGCGTCCAGGATTGCGCCCCGGAGGCGTAGCGCTTGACCAGCTGGAAGGCGGTCGTCGTGCCGTCGCCGGTGCCGATCGCCTGATCGGTTGGCGCTGGTGTGCCCGAAGGCAGGCAGGACTTGTGGTCGCCCCAGTCCTTGAAGCGGAAGCCGTGGAGCCGACCGTTGCGCGCCTCGAAGAAGGCGACGACCGCCGCCAGATCGTCGGCGCGGCGGATCCCGTAGGCCACATCGTAGCGGCGGCGCGAGTTGGCCCAGCTGGCGTTGCGCTCCTCGTCGCCAGAGGCGAGCTCGACGATCTGCGTGCGCCGCTCCGGCCCACCCCGCGCGCCACGGCTGATGTTGTCCGGGAACCGGACCTCGTGGAACGCCATCACATGCCCCTCCGCCCGAGCGACACGGCCCGGGCGATGTCGGCGGCGACCTGCGTGCGGGACTGGCGGAAGCTCTCGGCGTCGCGGGCCATGATGGTGACGTTGATCCCGCCGCCCGCGCCGTAGCCCTGCGCCTCACGCCGCGACAGCACGCGCTCGCCGCGCTGCAGGATCGCGGGCACCTCATCATGCCGAAGCCCGGCCATCCCGCCGGAATGCATCCGGGGCGCGGCGGCGAAGGCCATGGCCGGGACCATGCGCGAGGGTCCA
>JAHCAW010000076.1 GCA_019634695.1 Candidatus Sumerlaeia bacterium
CACGCGGGACACCGCCCGACCATGGCGAGTTGGTGCTGTGGATCCTGAATCCCGACGGCACGCAGCGAATGGAGCAGCGCATCCCGCGAGCCTTCTGCAACATCCTGAGCTTCCCCGACGGCCCACTCTGCAATGCCGTGCACGTGAGCCCGGATGGCGACTGGGTGCTGTTCAACGTGTGGACGTGTCATGATAGCGACGAGCATTCTGGCGCCTGGGTCTTTCGGCTCAGTGACGGTGCCTTCGTGGGGCGCCGGCCGTGGAGCGACTTCCGCGACGCGTCGGGCGAGTCGTTCACGAGCTTGCAGACCATGGCCGTCGTGCGCGGCACCGGGCTCCTGATCGCCGAAGGGCGAACAGTCGGGGCGCGCAGTGCCCTGCTGCTGGACCCATTGGACGGCATCGTCTGGTCACACACGATGCCCGCCGCGATCTTTCGGCGCGAGCGAGCGGCCGACTTTCCGTTCACCCTCGGGAGCGACGCCGAGGGCGAGTTCGCCGCGCTCGACGTCGAGAAGCAGGAGCGCGTCGTCTACTCGGTGGTGCGCACCGGCGAGGGCGTGACCGTCGCGGAGAAGGCGCGCAGCGCCTGGCAGGCCCCGATGCCCGCATCGGCCGAGTCGCTCCAGCGTCCGATGGTCGAACTGGAGCCGGAATTGTTGGGCAGGATTCACCTCTCATCCGCCGACGAAGCCTCCGCGCATGCGGTGCCGGACTTCACGTTCGACGAGGCGGGCAACCTCATCTGGCCGCAAGTCGCGGGCGAGGTGGCGACGGTGCTTCGCTCGACGCCCGGAGGCGAACTGCTCGCCGACGTTCCGATCACCCAGAGCGCCTCGCTTCCGTCGAAGCTCGTCCATCTCGGCGGCGACCGCCTGGCCCTGATCGGCGGCAGGGGAGAGGCCGGCACGCAACTCGCCGTTCTCGATCTTGCGAGCGGAACATTGTCCCCGTCGCAAACAATCGACTGCACGCGCGTGCTTTCGCTCTCTGCCTTCTCGAACGGCGACCTGTTGCTGCTCACCAGCAAGCACCACCGGTACACGATCACCGAGACGCTGGCACGACGCACGCCGGCGGGCGATGTTGTCTGGTCGAAGGAGACCGGCGGCTATCGCGTGCCGGAGGACTTCTGGCAGGCCGCCGCCGCCACGGTGCTGGCCGAGGACGAAGTCGCCGTCCTCCGCACCACCTCGCGCGACGTGCAGATCTTCGGTCCGGACGGCGCGTTTCGGCGCCTCGTGAACCTGACGGAAGGATGGGGCCGCGCGCCCAACTATCCCACCGACATCGCCCGTGCGCCCGAGGGCGGTTTCCTGATTCGCGACTTCAATGGGCCGGCAGCCGTCGTCGAGTGCGACGCGCAGGGCCGCACGCGACGCGAGTTCACGCCGCAATCCGCCGATGGCTACACGTTCGATGGCACGCTGCGGTTTGCGCCCAACGGCGACCTGTGGGCCACGAATCGCTCCACCCTGTTGCGGTTGGATGCCGGGGGCCGCGAGTCCGCACGCATCGGCGAGCCACCCACCGACAGCCGCATCAATGCGATCGGCCGCATCGCCATTACGCGCGACGGCATCATCCACGCCATCGACGAGCGCACCCGCAACGTTTTCGTCTACGACGACACCGGCGCGCTGCTGCGCCGATGCGTGCCAAATGCCGGCGACTTCGGACCCACCGAGCGCCGCCTTCGAATCGCCTTCACTCCCGATGGCGGATTCGTCCTCAGCCCTGACTTCGGCGGCAGGTCCGCTTCGATTTCCTTCTCCGCCACCGGCGAGCGCCTTGGCCCCTTCGAGCCCGGAAACCGCGAGGCAGCCGGCATCGTCTTCCAGCCCGCCGGCGCTCGGCGCTGGAGTCCCCAGTATCGTTCGATCCGGCTCGAGGACATGGCGGGACAACTGGTGCGCGAGATCGAACGCGACTCGCGCGGCCACTGGATCGATGGCGCCATGTACCCCGTCGTGGCGCCGGACGGCTCGCTGGCGGTCGAAGCGACGCGGGGGCGCACCACCATGATCTTCGCCGCCGACGGCACGCCCATCGCCAGCCTGAGCGCCCGGGGCCTGGCGTCCATGATGGACTTCGACGGCACATGGATCGCCCGCTCGGAAGGCGGGGCTGTCCTCCTCACCCGCGCCGACGCCTCGCGCTGCCTGATTCTGAAACTCCCCGCCGCCGCGGACAAGTATCCCCGCCCCTTCCTGCTTCCCGCCCGCGGCGAACTCTGGATCTGGAACGCCCCGACGCCGACCATCGACCGCTATCGGCTGCCGGAGTGAGGGAGACCTCGCGCGGCCGCGGCGAGTCGTTCAACACATCAACACCCCCATCATCGTCACGGAGTGGGTGTGACCGGGTCCGCACTCTGCCCTTCCTCCACGCGCCGCTCCACGTCCGCCGGATTCAGTCCCAACCCTTCGATCCACATCCGAAAATACATCATACCGGATTCCGAGTAGTCGTCCCTCTTGAAGTAGCCTTTCGGCAGCGCCGCGATCTCCGGGAAGAACAGCTCGACATCCGCCTCGTTCTTCCTTCGCATCAGGATATGAAATGCCCATTCCCGATCGTTTCTGCTTCCCTCGCGGATCAGGGGGCGAAGGCGCTCGATGTCGAACCCTGGATCGTCTGCAAATTCCGCTGCCAGGAAACGGAGCGGCCCGGTACCGCTCAAGACAGTCGCTCTCGCATGGTCGAAGCGATCCCGGAGAGCATGTTGAGGCACCCCATATCCGATGAAGGTCAGCAGCAGGACTCCTGTGGCAAGTGCCAACCACATCGCCTGCGGGGAGGCCGGACGCCCGCGAAGGATTCTGGTGCAGACTGTGGCAAACAGGACAAAGAGCGTGATAGACACGAAAGCCATGCTGCCCATTCCAAGGATCAGCAGGCCAACGAAGACGGCTGCATATGTCAGAATCTTCTGAACCTTGATCTGCAAGTTGCAGGTCGGGTTCGGATCCCATCGTACTGCAAATGCGACATGTAAAAATCCCCAATACAACAAGAGAACAAGACACCAGTAGTACGTTGGGAGCATGAACCGGAGCTGACTGTCCACGCACGCGCCACACGCCCACCCGACGGCGGGCGCGGCAAGGAGGGAGAGGGTCAACAACGCTCGCGAAACAAGCCTCACCGGCAACCTCCTCAGGGCACGACGCTCGCATCTTCCGTCCCGGAGCCCTGCCGGTCAATCGTACATGGGTACGTGGGGGATGGCCGCCGACTCCACCCCGGTCGCTCCGGCGAGTTTCGGAATCGCCTCGTGGATGAATTCCGCCTTGGAGACGTTCACCGGCCTGCGTCCCCCAAAGGCCCTCCCCAGCTTGCGCGGTATCGATCCCATTCGATCCCGTCAGGGGCCGCGACCAGTCCTTGTCTCGGGGGCGGGCCTCTCGCGACGAAACTGCGCTTGCATGGATCCCGGTCTCGCTGCGCGGCTGTGTGGAAGCGTGGCGAAGGCAGCCTGTCCGGAAACAGCAACCGCCGCCCGGGGTGGGCGGCGGCTGAAGGGTGTGTGGCTGGAAAGTGATGGTGCCCAGGAGAGGACTTGAACCTCCACGGCATTGCTGCCACAGGATCCTTAGTCCTGCGCGTCTGCCAGTTCCGCCACCTGGGCACGGTCGGCGTCGGGCGGGGGCCCGTCGCCGGCGGGAGTCGGATGGTAAGGGGGGACGGCCGGAACGCAAGGCAAAAGCGCCCGCAGATTCGACTCGATTCCGGGGCGGGCGGGCGGCAGAGGTTGGGCATGGGTGCATCGTGTCGCCGGCCGGGTCGATTGCCGCGGAGTCCGCGGCGGGCGGTCGCGCACTTGCGGGCGGCCGACCCGGCGATGGAGCGCGTCATCGAGGCAGTCGGGCCGTTCGCGTTGCCCGAACGGCCGGCGGACCTGCATCTGCTGTGCGCCAGCGTCATTGGCCAGTCGCTCTCGATCCGGGCGGCGGAGACGATCGTCGGCCGGTTCAGCGCCGCGGTGGGCGAGCGGGGGGCGTTGCGGCCGGAGTCGGTGCTGGCGTGCCCGGTTGAGCAATTGCAGGCGCTGGGCCTGACGCGGGGCAAGGCGTCGGCGATCCGCGGCTTGGCCGAGGCGTGGATGCGGCACGGCTGGTCGCCCGAGGCTTTCGCCGCGATGGACGACGGCGAGGTGGCCCGTCAGTTGACGCGCGTCAAGGGCGTGGGCCCGTGGACGGCGCGGATGTTTCTCATCTTTGGGCTCCGGCGGCCCGACATTCTGCCGGTGGACGATCTTGGTCTACGCGAAGCGTTGCGGGTGATTCATGGATTGGAAGCCCGTCCGGACGCAGCAGACTCGACGGCGCTGGCGGCCTCATGGACCCCATGGAGCACCGTCGGCACGGTCTACGCCTGGCAGTATCTGCTGCTGCAACGCCAAGCGAGCCTGACAGGCGAGCATGGGTGGTGGTGAAGGGAAGAGCAGAAGGCGGAGTGCTGAACGGCGGAGTGCAGAAGGGTGATGGATGAAGTTTGGTGGGCGGGCTCACTCGTCGGAATCCGCGTCGGGATCCGCGACGGGAGCGGGGGCGGCGTGGAAGAAGGCGTGGACGCTTTCGGCGACTTTGTCGGGCAGGACGCCTGACTCGCGCAGTTCGTCGGGCGTTGCCGAGCGGATGCGGGCCAGCGTGCCGAAGTGCTTCAGCAACAGCGCCGCTCGCTTGCCGCCTACGCCGGGGATTTCCTCGAGGCCCGAGCGCAGCGCGCTCTTTGCCCGCAGCAGTCGGTGATACTCCACGCCGAAGCGGTGCGTCTCGTCGCGCAGGCGCTCGAGCAGATGCAGCGCGGGGTCCGACCGGCGGAACGTCACCGGGTTCTTGCGGCCCGGCAGGAACAGGCGCTCGTCCGTGCGGCGCTTCTCGCCGCCCATCTCCTTCACGCGCGCCTTCGCCATGCCGACCACGGGGATGCGGTCCAGCAGTTGCAGCTCGCGCAGCACCTCGACCGCAATGTTCAATTGCCCGATGCCGCCGTCGATCACGACGAGGTCCGGCGCCTCCACGTCGTCGGTCGCCACGCGCCGATACTGCCGCGTCAGCACCTCGCGCATCATCGCGAAGTCGTTCTGCCCCTCGACGTCCCGGATGCGGAAGCGCCGATAGCCCGACTTGTCCGGTTCGCCGTCGCGGAAGCAGACCATCGAGCCGACCGCGAACGAGCCCTGGAAATTGGAAATGTCGAAACAGTGCACGAGGCGCGGCGGACGCTCGAGGCTCAGGGCCTCCTGCAGGCTTTCGAGCGTCTCGGCCACCGACCGCGCGCCGGTCAGCAGGCGCTCGAGCTCGGACCGCGCATTCTGTTCCGCCAGCTCGAGCAGGCGGCGCTTGAGTCCGCGACGCGGCACTCGCAGGTGCACCGGCCCGCCGCGCTGCGCCCGCAGCACCTCCTCCAGAAACGTCCGATTCGCCGGCTCGACAGGCACCAGCACGTCCAGCGGCACGTGCCGTGTGGTGTCGTAGAACTGCGACAGGAAGCCCTCGAGCATCTCCCCGTCGTCCAGCTCCGTATCCTTCACCGGATACGCGCGCGTCTCCTCCAGCCGCCCCTGCCGGAAGCAGAGCACCTCGAACAGGATGCGCCCGCCTTGGCGCACATAACCGACCACGTCGCGATCGAAGGCGCGATGGCTGTGCACCTTCGACTCCTCGACGGTCGCCTCCATCGCGGCCAGCCGATCGCGCACCAGCGCGGCCTTCTCGAACAGCATCTCCTCGGAGTATTGCTCCATGCGCGCGTGCAGCAGTTCCTGCACGTCGTTGCGGCGCCCGCGCAGGAAGCGCAGCGTTTGCTCGACGTAGCGACTGTACTCGTCCGGGTCGGCCTTGCCCACGCAGGGCGCGCAGCACCGATCGATCTGGTGCAGCACGCAGGGCCGCGCGCGGCGGTCGAGCTCCGCGTCGCTGCACGAGCGCAACGGGAACAGGCGCTGGAGGAAGCGGATCGTCTCGTTCACCGCGCGACTGCTCGCATACGGCCCGAAGTACAGCGCCTTGTCCCCGCGCTTGCGCCGGCGCACCCGATGCAGCCGCGGCCAGCGGTGCGTCGTGTCCAGCCGCAGTGAGATGTAGGTCTTGTCGTCGCGGAGCTGGATATTGAAGCGCGGCCGATGCTTCTTGATCAGCGTGTTTTCGAGCAGCAGCGCTTCCTTCTCGGTGTCCGTCAGGAAGGTCTCGACGGCGCGCACCTGCGTGCGCAGCAGCGGCACCAGCGGCCGGCCGTCGCCGCCTTCGCGAAAGTACGACCGCACACGCGACCGCAGGTTCGCCGCCTTGCCGACGTAGGCCACCTTTCCCCGCGCGTCCCGCATCACGTAGACGCCCGGACCGGTCGGCAGGGAGGCCAGAAACTCCTCGTCGAGGATGGGCTGCGCGGGTTCCATCGGGCGCCTCAGCCGTCCACCAGGGCCCGGGCCGCCGCGCGCGCCTGCTCCAGCACTTCGCGCAAGGGGCGACCAGATGTCCGGGCCACAGCCCGGCAGTCTTCCAGTTCCGGTTTCGCCTTCAGGGCGCGCCCTTCCCACAGCGCCACCTTCACGCGGATTCGGTGTCCCTCGACCTCGACGGATTCCTCGCGCCGCTCCAGTGCCACGCGCTCCACCGTTCGCCGCCGGAATCCCAGAGTCGACGTCTCCCGCAGCACCAACGCCTCCAGCGCGCCGGCCTCCGCGTCCCGGCACAGCAACTCGATGCGCACACCCGGACGGCCCTTCTTCATGATTGTCGGGATCGCGAGGGCATCGAGCGCCCCCAGTTCGAGCGCGCGCTCCAGAAACGCCGCCAGCACCTCGGGCGACTCGTCGTCCAGATCGGCTTCGATCATCTCGAGAAGCTCGAGAAGGGCGTCGTCAGGCAAGTGCGCGGGGCTCATGGGAAATGTTCGAATCCCTTCGGGGTCAGGCGGCGCGGCACGCCGTCGGCTTCGACCAGATGCACGCCCTCACCCTCGACCACTGTGCCGATGCGGGTCGCTCCGGCTCCGCCGATCTGCTGCAACACGCGCGCGGCGTCGCTCTCCGGCGCTGCCGTGGTGAACAGCAGTTCGTAATCCTCGCCGCCGTGCAGGAAGAGGTCCAGCGCAGACTGGCCGAAATCCGGCGGCACGGCGGGCAGGGGGAGCCGGTCGCGCTCCAGATGCAGGGCAGCCCCGCTTTGGTCCGCCACGCGCGCGCCGTCGCGGACGATGCCATCGCTGACGTCGAGCATTGCCAGATCCGGGAAGGCGGCCACCAGCGCCTGACCCTCCGCCAGCCGCGGTCGGGGGCGCAGGTGTGCGTCGATCAGGTCGGAAGCGTAGGTCGTGGGGGCGGAGCTCAGACCCTCCAGAATCCGCAAGCCCGCCGCGGCCCGACCCGGTTGGCCGGTCACGTAGACCCCCTGCCCGGCGCGTGCCCGGTGGCGGGCCGCAATCGGCAGGCCCTCCGCCAGCAGTCCCACGACCGCCAGCGACAGGGTCCACTGCGGCGCCCGTACCGTGTCGCCGCCCAGCAGTCGCGCGCCATGGGCGGTAAGGCACTCGTCCAGCCCGTCGTAGAACTCCGCGATCAGGTGCTCGGGCGCGTCGCCCGGGGCCCCGAAGGAGAGCAGCGCGCCGAGCGGCCGGGCGCCCTTGCTGGCCAGATCGCTCAGGTTCGAGGCAGCCAGCTTCCAGCCGAGCCAGCGCGCGCCCGGCGCCGCCGGCCAGAAGCGGAAGTGCGTTCCCTCCACCATCGCATCGACGGTCCAGACCAATCGCTGGCCCGCGCCGGGCGGCGGCGAGACGGCCACGTCGTCGCCGGTTGGCAGGGGCAGGCCGGCGGTGTGCCGCTGGAGCATCGGGGCCAGCCGGGTCAGCAGCCCCTCCTCGCCCAGCTTCGCCAGCGTTCGTTTGGCCATGCCTCGATCCTTCAGATGGAAGAAGTTCGCACGAAGAACTTAAAGCGAATCGGCGCCCCGCTTCCCCTGAGGGATCGAGGCGCCGTGAGTACTTCTTCCCGACCGGCGGGGCGGACAACCGGACCGATCGCGCACCCGGGCAGGAAACTTATGGCTGCTTCCTTCCGGACCTGACCAGGTTCGTTGCTGCCCGTCACACGGAGCCCGGCTGTCCGCTCCGCCGGCCCGGCGCTGGCGCGCTCAGCCGCCCAGCTCTTCGACTTCCTTGGCAAGTTGCAGCAGCACCTTGCGCGGGGCGCGCTTCTGCACGGCGCCATCCCGCAGGGCCGAGGTCGAGACCCACGCGCGGCGACGCACGCCGCTCTCGTCCTCGATGCGGACCTTCTGGATGTTCGCCTTGAAGGTGCGCTTCGTCTTGTTGTTCGCATGACTGACATTGTTGCCGGTGCGCTTGCGCTTGCCGGTGATCTCGCACTTGGCCATGATTAGGGTCACTCGTCGCGTCGTTTTGGCGTCCCACAGAAGGGGCCAAAAGGGTCATCCGGGGCCCCCCGCCCGTCAAACGAAAAATCGGTCAATCGTCGAGTGAAAAGCGCACGGTCCCGTCGGAGTTCATGTGCACCGGTGCGATGGGGCCCAGCAACTCGCGGTCGTGCGGCTCGGAGGGCTCGGGCGGGTCGGGGACGATTTCGGGCTCGGGGGTCAGCTCGCGGCGCCGCTCGGGCACTCCCGGCGGGGGAGTCGCCATCCGGGGGGGCAGCGGCGCCACGGCCGGGGCAACCTCCCGGGGGACGAACGGCGGGGGCGGCGCGACAGGCGCCACCGGGGCCGGCGTCGCGGGGGCCGCAATGGGTTCCGGCCCGGACAGCACCCGAACCAGGCACATCAACTGGCCCACGATCACCAGCGCGTCCTTGTACTTCAGCGTCCGCGCCGCCATGTCCTCGAACCCGCAGGCTTCCACCGCGTGCGGAAACGTCCGGCGCACCTCGGCCAGCAGGTTGTTGAACATCCGCGACGTTTCCTCGTCCACCACGACCGTCGGGTTCGTGTGGGCGACGAAGCGCACATCGCGGTACATCTGTTCGGCCAGTCCGGCCAGCATCCGCTGCGTTCGGTTCATGCGGTTCCTCCGGCCCCGCCCAGCACCCCCTCGGACGCCTGAAGTCCAACCCGCAGCTCGCACACCGACTCGTTGCCTACGCCGCACCCGGCGAGCTTCGCATACAAGTCCAGACGTTGGGCCTCGGACTGATGCGGGGCAACAAGAACGAGGGAGCCGGCCTCCTCGGCCAGCACGGGGCACCCCGGCAGGGCGGCCCGCACGGCGGCCGACCGGTCCGTCGCCACGCGCAGGACGCGCCGCGGATGTGTCGGTGCCACGACCGGCTCCTGCCCGCCCGACGGAATCGTCAGCGGATTGAGTCGCGCCAGAGCCTCGCCCGAGCCGGCCTGCGCGATCAGGCACAGGTCGCTCAGCACGCCGCTCGACGTCGAACCCTGCCCCGCCCCGGCGCCGGTCAGCATGATCGGCCCGATCGGCTCGGCCTCGATCCAGACCGTGTTGGTCACGCCGCGCACGCGCCCGACGGCGTGATTCAGCGGGATCAGCGTCGGCCAGACGGCAAGCGCCGGCGTGCCATCCTCGCCGAGCGCCGCGCTCGCCAGCAGTTTGATCGTCTGACCATTCTTGCGCGCGAAGGCGAAATCGGCCGGCGACAGGCGCGTGATCCCCATCTTGGCCACGTTGCCGATGCGCAGGTCGCGCCCGAAGGCCAGCGAGCCCAGAATCGCGATCTTGTGCGCCGTGTCGTCGCCCTCGATGTCCAGCGTCGGGTCCGGCTCGGCGTAGCCCAGACGCATCGCTTCCTCGAGCACGGTCTGGAACGCCAGCCCCGGCGTGTCCTCCATGGCGCTCAGGATGAAGTTGCACGTCCCGTTCAGGATGCCGTGCAGCGAGCGCACGCGGTCCGACTGCAAGCCGGTCTGCAACGAGCGCATGATCGGAATGCCGGCGCCGACCGAGGCTTCGAAGAGCAACTGCACGCCACGCGCCCGCGCCGCCGCGAACAACTCGCCGCCGTACGTCGCGATCAGCGCCTTGTTGGCCGTCACCACATGCTTGCCGGCCTGGAGCGCTCCCGTCACGATCGTGTGGGCGATTCGCGTGCCGCCGACCAGTTCGACCACCGCCTCGATCTCCGGGTCGGCCAGAATCGTCTGGAAGTCGCTCGTCAACGTGATGCCGGCGGTGCTGACGCCGCGATCGCGTTGCAGGTCCACATCGCAGATGACCTTCAGGACGATCGGCCGCGGCAGGCGACGGGCGATCAGGTCGCCGTATTCGGCGAGATGGCGCACCAGACCGGTGCCGATGTTGCCGAAGCCGACGAGGGCGATTTTCAGCGGTTTGCTCATTGCGGGGGACTCCGGGATTGAGGTCAGAGGGCCTGGGGTTTCAGGGTGCGCGGGTTGAGCTTGGGCAGGGTGCTCATCTTCGTGAGCGCTGCGATACGTTCCTGGAATTCCTTGGGTTGGACGCGCATGGTGCGATTCAGGCTGAAGTCTTCAACGACGAAGCTGGCCATCGCCGTGCCCACGAACACCGCGCGCCGGACGTTCTCGTCCGTGGCCTTGCCGAGCCGCGCGACGTAGCCGGTCAGGCTGCCGGCGAAGGTGTCGCCCGCGCCGGTCGGGTCCTTCATCCGGCGCAGCGGGAAGGCCGGCACGGCGAAGATGCCCTCCTTTTGGAAGATCAGGCTGCCGTGCTCGCCCTTCTTGATGACGACGCTGCGCGGCCCCAGCTTGAGCAACTGCTGGCCCGCCTTCACCAGGCTGCGCGTCTCGCAGTACTGCCGCGCCTCCTCCTCGTTCATCAGCACCACCGTCGAGCGCTTGATGACGCGCGTGAGCTGCTGCTTCGAGCCCTCGATCCAGAAGTTCATCGTGTCGAGCACGACGAGGTCCGGGTTCACGAGCTGGTTGACGACGTACTCCTGCAGGGCCGGGTCGATGTTGGCCAGAAAGACGAAGCGCTGACGGGCCTGCTCGGCGGTCAGGTCCGGGCGGAACTTCTCGAAGACATTCAGGCAGGTGGTGTTCGTGAAGGCCTGCGACATGGTGGTTTCGTAGAAGCCGGACCAGTGGAAGGTCTCGCCGTCCTCGACGGTCAGGCCCGACAGGTCCACCCGGCGGCGCTTGAAGAGACGCAGGTACTTGGAGGGGAAGTCCTTGCCGACGACCGCGACGAGCGCCGTCGGGGCGAAGTACGACGCCGCCACCGAGCCATAGGAGGCCGAGCCCCCCAGAGCCGAGTCCACCTTGCCATAGGGCGTCTCGACGGAATCCAGCGCGACCGATCCAATCACCAGGGCTCTAGACACGATTCGGGGCACTCCTCGTCGTTCGGCGGGTCGGCTCGGCGGCCCGTCCGGGGTTGGCACGTCACCAGCACAAGGGGGGACTCAAGGCCAGCCCGCGGCCGGGAGGCAAGCCGAAGGGGCATCGGAAACCGATGCCGAGTGCGTCTCCCGGACCCGCGAGGGCATCAGGCGAAATGGGCCGCTGGGGGAAGTCCCTGTCCCACTCGCCGTTGGCTTGGCGCCACCGCAAGCTGGGATCGGACTCTGCTTCCTCTCCTCCGAAACCGCACTCGTCGGCCGCGGGGGTGGCCACCCCGGCGCGAACATCTGCCGCCGCCGGAGTAGCGCGACCCGAACTCGAAGCGTCGCACGGATTGCGGCTCGCGCGAAGGCGCAAAGCCGCAAAGCGACCGGGCGGAGAGTCGAAGGGAGGCTCGGTTGTCGCAAGAGCCGCACGCGCGCAGGCCTTCGCGTCTTGGCGGCTTCGCGTGCGACATTTTCAATTGCGTGGCCGTGAGCAATGGGGCAGTATTGGGATTGACTGAATGGGAGAGCGTGATGGTGACGCGGCGAGTTCCACGACTCAGGCGAGCAAGCCGCTCCGGTCGGCGGACGGCGAGGCGCGTGGGCGCGAAGCCCGACGACGGCACGATCCGCATGGGCGGGCTGAGCTCTTCGAACTCGGTGACGATCCAGCGCAACGTGTTGGGGCCGGGGGTGGTCCGCCTTCGCCAAGGCTACGGCGGACAGGTAGGGCACATGCTCCAGTCGCGGGACACGAATCCAGCGACGTGGGCGGAGACGGTGCGGTATCCACGCTACGATCAGGTGGGCACCGTGACAGGCTGGGGCAACGCAGCGGGGCTTGTCCGCCGAAGCCCTGGCGAAGGCGGAACGGGTTTCGACGCGATCGCAGCCGACGCCTTCGGCAACCGGCTCGCCGCCTGGGCAACCGGCCGCTGGGACAACCAGGCCGGCTGGCTGCACAACACCAAGGAATACGACGCGCAGGTGGGCCTCGTCTACATGTACCAACGCTGGTACGACCCCGCGACGGGGACGTTTGTGAGCAGCGCGCCGTATTCACCGAGGTACGAACCTCCGTACTCGTTCGCGCTTCAGGATCCGAGTCGATTCAGTGATCCGCGGGGAGAGTGGCCGATTCCTGGCCCGCCAGTTCCACCCGGTCCTGCGTGTTCCGTTTATTTCTGGGAGTGCCAGTTTTGTTGCACACTGTCATGTGTTTACTACAAAGTATGCTCCAATGCAGGAAACAATGCTTGGTCAAACTGCGTAAGGGGCTGCATACTGGCAACCCACACTCCGTGGGCTTGTATATCCGACGGGGATGCAATTCTGGGTGCAATTGGATGGCATGCATACTGTTATATTGCGTGTTTTATCGTTCATCATCCCCCGCCGCCAATCTACTTGGTCTAGTCGTGTCTGTTGTCGAAATCACTAAGTAGTCCATAGGTTTGTCGCCTGGAGCGATGCGTCATGTTTGGTCTAGAGGCAGTAAGAGAGAAATAGGTTTACTTATTAATCCGATTCTCGCCGTATTGCGGATTCGTGACACTAGAGGCGCATTCAGAGGAGCTCACACATGAGATGCGCGGTTGTTGTGCCGCGAATAGCTCGGTTGTCAACGCGGGCGGCGATCCCGCCGCAGGTGCCACTGGGGCACCTGCTCATTGCATCGGAGCTTCGCCGACGGGGACATTCGGCGACGTTGATCGATGCCGACCTCGAGTGTCTAAGCATCAGGCAGACGCTCCAACGTGTTGCGGCCTGCAAACCGTCGGCGGTCCTTGTGGGCCACCCGGCTTCAACAATTGCTCACATGAGATGCATGGAGCTGTTCCGATGCCTTCGGCAGGCCAGTTCAACGGCCAGCTTGATATACGGTGGTGTTCATCCTACCTATCATCCTGATGTGGTATTCCGGAACCCTGAGATGGCGCCGGACTACCTTGTGCAGCACGAGGCCGAGCGCGTCTGCGCAGATCTTGTGGATCGGCTGGAGGATCAGTCTCCTGCCCTTTCAGACTTGCCTGGAGTGGTCAGTCTCGCGCGTGGAGCGCCTCAGGCCAGAGCTGCTTCCCCGATTCAAGTGTTGGATGACTTTGCGCCGAGTTGGGATGCCTTTCCCGAGGTGCAATGCTATCGCGCCTTCGGCATGCCAAGTGCCGTCGTTCAGTTTTCACGCGGTTGCCCTCGTCGCTGTGGCTACTGCGGCCAGTTCATGTTCTGGAAGTCGTGGCGCCACCGCTCCGTAGAGTCCTTCGCGGCCGAGATTGACCGACTTGCGCATTCCCGTACCGGCGTTCTTTGGATTGCCGACGAGAACTGGTCCGTCAATCCGGCGGTTTTTCACGATCTCCTGCGCGCTCTTGCCCGCAACCGGCGGCGCCCGCACCTCATCGTGGCCATGGAAGGCGCGCATCTGATTCGCGATAGGCATGACTTCGGTTTGTATCGCGAAGCTGGCATCTCAATGGTGATGGTTGGGTTCGATGCTGGGGAGCAGGATGCCTATGGAGCCGTCGGCAAGCGCGCGCCACCCACCCAACTTTCGGTGGCAATGCGAGCCATGTGTGATGCCGGTATCGCTCCAATCGTCAACGCCTTCATAGACGAGAACACGCAGACACAGGAAGCTTTTCGGCAGCTCTCTGCACTGGACGCTCCATACTATAATTTGCTGTTTCCTACGCCTCACGCGTGGACTGAGTTTGGAAAGAACAACGCATCGCGAGTTTGCCACGAAAGTATCGACCGGTGGGACTACCGCCATCCCGTCTTGGGCGCCAGCGCCCCTGACCTGCTTCGCCAGTCCTGGATAGCCAAGCTCTTGGAAGTGCTGCTCCACACGCAGGGATTCACGCGGCTTCTGCGATCCCGACAACTCAGGAAGAATCGGTTGGCCGTGGAGGCGCTTCCTCTGACGGCCATGGTTTTCTTGGTCGAGGTAGGGGAGCAGATCGTTCGGGCGGCATGGTCTGCATACCGCTACTGTTTCTCTGACCCCTCGCAGGCGATGCCAGGGGCGTCAGGGGCGTGTCAGCAAGACATCGTAGAAGGTATGCACGACATGGTGACAGAATCTGCTCGCCGCAATGGATAGAGTGGCATACCTGCTTGGAGGTAGGGAGCGATTCACCTGATAATGTCAGAATGTGGTCAGCATTCGAGGGTTCCCAAGCGGGGGGTGTCAGATGGGGGGCGGCGAAGTTGGGGCCCGAGAACGGGCGATCATGGAAGGTAAGATGATGCGGTCTTGTCTGATCGGAATTCTGGTGTTTCTCGCTCTGACAACAAGCCTCCCGGCGCAAGTTCCTGCGCCCCGTGCGGTGCGGGCGGTGCAGGTGGCGGCGGCGGAGTCGGAGGAGGAGGCGCGCGGGGTGGTCGATCGCGCCTTCGCCGCGGCTTTCTCCGTCGCCCAGAGGGCTATGGCGAACAGGCCGGCGGACGGGGCGGCCGGGTTCGGGCCGGTGTGGACGCGCGAGGAGGGGGGATTCGTCAAGGTGCTGGTGGGGCGGTGCGAGCGGCTGCCGGATGCGGTGCTGCTGAAGCAGGCGTTGCGGCGGCATGGGTTTTTGGACGCCTTCGAGCGGGCGTTCCCCGACCTGGTGACGGGGGACTTCGAGACGGAGGCGTGGACGCCTGTGGCCGGAGCCGTTTTGCTGGGGCGCACGGGCGGGCTGGGGTGACAGGCAGGGGAACAACCACGGAAGGGACGGAAGGAACGGAAGGGGGCGGATACAGGGAGCGTGGCCACAGAGTGCTCAAAGAGGCACAAACGGGGTGGGATAGGCACGGAAGGAGCGTCAGGGTGGGGAGAGCGGGCGGATGGTGGGTGGGGGAGGATGTGCTCGCGCAAAGCCGCAAAGCCGCGAGGGGGGCGGGTGGACGGCAGGGGTGAACAACCACGGAAGAGCCGGAAGGAACGGAAAGGGTTAGGGCGGATGGTGGGGCCGTGTGGCCCTGTTGCTTGACAGGAGCGCGAGCGTCCCGCGCGCGTGCCCCGGCGGACTGGATGCCCGCCCAGCTTTCTCGTCACCCTTTCAGGGAAGCTTCGTCTCCATCCCAGCCGCGTGACAGTCGCACGGTGCGCCCTCTCGCGATTGGGTGGGGCGCGGAAATCCGTTGTCGCCCAAGTCGAGTGGTGAGAAGCTGCTTGCCCCAATGGGGAGCGGTGCCCGGGCAT
Organism: Candidatus Sumerlaeia bacterium; assembly: GCA_019634695.1. Lineage (GTDB taxonomy): Bacteria > Sumerlaeota > Sumerlaeia > SLMS01 > JAHLLQ01 > JAHCAW01. The sequence goes on from JAHCAW010000076.1 coordinate 15,468, forward strand.
CGCGGCCCCGATTTTTCGGCGGAGGCAGCCGGCA
>JAHCAW010000077.1 GCA_019634695.1 Candidatus Sumerlaeia bacterium
GCACTTCGGCCGCTTGGTTGTCCGCACCTTCGCCCCGAATCGCGATGCCTACGAGAACGAGCCGTACTTCGACAGCACGACCGACACGCAGAACTTCGTCGCACCTTCGAGCGGGCTGCAGGTGCACACCCTACATGACGAATCGGACGAGGACTGGGGTGTGGCGGTGTGCTGGAGCCGTTCTGCCGATGGTGAGATCGCGCAGATTCCGTACGAGCTCGCTTTCACGAACGTCTCGGCGCCGGCCGGGGCCGGCTTCATGGTTGAGATCTTCCGTGACGGACGTCCCGATCCCGGCGATTGGGGCGCGACGTGTGACGATTCGGAGGCATTCGACTGCCGTCTGTTCAACGCGCCGGGCTCGATGACCTGGGTCACGCCCGGAGTGGAGGAGATCGAACGCGTCTGGTGGCGCGTGAAGTGGACGGGCCCACCGCCTCCCGAAGGCCAAGCGATCGGCTACACCGTCGAGTTGCGCCGCAGCACGGGCGCGAGCAACGGCATCATCGGTTCGATCGGCTCGGATCAGGACAAGTCTTCGGGCACGCGCTCGGCGGTTGTGCGTTTCGGATTGGACAACCGACTCGACGTCGGTGGCGGCATCATGTATGGCGTGGGCGAACTCGATGCGATGCGCCTGAAGCGATCCGTGTGGACGATGTTTGGCGAGCCGGTCTCGGAGATGCAGATCGGACCGGACTTCCTGCCCTCGCCGCACTGCACGAATTGCTCGGCTCCGCTGCTGGAGTGCGGAGTGGAACGGCGTCTCTCGCCTGCGGCCACCACCTGCTACCAACTGCTCGACAATCAACTCGGTGCCGTTCCGGGCATCGGCGTTGGTTGGATTGTCGCCTACTCGGTGACGGCGGTAGTCGGGGGCATCGAGTTGGCGCAGGACTGGGCGTCGGACTACTATGTACTCGGCGCGGCGTGCCCGTTGGCGATTCCCGACTGCGTGCCGGCCGCGAACCCGCCGAGCATCGGCCTGTCGCCGACGTCCATCACGCGCACCGTCACGCAGGGGCAGAGCCCGGCGGATACGACCGTGACGCTGTCGAATATCGGCGGCGGTACGCTCGACTATTCGGTGCAGTCGCCCGCGTGGGCCTCGGTGTCGCCATCGTCGGGCAATGTTGCGAACAACGCGGAACTGACGCTCTCGTTCGCGACGGGTGGCCTTGTGCCCGGTGTTCACACCGGCAGCCTGGTCTTCACGAGCACCAACGCCGACAACTCGCCGCAGGAGGTGGCGTTGTCGGTGACGGTGACTGCATTGCCGCGGTTGGCCGTCGATCCGATGGAGGTATCGGTCGGGGCCGAAGTAGGCGCGTCGCCGGCACCTGTCGGCATCGTTGTTTCGAACACCGGCGGCGGGGCGCTCGACTTCGGGGCGACCGTGCGCGGCTCCGTCGCGTGGCTCGCGTTGGAGGAAGCCGCGGGCAGTCTGGCGGGCGGCGCCGAGCAGACCGTGACGCTGGTCTTTGCGACCGAGTCGCTCGAGCCCGGCACGCACACCGCGACGATCGATATCACGGCGCCCGGCGCGCTGGGTGCTCCGGTGGCCCTCCCCGTTGAAGTCATCATCACCGGCTCGACCGCCCTGCCCGGCGACGTGACCGGCGACGGGCAGGTGACGCCGGCGGATGCGAACCTCGCGTTCCGTTGCTGGTTCGAAGGCACCTGTCCGCCCGGGGCGGATGCGCTGGCGGCGGACCTGTGCGCCGATGGCCAGTTAACCCCTGCCGATGCGCAGGCAATCTTCGAAACATGGCTGGGTCTCGACCTCTCTTGTCCGTGAGTGCCTCGGGGCTCGCTTGCTCTTGCGCAGGGACGGGCTTGCCCCCGGGGGTGGTCTGGTGAGAGGAGTGCCCCACGGTAACAGCAAGTAGAGGAGGCGGCCCCGTGGAGCCATTGGTTGTCGCCGTGGTGATCGTGTTGGCGCTGTGTATCGTTTTGCTCGGTTGGATTCAGCCTGAACTGTCGAAACGAACCCAGCCCATCCTCAAGATCGCCGTGATGGCTGGCGTGGTGGTTCTGATCTTCGGACAGACTGTCGTGACGCGTCGCGAGGCGGCCGCGCAGGCAGCGGAGGACGCGCGTCGCCAGGCCGAGGCTGCGGCCCTTCAAGCCCAAGTGGATGCGGCACTGCGCGAGGCCCGTGAGGCGCTCGGTGCGGTGGAGTTTCCGGTCGTCTTTCCGTCGGACGACATGTTCGTTCACTCTAATTGGTCCGACTCGCCCGGTGGTCCCTTTGGGTCGCGCGAGTCACTCGGCGGGCCCTTCGAGCGTCCCCAGTGGGACATCGTGCCGAGTAATCCGGACAACGTGACACGTCTGGTTGCGTCTGCGCGCGCGGGCATCCAGGCGATGGGCCTGACGATGCGTGCCCGGCTGCACGGTCCCATCGAGGCTGACGGCGCGCTGCGGGGGCTTGGCCTGCGCGCCCCCACGCAGGGAATGCCCCCGGTCTATGTGGTGCTTGTCGAGGCGCGGAACGACCACGCGACGGCCCACTTCCTGATGGACTCCGTCCTGCTGACTCTTGAAGGAGCTGGCATTGAAGACAGGAAGTGGAACCCCTTGGGAGATCCCATGCTGCCGCAGGAGCAGCGTGAAGCCCTCGAGCGTCAGGTTGCCCGCTTCTCCCAGTACCGACCCAACAACGACAGTATGCTGATCCGGATTTCGCCCGGCGAAAGCGGCTGCACCCTGCTGCTCTTCCCCCGGCCTGCCGGCGAGCGATGGGCCGCTGGAACGAAGCCGCTCGTCAGCGTTGTGATCCAAATGAGCTTCCCGACCAAGGATGATCGGGGTGGCCTGAGGATGGAGTATCGCAAGCTCGGTTGGGTGACGCTGATTCCGGATGCCTTGTGAGGCGCGCGCCCGATGAAGAATCGGCTTGCTCGTCCGAGTGGGGCGGGCAGGATGCGGCGCGGTCGAGTTCTCCTGAATGGGATGTATGGTCATGATTCGTGCCTGGATGCGTGTGCTGGCGGTTGGCCTGATGATGTCGTGGGCGGCGATGGCGGCCGCGGAGTCGTTCGACGTGCTGATCCGCAACGGGCGGATCGTGGACGGGACAGGCAATCCGTGGTTCTATGGCGACGTCGGGATTCGCGACGGGCGCATCGCAGCGGTGGGCGATCTTGCCGGCGTCGAGGCCGCGCGCGTGATCGATGCGCAGCGCCACATCGTGGCGCCCGGATTCATCGACGTGCACACGCATGCCGACGACGGGCTGTACGACGAGCCGCACGCGGAGAACTTCATCCGCAACGGCGTGACGTCGATCGTGACGGGCAACTGCGGCGGCAGCGTGCGTGACGTGGCGCGCTACTTCGCGCGGCTGGAGAAGGACGGCGTGGCGCTCAACGTGGCGACGCTCTACGGCCACAACACCATCCTGCGCGCGCTGAAGGGCGACGTGCGCGGCGACCTGACGCCCGAGCAACTCGAGCGCGGTCGGCAGTTGATGGCACAGGCCATGCGCGACGGCGCGGTCGGCATGTCCACCGGTCTGATCTACACGCCGGGGCGCTGGAGCCCGACCGAGGAGATCATCGAGTTGCAGAAGGCCGCCGCGCAGTTTGGCGGCGTCTACGTCTCGCACATGCGCGACGAGGGCACGGGCACGATGCGTGCCGTCGAGGAGGCGTTGCGCATTGGGCGCGAGGCCGGCTCCAGCGTGCAGATTTCGCACCTGAAGATGCCGCGCACGGCACTCGGCGCCGTCGGCGGCGCGGAAGTCGTCATCGAGCGCATCCGCGAGGCGCGTCGCCAGGGCCAGGAAGTCTGGGCCGACCAGTATCCCTACACGGCTTCGAGCACCGGGCTGAACACACTTATCCCATCGTGGGCGCGCGAGCAGGGCAACGAGCGCATGCGCGAAATCCTCACCGACCCCGAGCAGCTTCCGCGCGTTCTGGAGGACATGCGCCAGAGCCAGGAGGTGCGCATCGGCCGCACGAGCATGGACTTCGCCGTCATCGCATCGAGCAGCGCGTTCCCGTACCTGGCCGGCATGAACCTGCATCGCGCCGCGCAGGTGCGCAAACTCCAGAAGATGCACGGCGCGGACTTCGACTGGATGAGCGTGCCGGTCAGCGAATTGCCCGAAGTCACCATGGAGGACCAGTACCGGACGGCGATCGAGATCGTGGCCGGCGGCAGCGCAGGCGCGATCTATCACACGATGCCCGAGGAGGAAGTGGAGAAGTTCATGCGCGCCGAGTTCGTCGCCGTCGCCAGCGACAGCGGCGTGCGCAGCTTCGGCGTCGGCCATCCGCATCCGCGCGGTTACGGGACGAACTCGCGGGTGCTCGGGCGCTACGTGCGCGAGCGCGGTCTGCTGACGCTCGAGGATGCCGTGCGCAAGATGACGTCGCTGCCGGCGCTGCAGTTCCGCCTGCTGGACCGCGGCACGCTGCGCGCGGGTCACTGGGCCGACATCGTCATCTTCGACGAGAACGAGGTGCTGGACCCGGCGACCTTCGAGGACCCACACCACTATGCCGTTGGCTTCCGCTGGGTGCTGGTGAACGGCCAGCCGGTGATTGCCGAGGGTGAAGCGACCGGCGCGCTGCCGGGGCGTGCGCTGCGCGGCCCCGGGACGGATGTGGCCCAATCGCAAAGATCGACACGGATCGACACGGAAGCCGAACCGTCGGGTGGCGCGGCCGATTGAGGTCGCCGATCGAACGCAATCACACCGAGGCACCGCCTTGGCCTATGTCGGTTCCTCACGGGCTCCTGCCGGCAGGCGGCTGAACGCCGCGATGCCCGACACTGCCAGTACGAACAGCAGCGCCACCGTCTGCACATAGAACATCGGCATGTCGCGGTCGATGTGGCGCGCCAATGTCAGCAGCCACTTCAGGTTCATCACCAGCGTCCAGCCGAACACGCACAGCACGAACGGCACGTCGCGCAGGCGCCCCTCGCGCCACGCGTGAAGCTGAAGGAACATCGCGCCGGCCGACCACACGAAGTGGTTCACCTCCAGCAGCGGGGTGAACAGCAGCACCATGAAGCAACCCCATGCCAGCAGCAGCAGCGGATCGCGGTCCCGCAGGCGCATCCACGCGCCGACCATGCCCAGGTACGCCAGCATCATCGCCGCGTTCAGCCAGAAGACGAGCTGCTTGTACGCCGGCTCGTCCTGCAGGATCGCCGGCTCCAGCACCGACGCCACAAAGCGGTGGATCGAGCACGACAGGTCCTGATAGGTGAATGGAATGCGCGGGATGACGTCCGTGTAGAGAAACTTCTCGACGCGCCACAGGCCGGTGACCAGCAGCAGCAATCCATAGACGGCGAACGCGCCGAGGCTGGCCGCCACGACGCGCCAGCGCCGCATCGCCACCAACGGGATCAGGATGAATACCGGCGCCAGCTTCGTCAGCGCGAACAACGTCAGCACGATACCCGCCGCCGTGTCCTTGCGCCGCACCACCAGCGCCACGAACAGCGAGCCCAGCAGCATGTTCAGCGGCTCGATGTTCGATGCCACCAGCACGCGGTGCAGCGGTTGGTAGTTCGCCACGAGCAGGAACGTCACCGTGATCCAATGCCGCCGCAGGAAGCGTCGTGCCTGGCGCACGAGCGGTGGCGCGTCCGACGCATCCGTCGCACCGATGGCCAACGGCATCAGCCCCCACGCCAACGCCGCCGTGCCGCCGATCGCGAACAGGAAGTTCGTGATCTCCCAGACGGTCTCGCCCGTCGCGCGCGTGAACGCCGCCAGGTGCAGGAACAGAAACCCGGCCAGCAGGGGATAGTTGAACGCCAGATACAACTCCGGTCCGATGTAGGGACTGCGCCCCTCCAGCATCGCGACGGCCGCGAACCAGTGCTTGTCATAGTCGGCGGCCGGCGAAGCGAGCGGGAACCAGAGCCCGTGCCAGACGAACAGCACGGCGATCAGGGCCCATGCCGCCACCAGGAAGGCCTTCTCGGCGGGGGAGAACGGTGCTTCGCCAGCAGGGGTCATCGGTGGAGCCGTCGGCATGAAGTGCGCAGGACTGTGGGACCGACCCCGTGCCATGGCAAGCGTTAGCGACGCGGTCGAGGTACCCATTGCCCCGCCCGCCGTCGGGTGGTCCCCTGCACGTCGTGAAGTCATCGCAGCATCGGAGGCGGGAGTCATGAACACGCACGGCCCGGCACGCACCATCGCCCTGGCGGCAGGCACCCTGATGACGTTGGCGCTCTTCGTGGGATGCGCGCTGCTTGTGCCCGAGCAGCAACCCGTCGCGCTGCCCGAGGACACCGTGTTCGATCGCGCGGCCGCCTGGGACCCGCCGCTCACCCGCTGGGAGGAGCACTACATCACGCGCACCGAGCGCTTCCGCACCGAGAACGAAATGCTCCACAACGCGCGCGGCGCGATCGTCTTCGTCGGCGACTCGCTCACCGAGGGCTTCGACCTCGCCCGCTGGTTCCCCGGCGAGCACGCCCTCAATCGCGGCATCATTTCCGACGGCACCACCGGCTGGCTCGATCGCGTGCGGCCTCGCGGCCTCGACTCGCGCCTGCGCGCCAGCATCCTCGATTGCCACCCCCGCGCCGTCTTCCTCCTCATCGGCACCAACGACCTGCCCCACGCCGACAGCTTCACGATGGACCACCTCATCGAAGCCTACACCGGCATCCTGCGTACCACGCGGCGCGCGTTCCCCAACGCCCTGCTCGTCGTCCAGACCCTTCCGCCCACCGGCACCGCCTACGCCCGCCACGAGTTCATGAACCCGCGCATCGTCGAATACAACGCCCGCCTGCGCGCGCTTGCCGCCCGCGAAGGCGTCGCCCTGCTCGATCTCCATGCGCTGCTTGCCGACGAACGCACCATGCTGCCCGACGCCCTCACCGGCGACGGTCTGCACCTGCGGCCGGAGGCCTACGCGCGATGGGCCAAGGCCGCCCATGCCCTGATTCCGCCCCGGCCGGACGCCGGCCCATGACCCGTGTGCGCCTCGCCGTCGTCGGCTGCGGACTCGCCGCGCGCAACCTCCACCTGCCCGCGCTGCAAGAGCGCGCCCGCAAGTTCCGCCTCGTCGCCGCGTGCAGCCGCACCGCTGCCAAGGCCCGCGCCTTCGCCCGCCTGGCCGGCATTCCGGAATGGACCGATGACTGGCGCTCGCTGCTGACGCGCGACGACATCGACGCCCTGCTCGTCGCCACGCCGGTCGAGCTCAACCTCCCCATCGCCCGCGCCGCCCTGCGCGCCGGCAAGCACCTGCTCGTCGAAAAGCCTCTCGCCACCTCGATGCCCGAGTGCCGCGCCATGGTGCGCCTGGCCGCCGCGCATCCACACGCCGTCGCCATGCTGGCGGAGAACTTCCGCCATCGTCCCGCGTTCCGTCGCATCCGCGCCGAACTCGACGCCGGCACCATCGGCGCCGTCGCCGTTGTCCACTGGGCCACCGCCACCGACGTCGCCCCCGAGACGAGCGCCTACGCCCGCACCGCCTGGCGCCTCAACCATGTCTACCCCGGCGGCTTCGTCATGGATGCCGGCGTGCACTTCGTCCACGCCATCCGCTTTCTGTTTGGCGAGATCGTCCGCGTTGCCTCCTGGGCCGGCTCGGCAAACCCGGTAATCGGCTCCACCGACATGCACCACATGGAGTTCGACACCGCCACGGGCGTGCACGGGGTGCTGTGCCAGTACTTCAGCGCCCGCGGCATCCGGCAGGATCGCCTGACCATCGTGGGCGCCACGGGGACGCTCGTGCTCGACGCCGGCGAGCTGACGCTGCACCGCCGCGGCCGGGCCCCGCGCCGACTGGCCCGCCGCGACGACGGGGGCTACCGCGCCCAGCTCGACGCCTTTCACGCCGCCATCGTCGCCGGTGCCCCGGTCGAGACAAGCTTTGCCGAGGGCCTGCGGGACTTCCGCGCGCTGGCGGCGTCGCTGCGCTCGGCCGCCCGGGGCCGGCCCGTGCGAATCGCGCCCGACAGAGCTTCCGGCTTGACGGCGGGCCGCCGCCGGGCGTAGCTCCCCGTCCTCGCCGGCAGCCCCCCACGGGGCCCCGCCGGCGCCCCTGTGGCGGGTGTAGCTCAGTTGGTTAGAGCACCGGATTGTGGATCCGGGGGTCGGGGGTTCAAGTCCCCTCATCCGCCCCAGTTCTTCTTCCCTCTTCCGTTCCTGTCCTCAGCGGTCGCCGATCAGGCGCACGATCTCTTCGTGCGTGATGGCGCGCGGTTCGGCGTCGAGCTCGACGACCACCAGATAGCCCGTGCCGTCGCCGGCCGCGAGGAAGGCGTTGAGCAGGTCCACCTGCCCGCTGGTCCGCAGCGTCCCGTCGTCGTTCCACCACTCCTCGGTGGCCAGGCAACCCGCCGACGGGGTGAAGGGCCAGTACGGTTCGCCGACGTAGAAGGCCGGGTCGATCGTCGTGCCGTGGCACAGCATCTCGGATCGTCCGACGGCGCCGGCGTGCCAGGCTTCGTGCATGGGCCAGTAGGCGCGCCAGGACTCGGGCAGCAGGCTGGTGTAGAGATCCGGGCTCCACGGATCGGTCGCGGAGGGGTCGTGCAGGAACTCGGCCACGGTGGCCTCGAAGGGCACCTTCGAGTAAAGATAGGGCGTCGGGCCGATGTGCACGTTGCGGGCGACGCCGCGGGTGGGAATCGTGAACAGGCCCTGCGGCGTGTTGCCGAACGTGATCGTGCCGGGCAGGTTCGTGCGCGACATTGCCAGTTGTCCGATGGTGACCAGGGCGCCGTCGGCATCGCGATGGAAGACCCCGTCGGCGCGTCGGATGGCGATGCGTCCGGGCTGGCGGCGGTCGCGGCGCTGGAAGGAGAAGACGACCGCCTTGCCGCGCCAGTCGTGGTCCAGCAGCGGCTCGAGCGCCGGGCGTTCGGGGCGCGTGCCGGTTTCGAGTTCGTGCCAGAGAAACGCCAGCCGTCCGTCGGCGCGCCAGTCCGGGAAGTTCTCGACCAGCGCGCGCGTGATCGTCAGACGCGTTTCGGCCGACGCCTCGTGGGCCAGCAGGCAGGCGGCCGCCGTGGCGAACGCGCGCGGGTGATCCAGCAGCGGCAGCATCTCGCGCACGGCCGCGGCGTACTCGCCCGGATAGAGCGTGTAGACCGAGCGCAGCACGACGTTGCGGAAGTCGGGCGAGAGGTCCGCGAACCGGGCCAGCGCCGTCTCGATGGCGGCCCGCACCTCGGGCCCGCGCTCGTTCAGCAGCCCGGCCGTCCAGAAGGCGTCCCCCCACAGCTTCTCCGCCCCGGGTTCGTCGAGCGGCGTGGCCAGCCGGGCGAGCAGCTTCTCGTCGCGCTCGACGACGCGGAACGCCGCACGCGCCTCCGCCGTTGTGTTCTCCGCGCGGAAGTCCCCCACGGCATAGGGTTGCGCCGCCAGCGACGCGGCAGCCGCCAGCAGCACGACGAGGATGCGGAATGTTCGACGATGCACGCGCGATGGGCCTCCGGACGAGGATCGGCGCGCGCCACCCTGAGCGCACGCGCCGACGTGCTCCTGTCCTGCCGCCCGGCGCCACAGCAAGCGGGAATCCCGGCCGCGGCACCCTCTGCGCCAGTCAGGCCAGCCAAGTCCGGCAAGTCAGCCGTGTCCGAAAAGTCAGCGTGTCGGACGAGTCAGACATGTCCGACCGGTCCGACCAAGCATCCCCGCCACCCCCCCAAGATCCGAGCGATCCGGCTGCTCCGTCGGATTCGTCCGATTCTCCACCCCCGCCAAGCGCCCGCAACTCGGGTTGCCAGTCCGGCGCATCTGTCCTATGATTGTCGCGTGACCTGCGGGGATCACGGGATCGAGGGGAGCGAACATGTCCAATTTGGAATTCGCGCACAGGGCACCGGTGCGGTGCTGGGTTGGCTTGGTTCTCGTCCTGGCCTTGGGCTCATTCGCGCCGGCGCAGTTGACGCACCCGTTCCGCGTGGACGGGCTGGATGGCATGAACGGCGTGCGGCTGAATGTCAGAGGGGTGCCCTTGGGCTCATCCTACCAGATGCTTGGTCGCCGCTTGGTGGGAATCGGCGACATCAACGGCGATGGCTTCGAGGACTTCGCCGTGTCGCTCAAAGGGCAGTACACGGTTGGATGGTCAAAGATCTATGTTCCCATTCCCATTCCACAACCAACATACTATCGTGGGCGCGTCTATGTGGTGCTTGGCCGGGCGGCAGGGTGGCCCCAGGGCGTCCTGTCGTTTGGCGATCCGAACGCTTCCTACGGCTTTCAGATCGATGGCCGCAACCGCGCGTCCGATCTTGGCGTCAGCCTGTCCGGCGCGGGCGACGTGAACGGCGACGGCTATGCGGACTTCCTCGTGGGAGCGTGGGGCAGTTCCTCCTCCGGGGACGACTACTCCGTCTATCTGGTCCTTGGCCGGCCCGACATCGCCGCGCCCTTCAGTCTTGATCCTCTCGATGGCCGCAACGCCGTGCGCTTTCACTCGGGAGGGAACAGCTTCGGAGAGGCCTGCGGCGGAATTGGCGATGTCAACGGGGATGGCTACGACGACTTCTATATCGGGAATCGCCATTGGTCGAGTTCGTCTCCTATCATCGGCATGATTGTTTTCGGGCGCCCAGACCGCTGGCCCGGCGAAGTCCGTGTGTTCGATCTTGCTCTCGGGAATGGGTATGTCCCGGTGCGCGCGGCCGGTGGTTCGGCAGTTATCACAGGCTTGGGCGACGTGAACGGCGACAGCGTGGACGACTTCGCGCTGGCTGCTCCGACCATCAATTCGACGGGCGGCAATGGGGCGGGGTCGGTCTACGTCATCTATGGCCGGCGCGAGCGCTTCGGCGACGAACTCGACCTCGGTGCGCTCGATGGTACGAATGGGTTTCGGTTGGATGGAGATGTGGCGGATAGTTGGTTTGGAAATATTGTAGCTATCGGGGATATTGACCGTGATGGCATAAGCGATGTGCTTGCGGGAGCTTGGCGTTATCCTGGGGGAGGTAACAATAGGGGGCAAGGGTCGCTGATCCTCGGGAATTCGACTTCAGCAGTTAATTCAATAGATAGTGTGGTAGAGCGATCGGTTTGCCAGTTTCTCGGTGCAGGTGATGCTTCAGGCGCCGGATATAGGGGTGGGTTCCTTGGGTTCTCTTCCGATGGGCTCCCAAGCCTGGTCCTTGGCGCCCTAAGCGCGAACTCTCCTCCAGCTCCTTCGCAGGGAACGCACGGTGCCGCATTTATAGTTAGGTACAATTCAGATAATATTGAGTGCCCGTTTGTGATGTCTGAGTTCAATGAAACTAATGGTGTTCGACTGGATGGTGCGCACTACGTTGGTCAGGATGGAGGCAGATTTGGCGAATTTCTGGACTCAGGATTCGACTTCAATGGAGACGGCCTCCCCGATGCCGTCATTTCTGCTACTGATGCATACAGCCGCGAAGGCGAGATCAACCTCGTCTACGGCTTCGACGGGCCGACGAGTTTGACGTTGCGGCGCTATGTTGCACCAGGCAATCCGCCGACCGCGGGCGTCGGGATGCTCGGCAACGGCAGCCACACGATCCCGCACTCCAGGCTCTGGATCACGTTCGGGTCGGGCGACGACGGAAGCGGCGGCGCGAGCCTCGTGACCGTCACCGTCAATCGCACGGCCGACGGGTTGACCAATCTCCCCGGCCCCGCCGCCGCCGTTCAGTGGATTGGCGATTGGCACCGACCCGGTTGGGACGGCGCCTACATTACGGTGAAGTATCTCGACTCGGAAGTTGCCGGCCTCGCCCCGACGCGCCTGCGGCTCTACTACTCCGAAACGCCCGATGGCCCGTGGACCCAATCCGAGCACGGCTTCGTCGACACGCGCCGCAAGCGCGTCGGCGGCGTCGTCTGGTCGACGGGGTACTACGTCCTTGTCGAGAAGTCCCCGCCCACCGGCGACGTCAACCGCGACGGCGTCGTCACCCCCTTGGACGCGCAGTGGGCATTCGAGTGCGCCATCGGCGCCTGTCCTCCCGACGCCGACACGGAAGCCGCGGACCTCTGCCCGCCCTACAACGCCGTGACACCGGGCGACGTGCAGGGCATCTTCAATCGCTTCATTGGCCTGACGGGCTGCTTCTGAGGGCGTTTCGGCCCAATAGAGGCCGGCATTGTGCAGGTTGGCAAGTGGTGACGCCCGCATCTACCTGATGCCAAATTCCTCCAGTCTACTTCAGAATCCAATAATCCCCTGCTTGCGCCGGGTAGATGCCAGGTTGATTCGCCAGGCTAGTGCCCTTGATCCACGTCCATTCATTGGTGGCCGGGTTGTACCTCCAGAGATCGTTCATCCGGTGGGTGGTCAGAAAGCCGCCCGACTTCCCGCCCCCGAACAGCCATAGCGCTCCCGACGCGTCCTTCCAACAGACGGCTTCAGTGCGCGCTCCCGGCGTGTTGTCGGTGTGAGGCACGCCCTGGGTTCCGTAGGTTGCTGGCTGGTCGACGGTACTCGAGCCATTGATCCAGGTCCATTCGTTGGTGGCTGCGTCGAATCTCCAGAGATCGCCCAGATGTCCTGGTATCGGTGCGTCGCCGTATCCGAAGCCGCCGAAGAGCCACATGGTGCCCGAGTCGTCGGTCCAAGTGACCGACGTCCAGCGTGCGCCCGGTGAATTGGCGGGGTGCGGCACGCCCTGCACCCCGTAAGTCCCCCGTTGATCCCGCGTGCTGGTGCCCTTCATCCACGTCCACTCCCCAGCCGCAGAGTTGTAGCGCCACAAGGCGTTGTGGTAGCCCGAAATACCGGTGTTGTCGCGTCCAAAGCCCCCAAAGAGCCACAAAGTGCTTGGGCCTCCAGTCCAAGAAACGGGACCCGCGAGTCCGCCAGGCGAGTTCTCGGGGTGCGGCACGCCTTGTGTTCCGTAGATCCCCATTTGGTCTCGCGTGCTGGCCCCCTTCATCCACGTCCACTCGTTGGCTGCCGGGTTGTACCTCCATAGGTCGTTGAGCCATCCAAGGCTCCCCCAACTATCATGTCCCGTGCTCCCGAAGAGCCACAGGCTTCCCGAGTCGCCGGTCCACAACCCGGCGCTTACCCGTCCGCCCGGTGTGTTGGCTATGGCTGGCGTCCCTCGAATTCCGTAGGTTCCTGGGGCGTGAGCGGCGCTGGTCCCCTTCACCCACGTCCACTCGGTGGTCGCGGGGCTGAATCGCCAAAGATCGTTCAGGCGTCCCGCGGTTCCCGTGCCATCGCGTCCCGATCCCCCGAAAAGCCAGAAGTTCCCCGCTTCGTCGGTCCAAGCACTTGCACCTGCGCGCGCACCGGGTGCGTTGGTGGGGTGCGGCACGCTCTGCATTCCATAGGAGCCAGACTGGTTCACAATAGTGGAGCCCTTGATCCACCTCCATTCATCGGTCGCAGGAGTGTATTTCCAGAGGTCGTTGAGACTTCCCAAGGTTTCCGAATCGCCATACCCGAAACCGCCAAAGAGCCATAGCGAGCCTGTGCCGTCGATCCAGGAAGCTGCGGCCCAGCGGGCGCCAGGTGTGAAGTTCGCTGACTCCGGATTGCCCTGGCGCTGCGTGGCGGTGCCATGACTAACTGGTGAACCGGCAGCCAGAATGCCGGTCAGAGCGACAATCGGTAGAAGCCGTATAGCCCAGCGAATGGCAGTATCCTCCCAGGAGTATCCTCTTATCGCAGTTCACATTCAGATGCGTCAGCGCACCACGTTTGCAGTCCGCCTCGCAATCGCAATTTGCCGGCCCTCGCCCAAAGTCGGCGGCGTCTGTCTCGAGTCCCATGCTGCTGGCGACTTCGCCTCCGGCGCGCCATGGACGCCACCCCCCCGCCTCTTTCGTTGACGTGCCGCGCGGGGGCTGTGCCAGATGCCCGACGCGGCCCTCCGGGGGCCGAGGGGCGGGGCGGGCAGCCCGCCGAACGATCGCACTCCACGGCATGCGAACGATCCCATGGAAGGCTATCTCCAGTTCAAACGCGCGGCGCGGGCCTGCTTGGTCTGCGGCACCAGTCTGCCCGAGCTCGAACGCCATCCCACGATCCTGACGCTCAGCCCGCTTGACGAGGCCGTCCGTCAGGACCTGTGCCCGACCTGCTGGGATCGGCTGGACCAGAAGGAGTACTTCTCCTACTGGATCACGCGGCGCTACCAACAGGGCCCCAGCGCCGAGGACCGCCGGCTCGCACGCTCCGAGCGCAACGAGGCCCTGTGGGCCCTGTTCAACGCCCTGTACGCGCGCACCGATCGCGCCGAATACGCCAGTCAGCTCTTCCTGCTCGCCCATCTGCTGATGAAGTATCGCCTGATGGCCTACAAGGGCGTGGCCGCCGACGGCCGCCTCACCTTCTTCCATGGGCCCACCCAGGAGACCTATCTCATCGACGACCTGCCGCTCGCCTCTGTCTCCTTCGTCGATGCCATGACCAGCATCGACGGCCAACTGACGCAGTACGCGCCCGCCCGCGACGCCGCCGGCCCGCCCGGAGGCGACGAGTGAGTCCCGAAAACGCCCCGTCGCTCCAGAGCGACGTCGAACGCATCCGCGCGCGCAAGCAGGGCCGACGCCCCGCGGCCGCGCCCGACGCCGAACCCGCGGGCCCCAAGCCCGCCAAGGCCGGCTTCCTGCGCGAAGTCCGCGGCTGGGCCGACGCGCTCTTCTTCGCCTTCCTGCTCGCCATGTTCATCCGCAGCTACGTCTTCGAGCTGTTCATGATCCCGACGGGCTCGATGACGCCGATGCTGATCGGCGACGACGCGCGCCTGATCAGCGAATTCGACTGGGACGGCGACGGCCGCGAGGACATCGTCGCGGTCCCCTCGCCCCGCATGGTGCCGTACCTGCAAGTGCACCTGCGCGACACCGACGACGGGGACTTCGGCACGCTGCTCTTCCTCGACAACCCGACCGGCGACGCGCGCCGCCTCTTCGCCCAGGAGGTTACCAAGGGCAAAGGGCGCCGCGACATGATCATGGTGAACAAGTTCGCCTACTGGTTCACACCGCCCGATCGCGGCGACGTCGCCGTCTTCAAGGTGCCGGACCGCCCCTCGGCCGACCCGAATCGTAACTGGCCCTTCAACCCGACGAAGCCGGTCTACATCAAGCGCTGCGTCGGCCTGCCCGGCGAGACGATCACCTTCCAGCCGGTCGAGGGCTACGAGTCGCGTACGCCGCAGGATCCGGCGCGCCTGAGCCCGGCGCACTACGGCGGCCTGGAGCAGATCGCCCGCACGCGCCCGCTGCTCGTCGACGGCGAACCGCTCGTCGCCCCGCCTTTCGATCGCCTGCACCACTTCCCGCCGCCCAACGCCCAGCGCGCCGCCAGCCTGCCCCGGCCCGACGACACCATGCCGCCGATCCGCGTGCCCGACGACAGCGTCCTGATGGTGGGCGACAACCAGATGAGCTCGCTCGACAGCCGCTACTGGGGGGGCGTGCCGCTCAGCCACATGCGCGGCAAGGCGATCCTGCGCTAC
>JAHCAW010000078.1 GCA_019634695.1 Candidatus Sumerlaeia bacterium
ACGGCATCCGATTCACCAATGGCGCGCTCGGCAACGAAGTCTGGCGCACCCACGTGGAGAGCCCCGGCTTGCACGGCGTGTTGTTCGAGGGTGACGTCACGTTCAATGTGCTCGATGCGGTTGAGGTGCAGGACGCCCCGCTGGACGGCATCCTGCTGAGCGGGCCCGGCGTGCGTTTCAATCGCATGACGCGCCCCGGAGTCACCGGACCGGACGTTCGCATCGGCCGCATCGAGAACAGCGGCGGCTGGGGACTGCGCATCACGGGCGGCGCGACGCACAACTGGCTGGCATTCGGCGACGTGCTGTCGAACGCCCATGGTGGCGTGTACGTGGAGGCCGACTCGCCGGGGAATCTGCTCGGACGGGCGGACAGCTCGATCGGCATCTTCCCGCGCGTGTTCTCGAACAATGGCCCGGGGATTCTGATCGAGGCGGGCCGCACCGCGGTGCGCTATGTCAACGTCGGCATCAACGCCGGCGACGGCATCCTGTTTCAAGGGCCCCTGGCGCGGGACGGCCACATGGACATTGTGCGCGTGGGATACGACTACGCCACCGGTGCGGCGGCGCCGAACGCGGGCCATGGCATCCATATCCGGTCCGGCGCGGGCCGCATCCTGATCGGCCGGCGCGAGTTGTCCAGCTTCGGCGCGCGCAACTCGATCGCGGGCAACCGCGACGACGGCATCCGTGTGGACGGCTCGACCGGCGGCGGCGACTTCGTGGAGATCAAGCACACGCACGTGGGGCTGGCGATGAGCGGATCGAACACCGAGGTGCCGCTCGCGAGTGGGCAGAACGGCATCGCGTTGATCCAGGCGCGGGACTGCGAGATCGGCGACTTCGAACTCGGGCTCGACGTTCACGTCAACAACCATACGGGCGGCGCCGGCATCCTGATTTCGGGCCTCGCGGCCACTCGCAATGCGATCTTCAACTGCCAGATCGGCAGCCACCACGACGGACGCGACGGCATTGGCAACGGGATCGGGATCCGCATTGCCGGCGGCGCGTGGGGGAATCGCATCGGGCAACGCAATGCGCCGCTTGTCTTCGCCGGCGGCGATGTGTTCATCGAGGGGCAGGGTGCCAACGTCATCATGAACAACTCGGAGGCCGGGATCGTCATCGAGAGCGGCGGCGACCCGACCATCACGCAGGTGCCGACCGATCCGCCCTCGGGCGGCAACATCGTCGTGGGCAATCGCATTGGTGGACCGGCGGACTTCGCGAACGTGTATCGACCAAACGAGGTGGGGCTGCGCCTGACGGCCGATGCGCGCGCGAATCGCATCGGCGGGCCGGAGAAGGGCGACGGCAACCAGTTCACGCGCAATCGCGCCGCCGGCATTCACATCGAAGGCGGCGCGGTCACGCCGCGCTCGGCCAATCGCATACTCGGCAACGTGTTCGATCGGCAGGGCATCACCGAGCCGCTCGGCGTCGATCCGCATCTCCAACGTCCACCCGGCGTGGGCGTGCTCGTCAGCGATGGGGCCAGCGGGCATTGGATCGGCAGCCGCGATGCGCTGGCCGGAAATCGATTCCACGGCAACCAGGTCGGCGTGTACGTCGAGGATTCGCAGGGAATCGTCGTCGCCGGAAACCAATTCCTGCCGGGCGCCGGAGCCCAGGGGAACACGCTCGCCGGAATCGTGTTCCGCGACAGCACCAACTGCGTGTGTGGCCCGCACAATGTGCTGCGCGGCAACGGCAATGGCGACGACGACCTTGGTGCGATCGTGCTCGCCGGCGGCGGCCTGCATCGCATTTGGGGCAACGAGGTCGGCGGGGACTTCCCCGACGATCCACCCGCGTCCGGCAACATCGGCCATGGAATCACGCTGCACGACAGCGCGGACAACCTGATCGGCGGTCCGCCCGGCGCCGGCAACGTGGTGGTCAACAATACGGGCTATGGGCTGACCATCCGCGGAACGATGGCCAGCGGCAATCGCGTGGTCGGCAATCAGGTCGGCGTGCGCGGCGTGGCGTCATTGGCGCCGCTGCCGAATCTGGGCGGCGGCGTATTGCTCGCAGAGGGCGCGCACACCAACAAGATCGGCGCGCTGGTCGAGCGCGTTCGTGGTGGCCAGCCGTTCCTCGTCCCGGTGGGCAATCGCATCATTGGCAACGCCGGCGATGGCGTGCGCGTCGATGGCGCCGCGACGGTCGGCAACACGATCCAGTGGAACGAGATCACCGACCACGACGAGTTGCAGGGGCGGCTGGGAATTCGCCTCGTTGCCGGCGGCAACCATAACCTTCCGGCGCCGGAGATCACACACTTCGAGGGCGGCGTCATCCGCGGAACAGTCGATGCAGCCGTGCCGAACGGCAGCACCGTGCAGGTGTTCGCGGACCCGGACGACGAGGGGCTCGTGCTGCTCGGCGAGGCAATCGTTGCCTCGGGCGAGTGGAGCGCTCTCGCGGGACTGCTCCCCTACCCGGCGCTGACCGCGACGGTCACCCATGCGGTGAGCGGTTCGACATCCCCGTTCGGCACGCGCGTGACCATCGACGACGTGGCCGAGGCGGGTCTGCGCGTGCGCCGTGCCATTCCCGGCGAGCCGGTCGATCGCGCGATTGCGATCAACCAGTCCGCCGTGATTCACGACATCGAGTTGCTCACGGCAGAGTTTCCCGTGCTGGTCCGCGAGTTGACCGTGCGCCTGGGCGAGGAATCCGCCATCCCGGAATTCGACGCCGATCTGGCCCTGTACCACGACACGGACCACGATGGGAAGGTGGGCCCGGGCGACCGTCTGCTGTCGGCCGCGGGCGCGCGCGACGCCACCGAGCCGGTCTGGAGCTTCGCGGATCTGGACGCGCGCCTCGAGGCCGAGTCGCACGCGCGCTGGCTGCTGGTCGGGCGCGTGACGTCGCTGGACGATCCGGCCGGTCGCGTGCAGGTCGTTGTGCACAGCGCCGCGGATGTCCCGGCCGTGCTGCTCTTCCCCGCCGCGCTGCTGACGCCCGTCGGTCCCTTCCCCGTGCCGGCGGACCGATTTGCCGTCGGCGAGGCAACACCGTCGTCGATGTGGGTGCTGTACTGAACAAGGGGTTTGCCTTGCGCCCCTTTCGCCGCCATGCCATGCAGTGCAATCAAAGTCCGTCGGACTTTCCTGTTCCATATTCCGGGCAATCGGGGGTGAGGGAAATGGGAGCACGCATGCTTGCGGCCGCCGTGCTGGCGGTCGTGCTGACGGTGGGCGCGGGGGCGCAAACCGACATCGAGAAGATGCAGAACGCGCCATGGTTTGCGCGCGAAATCGCCCAAGGCGTCACTTGGAAGTACTACCACTTCGACAACCTGTTCTCCAGCGAGCAGGACGTGCATGTGACCGAAGTCGACATGAACGTCGCGGGGACGGCGTTGAAGTTTCCGCATCGCACGGGCGGCACGCGGGTGACGGTTCCGACGTTTGCAGCGGACTTCGCCAACACCGCAGCGGCGATCAACGGCAACTTCTCGCACCCGCCGACAGGTGAGGTGGTCCAGTTCTTCCGTGTCGACGGGACGTTGATCATGGCGACGTGGCCCGACGTTCAGGACGAGGGGGCCGTGGTGATCGCAGCCGACGGCTTTACCGACACGGTGCTGCGGCCGGGCAGCGGGAACTGGGCGGATCGCACGGAGCCCTCCGTCATGGCCTCCAACGTGCCGCTGCTCAATGGCGGCGCTCACTATCCCTTTCCGAACCAAGCCTTCTACATGTCGGACAGGCACCCGCGCACGGCGGTCGGCAAGACGACGGACAACAAGTTGCTGTTCGTCGCCGTCGATGGGCGCCGCACCAATGCCGCCGGCATGTCGCTGGCCGAGATGCGGATTCTCTTTCAGGGGCTCGGCGCCAACAACGCCCTGAACATGGATGGCGGCGGCTCGACGACCATGTGGGTCAAGGGCGAGCCGGGGAACAGCGTCGTCAACGTGCCGTCCGACGGCAGCCTGCGTGCGGTGCCGACGGGACTGTCCGTCGTGGCCAATCCCTCGACGAGCACCATGGCGTACGACGCACGCTACATCGGCGTCTCGGCCTATCAGGCAACCATGATCAAGGGCGAGACGCAGACTGTCACGATGACCTTCCGCAACTACGGGACGAACGCATGGGGGCCGGGTACGACTCTGCGGACCACCGAGGCGCGCGACCGGACGAGCAGCCTGTTCACGAACGGCCAGTGGGCCTCGCCCTCGAGCCCCGGAACGATGACGCAACCCAGCGTCGCCACCGGCGCCAACGCGACCTTCACCTTTACGATCACCGCGCCCGATGTCTCGACCGTAACGACCTTCACCGAGAGCTTCGGCGTACACGATGCCACGGGTGGCTGGCTGGGGCCCGAGCAGAACCGCCTGCGCATCACCGTTCTGCCCGGCGTGCCGACCGGCAACGTCATCATCGAGACGCGCGCCGGCGGACAGAATGTCGGCTGGTACGACGACACACTGGCATCGAACTTCGCGGACGTGGCGTCGAACTGCACGGCGCCTGGCCTCTCGTCGGCCATCGGTTCGCGCTACGCGTCGACGTTTCGTTCCGTCGCCGGCCTCAAGCGGGCCCAGTTCCGCCCCATCCTCAATGCGGGCACCTACAATGTCTACGTCGCCTGGCCCGCAGCCGGCAACCGGCGCGCCAACATCACCTACATCGTCAACCACGCCGGAGGGCAGCACACCCAACTCCTCGACCAGACACAGAACGCCAACACGTGGGTGCTGCTGGGCACCTACGCCTTCAACACCGGCAACGACGGGAGCATCGAGGTGAACAACTCGTCGGTGGACCTGAGCGGCAGCTTCTACACCGCCGGCGCGATGTTAGAGCCGATGACCTCGGTGGTGAACGACTGGTCGCTGTATTGACCCGGTCCGTGTCCCCGGCGGACGGGCCCCTGCCTGCTCCGCCGGGATAAAATTCCCGCGCCAGTTTTCTTTATCGACCGCCCCACTTCTCCGGAATCCGTCCGGAATGCCTTGCCGTGCCCGGGAGCCCCCGAGCCAAGATGGGCCACACGGACGCTGCCGGGGCTCCCCACGAACCGGCTCGCCCCAGCCCACGACGGACGCGGACCATGGCCAGCACGAGCGGGTGGAGGAAGGCAGCACGACGGATCACAGCGGTGGCGGCTCTGCTCGCTGCCGGGGGCGTTGCCGCCGCACAGAGCACCGCGCCCCACGTCACGTGGCACTGGCACCAGCACCAACCGATCTACTGGAACGACCGGCTCCGCCTGTCCGGGCCGGACCGCTATGAGTACGCGTGGGAATCCATCCAGATGAAGGATGGGGGGAATCCCCACCCGATGGACAACCTGCGCGACATCTTCGGCAAGGACGACCGCGTCGCCGCCTACCAGTGGCGCATGCGCGACTCGATCGCCAGCATCGGCCACCACACGAACTCGGGCGTCTCGATCAGCTTCTCCGGCGCGTTGAAGGAGAACATCAACAGCCTCGGCCAAGCCAATCAGTTGGGTTACTCGCCCTCGTGGAGCAATCCCACGGCGCAGGCCATGGGCTGGACCACCACCGGCGGCAAGCCGCGACTCGACAACGTCAACTTCACCTTCCACCACTCGCTCACCGGCCTGCACAACCGCGAGACCCTCTACATGGAGATCCGTCTCCATCAGGAGAAGATGAAGGAGGTCTACGGCCAGAACTCCGTCTCGCGCGGCTTCTTCCCCACGGAGCTGACCTTCTCGACGCGCCTGATCCCGATGCTGAGGGAACTCGGCATCGAGTGGACCTACGTCTCCGGCGAGCACATCGCGCGGGCCTGTCCGGACTTCCCGCTGCAACTGGGCAGCGGCGGCGTCAACTGCGCGCCGCCCAATCGCGCCGACCAGAAGAATCCTCCCGGCGAGGTCTTCATCCGCCAGTCCATCTCGCGCGGCTGCGCACCGGTGAATGCAAACCCGCTCTCGTACCAGCCCGCCTGGGCGCGCTACATCGATCCCGATACCGGCACGGAGCATCGCATCATCGTGGTTCCGGTCGACCAGGCCGAGTCGTGGAACGACGGCTACCAGTGCATCGGCGCCGGGTTCATCGATGCGCTCAAGCAGCGCAACAATCCCGCCCAGCCCTCGCTCGTGGTGCTGTGCCATGACGGCGACAACGCCTTCGGCGGCGGATTCACTTACTACAACGACTGCGTGCGCGACCTGGCCAACGACGCCTCGAGCCGCGGCGGACAAGTCACGTCCGTGGAGCAATACCTCGCCCAGTTCCCGCCGCATGCCTCGCGCGTCGTCCACGTCGAGGACGGCGGCTGGGTCTTCGCCGACAGCGACTTCGGCTCGCCCACCTTCATCAACTGGAACTACCCGCTCATCACTGCTTCCGGCCAGCCCGATCCCGTCAATGGCTGGCACGAGAAGCCCCGCGACATGGCGATCTTCACCGCCATGCTCAACCGCATCCTCACCGCCCAGCAGATTCACAGCCACACGCCCAACTTCCTGAAGATCCTGCACCCGGATGCCTCGACCACGGCACTCGACCGCGCGTGGCACTACTATCTCGGCTCGCTGGATTCCGGCAATGTCTACTTCGGGCCGGCGCTGGACCTGGAGGTCAAGGCGACGCTCGGATGCAACGAGGCCGCACGCCTTGTCGATCCGCTGCTGACGAACCTCGCCAACGACCAAACGCCGCCGACGATCTGGCTGCCCCAGCGCTTTCCGTACAATCCCGGCGGTCTCAACTACGGCGTCGAGTTCGGCTACCGTCAGGTCATCGACGACGGCGACTTCCACATCTGGACGTTCATCGCCGACCCCAGCGGCCCGGCGAACGCCGTCCTGAAGTACCGCGTCGATCTCGACGGCCGCAACCCGCTCGACTCGATCCAGAACGAGACCTACGCGGGCGGCCCGGAGGTCGGCTCGTGGATAAGCCTCCCGATGGCCCGGCGCGAATTCCCCAAGGGCCTGCCCACCGGCTACAACGACCCGAACATCAACTTCTTCGAGCTCCCCGTTCACATCGCCGACCACTACTCCGTTGAAGTGACCGGTCTGCGCGACGTCCTCATCGACTACTACGTCGAGGCCACCGACACGCGCGGCAACGTGGCCCGCTCGCCCATCCAGCATGTCTACATCGGCACGGGCGAGGGCTCGACCACCAGCTCCGCGGTGACGCTCGACCCGCGCCCGCCCGTCCGTGGCCAGAACATCACCGTCACCTACGATGCCACGGACCGCCCGCTGCAGGGCGCCTCGACCGTGCGCATCCATCGCGGCAAGAACAACTGGAGCACCGTGGTCTCCAACGACCCGGCGATGACGAGCCTGGGCAGCAATCGCTGGACGATCACCTTCCCGGTCGATGCCGATGCCACCAGCATCGAGATGGTCTTCAATAACGGCGCGGGCCTTTGGGACAACAACAGCGGCCAGGATTGGCGCTTCACGACCACAGAGGCCAGCAACGCGGCGCCGACGGCCAACTTCATCGCTTCCCCGACCTCCGGCACCGCACCGCTCCTCGTCCAGTTCACCGACCAATCGACCGGCGGCCCCACGGACTGGGCATGGGACTTCAACAACGACGGCACCGTCGACAGCACCGACCGTCACCCCGAGCACACCTACGCGCAGGCCGGCACCTACACGGTGGCACTGACCGCCTCGAACAGCTTCGGGGACGATACGCTGACCCGCACGAGCTACATCACAGTCGCTGCGGCCCCGACCGAGCCCTTGATCGAGCTGAACCGCACGCGCATCGAAGCGGTCGCCACACTGGGCCAGAATGCGCCCTCGACGGTGTTCACCGTGCGCAATGCGGGCGCGGCGACACTCAACTACGATCTCTCGACGTCGGGCGATGGCGTCTCGCGAGCCGCCATCGTCGCGCGCCTGCTCGGCACCGGCACCTCCTCCGCCGGATTGGATGCGAACAGCGACGGTGTGGTGGACGCGGCGGACCTGATTTCCGCATCCGCCGGCGTGCCGTGGCTGGAGCTGCAACCAACTTCTGGATCGTCGAGCGGCCTGGCGAATTCGATCGCCGTCTCGTTCCTCTCCGCCGGCCTGGGCGTCGGCACCTACGCGGCCGCGATCACGGTCGCCGGCAACGCCAGCAACTCGCCGCAGACCATCGACGTCGAGTTGACGGTGGCCGATGCGGTGCCGACTGCGACGACGGTGGTGCCGAATCCCCCGGTGGCGGGCGCGAGCGCCCGCGTCTGGTATCGGCAATCGGGCGGTCCGCTGGGCGGCGCATCGCAGATCGTGCTGCACTGGGGCGTCAACGGCGGCAGCGCCCCGGGCGGCACCTGGCTGAACGTCACGAACTCGCCCATGACGCTCTCGACGACGGCGGGCATGTGGTACGCCGACATCACGATCCCGGGGGCGGCGACCTCGCTGAACTTCGTCGTCAATGACGGGAACAACAACTGGGACAATAACGGGGGACAGGACTGGAACTTCCTGATCCCCGGCGGTTGACGGGGCGCGTCAGCGCAGCTTCACGCCGGACAGCTTCTGGATGCTGGTGGTGGCCCGGGTGATGTTGTTCATCACCTCGTGGAACTCGCGCCGGGCCTGCTCGGTGAACTCGTAGAACGAGATGCCCAGATAGCAGTGCGCGTTGTCGCGTTCGGTCTTGTCGTGATAGTCGGCCCAGACGACCTGGCCGCGCAGGTGGATCGGGTGGTCGTGATAGGGATCGGCGATCTCGATCTTGACGTGCGACATGCCGCGCAGCAACTCGAGGAAGTCCGACTTGCCGAGCGCGTAGGTCTTCAGCCGCATTCCCTCGTGCGAGAGGTCCACGGTAACGCCGCGAATGGCGTGCGGGGTAAAGGTCTGGTGGGGGATCAGGAGGCTGACCATGCAATCGAGTGCCACCTGATAGCGGGGACACCTGCGTCGCTCGGCTGGGTTCTGGCTGGTCATGGTTGCCGCTTTGCTCCGTGATGTTCCGTGCTGACGCTGCACCGGGTGGCTTCCCCGGGCAACGCCTTTCCCGGGCCGGACCGGTTCAGTAGATCGTCCATGCCGACGGGCGGGCGACCAGCAGGCGCTCGACGCGGGCCACCCATTCCGGCTGGTTGTGGCGCTGCGCGTAGAGTTCCAGGAAGTCAAGCCCGCCCGGGGTCTCGGGCTCCGCCAGATTGCGGGCGAACAGGGGAATGATGCTCTGGTAGAGCAGTTCGACCTCGATGCGAATGGTCTCGGGCGGATGCCCCGAAAGCGGGAACCGGTAGGCGACGCGGTCCGAGCCGCTGCCCTCGACACCCGCCTCGCGATTGAAGTTGGCGTCGGTGGCGGCGTCGCCGATGATGGCCGTGTCCGCGTAGTAGGGCCCGTCGGCCCGGAAACCTCGCGGCGGCAGGCGGTTGTCCTTCAGGTAGCTGGCCGCGGACAGCAGCGACGTCGTGCGCCGGCCTTGCAGATCGGCCATGATCCCCTCGTAGACCTGCACGTGGGCCGGGTCGGCGATGAGGTCGCGGTGCGGCTGCCAGTCCTCACCCACGCCGTGGATGTCGCCGGAGTTGTCCCACGCGCCGGACTCGAACAGCGCGTTGCCGTCGCCGTCGCGCGCGACGAATCGCAGCCAGGCCCGCCGCGCCGGATACCCGGTCGGGAGCTTGTGCCCAGTCAGGTTCTCGACGCGGACGACAACGGTGGCATGGTCCGGCTCCAGTTCGGTCGCCACGACCGCGAGCGTCGCGGTGTCTTCGCGGAGCTGGCGCCGTGTGCGCTCGATGGTCATGTCGAAGTGGCGCTCCTCGGCCGTCACGCCGAGCCGCTCGATGTTGTCGCGCATCAACGACAGCATGAACGTGTTTCCGCCGACGAAGTGGTGCTTCCAGAAGGGGCTGCGCTCCGTGACGGGCGGGTCGTGCGAGATATAGACCGGATCGTCGATGACGGGCATGTGGCAGTCCTGGCATGAGACTGCGTTGGTCGCGTCGGCGTAGATGCTGTTGCGCCACTCGAGGTAGGGTGTCTGCTCCGGGAATCGACCCAGCGTCTTGCCGGCCTCATCCACGATGGGCGTGAAGAGCGTGTGGCAGGTCGCGCAGTGCTCGGAGGTCAGCATGTGCGCGCCGAACTTGGGCGTGTAGCCCAACGCCGAGATCATCGCCCACTGGTAGACGCCCTCGTAGGGCCCGAAGATTTCGGCCGAATCCCTGATGATATAGTTGCCGTCCCAACTCTCCTCGCTGAACAGGTTGTCGGGTTGGATCTGGTGGCACACGGTGCAACTGACGCCCTCGGCCGCCAGTGGGGAGAGACGTGCGTGCGCGAGCGACAGGGGCCCGGTGCCGTCGTAGTGCGCCTGCGTGTGCGCCATGGGCGCATGGCAGCGCAGGCACATGTCCTCGATCTCGCCCTGACGATGGGGACGCAGGGCGACCTCGCGCTCGAGCGTGGCCTGGAAGAAGGGATCGCGGAACGAGTTCGCCATCATTGTGGCGCGCCAGTCCTCGGGCATCGACAGGTCGTTGCCTTGGCTGTCGCGCAGCACCTCGCCGTCCGACGTGTGACAGAACGCGCAGTCGCCGGAGCCCGCAAAGAGCGACGTGCGAAAGCTCGGCAGGTCGGTCGAGTGGGCTTCGGACATTCGCGGCGCGGAGAAGGCACCGGCCGTGTGGGCAAGCGTCCCGCCGACGGCCAATGCAATCGCGAAGCCGCATGTGGCGGCAAGCAGGCGCGCGTGGGTCTCCGGGTGGCGCGCGGTGCGTTTCATGCCTCGCCCAGCCTCCTCAGTAGAGCACCCAGCCATCGCTCGCCGTCGGCCCGGGTGTCAGGGTCAGATGCTGGTTGGCGGTGACGTTCGTGAAGACGGTCTCGGCTCCGTTGGGCCACCGGATGCGGAGTCGGTCAATCTGCTCCGCATCGCCCAGCCCGAAGTGGACGGGCAGGTCGTTCTGGTTGAAGGCGCCGGCGTTGGTGTTTGCGTCGCGCCGCAGCGTGCGCTCGCGCTCCGTGCCTTCATGGATCGTGGCGTAGAGTTGCGCTCCGATGGCGCGCGAGTTCGGCGGGGGTTGACGCAGGTGGATGTAGAGCCAATGATTGCCGTTCGTGGAGGCGTTGCTGACGAAGAACTCGTCGCGGAAGCCGTGGGCGCTGGGGGCGGCGAGATCGAGGTCGCCGTCCAGGTCGTAGTCGGCCCACGCGCTGTCGTACGCGCCGCGGAAGGGGCTGGAGAGACCCTCGGCGACGGTGACGTCGGTGAAGACCCATCCGCCGTCGTTGCGGAACAGCAGGCGCGCGAGTTCGGGCACGGCGCGCTGCTGGTCGTGGAAGAAGACATCGAGGTCGCCGTCGTTGTCGTAGTCGATCAGACGCGCGCCGTTGAGGTCCCTGCCGCTGTTGGAGAACACATTGCGGCCCAGCAACGTGGCGGCATTCGTGAACGTGCCGTCGCCATTGTTGATGAAGATCTTGCTGGGGAATCCGTCGGCGCCCACGAGGAACAGGTCAAGGTCGCCATCGTCGTCGATGTCGGCGAACTCGGCGGCATAGCTGTTCGGCATGTTCTGCGTGCCGTTCGTGTCGGCCACGTCGACGAAGTGCAGATGCCCGTCGGGGATGAGGCGATTCTCGAAGAAGTTGTTGCGAAGCGGATTGGTGGCGTTGCACGTCGAGATGTAGATGTCCAGGTCGCCATCGCCATCGTAGTCGCCGATCGCCATGCCGTAGGCTTTCGTGCCGTGATCGACCTGGAAGCCGACCTGCGCGCCCACGGCGGTGAAGACGCCGGCGGGGCCTTGCAGGTAGATTTCGTGGCGCTCGGGTCCCTCCATGGCGATCAGCAGGTCGAGGTCGCCGTCGTTGTCGATGTCGGCCCAGGCGACGCTCTGGTGGAATCCGGGATCGTTGATGGTGGTGGCGCTGACGTCCAGGAATCCCAGAACGCCGCGATTGCGGAACAGGTCGCCGCGAGCGCTGCCGATGTTCGCTTCGCCCAGAAACACATCCACCCAGCCATCGTCGTCGTAGTCGCCCCAGGCGGCGCTCCAGCCGGTCGTGTCCGGCGCGCTCGGGCCGTGCGTGCTGGTGATGTCGGTGAACGAATCCTCCCCGAGCCCGACCGAGTTGTTGCGCAGCAGGCGGCGCGAGGCGATGGCGCCTTGGAACAGCAGGTCCGGGTCGCCGTCGTTGTCGATGTCGGCCCACGAGGCACTGCGCGTGCCGACGGCAAGGCTACCCAGCAGGCGCAGCCCGTCCTCGCGAAAGGTCTGCGCAGCGGCCGGCCCGGCACCAAGGGCGAGCAGCAGAACGGCAAGCAGATGGCGTGGGGACATGGGGGCTCCGCGGCCAAACTCCGGCAGCGTGTCACCTTGCCCCCTGAGCACCCCGGCGCGTCAAGCCGCGCGTGATGGGAGGCCCAGGTAGTCCCGGGCGTTGTCGTGGCAGATGCCCCGCACGAGGGCGCGCAGGAGCCCCTCGTCCCGCGGCAGCAGCCCGGCCTCCACGTCCGCCCCCAGCATGTCGCACAGCACGCGCCGGAAGTAGTCGTGCCGGGACCACGAGAGGAACGACCGCGAGTCGGCCACCATCCCCACGAAACGCGGGAGCAGCCCCATGTTCGACAGCGCGTCCAGATGCCGGCGGATGCCGTCGCGCTGGTCGAGGAACCACCAGGCCGCCCCGTGCTGCATCTTGCCGGGCACGGACCCGTCCTGGAAAGCGCCGATCAGGGCCGCGAGTGCCTCGTTGTCGGCGGGGTTGCTGTTGTAGACGATCATCCTGCCGAGCCTTCCGGCGGATTCCAACCGGTCCCAGAGGCGGGCCAGCGGCCGCACGGGACGGAAGTCGCCGATCGTGTCCCCGCCCGAGTCGCGGCCGAGGCGTTTGCGCAACCGGGTACTGACATCGCGCAATGCCCCAAGATGGAGCTGGGTCGCCCATCCCCGCGCATGGTACAGGCTGCACAAATCGTACAGGAGGGCTGCTTGGACAATGCGGAGCCGCTCGGGCGCCAGTTCGCGGCCGCTGCGCAGCGCCTTGATTCCCGACCGAACGACGCCGTGCCAGACGCCGTCGGCGAACGGCTTCGCCATGCCGTGATCCGAGAGGCGGCAACCGAGTTCATGGAAGGCGTCGGCCCGGCGCTCGAGGGCGCTCATCAGATCGTCGTAGGACTGGATGTCCACGTTTGCGGCCGCACCGAGCTTGTCCACCCACGAATTCCAGTCGGCAACTTCCTCAACTCTGAAAACGTGGTCCGGCCGAAACGTGGGATAGACGGCAACGGGGCACGAGGCGTCGTCGCGCAGACGCCGATGCGCGGCCAGGTCGTCGGCAGGATCGTCGGTGGTGCACAGGACCTTGACGCGGAACTGACGTGCGAGACCGCGCGCGGTGAATTCTGGCTTGGCCAGTCGCGCGTTGGCATCCTGCCAGATGCTCTCGGCAGTGTCGGGCCCGAGAAGGCGATCGACGATGCCGAAGGGACGCGCAAGTTCCAGATGGGTCCAGTGATACAGGGGATTGCGCAGCGTGTGCGGCACCGTGCGGGCCCAGGCGAGGAAGCGCTCGTGCGGCGTGGCATCGCCGGTGATCAGATTCTCGTCGATGCCGTTGGCGCGCATGGCCCGCCACTTGTAGTGGTCGCCGTCGAGCCACAGGGCGGCGATGTCGGGGAAGCGCCGGTCCTCAGCCAGCGCGTCGGCGGACAGGTGGCTGTGAAAGTCGATCACCGGCAGGTCGCGGGCGACCGTGCGGTAGAGTTCGCGTGCAGTGGCGGTACCGAGCAGGAAGTCCTCGTGGATGAAGGGCGGACTCATAGTGGAAGGCACGCTCTCGGGCGAGATGGAACTGTATTGAGAAATACCCAAAACGCCGGGGCAAGTGCCGAATACCAATGCAGGTCTCTTAATCACGACATTTTCACTCCTGCCGACGGACTGCTTCTTGCCCGGAACGCGCCCTGGCGCGCCATTCGATTCTCGTCCTGCAATGAGGCGCCTGACCGGGGGGATCGGTGCCGTTCGAGCCACGAACCCCGGACCACCGACCGCACCCCAACGGATTTTCCCTTGGCCACGCCCCGCCACGGGGGCACTTGACTCGCCAGTGCGTCGGGCCCCGCCCAGCGCCTCATCTCCCCGGGAATTGCCCGCATGTTCCGACACGTGCTCGTCACCGGAGGCGCCGGTTTCATCGGCTCGCACACAGTCGACCGCCTTCTCCACCTCGGCTATCGCGTGCGCGTGTTCGACAACCTCGATCCGCAAGTGCACGGCGGCCGCCAGACGCCGCCGGACTATCTGTCGCCCGAGGCCGAGTTCGTCCGCGGAGACATGCGCGATCGCGATGCCGTGCGCCGCGCGCTCGATGGCATCGACGCCGTCATCCACGACGCCGGCGCTGTCGGCGTCGGACAGTCCCAGTATCAGGTGGACCACTACATCGACGTGAACGTGCGGGGCACGGCGGTGCTGCTCGACGTGCTGGTCAACGACAAGACCTCCGTCGAGCGCGTGCTGGTTGCCAGCTCCATGAGCATCTACGGCGAGGGCCTGTATCGCCGGCCCAGCGACGGCGCGCTCCGCACGCCCGCCCTGCGACCGGACGAGCAGCTCGCGCGCAAGGACTTCGAGATGCGCGACCCCGAGACCGGCGAGGCACTCGAGCCGCTCCCCACGCCCGAGAGCAAGCCGCTCTTCTGCACCTCCGTCTACGCCCAGTCGAAGAAGGATCAGGAGGAGTACTGCCTGATCGTCGGCCGGGCACATCGCATCCCGACGGTTGCGTGTCGCTTCTTCAATGTCTATGGCCCGCGCCAGAGCCTGAGCAATCCGTACACCGGCGTCGCGGCGATCTTCTCCTCGCGCATCAAGAACGACGCGCCGCCGCTCATCTACGAGGACGGCTCCCAGATGCGCGACTTCACCAGCGTGCACGACCTCGTGCGCGGCAAGGTCGAGCTGCTCGAGAACCCGAAGGCCGATGGCGTCGCCGTGAATCTCGGGACGGGCCGACCGACCAGCATCCTCGAAATCGCCCGCCTTCTGGCGCGCCTGTACGGCCGGCCGCATCTGGAACCGGAGGTGCTGCGGCAGTCCCGCTCGGGCGACACGCGACATTGCTTCGGGGACATTGCGCTGGCGCGCTCGTTCGGTTTCGAGCCGCGCGTGTCGCTTGAGGAGGGCCTGCGCGAACTGGTCGCCTGGGGCGAGACGGCCGAGGCCGATGACCGCGTGGCCCAGGCCCACGAGGAGCTGCGCCGCAAGGGCCTCGTGCGCGAGTAGCTCCGCTCCCCTACTTTGCCCAATCGGGCAACCCCGTCATGTCGAGGCCGAATACGATCCGGCCCCAGTACAACGTCATCAGCGTCACAATCACCACGCCCACCAGGTTCAGCACCATCCCCGTGCGCGCCATCTGGGCGGCCGTCACGCGCT
>JAHCAW010000079.1 GCA_019634695.1 Candidatus Sumerlaeia bacterium
ACGCCGAGGGCGAGCAGGTCCGGCAGGTGGGCATCGACGACGTCGCGATAGGTGGCCGGGTAGCGCGGCACGCCGTCGCCCTGGCCCGAGAAGGTGCCAATGTGGATTTCGTAGATGACCATGCGGTCGAGGTCGGGAGTCTGCCAGGAGGTGGCGGTCCAGGGGTAGTGCGAGCCGTCGCGCTCGACGATGGCGTTGCCCAGCGTGCCCAGGGTGCGGCGTGCGCGCGGATCGATCTTCCAGAGCTGCGGCGTGGTGGGGGTCTCGAAGACGAACTTGTACTCGGCCCCGAAGGTGGCGCCGGGGACGAAGGCGGACCAGACGCCCGAGGGAGCGTGCGCCGTCATGGCGCCGGCCGGCACCGTCCAGTTGTTGAAGGTGCCGGCGACGCTGGCCGACAGGGCGTTGGGCGCCCACACGCGAAACACGGTGCCCGCGCCGAGCTCCGACCCCGCCGGATTCGCCCCCAGCGGATACGCCGACAGGTCCAGCGCGACCAGATACAGCCAATCCCGCGAGGCGTTGTTGTCCCAGACGCCCGAGCCGTTGTTGAAGACGAAGTCGAACCGCACGGCATCGGCCGGCACGGTCACGGTCGTTTCCCACAATCGTGTGCCGACCGAGGTCATCGCGGGCGCGGTGACGTTCTGCCAACCGTTCCAGCCGTGGTGCAGGAAGACCTGCGCGGCGGCGGCGAGCGGGCGCCCCGTGGCGTCGTAGCGCACCGTGGCCGTCTGGCCCGGCACCACCGGGTTTGGGGTGACGAGGACTGTCTGCGCCGGCAACACAGCCGTCACCAGCACCAGCAGCCAGCCGAGGAAATGTGCAAGGAGTGGTCCGCGGGATCGGATCACATGCTGCCTGCCGAGTCTCTTAACTGTGGCTCGGGCGTCTCGCCCGAGTCCAGCCACGCCACGCACTCGGTCGCGGCACTCGAGCCGAAGCCGCTCAACGACACCAATCTCCCGTGGGCACCAGGCGCGTTCATGCCCGCGAGGAGCTCCCGGACTCGGGCGAGACGCCCGAGCCACAATTTTACCGGCCAGCACCAGCAGCCAGCCGAGGAAATGTGCAAGGAGTGGTCCGCGGGTTCGGATCATGGGCCTGCCCAGTCGTCCTGGAATCCGGGGCGACCGACGGCATCGCGAACGCCCGACGGCCGGACCCTACGCAGGCGCCCCGGGCCCCGGCCAGCAAACTCGGACAGCCGATAAAATGGCACGCAATAAAAGATGCCGCGCGTTTATTGGAGCGCCCGGCCAACGCCCGCCAGCGTCTCCGCCACGCGGTCCATCTGCTCGGCCGGCTGGTAGAAGTGCCCCGAGAAGCGCAGCAGCCCGCGGCGCGCGGTGCACGTGACGCCCGAATCGACGAGGCGGCGGGCGACCTCGCCGGCGTCGAGCCGCGGGTGACGGAACGAGGCGGTGCCCGTCGCGTGCGGCCCCTCGCGCGGAGAAACCAGCTCCCAGCCCAGCGCCGTGACCGCCTCGACGAGACGCGCGCGATGGGCCCGCAGCCGCGACTCGATCGTCTCCGCGCCCGCTTCGTGCAGCACATCCAGCGCGCCGCCGAGCCCGAGGATGCCCGCGATGTTGAGCGCCCCCTCCTCGAAGCGCCGCGCCGTCGGGTCGGGCGGCAGATCGCGCCGGTCGAAGTCCATGAAGTCCACGCGACCGGTCCAGCCCGACTGCGAGTCGTCGAGCAGGTCGAGGCGCTCGCGCCGGGCGTAGAAGATGCCGGCGCCCTCGGGCCCGAGCATCCACTTGTGCCCGTCGGCCGACAGGAAGTCCACGCCGCAGGCGCGCACGTCGAGCGGCAGCGCGCCGAGCACCTGGATGGCATCGACGCAGAAGAGCGCGCCGGCCGCGCGGACGAGGGCGCCGGCCGCGGCGAGGTCGTGTCGGAACCCGGTCGCATAGTCGGCGGCGCTGAGCGAAACGAGCCGGACGGGGTGCGCGCGCAGCAGATGCGCGAGGTCGTCGAGTTCGTAGCGCAGGGCACGCTCGGGCCACGTGACGACGCGCACGCCGTGGCGGCGCTCGAGGGCCTTCCACACATACCAGTTGGCCGGGAAGGTGGTCTCCTCGACGACGATGACCTCGCCGGGTTGCCACGCGAGACAGTTGGCGACAATCTGGAGGCCCTGCGTGGTGTTCTTGGTGAAGGCGATTTCGGCGGAGTCGGCGCCGAGCAGGCGGGCGGCGGCGGCGCGGGCGGCGGAAACGCGACCGAACCAGCGGCGATGGCCGACGAGCGAGAAGTCGGCGCTGACCTCCTGCGCGTAGGCGATCATCGCGTCGCGTGCCCGCGCGGGCACGGGCGCCACGCCCGCATGGTTCATGTGGATGCGGCCGCTGGCCAGGATGGGAAACTCGGCAGCGGAGAACATCGCGCGGCCTTACTCGACGCCCTGGGGCAGGGCCATCTTCTGGCGCCCCTCGCGGTGGCGCGGGTAGCTGCCGAGCACGCGCAGCCAGTGGCAGTTCTGCTCCATTTCGGCGACCGCCTGCGAGACGATCTCGTCGCTGCGATGGCCGAGCAGGTCCACGAAGAAGACGTACTCCCAGGCGCGCCGCTTCGACGGGCGGGACTCGATCTGGGACAGGTTGATGCCGCGGTCGGCGAAGGGCTTGAGCAGCAGGAACAGGACGCCCGGCTTGTCCTTGATGGAGAACATGATGGAGGTCTTGTCGTCGCCGCAGGCGGGGGTGTCGGCCGGGGCGATGACGAGGAAGCGGGTGGTGTTGTCGGGGTTGTCCTCGATGCCGCGTGCCAGGATGCGCAGGCCGTACTGCTCGGCGGCGATGTGGCTGCCGATGGCGGCGGCGTTCTCGATTTCCTTGGCCTTGCGCATGCCGGCCACGGTGCTCGTGACCTCGTGCAGCTCGACGTTGGGCAGGTGCTCGTTGAGCCAGACGCTGCACTGCTTGAAGGTCTGCGGGTGGGAGTAGATCGCGGTCACCTGGTCGATCGGGTACAGGCCAAGGAGGCTGTGCTGGATCGGCAGGAGAATCTCGTGGCAGATGCGGACGGCGTCGAACTCGATGAAGAGGTCGAGCGTCTCGTGCACCATGCCGCCGGTGCTGTTCTCGACGGGCACGACGCCGTAGTCGGCCCAGCCCTGGTGGATGGCCTGGAAGATGTCGCGGATGCGCTCGTAGGGGGCGAACTCGGGTGCCGAGCCGAACTCGTTGAGAGCGGCCTGGTGGGAGAAGGTGGCGGTGGGGCCGAGGTAGGCAACCTTGAGGGGCTTCTGGAGGTTGAGGCAGGCGCTGAGGACTTCGCGCATGACGACCTGGAGCCCTTCGCGGGGGAAGGCGCCGGAGCTGTAGCCCAGGGCGCGCTCGAAGACGGCGCGATGGCGTCCGGAGTCGTAGGTGAGCGAGCCCTTGGTGGCCTTGGCGCGGCCGACCTCGCGGGCGATCTCGGCCCGGCGGTCGAGCAGGCGCACGAGCTCGCGGTCGATCGCGTCGATTTCCTTGCGGTGGGCGCTCAGGTCGGCGGGTGCCTCGTTGCTCATCCTCGGGTCGGGCTCCGGAGTGGACTGTCGGTCCACGCTGCGAACCGCCCGCCCCGTCGGCAACGGGAAAAGCGGGGCGGGCGCGGCAGGGGGACCTCGCGCGGCGTGGCCCGGGTCGCCAACGCAAGTCCCGCCGCAGCAGGTTCGCCAGGCAGGGCCGGCGGCAACCTACTCCGGCCTGAAGACCTTCAGCTCCAATTCCGTGATGCTGCGGAAGTGCTTCGCGTTGCCGCTGCAGAGCGGCTCGTGCGCCTCGACTGCCGTGCCCGCCACCAGCGCGTCGGCAAGCATGAGGCTGGACTTCAGGGCGTACTCCTCGATGTAGACTGTCGCGCGGTGGCTGATGGCCTCGGTGAGCGGCAGAGTCTGAAAGCCGAGGTCCTTGAGGAAGGAACGGATCAGCGCTGCCTCCCGACGATCGCGGGCACCCTGGATCAACTCCATATAGCCGACGACGGAGAGGGCGCGGCTCTCGGCCGAGTCGATGACCTTTGCGGCTCGACGGTTTCCGCGCAGGCACCAGATCAGCACGTCGGTGTCAAAGATCATCGAAGCGCCCCTTCCGGAGATTCCGGACGAAGGCGGCGGGATCGCTCGTGTCCTGCCGGTCTGCCCACATTCCAAAGGCCGGATGGTTCTTCACCTTGGCGCTGGTGGCGGGACAACCGGAAGGAATCACCCGGGCGACTTCCCGACCGCGGCGCGACAGCGTCACTTCCTCGTTGCGCTCGAGGGCTTCGACCAGCTTGGCAGGATCGCGGCGGAGCTCGAGAAAGGTCATCTTCATGGCGGGCGGCCTCCTTGAACAGCACACTTTAACTGCACAGTTACAGGCGGGCGGTCAAGCGGAACGGGAGGGCCCCGGACAGGGGCGCGAGGCCGACGGCGTAGAGCCGCTGCGAGAGGATCGTACTCTTGCCTCAGCCCGGCACGTTGGCGGGAGTTGCCGGATGAATCGTGATGCCGTCGCGCTCGATGGCCGCAAGGAGCGCGGTGCCTGCCACCTGCTCGGGCCGGACGACGTCGATGCGATAGATGATCGGCGCCTCCTCCAGGGCCTCGACGAGGGCGTTCCATTCGTGCTGGGCGGCGTCTGGGGCGTCGATGGCGAGGTCGATGTCGGAGGCACGTTGGGCGTGACCGGTGGCGCGGGAGCCGAACACCCGCACCTGGCGCACGGAGGGAAATCGGTCGAAGATCGCGCGCAGCGTGGCAAGGTCCTTGGCGCGCAGGTCGGGCGTCGTCATGGGATCAGTCCCAACTCAGTGTGGCGATGCGCTCTGCCATGGCCGCCAAGAGGGGGGCGTGATCGCGAACCACGGCGTCGTAGATGCGATCCGCGAGCGGTTCCGAATACGCGTGGCTCGTCAGGTTGCGGTCCTCCAGCATGGCAAGCCAGCAGTCCGCCTCCTCGGACGTGGCGACGATCTTCTCCTCGAAGGCCCTGCGCAGGGTGTCGCGCGGGCCTCCGCACGTGTACCCTTGCCGCACGAGGTACACCTTGAGCGCCTTCAAGACCGCCTCGAAGGTGAACTCGAAGCGCTGGATGACGGCGTCGCGCACCAGCTCGGTCTTTTCAAGCGCGCAGGCCTCGGTCAGCCGCGCCGCGCTGGCCCGGGCTTCCGCCTGTCGCTCCATGAATCTGTCTCTGGTCACCGTCGGCCCCCGGGGCGACACAGCAAATCGCCGTTCCCATCGCGAAGCCGGCCGGGCATGGCAAGCGAAGTCGCGGAACGTCCGGCGCCATCCCCGGCAGGCGCAGCGCCTCTCCCCCGCCGAGGCCTACACGCCCAGGCGGCAGCGGCGCAGGACCTCATCGGTGTCGCACGCGCGCGACGGCGTGTGGCCCGCCAGTGGGACGATGTGCTCGTGCACGGCGTCGATCATGTCGCACGGGAAGGGGAAGAAGGCGTCCTCGAGTTCGTCCGGCGGCGTGATCCAGTTGCGGGCGCCGACGACGACGGGCGGGGCGTCGAGGTCGTCGAAGCCCAGTTGCGCGATGCGTGCCGCCATCGTGTGCAGGAAGCTGGCGCGCTCGCACGCGTCCGACGTCAGCAGGATGCGGTGCGTCTTGGCGATCGACTCGAGCACCGGCGCGTAGTCGAACGGCACGATCGAGCGCGCGTCGATGACCTCGCACGACAGGCCGTGCTTCTCCTCGAGTTCCTTTGCCGCGTCGAGTGCCCGGTACAGCGTGGCGCCGATCGACAGGATTGTCAGGTCCGATCCGGTCTTCTTCACGTCCGGCACGCCGAAGGGAATTTCGTAGTGGTGCTCCGGCACGCCGCCGGGATGGAACAACTCGGGCGTGTCGTAGATGCGTTGGCTCTCGAAGAAGACGACCGGGTCGGTGCCGACGAGGGCCGACGCCATCAGGCCCTTGGCATCGTAGGGCGTGGCGGGGAAGGCGACCTTCAGGCCCGGGATGTGCGCGACCATCGAGGTCCAGTCCTGGCTGTGCTGCGCGCCGTACTTCGACCCAACCGACACGCGCAGCACCACCGGCATGCGCAGCAGCCCGCCCGACATCGACTGCCACTTCGACATCTGGTTGAAGATCTCGTCGCCCGCGCGGCCCATGAAGTCGCAGTACATCAGCTCCACCAGCGGGCGGCCGCCTTCGAGTGCATAGCCGACGGCCGTGCCGACGATGGCGCCTTCCGAGATCGGCGAGTTGAACAGCCGATGGTAGGGCAACGCCTCCGTGAGTCCGCGATAGACGGCGAACGCGCCGCCCCAGTCGCGATTCTCCTCGCCATAGGCAACCAGCGTCGGATCGCGATGGAACGCATCGAGGATTGCCTCGAACAGCGCATCGCGCAGCGCCACGCAACGCCCCTTCGGCAGCGGCTTGCCCGCCTCGTCCAGCCCCGAGCGGCTGCGCTTGGCGATCTGCTGCACGCGCGGATTTTCCTCGCGCGCCAGCAGCACCTCGGGCTCGCGCCCAGGCTCGAGCGACTCCGCCCGACCGTTCGAGAACATCGTGCGCTCGAGCAGATTGCCGACCGACTTCAGGTCCGGGTGCGGCGACAGGTCATGGTCGATCGCCTTGCGATAGGCGCGGAAGACGAGGTCGTCGACGCGCTGGCGTTCGGCGGCGATTTCGCCCGGCGTCGCCACGCCGCAATCGACGAGCTGCTCGGCGAAGCGCTCCAGCGGATCGAACGCCTGCCAAGCTTCCACCTCGGCCTTCTCGCGATACGAGCTCGCGTCCGAGGGCGAGTGGCCGCTGAAGCGATAGGTCATCGTGTCGAGCAGCACCGGTCCGTCGCCGCGCGCGATGATCTCCTTCTTGCGCCGGATCGCATCAATCACGGCCAGCGGGTTGTAGCCGTCGATGCGCTCGGCGTGCATCTGGTCCGGGTTCAGTCCGGCGCCGAGCCGCGCGAGCACCTTGAAGCCCATCGTCTCGCCGACGGGCTGGCCGCCCATGCCGTAGAAGTTGTTGATGAAGTTGACGATCAGCGGCAGGCCGCCGCGATGCGCCTCGTCCCACAGTTCCTTGAACTGATCCATCGTGGCGAAGCACAGCCCTTCCCACACGGGACCGCAGCCGGCCGAGGCGTCGCCGATGTTGCAGATCACGATGCCCGGCTTGCGATTGACGTGCTTGAACAACGCGGCACCGACCGAGATGTCGCCCGAGCCGCCCACGATCGCGTTGTTCGGATACACGCCGAACGGCGGAAAGAAGGCGTGCATCGAGCCGCCCATGCCCTTGTTGAAGCCTGTCTCGCGCGCGAAGATTTCCGCCAGCGCCCCATAGAGCAGATAGTCCACGGCAAGGTCCTTCGTCGTGCCGTCCGCGTCGGTCTCCACCACGCGCAGCGCGGCGCCGCCGAAGTAGCTTTCCATCACGTCGGTCAACGAGGCGTCGTCGAGCTTCTCGATCGCCGAGAGCCCCTTGGCGAGAATCTCGCCGTGGCTGCGATGGCTGCCGTAGATGTGATCCTCGACGCCGAGCAGGAAGCACTCGCCGACGGCGGTGGCCTCCTGGCCGATCGACAGGTGCGCCGGCCCGCGATGATTGTACGCCACGTCGCGAAACGCACCGTTCATCTTCACGCTGTGCAGCATCGACTCGAAGGCGCGGATGATCGCCATGTCCCGGAAGATGCGCCAGAGATCCGCGCGCGTGACGGTGCCGGCGTCGAGCTCCTCGCCCGGCGTGCGATCGTACGCGTTGATCGGAATCGGGGCGAAGTCGATGCGACCGGCGGCGCGCATCTGCACGGGATCGATCATGACGGACTTGGGCATGGCGGGGTTCTCCGTTGGGGGTGGGACGGTGGGTGGTCAGTCCTCATGCGCCTCGGTGACGAGCCCGTCCTGCCCGTCGTCGGGATACAGCAGATCGATTCCGCGCTCGTTCAGGCACTCGACCCACGAGTCCGCGGGTCGGCAGTCGGTGACGATGCGCGAGACGTCGTCGAGCTCGCAAATCTTGAAGAGCGACGGGGAGAGGAACTTCGTGTGGTCCACCAGCAGGATCGCCTCGCGGGCGTTGCGGATGGCCAGCTTGTAGAGGTGGGCGCTCTCGATGTCGCAGGCCGTGATGCCGAACTCGCCGCTCAGGCCGTCGGCGCCGACGAAGGCCCGGAAGCCGCGGAGCTGCTCGAGCGTCTCGTGCGCCATCGCCCCGATGGTGTCCATGCGCTCGGGGCGGTACTGTCCGCCCACCACGATCACGTTGTTCGCGCTGCCCGCCGCGCCCAGCTCCACCGCGAACCGCATCGAGTTGACGATGATCGTCAGCCCCCGCCGCGCCCGCAGATGCGGCACCATCTCGTAGATCGTCGTCCCGGAGTCCAGAAACACGGTGTCGTGATCCTGCACCAGCCCGGCCGCCAGCAGCCCGATGCGCCGCTTGGCCGCCACGTTGCGCCGCGCCTTCGTCAGGAAGGAGAAGTCCGAACTGCGTGGCAGCGTCGCCCCGCCGTAGACCAGGTCAAGCTGGCCCGCGTCGGCCAGCGACCGCAGGTCCCGCCGCACGGTCGCCTCCGAAACCTCCAGCCGACGCGCCAGCACGCGCACCGCCACGTGCCCGTTCTTCAGGACTTCGCCGACGATTTCGTCGCGTCGTTGCTGGGTGGTGGGGGGCAAGATGACAGACTTCCGTCAGGATTTGCACAAGAATGAACAGCCAACTGTGCGCGTTCTCAAGCGAAATGTGCACAATCGCGCTTGACCTCAGCCGTCCCGACCCCGAATCTCTCCCCCCGAAAGCCCGTCGTCCCCCCACGCCCGGCCGCCAGCGTCCGGGCCATCCGCCTTCCGCCGAGCCCAGACGATGCCCTCCGAAGCCGCCACCGCCCGAGTCGTCCCCATCCTGATGCCGCAGGCGGGCAACACGATGGAGGAGGGAACGATCCTGGCTTGGCGGGTTGCCGCCGGCGATCGCGTCGCGGCTGGGCAGGCGGTGCTGGAGATCGAGACGGACAAGGCGACGGTCGAAGTCGAGTCGCCCGCCGCGGGTCGGGTCGCGCGCCTGCTGGCGCAGGTCGGCGCCATCGTGCCCGTGCAGGCCCCCGTGGCCTTGCTGGCCGACGACGACGCCGAAGCGGACGCGTGGCTGGCGGCCAACGGCACCGGCGCCGCATGCGCATCCGCCGAGCCCGCACCGGCCGCCGCAGCACCCAGCGCTCCCCCGCCGCAAGCAGCCGCCGCTGCGCCCGCCGCGGCAGACGTGGCGCCGCGCACGCACAGCGGCCGCATCAAGGCCTCGCCGCTGGCGCGCAAGCTCGCCGCCGCCCGCGGCGTGAACCTCTCCGGCATCCCGCGCGGCACCGGCCCCAACGGCCGCATCCTGGCCGCCGACGTCGAAACCGCCGGCGCCTCCACCGCCGCACCCGTCCGGCGCCCGCTCACATCGATGCGCCGCGCCATCGCCAGGAATCTTCAGACCTCCAAGCAGACCGTTCCCCACTGGTATCTGCGCCTCACGCTCGACGCCGGCCCGATGCTCGACTTCTACCGCGCGGCCAAGGCGCGCCACGGCATCACGCTCAACGACCTCGTTCTGCTCGCCGTCGGGCGCGTCGTCCACGAGCTGCCCGAGTTCCGCTCGCGCATCGAGGGCAACGAACTCGTCGAGATTCCCCATTCGAACATTGGCGTCGCGGTCGGCACGGACAACGGCCTCGTCGTGCCGGTCGTCTGCGGGGTCGAGCGCATGACGCTCGCGCAGCTCGCGACCGAGTCGCGCCGCGTCGTCGAGGCCGCCCGCGCCGGCAAGATCGAGGGCATCGGCAAGGCCGTCTTCACGATCTCGAACATGGGCATGGCGGGCGTCGAGGAATTCGGCGCCATCGTCAACCCGCCCGAGTCCGGCATTCTGGCCGTCGGCGCCATCCGCGAGGAGGTCATCGTGCGCGACGGCGCCATCCGCGCCGGCCGCGTCGTCACCATGACCCTGAGCGCCGACCACCGCGTCGTCGACGGCCTCGTCGGCGCACGCTTCGCCGCACGCCTCAAGCAGCTCCTCGAGAATCCCCAAACCCTCACCACCAACAACTAACCACTAACAACTAAGCACTAATAGCGCCTCTTCCCCATGCCCTCTCTCCCCGCCACCCAGTTCGCCGTCCAACTTGTCGGTCCGGGAGAGATTGTCCTGAACCGCGACAAGCCGGTGCCCACGCCCGGCCCCACGCAGTTCGTCGCGCGCGTCGAGGCCGTCGGCCTCTGCTTCTCGGACCTCAAGCTGCTCAAGCAGTTCTCGGCCCACGTGCGCAAGAGCGAGGTCGTCGCCGGGATTGCTCCCGAGGTGCTCGCAACGATTCCCGGCTACGTTCCCGGCACGAAGCCCACCGTGCCCGGCCACGAGGTCGTCTGCGAGGTGGTCGCCGTGGGCGACGCCGTGCGCCATCATCAGGTCGGGCGTCGCTATCTCGTGCAACCGGACTATCGGTGCTGGCCGACGGCCGGTGCGAATGCGGCCTTTGGGTACAACTTCGAGGGGGCGCTTCAGGAGTTTGTCCTTTTCGACGAGCGCATCGTCGTCGAGCCCGGCGGCGAGCGCTACCTGATCCCGATCGACGAGCACCTCGGCTCGTCGCAGGCAGCGCTGGCCGAGCCCTGGGCCTGCGTCGAGGACTCCTACGTCACCGCGGAGCGCCAGACCATCGCCGCCGGCGGGCGCCTGCTTGTCGTCGCCGATCCCGGCCATGCCATCGAGGGACTCGTCGAGGCCTTTTCGCCGGACGGTCCGCCCGCCGAGATTCTCGCCATCGCACCCGAATCCCAGCACCGCCATGCCCTCGCCGAGCCCGGCCTCTCGTTCGCCCTTGTCGGCGACCCCTCGCTCCTGCCCGACGAAGGCTTCGACGACATTGTCTATTTCGGCGTGCGGCCGGCGATGATCGAGGCGCTGAATCCCAAGCTCGCCGCGCGCGCGATCATGAACGTCGTCACCGGCGGCGCGCGCATCGGCGTGCCCGTCTCCGTCGGCGTCGGCCGCATGCACTATGGCCTCACGCGTTGGATTGGCACGACGGGCCCGCGCGCCGCGGAGGCCTACTCCACCATCCCGCGCAACGGCGAAATCCGCGACGGCGACTCCATCCTGGTCGTCGGTGCCGGCGGTCCCATGGGCCAGATGCACGTGTTGCGCGCGCTCTGCTCCGGCCGGCGCGGACTGGTCGTCACGGCCACCGACTTCGACGACGAGCGCCTCGCCGCCCTGGCGCGCAAGGCCGAGCCCGCCGCGCGGGCCAATGGCTGCACCTTCCGCGCCGTCAACACGCAGGCCGCGCCCGTCGAAGGCACCTTCGACTACATCACGATCATGGCGCCTGTCGCGCAACTCGTCGCCGACGCCATCGCGCAGGCCCGCCCGGGCGGCGTCGTGAACATCTTCGCCGGCGTCCCCGCCCCCGTCTGCCATCCCATCGATCTCGACAGGATCGTCGCCGACCGCCTGTTCGTCTTCGGCACCAGCGGCTCGAGCCTCGACGACATGCGCATCGTGCTCGACAAGGTGATCGCCGGCCGGCTCGACACCGACGCCTCCGTCGACGCCGTCAGCGGCATGGCCGGCGCCATCGATGGCATCGCCGCCGTCGAGCATCGCACCATGGCCGGCAAGATCGTCGTCTACCCCGCCCTGCGCGAACTCGGTCTTGTGCCGCTGGCGCGGCTGCGCGAACGCTTCCCCACGGTGGCCGACAAACTCGACAACGGCCAGTGGTGCCGGGCCGCCGAGAAGGAACTCCTGCGCGTGGGGGCCCACTCGTGAAGACAGACCTGCTTGCCCGGGCAAGACACTTCATCGACCTCGAGGCCCGCGCCGTCGCCGGCCTCGCGTCCGTCCTCGACGAGCGCTTCACCCGCGCCATCGAGCTCCTGCTCCACGTCAAGGGACGCGTCGTCACCACCGGCATGGGCAAGGCCGGCCTCGTCGCCCACAAGGTCTCCGCCACGCTCGCCAGCACCGGCACCCCCGCCCTCTTCCTCCATCCCGCCGAGGCCATCCACGGCGACCTCGGCATGGTCACCGGCGACGACGTCGTCATCGCCTTCTCGCACAAGGGGCAGACCGAAGAGGTCCTTCGCATCATTCCCTATTTCAAGCACCGCCGCGTGCCGCTCATCGCCGTCACGTCCAACGCCGCGTCCGAACTCGCGCGCCAGTCCGACGTCGCCCTCGTCCTTGCCATCGACAAGGAAGCCTGTCCGCACAACCTCGCGCCGACCTCCAGCACCACCGCCATGATGGCACTCGGCGATACGCTCGCGCTCGTGCTGCTCGAGGCCCGCGGCTTCACGCCCGAGGACTACGCCGTGTTCCATCCTGGCGGCTCGCTCGGCAAGCGCCTGCTCACCAAGGTCGCAGACCTCATGCACGCCGGCGACGACAATCCCGTCGTGCGCGAGGACGCGCCGCTGCTCGAGGCGATCACCGTCATGACCTCGAAGAAGCTCGCCGCCACCAGCGTGGCCGCCGCCGACGGACGCCTCGTCGGGTTCTTCTCCGACGGCGACCTGCGCCGCTACCTCATGCAAGGCCAGCCCGACATGGCCCGCCCGATGCGCGACCTGATGACGCGCTCGCCGAAGGTCGTGCCGCCGGACATGATGGCCGTCCGCGCCCTGGAGATTCTGCGCGAGCACAAGATCATCGAACTCCCCGTCGTCGATGCGGACCACCGCCCCGTCGGCATGATCCACCTGCACGACATCACCCGCGCCGGAATCGCATGAACAAGACCTTCGTTGGCTTCGGCTTTGGCCCGATCCAGAGCGGCCTCTTCCTGCACGAGGCCCGCCGCTCCGGGAACTTCGCCCGCACCGTCGTCGCCGAGGTCGATCCCGCGATCGTCGCCGCCGTGCGCGCGAACGACGGACGCTACGCCATCAACGTCGCCCATGCCGACGGCATCGAGCAGGTCACGCTCGAAGGCGTCGAGCTCTGCAACCCCGCCGTGCCGGAGGACCGCGCCCGACTGCTCGACGCGATCGCCGAATCCGACGAGATGGCCACCGCGCTGCCGGCCGTGCGCTTCTACGACGCCGACCCGCAAACCAGCGTCGCACGCCTGGTCGCCGAGGGACTCGGCCGCCGCGCCACGCCCCGCGCCACGATTCTCTATGCCGCCGAAAACAACAACGACGCCGCGGCCATCTTCACCGAGCGCCTCGCCCACCATGCGCCCGCTCCCGCGATGGCGCGCTTCCAGACGCTCGACACCGTCATCGGCAAGATGAGCGGCGTCATCACCGACGCCGACACGATCCGCGAGTTGGGCCTCGTCACGGCGACGCCCACGCTGCCCCGCGCCGTTCTCGTCGAGGAGTTCAACCGTATCCTCGTCTCCGCCGTCACGCTCGACGGTGCCCGCCGCGGCATCACCGTCTTCCGCGAGAAGCCCGACCTGCTCCCCTTCGAGGAGGCAAAACTCTACGGCCACAATGCAATCCACGCCACGCTCGGCTGGCTCGCCGAACTGCGTGGCCTGCGCACCATCGCCGACGCCGCGCCGCATGGGGACCTGATGGCGATCGCGCGCGCGGCGTTCCTCGACGAATCCGGCGCCGCACTCGTTCGCCGGCACGCGGCACTCGGCGATCCGCTCTTCACGCCCGGGGGCTACCGCGACTATGCCGACGACCTGCTGGCGCGCATGGTCAATCCCTGGCTCAACGATCTCGTCGAGCGCGTGACCCGCGACCATGTCCGCAAGCTCGGCCTCAACGACCGCCTGTTCGGCACGATGCGCCTGGCGCTCGAGCAGGGCATCGAGCCGCGCAACCTGGCGCTTGGCGCAGCCGCCGCGCTCGTGTCGCTCACCCGCCGCCGTCACGAGGATCCGCGCGCCGCGCAACTTCCGCTGCCCACCGACGCCGATGGCCTCGATCGCGAAGCCATCGCCCGTCTCCTGACGGCCATCTGGAACGCGCCGGCGGCTTCGCCGGAACACGGCTGCCTGATCCAGTTGACAGCCCGCGCCTTGGACGACCTCGGCACCCGCGGCTGGATCTGAGCCAACCCGCCGGCGCCTTCGCCCCACTCCCAGCACCTGTCCGTCCGTGCCTGTCCGTGCCGGTCCGTGTTCGTCCTTGTGTCCGTGTTTCTCCGTT
>JAHCAW010000008.1 GCA_019634695.1 Candidatus Sumerlaeia bacterium
GAATCCACAGAGCGAAG
This sequence comes from Candidatus Sumerlaeia bacterium, assembly GCA_019634695.1. GTDB lineage: Bacteria > Sumerlaeota > Sumerlaeia > SLMS01 > JAHLLQ01 > JAHCAW01. The sequence continues at coordinate 18 of JAHCAW010000008.1, forward strand.
AACCGGATGGTGTGCGCGGGCCCCGAGGCCCTTGTTGGGGATTGACCGCAGAATCCACAGAGCGAAGAACCGCACGAAATCAATGGGCGACGTTGTCGCGGTTGGGGATTGACCGCAGAATCCACAGAGCGAAGAACGCCTCGGCCTGCGACGCGGCAATCTGCTCCGTTGGGGATTGACCGCAGAATCCACAGAGCGAAGAACGTAGCGGCACAGGGGGGCTTCGAGCTGCTTGTTGGGGATTGACCGCAGAATCCACAGAGCGAAGAACCCCACCTTGCGGGCGATGCCCCTGAACTCCGTTGGGGATTGACCGCAGAATCCACAGAGCGAAGAACGTCATCGTTGAGCTTCGCCACGGTGTAGGCGTTGGGGATTGACCGCAGAATCCACAGAGCGAAGAACAATACCATGGCGGGCGGCCTCGCATACCCTGTTGGGGATTGACCGCAGAATCCACAGAGCGAAGAACCTGATGGACGAGCAGGGCGTTGACGTTGACGTTGGGGATTGACCGCAGAATCCACAGAGCGAAGAACAATGAGTCGTCGAGCAGGAAGCCGAAGTAGGTTGGGGATTGACCGCAGAATCCACAGAGCGAAGAACGCGTCCGACGTCGTGACCGCGCTCGGCCGTGTTGGGGATTGACCGCAGAATCCACAGAGCGAAGAACATCCATCGCCATGGAAATGCGCTCTTGGGTGTTGGGGATTGACCGCAGAATCCACAGAGCGAAGAACCAGAATCCGCGCGGCCTCATGGGTGTTGGCGTTGGGGATTGACCGCAGAATCCACAGAGCGAAGAACCGATCCGACCGGCACGACCGAGAAAACCGTGTTGGGGATTGACCGCAGAATCCACAGAGCGAAGAACGCAGCCGACGTGCGAACGCGCGTGCCGGCGGTTGGGGATTGACCGCAGAATCCACAGAGCGAAGAACGTCAACTTGACACGGGCGTACTGCGAAATGGTTGGGGATTGACCGCAGAATCCACAGAGCGAAGAACTCAGTCCGCGATCTCCAGGTACCTGGCCAAGTTGGGGATTGACCGCAGAATCCACAGAGCGAAGAACTACCAACAGGCGAAGCAGCCGCCGATTCCAGTTGGGGATTGACCGCAGAATCCACAGAGCGAAGAACCTCCTCCCACGAAGGGTCCCGGCCGTCCCGGTTGGGGATTGACCGCAGAATCCACAGAGCGAAGAACGAGAACACCTCGCGAAGAGTCGCTTCCCATGTTGGGGATTGACCGCAGAATCCACAGAGCGAAGAACTCTCGCGATTCACCCATAACGCTTGTCATTGTTGGGGATTGACCGCAGAATCCACAGAGCGAAGAACGCCATCGGCCAGCGCGGCAACCAGCGCCACGTTGGGGATTGACCGCAGAATCCACAGAGCGAAGAACCAGAGCAGGCTCCTGGCCCGCCTTCACGAAGTTGGGGATTGACCGCAGAATCCACAGAGCGAAGAACCATTCGCCCGGGTCCCATTGGTCGGGCCCTGTTGGGGATTGACCGCAGAATCCACAGAGCGAAGAACATCGCGCTCTTGCGCAGCGCCAGGCACTTGGTTGGGGATTGACCGCAGAATCCACAGAGCGAAGAACGCCGACGATCATCGGAGCGGTCGTGTCCACGTTGGGGATTGACCGCAGAATCCACAGAGCGAAGAACCAGGAGCCGCCTGCATGACGTTGCCTTACCGTTGGGGATTGACCGCAGAATCCACAGAGCGAAGAACACGCCTCGGGCCACCCCACCGCCCACGCCGTTGGGGATTGACCGCAGAATCCACAGAGCGAAGAACCAAGTGGGCGTGCTGAAGATGTCGATTGCCGTTGGGGATTGACCGCAGAATCCACAGAGCGAAGAACTGGACCGGCGGACACCGGTCTGGCACTCCCGTTGGGGATTGACCGCAGAATCCACAGAGCGAAGAACGCAATCGCCCCCCTATTCCCCTCGAAAGGAGTTGGGGATTGACCGCAGAATCCACAGAGCGAAGAACACCGTCGGCAGCCCGCTCCCCGGCACATCCGTTGGGGATTGACCGCAGAATCCACAGAGCGAAGAACAATCCGCGCCATGGCGTTGCAACTGCGAGCGTTGGGGATTGACCGCAGAATCCACAGAGCGAAGAACGAAACAGGCTGTCCGGTGTGGACCTCAGCCGTTGGGGATTGACCGCAGAATCCACAGAGCGAAGAACCCCTTGTTGTTGCGGGAGCGGGCGGCCTACGTTGGGGATTGACCGCAGAATCCACAGAGCGAAGAACCTTCTTGCCGACCGACACAGAAAGGTCATCGTTGGGGATTGACCGCAGAATCCACAGAGCGAAGAACCGAGACCTGGGGCCCGCTGCTCGACGACGGCGTTGGGGATTGACCGCAGAATCCACAGAGCGAAGAACAGGGGCTGTGGAACCCGCCCGCCGACGTGAGTTGGGGATTGACCGCAGAATCCACAGAGCGAAGAACGCCCCGCCCACGGCCCGCCAATCCACACCTGTTGGGGATTGACCGCAGAATCCACAGAGCGAAGAACATGCAGCTCGTTCGTCGCTCCCATCGCCGCAGTTGGGGATTGACCGCAGAATCCACAGAGCGAAGAACGCCGAGGGCATGATCCTCGGTCCGGTCGCCAGTTGGGGATTGACCGCAGAATCCACAGAGCGAAGAACAATACCGGTCGTAACCCCCGCAAAACCAGGCGTTTGGAGGGGAATCTGAGCTAGAAGAACTCGAGTTGCTGGGGTGCTTCTTCGACGGGGCGGGGCTTTTTCCCGTGGAAGATCTGCATCCGGGAGAACTGCAGGTCCGTGATCTGGAGGATGCGGACCTCGCCGTCGGGGGGCAGGTTCGTGCGGATGCGCTGCTCGATGACGCGGGCTCGCTCTTCGCTCGGATGGCTGCGCACGTAGACGGAGAACTGGGCCATTGTGAAGCCCTCGTCGAGCAGCAGCTTGCGGAATCGCGCATACTCCTTGCGGGCCTCCGGGGTGCCGGTTGGCAGGTCAAAGAGGACGAAGAGCCACACGATTCGATACCTGTTCAGGTCGGGGTGGGGACGTGGGCGCCGGCGGCGGCTCATGACGGGGGCTCGGGTGGGGTGTCGATGAGGTCCAGCCGGGGGACCGGGATGGCCAGGGTGCGCTCCTCGCCCAGCAGGCATCGGTGCAGGGAAATACAGAGTGGCTCGAGAGCGTTGATCAGGGGGCCCGTGCCGGCGGCCGAATCGGTGGGGTGGGTGAGCAGGGAGAGGAGGGCCTGCTTCTCGGCGCGCCCGATCGCGCCCGAGGCGTTGCGGGCGAGTTGGCGAACCTGACAATCGACGAGGGGCCGGAACGGCTCGACGAAGTCGTCGGCGAGGGCGAAGGCGTTGTAGCGGTTGGTGTGGCGCAGGCCGAAGGAGGGATGGAAGCCGGCGGCGACGAGCGCGCGGGCCAGTGCGGCACGCATCATCATGTAGCCGTAGTTGAGCAGGCCGTTGGGGAAGGGGCCGTCGCGGTCGCGCCGGAATCCGATCTCGGGCATCCAGGCGCCCCAGTAGAAGCGGGCGGCTTGCGCCTCGACGTTGGCTGGGTCGCCGGACCGGACGCGGGTGCGCAGCACCTCGAGGCGACGGCGCACGGCGTCGTCGGTGCAGGCCGACGCTTGGGCCGCGATCTTGGCGGCGACAATCTGCTGCCACAGGCGCTTGCGCGTCGGCAGACTCGCCTCCATCTGGGCGCGAAAGCGCTCGGCTTGCAGGTGGTGCCCCTCGATGGGCAGGGCGATGCCGGCGGGCAGATGGTCCGGCCCGCAGAAGACGACCGCGGCCCCTTGGGCGAGCAACTCGACGACCGTCGGATGGGTGTAGCTGGCCGTCGGCGTGTCGACAATCAGCAGGGCGACCTCCTCGGCGGGGACGGAGCCGACCGCTTCGCCCCCGCGCGTGATCTTCACCTGGTGATGTGCCAGCGACAGGTGGACGTCATGTCCGCTGACTTCGATCGTTCGGCGCGTCATTGAGCGGGTAGATCCTTCCGATGGGATCGACGGTGACCTTGCGCAACCTCAGGTGGCCATTCTCCGTCGTCTTCACAGACTTGATGCGCACCCCCTCCGGCGGAGTACGCTTTTTCCTCAGGGCGTCGGTGTGCAGCCGCAGCATGAGATCCAGCGAACGTGACGAAGGCGGGCCCGACATCTCCTGGACGGTGTGGAGCCTTTCGACGTCGTCATCGCCGAGGTACAGGACGGTGTCGCCCTTCATCAGCCACAGGACGCAGGGGGACTCGGGGTCGTCGGTAAGCGCGGGCCGGATGATCGGCTCGCCCGCGGCATGACGCCGCATCGCCTCGAACCGGGTGCACAGTTCGGGAACGAAGGTGGTCTCCCCGCGGCGGTTGCGCGTGCGGTAGAACGCCAGGTGGTGGTTGTTGTCCGGGGCGACGAAGCGAGTGGGGTTGTCGGCCGGGATGGCGATGACGCTGCTGCGGCGTTCCCAGACGCGAACGGAGCGGATGGGCGGTCCGTCGCCCTTGCGGCAGGGCATCCGGAGTCCCTCGTACCAGCCCTTCGGGAGGTTGACCTCCTTGGCGTCGGGGTCGAGCCCGAGTGTGCGGAGATGGGTGCGCAGGGTTTCGCGGACGACGCCGTCGCAGATGCTCTTGAGTGTGTCGGGCGTGAGCTTCTGGCACTGCGTGAGGTCCATGCGGTGGACGTAGAGATCGTTGCCGACGCCGGGGATGTTGCGGCGACCGTAGTTGGTCTTTTTGGCGAAGACTCCGGCAAGCCGGCGTTCGGGCCGGAAGGAGACGTGAATGCGCTCGATGGCGCGCTTGCAGTCCTCGAAGAAGGTGGGCCAGGGGCGCTCGATGCGGAAGCGTTCGTCGAGGCTGTCGTAGCGTTGCGACAGGTGGTGACGGATGCGGTCGTCGACGAGTGCGATGGCGACGGCGTCGATGGCGTGGTGGCGATGGTCGTTGCGCATCTTCCTGGGATCGCCCTCGGCGTCCTCGGGTTGGGGGAGGACGCCGTTGATACCGAGATGGTGTCGGAGTTCGGCGACGACGGGGCCCTTCGTGGTGTCGACGGGCACGCCGAGGAGCCTGAGGCGCTGGCGCAGTTCGCGCGCGGCGTAGCTGGTGTCGGTGAGCTGGCGGGCCTTGAAGTCGTCGGGGATCTCCTTCCATCCGAAGCGGCGCTTCTTGTGCGTGGGCATCAGGGAATGCCAGACGCGCTGGCGGATCTGTTCCCACCGTTCGGAGTCGCTGCCATAGGCTTCCCACGGCGTCTTGTTGTGCTTGCGCAGGCGGTTCTCTGTGGAATCGCACAGCGTGACGTTGGCCATCGAGTTGTCGAAGGCCCGGGAGTAGGGGAGAATGTGTTCGATGTCGAACTCGGGGTGGGGTCCGAAGAGATGCTCGAAGGAGATGGGGCGGCCGGTGTAGGGGCACTCGCGCTTGCATTCCTCCCAGAGGCGGAACTTGCGAATCTGGAGCGAGGTCGGGTGGATGCCGGCATCGGCGAGCGCCTTCTTGATGCGGGTGCGGTCGCGCTCGTTGTCGCGCATTTCGGCGACGCGCTTGTTGCGATCCTTGATCGAGCCCTTGGCCTCACGGGCGAGTTCGACGACGATGCGCGCGGGCTTTCCATGGCGGGCGATGATTGCGTTGACGACCTTGCGGGTCTCGGACAGCGAGCGCCGCACGACGGGATTGGTGATGCCGTCGTCCTCGGTGATGGCAGGAAGGCGATCGAGGGCGGCGGGTTGGGTCTTCTCGGGATAGACTTCGACGGCGGCATCGTAGAGGGAGAGTCCGCGCTCGAGGCCGGGGACCAGCTTGCGGATGGCCTCGCGCGAGAGACTGCCATGGCCGTCGCCAGCGAGTTTGTAGAGGCTGGCCATGCCCTTGAGTTGCTCGGCCGTCAACGACCAGCCGTTGCGATGGGCCTCCTGCTCGAAGGCCTCGTCCTCGAGATCCACGAACGCATCCCAAATGTCGAAGCGCACCCTGTCGGCGTGGGCGTCCCAGACCTCCTTGAAGAGGTCGCGCAGGTGGGCCTCGACGATGTGCGTGTTGATCTTCTCGCGGTCGCCCTCCTCCAGGTTGAAGTGCTCATCCGGACGCAGCTTGAGCGCCTTGTGAAGCGCCTTGAAGGTGACGTCCGACTTCTGGGTCATCAGCTTGTCGTGGGCCGTGGCACGCTCGCGCATGTTGAGTTCCCGGACGCGTCCATCGTCGTCGATGATCCGGAGGTTGTTCAGCTCCTGCAAGACGCGGACGGTGTGCGACAGCCAGCAGGCGCGTGGAGCGCGCGGGAACTCGGGCTCGTATCGACACTTGCCGATGAGGGCCTTCTGCGACTTGAGGTCGCGCTGGCGGAAGATGGCGTCGTCAAGCTCGTCATGCAGTTCGGGCGTGAGCGTCGCCGGGTGGTACGGTTGCTGGGCGTTCCAGATGGCCTCGAATTCCTCGCGGATCATCTGGCGGGACAGATAGCGCCCCCGAATGCGCTGTTGTTGCGGATCGAGCGAGGCAAGGTACGCACCGAGCGAAGACTTGCCGGCGTCGGCGATCTCACTCTCGAGCGATGCGATACCCTCTTTGACCTTGCCGAGTTCCTTCTCGTCCTCCTTCCCGCCGGCACCCTTGAGCGACGAACGGAAGCCACGCCGCTTGCCGAGGTGGTAGAAGGCACGTCCGATCTCATGAAGGTCGAGGGGCTGGAAGAGCGCCTTGGCACGAACCAGATACGGATCGGGGAGCGCGAGCCGGGCGGCGTGGTCGTCCGGGGCGGGCAGGAGGCCATGCTCGAAGAGGATGGCGGCGACCTTCTTCCGGCGGCGGGCGCGGCGGTCGAGTTGACGGCGCTGCTGGCGGGCCAGGCGGCGCCCTGTTGCGCTGGACTCCTCCTTGCCGCCGGTGACCTTCGTGGTGCCTTCGGAGAAGACGCGCACTCCGGCGGCGATGCGTTGACGCTGGGCATCCACAAGCGCCCATCCGACGGAGTTGGAGCCGACGTCGAGCCCGAGGACATACTCGCCGGGCACGAGTTCGATTTCGTCCAGTTGGCAGTTGACATGCGGGTCGTTCATGGTGTGGACTCCTCTTGTCTTCGCTCTATGGATTCTGCGGTCTTTTCCTGAACAAGGTTTTGACGCGCAAGGCGCCGCCTCCCCTCCGGGGGAGGCGACCACCTTTTTAGGGTCCAAGGTCGCCCGCCGAATGGCAACTGGAGAATCCCGCCCAACAGCCAAATCAGAGTTGGGCGATCCGTCGGCACTTCCCATCTTGGGGACTTTGGGGGTATGCGTCCTGTTTTTGGGGTATATTCATGCAGAATAAGGGTCAGGAAATGTGAACTCTTGCCACCTATACTACGGAAGATTGGGGGCTGATCTCATCGGCGCGTGCAGCCCGGGGCTCGTGGTGCCGCCTGGGGGGCGGCGATAAGGATTGCCACGGCGCGGGGGCGGGGCCGAGGGTGTTGGTGGCGTGCGTGCCGGTCACGCGGGTGCGGGGGCCGGCGGGATATTCGCGACGGAAGCGAGGGTCGTCATGAAGTTCATCCGGATTTCGCCGAGTGAAGTGCTCAACCTGGATCAGGTGGCGCGGGTCGAGACGTACATGACGCAGGAGATCCGCTACATCACGGTGTACTTCACGGGCGGGGAGTCGTATCGCTGCACCGAGGAGGAGTCGGAGCAGTTGATGAAGCACCTGGGGCCGTTGATCGACGGGCTGAAGGCGGAGTGACGGCGGTCATCGGTGGAGGCGTGCGAGCTGTCGCGCGGCCTCTTGGGCGGCCCACTGGAGGAAGGGGTCCTCGCGGTGGGCCGTGGGTTGTGCGAGGGCGACGTAGGCGAGGGTGAGGCGATCTCCCATCTTGAGCAGGGCGATGGCGGCGGCATGGCGGACGCGCGGGCGCGGATCGTCGAGCGCGTTGCGCAGCGGCGCGAGCGCGTCGGGGCCGCACAGCGCGAGCGCGTTGACGAAGCCGTGGCGGACGAACCACTGCGGTTCGTCGAGCGCGTTGACGAGCAGGGGCGCGGCGTCGGCGGGTCGGGTGCGCGCCATGGTGTGCGCGGCGAGCAGGCGTCGTTCGTGGCGGTTGTCGATGCCGAAGTGATCCCAGCGCATGTCGTGGAAGAGTGAGGCGGCGACGGGAAAGGCGTCCGGTGCGTCGGGTCCGATTTCGCCCAGGGCCCAGAGGGCGCAGTTGCGGCCGGTGGTGTCGGCGTTGTCGCGGGCGATGTCGAGAAGGCATTGGGTGGCGGGCAGGGCCTCGATGGGCATGGAGCCAAGGGCAAGGGCGGCCTCCCATCGCAGGCGCGGGTCGGGCGCGGAGAGCGCACCGATGAGTTGCGGGGCGAGCGGGCGGGCGAGCATGCCGAAGTGGCGCGCGGCCTCGGCCGCCTGGCGTCGGCGCGGCCCATCGTCGCCGGCAAGGTAGTCGTTCAAACGTCGAATGGCATCATCGACGGTCAGGTTGTGAATCTGGAGATTGCGCGCGAGTTCCTGGCGCATGCCGGTCTGGCGGAGGACGCGTTCGCCCCGGCGTCGGTCTTCCACAATGGTGATATCGCCTGCGGCGGGCACGGCGGGGATGATGGCGCCCTCTTCGGTGCGAACAACGGCGGCGGCTTGCAGGGCCGGGTTGGCGCCGCTGCCGGGGACGCGGGCGGCCTCGTCGAGCGCGGGCAGCGCGGCGAGGCTGTACGACCGCAGGATGCGCAGGGCGTGCTCGCGCGTGGTGTCGTCGGCCAGCAGGGGCTCGATGTGGGCGATGGCGGGGGGGCCCATTTCGCCGAGCGCCCAGCGGAGGGCCTCGAGCAACTCGGCGTCGCGTCGGCGCGCGGCGTCGGCCAGCAGGCGCGTCAGATGCGGGGCCGCGCGCAGGGCATCCTCGCCCAGGACGCCGAGCGCCTTGACGGCCCAGAGGCGTCGCAGCGTGTCCTTGGGTTGCTCGGCGAGTTCGATGAGTTCGGGGACGATCGGCGTGCCAATGCGCTCGACGGCCTCATGCGTCATCGTCATCGCGGTCGAGGAATTCGTGCGGCCGAGCCATGCGAGGAGCGGGGCACCCTGCGGGCCGAGCGCGGCGAGTTCATCGACGATGCCAGGGTCGCGTTCCGCGACGGCACGCTCGACGCGCGCTTCCCACTCGGTGACGGGTCGTCCCTGCCAGATGCCGTACGGATCGAAGCTGGGCGGATGCGGCAAGGCGCGCCAGGCGATCAGGCCGGCGATGGCCAGCAGAGCGAGCGCAACGAGCACCTTGGCGTGCGTGCGCGTGAGGCTCATGGCGCCGTTCCGCCGTTCGGGGGCTGGCCGTCGGGCGTGCGGCGGAAACCGGTCCATTCGGGGAAGGGCAACGGCGCGCGGCGCAGCGTCTGGCCGGTGCGCTGGAGGAAGTCGCGGCCGCGCTGCACGGGCGTCAGGTCGCGCAGGCCGGAGCTTGTGGAGATGATCGGCTCGCGAATCTTGCCCGTCACGTGCAGCGAGACGAGCTGGTCCTTCAGCGCGTTGAAGTAGTCGACGAAGCTGCTGACGACGGGGATGTCGGACAGGCGACCGGTGAGGATTTCGATCGCGACGAGGAAGTCGATCGCGGCGTTGAAGTGCACCGTGCCGGCGGTGACCATGCGGATGTCGCGGTTCTGGATCACCATGTCGGGGAAGTGGATCTGCTCGTCCGCCATCAGGGCGGTGCCGCGCAGCGTCGTGGGGGATTCCCACTTGTCGCGGCCCAGGCGCAGGACGTTGGACATGCGGCGGAAGGCCTGATCGCCGATGAAGCGACTGTCGACGACGTGGTAGTCGCCTTCGCCGGCCCAGTCGGAGTAGTCGCCGATGGAGCCGCCGAAGTGGGCGCTGCCGGAGAACTTGCCGGTGAAGTCGGCGGGCTGCTCCATCAGATCGGCGAGGAACTCGTGCACATCGACGTTGGTGCCGTTGAGGCGCGTCTGGAAGCGCGCAAGCTCGCCGGTGCCATGTTGGCCGAGCGCGACGAGGGCCTCGCCGTTCATGCGGCCGCCGTAGACGACGGCATCATGGAGCGCCACCTCGATCGTATCGTTGCGATTGCGCCAGCTCTCGAACACGAGGTCCGCGCGCACGTCGCTGGCGCGCACGGAGAGGAACTCCGTGCGGCCCAGGTGCATGCGGGCGATGACGCGGGCCATCAGGCGCGCGGGCGCATCGGGATTGCGTGGACGGCGCGCGGCGACGAAGGGGCGCTCGGCGTACTCGCGCTCGCCCCATCCGTTCATCCAGTCGTTGATGCTCAGGTTCGGCGCGACGACGTCGCAATCGACGGTCAGCGGCCCGACGTGGCCCAGCGTCACTCGCCCGTTGATCAGCACGTTCTCCGCGTCGCCCCATGTGCTGCGCACATTGCGGAAGGTGAAGCCGCTGGCATCGGCGCGGATGTCGCCGCGCACGTTGGTGACGGGGTGCGGGAAGTCGCGCTGGTAGACGCCCGCGCCTTCGCCCGGAAAGATGCGCGCGTCGAGTTCGAAACGCAGCGGCGCCTCGTCGGAGAGTCCGATCGACGGGCCGCCGGGCGCGGTGAGCGCGGCGATCCAGCGGCGCGGCACGTCGGGCCCTTCGGGCAGGGCCTGCGTCGCGGCCAGGCGCACGGTGCCGGTGGCGCGCGCGTGGCCCTCCAGGACGATCTCCTCCAAGTCGTGCGGCGCGACGCGCTCGGGCACCCACAGCGGCGTGTCGATCTCGAAGTCGAACGCGGCCTCGCTGTCGTTGATTCGGCCGGTGCCGACGACGGTTGCGGCGTGTTCGATGCGGGCCTGCAAGCGTCGCAACTCGATGCCGGCCGGCGTGCCGATCAACTCCGCATAGAGTCGGTCCAGCGCCAGCGGATGCGGAATCGCCAGCGTCGTCGAGCCATCGATCAAGCTGGCGGCGACCGAGTAGTCGAGCGCGTCCCACTCGCCCCACGTGCCGTTCGCCTCGGCGCGTACGCGCAGCGAGCCCGTGGCAATGTCGGGCGGAACGGGCAGATAGGTCAAATGGCCGGCCAGTTCGAGCAGCGAACGCACTGGTCCCATCGCGACCGTCGACACGCGAAACGCGGGTGGGTCCAGCCAGCCCGGCGTCGCGCTGTCCAGCGCGCCATCGACGTTGAGCGACACCTCGCGCCATGCGGCCGACAGATTCGAGAAGGCGACGTGCGTGTCCGTCAGCGTGATGCGCCCGGGCGCCAGATGAATCGTGCCCGGCAGATCGCGCAGCGCAACGTCGCCCGCGCGCCATGCCAGCGTGCCCGCGAAGCGCACGTCGGCCGGATCGAGCGAGAGCTCGATCGAGCCGTCGCGATTCGCCAGCGGCACCTCCACCTGTGCCTCGAACGCGACCGGCATCGTGGCGTCACGCACCTCGGGTGGCAGGTAGCCGAGCCCGCGCACCAGCGCCACAAGGTACGACGCGGTGCCGTCGATCGTCATGCGCGCCGACAGTGTGCCGGCCTCGCCCGCGCGCAGCGGCAGCGGACCTTCAGCCTCGGCGCGCAGCATCAGGTCGCCGAACTGCGCCTCGACCACCGGCAGATGCACGCGGTCGCGCGTGACGGTGCCCTCGATGCGGCGGATCGTCAGAGGCTCGGGCCAGTCGGGCTCGCGCACCTGCAAGTGGCTGAGGCCGACGACGCCATGGAAGTCGAGTTCGTCGGGCCGGACGATCGGGCCGCGCACGGCGAGGTCCAGTCGCAGCGTGTCGCTCGTCAACGGCTCGAACAACATGCCGCCGCGTGCGGCCTCGCGACGCGCCAGACGATAGAAGGCGTTGGGCAGCCGCGCGACGCGCAGGCGCGCATCGGTTTCGAAGCCGCCGACCAGGGAGACGTCGCCTTCCAGGCGCGCATCGGCTTGCTCGCCCGTCAGGCGCACGGTCACGTTGCGCAGCGAGGTGCCGTCGCTCGCGATGGTTCCCTCGAGCGCCAGGCGCAGGTCGTCGTCGAACCACCGTTCGCCGCCCGGGCGTTGCTCGCGCGCCTCGAAGCGGTCGGCCGACAATTCGACGTTCAGGCGATAGGCGCCGGTGGCATCCTCGACTCCCGCCACGTCCAGCCGCACGCCGCGGCCGTCCGTTTCGAGCACGCCGAAGCCCGGAATCGGCAGCCGGCCGGCCAGTCCGCCCATCACGGCATGCAGACGCACCTCGCGATCGCCCGGCAGCACTTGCACGTTGCCGTGCAATCGCTCGGGCCGGCCGAGCGTGACGAGCCCGCGGAACTCGGCCGCGATCGCCTGTCGGCCGGCGTCGCGCGACGGCACGTGCACGGCATCCAGCGTCACCTTCACCGGGTCGAAGGCGTGCGTCTCCGATTCGAGCCGCACGACAAGATGTTGCAGCGTCAGCGTCGGTGTGGCGCGCTCCAGCAATCCGCCGGGCGGCGGTGCCTCCGGTGGCACCGGGGATGGTGGGGGAGAGGGCGGCGTCGGAATCGCGGCGTGCGTCAGCACGTTCGCCAGGGCGCCGCGCGGCTCGAAGCCGCGATCGGAGTGCACGATGCGCACCTCGGAGAAGCCCGAGAGCACAATGCGCTCCGGCCACTGGCCATCGCCGGCCAGCAGGGCACTCGGCCGCCCCTCGAGCCGCACGGCCTCGATGCGAAAGCGTTCGCCGCCGGCGCCGAGCTCGACGCCGCGGGCCAGAGCCTCGCCGCCGAACAGGTGCAGGCGCACGCGTTCGACGCGCACGGGCAGACCGGTTGCGCGGGTCAACTCGCGCTCCACGCGCCGCGTCAGCCATGTCGGCGACAGCGGCAGGAAGAGCGCCATTCCGAGCAGCAGCACCAGAATGATCGGGATGTAGACGCGCGACCGGCGATACAGCCGGCGCCAGGCCCGTCGTGTGCGCGTCGTTGCCATCGTGTCGCGGGTGCTCCACCCTGGAACTGCCTGTCGAGGCACACTTGCCCCGCCCCGACAAGACTACGCAGGCTGACAAGCAAGGCACAAGCCCGACGGCATCCCCCTGCCGGGCCGAAAGGCGGACGAGCGATGAACTATCGGGTGCGGGCGGTGCGGGTGAAGAGCGCGCGGACCGGGCGCGTGGTGGTGGTGCTCGGGCACGAGGCCTCGCCGGAGGCCGATCCGCGCGAGGTCGAGCTGGCCGGCGACGTGTACGCGGGCGCCGGCGTCGGCGTCGGCGACCTGTTGGACGAAGCGCGCGTCGAGGCGCTGGTGGCGGCCGACGAGCGGCACCGGTGCCGGGTGGGGGCGTGGGGGCTTCTGGCGCGGCGGCCGCGCTCGCGGGCCGAGCTGCGGCGTGCCCTGCGCCAGCGCCGGTTCGGGCCCGCCGTTGTGGACGAGGTGCTGGCGGACCTGGAGGCGAAGGGCTATCTGGACGACTCGGCGTTCGCGCGCCAGGCGGTCGAGCAGGCGCTCGCGTCGGGCCGTGCGGGTCCGCGGCTCGTGCGCCAGCGCCTTGCGTCCAAGGGCGTCGCGCGGGAGATCGCCGACAAGGCGATGGGGCCGGTCGAGGACACCGCCCACCAGCGCGCGGCGGCCGAGGCGCTGCTGCTCAAATGGCAACGCCGCCCGCGACCCGACGATCCGGCCAAGCGCCGTCAGGCCGCCGCGGCATTCCTCCTCCGCCGCGGATTCGATCCCGACATCGTTTGGGATTGCGTGGAGAAGATGAGGGAAGGGGATGTTGATTTCTAGTTATTAGTCATTAGTTATTAGTTGTTGGAAGTTGGAGGGACCGGGGGCAGTGTGATCGATGGTCACCCCATGGCAATGACAGAAGCTTCGGCAAGGGAGGTGAGGAGTTCCCGATGAACTCCAAATGGGTCATATGGGTCCCATATGACCCATATCGAGCTTCTCCGCCATGGCCCGGCAATCAGGCCGCAGGAAGCGAGAACCCGTCGACGTTCCCTGTTGAACGGCAAGAAGAGCTTCTCCCAGGGAAGCCAATAGCCAAGAACTAATGACTAATAACTAAAAAACCAACAGCCAACAACTTCTCTTCAATACTCCCGCCACTTACCGACTTCCGACGCCGTCGAGAGGAACGCTTCGGCGACCCAGCCTTCGACGCCGCCGGCGGTCGAAACCTTCCACCAGTACGACGGGTTGGCGGAGATGTTCTGCGCGCGCAGGCCGGCGAGGTCGTGCGAAACGATGGTCAGCGGCGTGTTGTGCGTCAGGGCCTGGATCGTGTGGAAGTTCGTGCCCGGGCCCGTGCGCAGGTTCAGTGTCGTCGAGGGCGTGTTGCTGAAGACGTTCTGCCCGGCGGTGAAGGTCGTCGAGGTTTCCTTGGGCAGGAGCTGGATCATCATCAGGCCATTGGCGACGCCGCGGGGGGTACCGTCGGAGGGCACGTTGCGGATCGAGCCGTCGACCCACATGGTGGACGAGCCGCCGCCGTCTAGGTTCACCGCGTCCGTGGCGGCCAGTTCGTCGATGCAGAAGTCGGCGAGTTCGCTGAGCGTCATGCCGGAGCTGCGTGTGGACCGCCCGTCGACGACGATGAAGTAGATGTAGTTGGCGTTGAAGGCGGTGGCGGTGCGGGGATGGACGTCGACGTGATAGGAGGACGAGCTGGTGGTCGGCTTGGCGCCGGCGCGCAGGATGACGCCCCACATCGGGCCGATCGCGCAGTACATGTTCGTCCAGTCCAGACCGCTGGTGTCCTGGGTCTCCTGGGAGAGGCGGACGACAGTGCCAACGCTGGGCACCTTTGCTTGCAGCGAGGTGGCGCTCGAACCGCTGGCGACGATGACGTAGCCGTCGAAGGGGATCGGCGTCTGGCCGGTGGAGCCGGTTCGGATTTCGACGGCGGTGCCGGGCAGGTAGTTGCTCCAGGGCAGGATGCGCAAGGGTGCGGAGCCGTCGGTGCGCACGACGATCTCGGTCGTGTTGGTCGTCGTCGGGGTGCGTGCGCCGTAGTGGTGCGTGTAGATGATGATCGCGTTGCTCAGGGGCTGGTCGTTGAGTTTGTTGAATTGCAGCCAGGTGGAGTCGGCGAAGGAGAGGCGATTCTTGGAGGAATCGCCCGGGAGGCTGAGGTCGCCGGACATGTAGGGAGTGCCGGGGGTCGGGGCCGTGCCGCCGATCTTGTACGAGAAGCCCATGGCGCCGCCGCTCTCGCTGCTGTTGGAGAAGGTGCGCTTGATCAGGGCGCCGTTCATGGCCATCGGGCTGTCGGGGGCGCCGTTGGCGCTGCTGAAGCCACTGCCGTTGACGGCGGCGACGACGCGATAGCGGAAGCGTGCCGTCTCGCGTCCCCAGTAGCCGAACGCGCCGTCGTAGCGCGCCACCTGCGAGGGGATCGTCTCGGTGTTCCAGCCGACGTTGGGTTGGCTGATGCGGCCGTTGGCCAGCGAGGCGTCGACGATGACGCTCGTGTTGGTGCGGTCCATCCGTGTCACGAAGACATCGTTCTGCGGACTCTCGAAGCGGTAGACGCGATAGTCGATTCCCGGCACCACTTCCTGCCAGGTCTGGGCCGCCGCCCCGATTGTCAGGACAAGGGCGAGGGCGAGCAGCAGAAGCGAACGAAACGATGCAGGCATGAACGGATTCCTCCCGGAGTGACGACGGGCCCGCAGCCGGAGGACTGCGACCCTGCGTTCATGACTGCATGCGCTTGCAGGCGAGCCAACCCAAAGTTGCCGCGGGCGCCGCTCCTCCGGTCGATTGTCGCGTGTGTGCGAGTGCGGCAACGTTGTTGGCGATTCGTGCAAGCGAATCCGGGAATACTTGGGCGCGCCCAAAGCAAACCGCCTCCCGACGCAGAGCCGGGAGGCGGTTGGAGGTGAGTACAGGGTGGGTGGCGCTCAGCGCTTGGAGAACTGCGAGGCCTTGCGCGCCTTGTGGAGACCTGGCTTCTTGCGCTCGACCGTGCGGGGGTCGCGCGTCAGGTAGCCGGCCTTCTTGAGGGCGAAGCGGTTGGCCGGGTTGACCTGAAGCAGCGCCCGGGCGATGCCGTGACGGATCGCGCCGGCCTGTCCGGCGGGGCCGCCGCCCTGAACGTTGACGATGACGTCGAACTTGGTCAGCCCCTGCGTTTCGCGAAGGGGCGACCGCATGACGTGGTCGAGCTCGGGCCGGTCGCCGAAGTAGGCCTTCCAGTCCTTGCCGTTGACGACGAAGCGTCCCTTGCCGGGGCGCAGATAGACGCGGGCGACCGAGGTCTTGCGCCGGCCCGTTCCGAGATATTGTTCCAGCTTTTCCGCCATGATGAGTCGGACTCCGATGGGGTCTGATGTCGGCCGATGTCAGCCGGGCCGGGGGTTATTCCTTGGCGCGCGGCTGGCGCGTGCGGATGGTCAGCACCTCGGGCTGCTGGGCCTGGTGCGGATGCTCGGGGCCGGCGTAGATGCGCACGTTGCCGTTGAGCGCGCGGCCCAGCGTGTTCTTGGGCAGCATCCCGTGGATGGCCTTGCTCATGACATCGGTCGGCTTCTCGGTCAGCAGCTTGGCCGCCGTCGTCGCCTTGATGCCCGTGCGCCATCCCGAGTGATGGTAGTAGGTCTTGTTGCCCAGCTTGTTGCCGGTGAAGATCGCCTTGTCGGCGTTGACCACGATGACGTGGATCTTCGGGTTCTGATGGGGGGAGTAGGAGGCCGAGCGCTTGCCGCGCACCAGCGAGGCCACGCGGGCCGCCACGCGGCCAACGATCTGGCCCTCGGCGTCCACGAGGTACCACTTCTCCTGCATTTCCCCCACCTTGGCAATGGTGGTCGGTTGAGCCCTCATGATTGGGTCGTATTCCTCGAAGAATGGTGCGTTTTCCGTCGGGGCTGGCGTGGGAGGACCATGAGCGACCGGAATCCGCGCACCCGCCGGCGGCTCCGTCGCCAGAGCCACCGAAAGGGCCGCAACTCGTCCCCGAGCGCCCCGGCCGAGTCAAGTGGACTTTTGAACGCATTCGGCCCCGCAGGCGTCGATTCTCATGGACGCGGCCCCCCAAGACGGCGCACGTTGCTGGGCGCCTGAACGCAACAGGTGGCGCAGCTTGCGGAGTTTTCTCGGATGACTCTTCCCCATATTATCCAAGGCGGCATGGGCGCCGGCGTCTCCAACTGGCGTCTGGCCCGCTCGGTCGCCCGCGCAGGCCAGATGGGAGTCGTCTCCGGCACGGCGCTCGACACGATCCTCGTGCGCCACCTGCAGAACGGCGACGCGACCGGCGACTACCGCCGGGCGCTGGCGCGATTCCCGTTCCCCGCCGTGGCCGAGCGGGTTCTGGGCCGGTACTTCGTGCCGGGCGGCAAGCCTGCCGACCGCCCGTACGCTCGCCTTCCTCTGCACACCGCGACGGTGACGCGCGAGCAGGCCGAGCTGATTGTGCTGGCAAACTTCGCCGAAGTTTCGCTTGCCCGCGAGGGGCACGACGGGCCGGTCGGCATCAACCTTCTCGACAAGATTCCGCTGCCGAACCTGGCGTCGCTCTACGGGGCGATGCTGGCCGGTGTCGACTATGTGCTCATGGGGGCCGGTATCCCATGGCAGATTCCCGGCGCGCTGGATCGGTTGAGCCGCCACGAGCCGGTGTCGGTGCTGCTGCCGGTCGAGCAGGCCCCCTCCGGCGTCGAGCATCGCAGCGCATTCGACCCGGCGCTCTTTGGGCCGCCCGGCGAGCCGCTGGCGCGCCCGCGGTTCCTGGCGATCGTCTCGTCGCAGACGCTGGCGCAGGCGCTCGTACGCCGGGCGACGGGACGGATTGACGGCTTCATCGTCGAGGGCGACGTGGCGGGCGGGCACAACGCGCCGCCGCGCGGACCGCTTCAGCTCGGGCCCACGGGCGAGCCGATTTACGGCCCGCGCGATGCCGTCGATTGGGAGGGCCTGCGCCGCCTCGGACTGCCCTTCTGGATCGCAGGCGGCAGCGGCAGCCCCGCGCGCCTGCGCGAGGCGTTCGAGACCGGCGCCGCCGGCATCCAGGTCGGCACCCTCTTCGCCCTGTGCGAGGAGTCCGGACTCACCGCCGCGATCAAGGCCCAGTTCCGTGACCTCTGCCGCCGCGACGAGGTGAAGGTCTTCACCGATCCCACCGCTTCGCCGACCGGCTTTCCGTTCAAGGTGGTCGGACTGCCGGGCACGCTGGCCGAGGCGGACCTGTATTCGCTGCGCCAACGTGTCTGCGACCTTGGCTACCTGCGTCGCCTGTGGCACCGACCCGACGGCACCGTCGGCTACCGCTGTCCGTCCGAACCGGTCGCCGATTACGAGCGCAAGGGCGGCACCGCCGAGGAAACCATCGGCCGCAAGTGCCTGTGCAACGGACTGCTGGCCAACATCGGGATGGGTAGCCCGCTGGCGGGCGGCGGCTTCGAGTTGCCGCTGGTCACCGCCGGCAGCGCCCTCGCCCAACTCCGCGAGTTCCTTCGCCACGTCGGCGAGTCCTACTCGAGCAGCCAGGTGCTGGACTACCTTCTGGCCTGAGTCCCCAGTCCCAGCACGGCCAGCGAGACCACCACACCCGCGACGGCCAGCCACCAGGGCAGCGTCAGGCTGGTCGCTTCGAAGGCGCTTCCCGCGAGAAATCCGCCGCCGCGACCGAGGCCCTGGGCCATCTGGCCGATGCCCAGCAGCAGGCCCTGACGCTGCTCGGGTGCGGATCGCGACAGCAGCGCGTTGACGCACGGAAAGGCCAGCCCGCCGCCGACCGCGACCAGTCCCGTCGCGCCCAGCGCCCCCCACACCGGCAGCCCGAGCGCCAGCAGCGCGAACCCGAGCGCCAACACCCCCCCGCCGATCAGAACGAGTCGCCGCTCGCCCAGCCGCGGCGCCAACGGTCGCACCAGTCCCCCCTGCGCCAACGCGCCCCCGAGTCCAAGCACCACGAACGCCAGCGCCAGATCGCGCTGGTCCCAACTGTACCAGACCGCCGCCGCGTTCGGGAAGGCCGTGTTGTAGATGGCGAATGCGCCGGTGAGCACGAAGCAGACGACCAGCAGGCCGGCGACAGTCGGCAGACGCAGGAGTTGCCCCCATGCCGCCGGGCGGAAGGCCTCGGGCAGCAGGCTGCCCCGCGCGGCTGTTCGTGTCGCGGCGGGGCAGGTCTCCGGCAGTGCCACCAACATCAGCACAAGCCCGGCGGCCTGAAGCCCGGCCATCACCCAGCCCAACCCCGCCAGACCCACCATGCTGGCCCCGACGCCGCCCATCACCGGTCCGATGGTGAAACCCACCAGCACCAGCGCGCCCACCATGCCCATGCCCGCGGCGCGCTTCTCCGGCGCCGTCGAGTCTCCGATCACGCTGAACGCCACCGTGGCGTGGGCGCCGAGGAAGCCATCGAGCAGGCGGCTGACCAGCAGGGCCTCCCACGAGCCGGACAGCGCCCAGAGCACCGAGCCGCCAATCGCCCCAAGCGATCCAATCGCCAGCACGGGCCGTCGACCGATGCGGTCCGACAGGCTTCCCCAGAAGGGGCTGACGAGCGCGCGCGGCACCGACAGCGCCACCCAGAGCCAGCCGACCGCCAGGCCGCTGCCGCCCAGCGATTCGCCGTAGAACTTCAGCGTCGTGAAGTTGGCGCCCACGCACAGGACTTGCAGCAGGGCGATCAGGCCGATGACGAGGACGGGTCGGTTCATCGCGGGCAGTCGGGTCAGCGCCTCCTGCGTCCGCGCCGCACCTGGGCCAGTAGGAGCTTGGCTTCGGAGAGCGTCTCGGACGTCGCGGCGTCGCCGGGGTTCAACTGCTCGCCGAGCCGCGTGCGGAACGCATGGGCGAGCGCGCAGGCGAGCGCGTCGGCCTGATGGTCGTTGGCGACGGGCGCGCGCAGGGAAAGCAGCACGCGGATCATGTGCATGACCTGCGACTTGCTGGCGCGGCCCTTGCCGACGATGGCCGACTTGATCTCGGCGGGCGTGTATTCGAAGACCGGGATGTTGGCGCTCGACGCGGCGAGGACCGCGACTCCACGGCCGTGCGCCATCAGGATCGCGGAGCGCACGTTCTTGGCGGTGAAGATGGATTCGATGGCGACGGCATCGGGTGCGAACTCGCCGATGCAGTCGGCCACCAGATCGTGGATGCGTTGCAGGCGCCGGGGAAAGGGCTCGCGCGGGGCGGTGCGCACGTCGCGCACGGCGAGCAGATGCCACGTCTCGTCGCGGCGTTCGATCACGCCGACGCCCGTGGAGGCCAACCCTGGATCGATTCCCAGAATCCGCATGACATGAACCTTGCGACGGGGGCCCCGAGCGGCAAGGGTTTGCTTGCTCCGAAACGGACGATTCCTCCGGTGGAGGTGATGGGCGCATGCGGCGCTGGGCACTGTTGTTGATCGGGGTGCTGGCATGGGCGGCGGGCGTGTCGGCCCAGCCGGCCGACGAGGCCAGACTGGCGCGACGGCTCTCCGTGGCCGAGCGCGAGGCGGCGCTGGCCGACCAGCGCACGGCCGAGCTGCTGGCCGAGATCGAATCGCTGGCCGAGTTCATCGACCCGGCAACGCTGCTGCGCCTGCGCGAAATCGCCGCCGAACCGGCCCCCGCGGCGGAGATCGGGGAGGCAACCGCCGTCGAGCGCGCCGAGGCCGCCTCGCGCCTCGCGCGTCGCCGGCACAATCTGCTGCGCGCCGCCGCTGCGGAACTGCCCCTCGACTCCCTGCGCTACAGGCGCCTCGTCCAGGAGGTCGCGCGCGAAGTCGCCGCCCTGCGCGGCTTGGCGCTTCAGAGGCCCGTCGAGTCGATCGTGCTGACGCGCACCGAGCTGCGCGACCTGCTCGCGCGGCTGCTCGAGAAGGAGCTGACCGACAAGCTCGTGCGCGGCGAGTCGCTCACCTGGCGCGCCCTCGGCCTGCTGCCCCCCGACTCGGACCTGCGCCTGCTCTACTCGGGGCTGCTCGAGGAACAGGTCGGCGGTCTCTACAACGATCAGGACGGTGCGCTCTACGTCGTCGACACCTTCAATCCCAGGTCCTTCCTTGGCCGCGTGATCCTGGCCCACGAGATCTGCCACGCGTTGCAGGACCAGCACTTCCCGATCCGCGAGTTGCCTTTCCGCACGGAGAACCTCGATCAGAACCTGGCCACGGCATCCGTGCTCGAGGGCGACGCGACGCTGCTGATGGTCGAGTGGGGCGCGCAGAGTTTCCAGGCCGCGGACCTGCTGAGCATGAGCGAGTGGATGAATCAGGGGACGCAGCAGCTCGAGGCCGTCCCGCCGGCGCTGGTGCAGAGCCTGATCTTCCCGTATCTGGCCGGCTTGCAGTTCCTGCAGGGCCTTCAGGGGCTGGGTGCGGAGAACTGGCGCGACCTGCCGTTCCGTCGCCCGCCGCTCTCGACGACGCATATCCTGCATCCGGACCGCTACTGGCCGACGCCGGCGGAACCGGTGCGCGTCGAGCTGCCCGCATGGGAGAGCCGCGACGGCTTTGAGGAAGTGCGCCGCGGTCAGGTCGGCGAGTGGACGACGCGGCTGGTGCTGACGCCCGAGGAGAACTACCCGACGCTGTCGGCGCTCTCGCTCGACATTCTGGTTTCAGAACCGGTGGCGGTGGCGGGCGCTGCCGGCTGGGCGGGCGACCTGCTCGTGACGGTGGCTGGTCCCGACGACCGCCAATGGTTCGTTGCCTGGAAGACGACGTGGGTGGAGGAACTGGACGCCGACGAGTTCGAGACGGCCTTCACGCGCCGCGTGGCGACGTGGCCCGGCTTCACGGGCAGCGACTATCGCGAGTGGACCCATGCCGACGGCCGACGCGTGCGCCTGCACGTCGAGGGCATCGAGACGCTCGTACTGCTGGCCAGCGACGACGAGGCGATGGGGATGGCCGCGGCGTGGCTGGAGCACTGACCGCCGCCACGAAAGTCTGACGGGCCCCAAGACGAAACCCCCTCCGCACGTCTGCGCGCGGAGGGGGACCTTGTTTCTGGAAGGTGCGTGCTACGCGTCGTAGCCGCCGGCAGCGGCGTTCCAACCCAGCCATGGCGGCAGGGCGCGACCGGCGCACCAGCCGGCCATGCCCAGCAGGATCACGATGGCATCGAGCCAGGGCGCGAACAGGGCCAAGCGGTCGGGGGCAACGAGATCGGCGATGTGACAGGTCATGGCACGAACACCTTGAGGGCTGGGCGGCGCGGGTTGAGGCGTCGCTTACTTGGCGGGCACGAAGAGGCGCTGGCCCTTGAGCGGCCGCGCACCCTCGGGCAGGCGGTTGGCCTGGCGCAGTTCGGCGACCGAGACGTTGTTGGAGGCGGCGATCTTCTCGAGCGTGTCGCCATCCTGGATCGTGTGATAGCGTCCGCGGGGGGCGCTGGGCTGGGAGACGGCAGGCTTGGGCGCCGGTGCCGCGGCGCGGGTTGTCGCGCTGGTGGTGGCGCGGGGCTGGGAGGCGACGGGCTTCGACGCGGCAACCGAGCCGGTGGTCGCCGTGGCGGCGGGCCGCTCGGGGACGGCGAGGCCGTTGAAGGTTGCGGCGACTTCCTTCGGGGCGGCGGAGCGATTGGCGGCCGCCTGCACGCTGGCCACTGTCGTGCCGTTGGATTCCATCTCGGCCAGGCGCTTCTCGAGCGCGCCAAGGCGGGCAGCCAACTCGGAGCCGCCGGCGCCGTCCGGTGCCAGCGCGCGCAGGTTGGACATTTCGTCCTTCATGATCGTGACCTCGCCGGTCAGCGAGCGGATCAGGCGATTGGTCTCGGCGATCTCGTCCTTGAGGCCGTCGACTTCGGCGAACTTCTTGCGGATGACGGGCGAGTTTTCGGGCTTGGACGAGCAGCCGGTGAAGGTGACCGTGGCGGCGGTCACGAGTAGAGCCGTCAGAACGGGCAGGGCGCGGGCGGACATGGGATCGACTCCTTGTGCGGGAACGGGCGGGATTCGTGCGGAGCGGTCGCCGTGCGACGAGTGACGCGGTCGAACCGAACGCATGGCGCAGGAGGCGAGAGCGGGGCGAACACCGACAAGAAAAAAATGCGGCCCGCGGAACGATTTTTCCGCGGGCCGGCGAGGGTTTGCGAACGGGCGCGATCAGGCGGTCAGCACTGCCGCCCGAGTTCCTCCGAGCGGCGCGTCGCGGTGGCCACCGTGTCGCGGATGAGCTGCTCGAAGCCGCGCTCGTCCATGACGGCCATGCCGGCGGCGGTGGTGCCGCCCGGCGAGGTGACGCGCCGGCGCAGCTCCTGCGGCGGCTCCTTGCTGTCGCGCGCCATGTGCGCGGCGCCGTAGACGGTCTGCTTGACGAGTGTCTCGACCTTCTCGCGCGGGAGCCCCAGCGCGACGCCGGCCTCGATGAGCGCTTCGATCAGCCGGAAGACGTAGGCCGGGCCGGTGCCGGTCAGCCCGGTGATGGCGTCCATCTGGTTGGGTTCCACGAGTTCGGTGGTGCCGACGGTCTCGAAGAAGACGCGGGCGAGCAACAGATCGGCGATGGAGGCGTGCGGCCCGGCTGTCAGCGCGGAGGCGCCTTCCTGCAGGAGCGCGGGCGTGTTGGGCATGACCCGCACGACGCGAGGGTACGGGCATCCGGCGTGGGAGAGCCCGTCCTCGAGGCGCGTGGTGCTGACGCCGGCGAGGATCGAAATCCAGAGTTGGTTCGATTTGGCGAGGCCCTCGAGCTCGTCGAGCAGCGTGGCGAGGTTCTGGGGCTTGACGGCGAGCATGACGACACTGGCGCGCTCGACGACCTCGCGGTTGCCCGACGCGACCTCGACCTCGAGTTCGCGCCGCAGCTTCTCGCGCCGCTCCTCGTGCACGTCGTAGATCAGGATGCGGTTCGCCGCCGCCGTCCGCGCGGCGATCAGGCCGCGAATCAACGCCTCGGCCATGTTGCCGGCGCCGATAAATCCAATGTAGGTTTCCGAAGTCAGGATCATGGCGTCACACCCGATGGAATCGTCCCGCGCGAGTCTGCGACAACCGCGCCCCGCTGTCCAGCCCATCCATCGATCCCTAGCGCGGAAACCAGAACGTACGCGACAGGAAGACCAGGATGGCCAGAAGCTCCAGACGGCCCAGCAGCATCAGCAGCGATAACAGCCACATGGCCGGACCGTTCATGCAGGCGAAGTTGGCGGCCGGACCGACCTGGTCGAGCCCCGGGCCGATGTTGTTGATCGCCGACACGACGGCCGTGAAGATCGTCAGCAGGGACAGGTCCGGCACGAAGAGGCCGAGCACGACGCTGCCCGCCATCATGACGAAGATGTGCAGGAAGAAGAAGGTCTGCACCTGCCGGATGGTGTCGTCGGGGATGGGCTGGCCGTCGATCTTGAGCACGCGGACGCGGCGCGGGGCGACCGCGCGCGACAGCTCGTGCGCGGCCACCTTGAACAGGATCACCCACCGGATCACCTTCATGCCGCCCGAGGTCGAACCCGCGCATCCGCCGACGATCATGAGAAACATGAGCAGGATGCGCGCGGCGTCCGGCCACTGGTTGAAGTCCACCGTGCCGAAGCCCGTCGTGGATTGGACCGACAGATTGGAGAACATGACGTCGTGCAGATGAAAGCCTCCAGGCTCGGTCACCGCCGGCAGGGCACCCGGCGGAAGATCGACGCCAATGCCGGTGCCGCTGGCCATCAGAAGCGCCGTGACGAACAGGCCACACGAGACCACGATGAACGTGTAGGCACGGAACTCGGCATTCTTCCAGTAGTTGAACTTGCCGCGCAGCGCGTCCAGGTGCAGGCGGAAGTTCGTGCTCGCGAGGAACATGAACAGGATGATGACCCACTCGATCCGCACGTTGGCGAACGAGTAGAGGCTCGCGTTCCGGGTGGAGTATCCCCCCGTTGCGATGGTGGCCATCGCATGATTGATCGCGTCGAAGAAACTCATGCCGGCCAGCAGCAGGCAGACGAACAGGAGGGCATTGATGCCGACGTAGAACTTCAGCAGAAGGATCGCGGTGTCCTTGATCCGGGGGGTCAGCCCCTCGGGCGACGGGCCGGAAACCTCCTGCTTGAACAGGGCGCGACCGCCGACGCCGACGAGCGGCAGCACGGCGACGAACAGCACGACGATACCGAGCCCGCCGATGAAGTGCAGAGCCGAGCGCCAGAAGAGCAGCGCCTTGGGGGAGCCCTCGATGTCGGTCAGTACGCTCGCGCCCGTCGTCGTCAGGCCCGACATGCTCTCGAAGACGCACGCGGCGAACGAATCGAACAGATGGCCGAAGTGGAACGGCAGCGCGCCGATCATCGCCGCAAGGAACCAGGAGAGGCCGACGACCGCCAGCGCCTCGCGGCGGTACATCTCGCCCGTTGCGCGGCGACCGATCAGATAGAACGCGACGGCGACGACCATCCCGCAGCCGACGGCCTCGAGAAGCGCGACGAACGCGCGCCACTCCTCGAAGTGGAAGGCGAACGGCAACGCCGTCAGCATGGCCACGGAGAAGAGGCCGAGCAGGAGCCCAAGGAACTTCGCGACGAGCGGGTAGTTCATGTCGTGCACGCTTCCGCGGAGTGGGGCGAGTGCGCCGTCGGGGGCTCGCTCATTCGTCGGCTTCCTGGAGCAATCGGCTGAGGCCTTCGGACGCGGCGGCCTCCGACACCGTGATGACGATCTCGCCGGGGCGGATGATGCTGTCGCCGCGCGGGATCGTGACCGTCTGGCCGCGCACGACGGCGCCGATCAGCGTGCCCGCCGGCAACTCCATCTCCTTGAGCGCCCGCCCCACGATCGCCGACTTCGAAAGCGCTTGGTACTCGGTCACCTCGATCGCGCCCTCCTCGAGCAGCGTCACCGAGCGGATGCGTCCCTGCTTCACCAGCGTCAGGATGCGGTTTGCCGCCACGATGCGCGGCGAGATGGCCACGTCGATGCCGACCATCTCCACGACGCGCGCGTAGTCCGGCCGGTCGATCAGGCAGGCGGTCTTGTCGACCTTGAGCTCGCGCGCGAGCAGCGCCGACATGACGTTGGACTCGTCGTCGCCCGTCGCCGCGATGTAGTAATCCATGTGGCCGATCTGCTCCTCGCGCAGGAACTGCACGTTGGTGCAGTCGCCGTGGAGGACGACGGCGCGGTCGAGCCGCTCGCTCGCCAACTCGCAGCGCGTGCGGTCCATGTCGATGACGGTGACCTTGTGGCGGCGGCTCTCGAGCAGTTCCGCCAGATAAAGCCCCGTCTCGCCGGCGCCGGCGATCGCGACACTCTGTCCGCCGACCGGGCGCGTCTCCTGTTCCGTGTCGAACTGCGGGTGTACGGTGTCGATCACCTCGGGCAGGCCGATGAGCGTGACGTGGTCGCCGGCTTCGAGCACCGCGTCGCCGCGCGGCGTGAAGATCTCCTTGCCGCGCCGCACGGCCCCCACCAGCACGCCCTGCGGCAGTTGCAGATCCTTGAGCGCACGCAGGCACATCGCGCTGAAGGGCGAGAGCATGACCGTGCGAATCTGCACGCGGCCCTGCGCCAGGCTGGCGAAGGCGAGCGCCGCGGGGTTCTCGACGAAATTCGACAGCTCGTGCGCGGTCAGCATCTCGGGCGAGAGCAACAGGTCGATGCCGAGCGGGTCGCGGAAGTTCACGACGGTCGTGTCGACATGATAGCGGTGGCGCACGCGGGCCACCACGCGCGGGACGCCGATTCGTTTGGCCGCGTAGCAGATGACCAGATTCGTCGGGTCGGCCTCGGTGACGGCCAGCAGCAGGCCGGTCTCGCCGCCCTCGCCCATGGCGCGGCGCAACACGGCCGGATCGCACGCGTTGCCCGCCAGCGTCTGGACGTCGGCATGATCCTCGACGTCGGCCAGCTTGGCCGGGTCGCGATCGACGACGATCACCTCGTGCTGTTCACGCGCCAGGTGCATGGCGATGTTGGAGCCGACCGTGCCTGCTCCCACGACGATGACGTGCATGAGGTTTCCTTTCCGCGCTGCGAGCAACGACCCGCTACGGCAACGATGGCCACAAGGACAAGGGTTTTGGCTTGGGTCACAGAGAACAAAAAGCGAATCTTCGGGGTCCGTTTGATGGGCCGGATCGGCACGAGCTTCGCACCACCCGGCCGCACATCCCCGCCCCGGAGGCTTTCGTCATGACCCGTCCGAACCGGCTGACCGACGAAGAGATTCGCACCGCGCTCGAGACGATGCCCGGCTGGGAACTGCACGACGGCAAGCTGCGCAAGAACTGGGTGCGCACGAACTTCAACGACGCCTTCGGCTTTCTGACGCGCATCGCCCTGCTGGCCGAGCGCATGAACCACCATCCCGAAATCCACAACGTCTTCAAGCGCGTGCGCATCGAGCTGACGACGCACGACTGCGACGGCATCAGCGCGCTGGACCTCGCGCTGGCCCGCGCGATCGACTCAGTCGCCTGAAGCCTGCGGCCGACGCCAGACGTTTGCGGGCACCTCGCCCAGTATCCTCTGGCACGTCTCGCCCCGCACCCAGTCGGCGAACATCGGCTCGTCGGGTTGCATGAGGGCGAGTTGCTTGCGCGCTTCCTCCTGGTCGCCGGCGCGCCATGCGATCAAAGCGCGCGTGGCGGCGACGATGCGCTGGACTTCAAGATCGTACTCGGCCTGCTGCGCGATCGGATCGAGCAGTTCGGTGATGGCCCCGCCCGCCGTGCCGCCGTCGGAAAGCAGGACATGCACGAAGGCGCCATAGGCGCGCGACCAAGCCGTTCCTCCGGCCCTGATCTGCATGTGAACGGGCAGCCTCCCCGGCGCCTGCCGGCCATTGAGCATGGCGTAGGCGACGGATTGCATCGTCGCAACGCTCATCATGCGCGCATGCGCGGCCGGGGATCCTGTCCGGCTGCGGGAGTTCCAGTCCGGGTTCGACTGAATGTGGGCGGCCATCTTCTCCACGGCTTCCCACTGCTCCAACTCGGCGACGCACCGTATCGCTTCTATTGCCACCTGCTCACTATCCAGTGGCGCAGATGCTGCATCGGTCTCGTCGAGGAGGGCGGGGTTGGTGGCCAGTGCGCGATGGACCAGTTGTCGATCGACGAGCAGGATACCGGCCACGGCGGCTCGAGCGCATGCTTTCCGAGTCCCTTCCGCGAGCTGAATCTCGGCGGCGCGGACAATCTGGCGTCGTGCGTGGGGCAGGTCGCTCAGATAGCGGTAGAATGCCAGCTCGGTGTCGCGCTCGCGGGCATACAGGGTCCGTCCTTCCTCCCAGTGGAAGCTCAGCGGGACGGCGGCAACTTCTCCCATCATGGTGCCACTCTGGAAGCGCTCGTCCATGAGTTCCATTGCCTGTTCCAGTGTGCCGTGCCAGCGGGGCCGCGTGAAGTGCAATGTGGTGCTGAGGATCTCGCGGCTGAATGGATAGGCGGGGAAACTTCGACGGTACACGGCGTACATGCTTTCCACGTTGTTCGTGCTGCCATGGTTGTCGATGAGTGTCACGGCAATGGCCGGGATCGGGCCAACGGCGGCCTCGGCACGTTCCAAGTGGGTTGTCGATAGTCGCATGACGGAGTGGAACTGGCGGACTCCTTCAAGGTAGGTATCGGTGCCATATCGGCTGTTATGGTAGTCCCAGGCGGAACGGTGGAGGTGAAGGCCGAATTGCGCATCGCTCCACGCACAACTCGGCGCTCGAGCGTGCCATTGGCCCAGGTTGCTCAGGAAATCATCCAGCCGGCTTCCTCGAGGGTAGGCACGGTGCACCAGCAGGTGAAGGGCCCACTCGTCGGTAGGTTGCCGGGCAAGGTAGGTCCACAGCGCCAGACGCGCCTCCTCCAATTCGCCCTTCCAAAGGTGGTACAGCCCCCGCGCGAAGTCCAGCGATGGTAAGCCCTCGTTCGCTATGACTTCGTCCGGGACGCGGAAAGTGTCTCCGGCGTCTTCATGAAGGACATTGTTCTC
This sequence comes from Candidatus Sumerlaeia bacterium, assembly GCA_019634695.1. Taxonomy (GTDB): domain Bacteria; phylum Sumerlaeota; class Sumerlaeia; order SLMS01; family JAHLLQ01; genus JAHCAW01. The sequence goes on from JAHCAW010000008.1 coordinate 28,772, forward strand.
GAACAGGAACTTCGCATAGGCGAAGTAGATCTCGGCAGTTCGTCCCGGTTCGGCCGAGGTGAGCCAATCGGTGCCGCTGCGCAAGGATTCGACGATTGTCTCCCGACTTGTGGCATCGAAGTAGGGACGCCACTCCACGCTGGAGCGGAACCTCAGACCCCTCAGGGGATACTCCAGGCGCGCGCGCTCCTCCGGGGTTAGCTTCAGGTTCATGGTATCCAGCATCCACATCAGAATCTCATGGGCGAGTTCCAGGTTATTCCCCTCCTCGACCTCAAACTGGCGGGACTCCGTGAAGCTCGGCCCGACCAATGTGCACTCCATTGTGTCGCGACCATCGATCGAACGAAAGGTCGAGTGGAGGACGAATTGTCCCCCATAGTAGCGCGCCAATGTCGCGACGTGCTCCTCGACGGCAACGATGCCGTCGGGGTGCTGCGGCGACATGCGGCTCAACTGAGTGTAGACTCCTTGGTGACTCGCCGAATAGAGTCCGGACGGGGAGAAGGCGTGAAGGGCATTGAATACTTGGTGCGTCGTCTTCATTGCGTCCGGCGAGAAGACTCCCTCGCCATTCTGTGGAGGCAAGATCACGATTGTTCCTCGATGCTCCGGCACGGGCGTGTCCCACGGGCTCGCGGACGCCATGTCGACAGCCAGTATCGCGACCACGCCGGCGAGCAGGCGCGCGAACAACCGATGAAGACCTGCCGGGAACAAGACCATGCTCGCTGCTCCTTCCGGGGGTTTCTGCCGTCGGGCCGTCACTCCGTGGCGAGGTCCGCAAGCAGGGGTTCGAGATCTGGAGGCAGTGCTCCTTGGATAACGAGACAGGTTTCGCGGCGCACCCAATCGGCCCACATGCGACGCGAGGGATTCATGCGTTCGAGTTCCGTTCGGGCGAGTTCCTGGTCGCCGGCATGCCAGGCAATCAGGGCGCGTGTGGCGGCGGCGATGCGGGGCACGTCGGGGTCGGCCTCCCAGGCGCGCGCGACGCGATTGGTCGCGCGGAGAAGTCTCTCGGGGTTGGTGCCGCCCTTGTTGAGGTGCGCATTCAGGAAGCAGGCGTACGCCTCTGCCCATGCGACCGTCCCCAGATTCAGGCAGCCATCGAGGACGCGTCCCTCGAGGGGGTCGCGCCAGTTCGAGGCGACGCGCGCCAGGGTCAGCATGTAGCCGTGTATGTCGCCGAGACACACCGCGACCTGGCTGAACTCGGCGGTTTCGAAGGCCTCGGGGTTGGTCCACGGGTGCTGTTGCATGTCCGGCGCCAGTCGGGGGATGATCTCCGCCATCTCGTCCCATGCCTCGACCTCGGCAAGATAGCGCAACGCATACCGCATGAACTCGGCCTTGTTGACCAGGTAGAACGACTTGTCGGGGGCCTCGATCAGGCGGGGATTCGCCTGCACCGCCTTGTGAATCGCGGGGCGGTTTGGAACGACCCAGGCCACCGAGGCCGCATAGGCTGCGTTCTCCATGGTGGGGAAGTCGAGAAGCAGTTCCGCTGCGCGCAGGACTTGGGCACGCGCCTCGGGGAATGTTCGCATGTAGCGACGAACGGCTGCCACTTGGGACGGTTCTTCCTCGCCGAAGAGCTGAACCGCCTCGCCAAAGTGGAAGATCGCTGGAATGAGGCCGAAGCGCGCCGTCATTTGCCCGTTCTCGAAACGTTCGTCGATCAGCCTCATCCCCTCCTGAATCGTTCCTCCCCAACGCGGTCGCGTGAAGTGCAGCATCGTTCGCATGATGACGCCGTCGCTCGGATAAGCGGCCGTGCCTCGCCGATAGGCTGCCTTGAGCTGGGAGATCTCCGACAAGCTGCCGTGACCGTTCAGCAGGAGTTCGATAATCATGGGAAGCGGCCCGGCCACCGCTTCGGCCTTCTGGCAGTAACTGATGGAGAGTCGCTTGAGCGAATGGAAGTGCCGGAACCCTTCATCGGTCACGGTGTCGGCGAAGCCGCCGCCGCGGTAGTCCCAGGCGGAGTGATGCAGCATCGAGGCCAGCAGCACGTCACGTGCGGGACTCTCCGGCGCCCGCGCGAACCAATCCCGCACATGCTCGAGAAACTCCTCCCGCAGGTTCCCCTTCCCGTAGGCAGCATTCGCCACGAGGTCGAGAGTCATGGTGTCGCCCGGCTGGAGGGCGAGATAGCTCCAGAGCGCCGCGCGGGCGGCGGCGGAGTCCTCTTGCCACAAGTGCGTGAGGCCCGCCGTCAGCAGTTGGCTCGGTGGCGGGTCGTCGGGCGTGCCGTCGACGAGCGCCTGCCACTGTGGTGGCGCCTCGTGTTGTTCGACGCTGTTGGCTTGCAGGTAGAAGGCAAGGAGCAGACGATGGGTGGCGGCGTTGTGCGGCGCGTCGGATTCCATGCCGCTGGCGTACCAGCGGACCCATTCGAGGGGATCTGCCGCGTCCGCGGGCTCGGGGGTGGTGGGCTCGGGGCATGGCGTGGCGAAGCGGGCTTGCGCGGCCTCATCGAATCCGAAGTCGCCCGTGGCGAGAATCCACAAGGCGATGCGGTGAGCCAGGTGGCCGGGGTGCGTCGCGGATGCCTCGAAGGTGGCGCTTGCCTCGGTGTCCTTGCCGGTCAGGCGGCACTCCAGCCGCTCGACCCCGTCCTGTGCGGACCACCGGGAGTGCAGAACGTGCGTTGCCGCGTGATATCGGATCATGGCCGCGATGTGCTCGTCCACGACGGGCACGCCATCGGGGTGATAGGGGGCCATGCGCTTGAGATCGGCCAGCACCTCCGACGTGGCGGGGAATCCAAGCCCCGCCGGGGCATGCGCGCGCAGCTCCCAGCCGATGCCGGTGATCAGGGCCTGCCTGGCAACGGGGAAGGAGTCCGCGTCGTCGCGGGCGGGCAGGATCAGCAGGGTTCCTCGGTGCGGCGGTGCCGGCGCGTCCCATGGGCTGGGTTGCGCGCGGACAACGCAGACCAGCAGCATCAGGCACGCGACATGGACCAACCAACGGCGTGGCAGCAGAGTCACGGGTGGGCTTCCTTCTGGAGTCGGTTCCCCCGGCGCCGGGCCTAGAACGCCCCCTTGCCCTTCAGCACCGCCGGAACCGTCCGGATCAGGATTTCGATGTCCAGCAACAACGATTGATTCATGATGTAGTAGAAGTCGTACTCCATGTTCAAGTGGAGAGGTAGATTTTTTCGACCGATCACCTGCCACAGTCCGGTGATGCCCGGTTTGACGTCGAGTCGCCGCTTTTCCCATTCCTCGTAGCGCTCGACGATGAAGGGCATCTCAGGGCGCGGGCCGACCATCGACATGTCGCCGCGCAGCACGTTGACGAGTTGCGGCAACTCGTCGAGGCTCGTCTTGCGCAGCCACCGCCCCGCGCGGGTGATGCGCGGATCGTCCGCCGCCGTCGGCGCCACGTCGTATTGCTTCGCGGCCACGTGCATCGTGCGGTACTTCAGGAACTCGAACGGCTGGCCGTCGCGCCCGATGCGCGTCTGGCGGAAGATCACGGGCCCCGCGGAATCGAGCCGAATCCACAGCGCGATCCACCAATGAAAGAAGAGGAGCCAGGCGAGCGTGCCGACCGTGGCGACGGCGAGGTCGAACGCGCGCTTCACGACCGCCTGAGGCCAGGGCAGGTGGCCGTCGCGTAGCGGAATGACGGGGAAGGCGGCGATCTCGTCCACCTTGGCCCGTGCCGTGATGACGCCGAACAAGTTCGAGACCAACTGAATCTTGAGGCCGCGCGTGCGGCCGAGGCTGATGAGGTTGAGCTGCTCGGTCGGCGTCAGGTGCGGCACGGCGATGAAGAGTTCCTCGATGCCGTGCTCGCGCACCAAGTCGTCGATTTCGCCGGCCTCGCCGATGATCGCGAGCCCGTTGGCGGCGGCCTCGTTATCGGGGTCGTTGGGATGGCGGACGAAGCCGGCCAGTTCGAAGCCGACTTCGGGATGGTGGTAGAGCGACTCCTTGACTTCGCGGGCCAGCTTGCCCGTGCCGACGATGGCGGCGCGCACGAGCCCGTGGCCGCGCGCAAAGGCGCCCGCCTTCAGCGCGCGCAGCGCCGACCGGCTCGCGTACAGATACACGAACGCCACTGCCGCCGCGAGGAAGATGACCGACCGGCCGAGATCCAACTCCTTGAGGAAGTATCCCACGACCATGAGATAGAGGAGATAGTGGTAGCCGGCCTTGAGGAGCTGGTCCCAGCGCGTGAGCGCGGCGAGTCGTCCGCGCACGCGATACAGCCCAAACAGCGCACAGTTGAGCAGGCCGACGGCGACCATGACGGGGGCGACGCGCGTGTAGGGCTCGAACTCGTTGATGGGCAATTCCATCCACGGGTTGAGCCAGCGGCGCAGGTGCCATGCGGCGGACCACGCGGCGGAGAAACCGGCGACGTCGAAGACGAAGAGGATCGCGCCGGGCAGGTTGGTTTTCCAGATGGAGCGCGCGGGCAGGCGCGGCAAGCCGTCGGTCTTCATGCGGGCGACTCGGTCATTGCCGGCACCGGGGGGGCAAGAGCTACGGGCTGTGGAGGGGGCGGTCTGCCGGTTTGGGAGGCCCGCCGCTCGGCGCGATGGGGGCCGCATCGGAGAACTGCCCCCCTTTCTCCCCAGCGAGACGGATCGTCCCGGGAACCCTCATGCCGGGGGTTGCCCACTGAGCAAGAGGACGAGAGCCACGCGCGTCGCATCGGCACCCGCGTCGCCGGCCTCCTCCGGTGTGAACCCCCCGGCACCGCCGACGCGATCCCCCGACGTCCCAAGACGGACGCGGGCTCGCCCACCAGTATGGGACGTCGCTGGGCGTCCGGCAACCTCGCGTGACGTTTTTTTTCGTCCCGCCCGAAACGGCTCGCCCCGGCCCACGGGCGGCGCCAACCCTCGCCCGCAGGAGTGCCAGGGAGCGGCCCTCATGAGCGGACTCGACCACCTCGACGTCCTGCTGCTCGATCTCAACGGGACGTTCATGTTCGGGCACGATCGCTTCGGCCCGGGCGAGAGCTTCGCCGCGACGTACCGGCGCCTGGGCGGCAGCCGGCTTCGCGCCGATGTCGTGGACCACCTTGTCCGCGCCACCTTCGAGTCGGTGCTGCGCCGCTACAACGATCCGGCGCACACGGATTCCTTCCCGTCGCTGGCGGAGATGCTCGCGCCGCTGTGCGCGCACGCGGGCGTCTGCGAAGAGGAGAGCCATCTTCTCGCGCGCGTCTTCGCCCTGCACGAGTGCGGGCACGTGCCGCCCGAGCATGCCGTCGCGCTGCACCGACTGGCACGCACGCATCGCCTTGGCCTGATCTCCGACATCTGGTCGCCGAAGGAGCTGTTCCTCGCCGAACTCGATCGCGCCGGCGTCGCCGACCTCTTTGAAGTGCTTGTCTTCTCCTCGGACACGACGAGCGTAAAACCCTCGGCCGCGCTCTTCGAACGCGCCCTCGAAGCCTTCCCCGACGTTCCGCGCGAGCGCATCGCCTACGTCGGCGACAACTTCGCGCGCGACGTCCTCGGCGCCCGCACCGCCGGTCTGTGTACCATCTGGGTCTCCGCCTCCGAGCCCCCCAACGGCCATCACCCGCCCGACCTGCGGGTCGCCACGCTGCTTGAGCTGTGCCCGTGCCGCTGAGGCGGCAAACAATCGGCAGGCCAAGTGCAGCGATCTCAAACATCTACATATTGAACACCATTTATCACAACTATTGACCAGACCACATACGACTTTGCGCTTGACGTGCCCTGCCCCGGCATCAGACAGAAGTATCAATCTGTGAGGTGCTCGATGCGAAGTCATCGTTTCGGCGTCTTGGCGTACTCTTTTCTGGTCCTGTTGGGGCTTGGGGCCTTGGCCAGCGCACTTCTGTCCAAGCAGGACCTGAATCCGTACATCTTGCAGGAGATCGCCACTTATCCACTCGACGGCAGTTACCGGATGCTCCCTTCCTCGCAGTGGAGTACTTCCATGGGGACTACACGCGATATTCATTACAACGGAAAGCTGCGTTTCCGGGGCGACACGCAGCGGCGCTCGTACTGCAGCGGCTTGATCTTCGAGGTCTATCTTGCCGCCAGCGAAAGGGCGTTGGGGACTCCCGACTTCGAATTCCCGAATGTGCCGGAGCAGTACTTCGCTCGGTTCCGCCGGGATTTCTATGGATACGACGGCCAGGAAGAAACCCACGTCAAGGCGCTCGTGGACCGGAAGCTCGGCGTTCGAATCGATTCGCTCGCGGAAGCTCGTCCCGGGGACCTGCTGCAGTTCTGGAGGAATAATGGGACCGGGCACTCGGTCGTCTTCCTCGAGCACGAAGGCGACCGACGTCCGGAAATTCGCTATTGGTCGGTCCAGAAGGGTCGCCTTGGGATCGACCGCGAGGTAATCGGTTCCGAGCCCGCGCAGATCGATGCCGGCCGCATCTTCATCGTCCGCTGCCGAGTCCCCCGCTAAGGTGCTGCGTCATGATGGCTTTCCCGATTCGACGAGTCCCCATCCTCCTGTGCCTGATACTGGCGTGCCGGGCCGTGCCGGGTGTTGACCTGGCGGAGATCGCCGCGAGTCAGGAGGCCTACCTGAAGCTCATATCGAGCCACTCCTACACGGTGGATGTCCTCGTCGAAAACTTCGATGGCGAGACGGTGACAAGCACCTACACGAACACCTCCGACATACACTTTCTGGACGGTCGTTTCATCGCCGAAACGGCTCGACTGTTCGAGAGTTCGAAGGGTGGGACACGCGAAGAGCGCGTCACGGTGGTTCTGAACGAAGAGGCTTTCTACAGCCACTATGACGGCTCGACATCCATAGACGAATACCCGCTTCCCCCCGAGGGAGAGCCCAAACCGTTCACCGCGGTGCCCGTGCCGGAGTCCTATCCCATTCGCATCATCACGCGGTGGCCGGGAACGGTTATGGCCTTGTACAAGGGCTACGCTCCCTTGGTTTCCAGCTTCTCGTTTGGGGACATCGACTCCCATACATGGGTCCGCAACCGGCATCGCGCGCTGAGCGGACAGGTGCAGGACTATCGAGGATACAGTCCAAGTCTGGCAGACATCGCTTGGAAGCTCGACGAGGTTTCGCCCTCGGAGTACCACTTCACAATCGGAGTTGTCGGGCCGAACGGGGATAAGGAGACGATCGCGACAGTTCAAATCGTGCTTGTTTCGGGGTACTGGTTGGTCTCCTACTTCAAGCAGCAACATGCGCAGGGACTTCGATACGAAGCCTGGGTTGACTACGAATCGACTCCGATTCCCTTTCCCGCCACCGTGCGATTCGAGATGTCCACAGGCGACAGGCTCGAGCGGAGGAAGAGCTATCGCGTGTCCAACTTCACATCCCCCCAAGCTCTTCCCGCGGAGTCTTTCGGGTTGCGGCACTTTGCCGAACGCTTCTCTGACCGGGACTTGCTGATCGAGCGGAAGGACGACGACAAGACCATCGGTCAGGTTTCCGTCTTGCGCGACGGAAGCGTGACGCCTTTGAGTCGTTTTCAGGGCGCGTTGAACATGCCAGAGTCCGACCCGGTTTCCGACGAAGACGAAGTCCTGAACGTGCCACATTGATTGCGAGTCTGCGGGTTCCGGGGACGCCGGTCGCCTAATTATCCCCCGAGCGCTGCTGCTCGACCCGTTCGTGGCACGCGATGCCGTGGGGCCCATGGAGGAGCGCTCCCACACCTGTCAGGCCTTGCCGGCCGGCCTGCGGCATGTGCGCGCCAATCTCCGCGCTCTTCTGCACGCACTGAGCGACTCGGGGTCCACCCTGCGTCATGCTCGCTTCAACAATCGGCTCGACCCGTCGCCGTAACGATTCGCTCCCTTGGCAGACGAAGGAGCGCCGCGCGTGCCATTGTTCGACTTCCTTGTGTGCTTGCTCGCGGCCTATGGCGCGGGCGCGTGGGTCTTGCGTGGGCTGGGGGGCGAGGCAGCGATGCGGCGCGCGTTCGACGGCCCGGTGGTCGTCGCGACGCGCTGGGCGCTGGGCGTCGGTGTGCTCGGGTTGGTGGCGCTGGGCGGCACGATTGCCGGCGCGTTACCGCGCCCGGTCGCGGCGGGTCTGGTAATCGCTCTTGCGGTGCTCGGTGCCTTCGCGGTGCGCCGCACGCGGGGCGACTTCCGCCTGCGCGACTGGCGTTGTGGCTCGTGGGTCGAGCGCCTCGGCATGGCCTTCTGCTTCGCGGCGCTGCTCCTGCACCTGCGCGTGGCGTGGTCGCCGCATCTGTACTTCGACTCGTTTGCCTATCATGTGACGATGCCGCGGCAGTATCTGCTGCACGGTCACTTCTTCGCGACGCCCTTCGAGATGCACCCGCACTTGCATGCGCTGGTGCAGTTCCAGTCGTACTTTGGGTTGGCGCTCTCGCCGGTGGACTTCATCGCGCCGAAGCTGGTGCAGATCGCCGCGATGCTGGGCATCGTGGTGTTGCTGGCGACGGAGCTGCGGCGGCTGGGCCTTGCGGGGGCAGGCTGGGTGGCGGGCGGCTGGTGGATGGTGATGGAGGAATCGGTCGAGTTCGCGCCGACCTCCGAGATCGAGCTGACGCTCGCGTTCCTCTTGTTCCTGGGGTTTGTGCTGCTGTCGCGCGCCGTGACGACGGGCCGTCACGATCGGCGCCCGTTGCTGCTGCTGGCGGGTGTGGTGTTCGGGCTGGCGAACGGGACGAAGAACAACGCCATGGTGATCTCGGCACTCGCTGCAGGATTGGCGACGGTGTGGCTGGTGGTGCGGGCATGGCGCATGGCGCGTCGGGTATCGGCCGGTCGGGCGATGCGGTTGCTCGCCGGCGACATTGTGGCTCCGGCGGTTGCGGGGCTTCTGGTGACCGCGCCGTGGCTGGTCAAGAACGCGGTCATCACGGGCAATCCGTTCTATCCGTTTCTGCCGGACCTGTTCGTCGCGCGCATCGAGTACGATCAGGTGGCGCGGGACTTCCTGGCGTCGTACGGCAACTTCCGCGACGCTCGGCCCGGCAGCATTGAGTGGATCGTCGCCTTTGGTCGGCGAGTCGCGTTCATGATCTACACGGCACCGATGGCGGACCAGTTCCGCATCTTCGCGTTCTTCCTGATGGCATGCGGCGTGTGGTGGCTGCGTCGGGATCGTCGCGAGCCGGCCTGGCGATTCCTGCTGCTTGCGGGTGTGGTGCTGGCGCCGCTGGTGGTGATGTCGCCGGCGCGCCGGTTCGTGCTCGTCGCGGTGGCAATCCAGTTGCTCGTGGTGGTCGAGACGTTGGGCATGCTGGCGGGTCGCCTGATGAAGTGGCGTGTCGTGCTTGGGCGCGCGATGGTTGCGGGCGTGCTGTTGTTCTTTCTGCCGGGTCAGCTCGATCGCGCGGTGCACCGCATCCGTTTGCGCCAGCCGCTCGATTCTGTGGCGCCGAAGTCGTTGTTCCTCGATCGCGCCAGCGTCCGCGCGTGGCTTCTGGCGCATCGCGATGGAGGCTGGATCGCGGCCATCGAGCGCGAGGTCGGTCCCGACGGCCGCCTCCTCGTCACCGAGGCATTGTATGCCAACGCGGCTTCGGACGTGCGCATCCTGCCGGTGCCGAACATCCACGGTGCCAAGATGCCCGAGCTGATGGTGCGCCAGCAGGGCCTGTCGGCAGACGAGTTGGCGGCCGCGTTGCGCGCGATGGGCATCACGCACGTGCTGTCGCGCATCGCGTGGACATTGGACCCGACACTGGCGGAGTTCGAACGACGCTGGCTGGAGGAACGCCGCGTCGAGCGCGACCTGCGCCTGTTTCGACTGCGGGCATCGTCCGACGAGTGACTACTGCTGCAAGCGCAGGATGCCTTGCGCGAGCTCGACGGGTGTCATGACGCCGATGCGGCGGCCGAGTTCGTCGCCGCGTGCGGTGTAGAAGACCCACGTCGGCGCGCGGTAGATGCCGATCTGTTGGCAGAGCTGCGGGTATTCGGTCGCGTCGATCCACGCGAAACAGACGACTTCGGTCAGCGCGGCGAACTCGGGGCTGCTGACGAGCAACTCGCGTTGCTCGACGCAGGGCTGGGCGTCCTTGATGAGGAAGTACATGACGAGCGGCTTGCCTTCGCGCTCGGCTTTGGCGCGCGCCTCGGTGATGGTCATGAAGCCCGGGACGGCGCCTTCCTGCAGGCGCTGGTCGGCCAGATAGGTAAGCAAACGGTCGGGCCCTTGGGCGCGGGAGCCGCCTTCGAGCTGCGCGGCGAGCGCGGACACCGAGTTGGCGTGGGCGGTCTGGGCGGCCATGTAGCTCTGCTCAGCCTCGCGGCGCGCCTGTTCGTTGAGTTGGAAATAGGAGGCGTTCTTGAGCAGCGGCGTGGTTTGCTGGGTCTGGCCGCCGGAATGGCGTCCGCCTGTGATGTAGATGGTGCCCATGCGATAGTTGGGGGCGAGGGCATGGTAGACGCGGTTGGGGATCGTGGCGGGCCGGCGCGTCCACGGGTCCATGCCGCGTGGCGTGATGCGGGTGAACCAGACGTCGCTGCTGAGCACGCCGCCCTGGTAGCGGGGCATGAAGGACATCAGGTAGGGGCCGGCGACGGCGGCGGGGGCGCTGTAGAAGCCGACCGGCAGCATGACGCGTTCGGTGCGCCACGGGCCGATCTTGCCGTTGCTGCGAATGGCGGCGGAGAAGATGTAGGGCAACGGCACGCGCTCGTCGGCCGTCGAGTTGAGCCCGCCCCAGACGTAGACGCGTCCGGCCACCACGCCGGCGGCGTGAAACCACAGCGGCGTGGGCAGAGGCGGACCCGGCTCCCAGCGCGCCAGCGATCCGTCCGGATAGACCGGGATCGTCCAGACGGTGTTGTGGACGGTGTCACCGCCGACGCCGCCGATCTGGTGCAGGTGTCCGGGCGTCGAGATGGCGGCGGGGCCGAGGTAGCCGACTTCCGTCGGAATCGGCTCGGAGGTTTGCCAAGGAGTCAGGGTGCCGTTGGGCAGGGGCTTGGACCAGATGGCGGTCTTGAGCGTCGTGCCGCCGAGGATCTTGTCGGAGCCGCCCATGATGTAGACGACGTCGTTGAGCGCCAGCGTGCTATTGGCCGTGTAGAAGCGGGGCCCCGGGATGGGGGTCGTGCGGCTCCAGTCCGACAGGTTCTTGTCCGGTCCGATTCGCGCCCGCCAGACCTCCGTGACATTCTGGTTCTCGGTCGTGAGGGTCCCCTCACTGATGGCGCCGCCGAACAGATAGAGGTATTCGCCCAGAATGGCGGAGCCATGGAAGCCCCGGGCCATCGGCAGGTCGGCCGTGTTGGTAATGGGAAGGGCGCTTTGGGCGCCGGACCGTGCCGCGGACAGGCAGAACAGCGGTACTCCGCAGACGACCAGCAGCATACTGCGCAGCGCGATTGACATTCGCGCCGGGTATCTTATCCCGAGAAAACCCATGGCCAAGGCCCCCCAACAACATTGTGAGCCCGGCTTTTCTGCCGGCTGAGGGGCTGGGACAAGCGTAATTGAGAGAAGTCAGGACCCGATTGTCACCGTTTACTGCTGGAGGCGCAGGATGCCGGCGGCGATGTCGCGGGGGCTCATGACGCCGATGCGGCGGCCCAGTTCGTCGCCGCTGGCGGTGTAGAAGACCCAAGTGGGTGCGCGGTAGACGCCGATCTGCTGGCAGAGTTGGGGGTACTCGGTGGCGTCGATCCAGGCGAAGCAGACAACGTCGGTCAGCGCGGCGAATTCGGGGTTGTTGAGCAGGAGGTCGCGCTGCTCGACGCAGGGCTGGGCGTCCTTGATGAGGAAGTACATGACGAGCGGCTTGCGCTCGCGCTCGGCCTTGGCGCGTGCCTCGGTGATGGTCATGAAGCCCGGGACGGCGCCCTCTTGCAGGCGTTGGTCGGCCAGATAGGTGAGCAGGCGGTCGCCACCTTGGGAGCGCGGGCCGCCTTCGAGCTGGGAAGCCAGCGCGGACACCGAGTTGGCGTGGGCGGTCTGGGCTGCCATCCAACCCTGCTCGGCCTCGCGGCGCGCTTGCTCGTTGAGTTGGAAGAACGAGCTCTTGCGCAGCAAGGGAGTCTCGAAGATCGGCCCGCGTCCACCGGAGATGTAGATCGTTCCCATGCGATAGTTGGGAGCCACCGCGTGATACACGCGATTGGGAATCTGGGCAGGGCGGCGCGACCACGGGTCCATGCCGCGTGGCGTGATGCGCGTGAACCAGACTTCGTTGCTCAACACGCCGTCCTGGTAGCGTGGCATGAAGGACATCAGGTAGGGCCCTGCGACTGCCGACGAGGCGCTGTAGAAGCCCATCGGGAGCACGACGCGTTCGGTGCGCCACGGGCCGAGCTTGCCGTTGCTGCGGATCGGCGCCGAGAAGATATAGGGCAGCGGCACGCGCTTGCCCGCGCCCTCGGCATTCAGGCCGCCCCACGTGAAGACGCGACCGGCAACGACGCCCGCGCTGTGGAACCACAACGGCGTGGGCAGCGGCGGACCGGCCTCCCATCGGGCGAGCGATCCGTCCGGGTACACCGGGATCGTCCAAACCGTGTTCTGGACGTCGGCTCCCTTGCCCAGGCCACCGATGACATGGATGTGTCCGGGCGTGGAGACGGCCGCAGGCGTCGAGACGCCGTCGCCGGGCATCGGCTCGGAGGTCTGCCAAGGCGTCAACGTTCCGTTGGGCAGCGGCTTGGACCAGATGGCGGTGCGGAAGCGTTCGCCCGACAGGACTGCCGACGAGCCGCCGAGAATGTAAACCACGTCGTTGAGCACCAGGGTGCTGTTGGCGATGTAGAAACGCGGGGCCGGCAGGGGAGTGGTGCGCGCCCAATCGGTCACGTCATTGTTGGGCATGATGCGTCCACGCCACACTTCGGTGCTGCTCTGGTCCTCGTTGTCGGTTTCGCGCGACACGCCCTCGCTGATGGTGCCGCCGAACAGATACAGGAACTCGCCCATGACCGCGGATCCGTGGAATCCGCGCGCCAGCGGCATGTCCGTCGTCGGTGTGATGGGCAGGACGTTTTGAGCGGAGATAGGGGTGGCGAGGCCTGCGACGAATGCCAGCCCGAAAAGGGCGGTCTTCACGGCGATCACCAGTTGCAGCAAACGAGGTTCAGCGGTCACATGGGAGGACATGGTATCGGATGTCCCACCTTTCCATGAGGTAACAGGAATCTAGCGCGCCGGACCATGTCGAGCACAAGGACAATCGGTTGCGCGGCTGCTTCCGGCGCCGCAGGTGACGCGTCGTGAGGCTCGGTCGGGGCCCTACTGCTGGAGGCGCAGGATGCCGGCGGCGATGTCGCGGGGGCTCATGACGCCGATGCGGCGGCCCAGTTCGTCGCCGCTGGCGGTGTAGAAGACCCACGTCGGGGCGCGATAGACGCCGATCTGCTGGCAGAGCTGGGGATACTCGGTGGCGTCGATCCAGGCGAAGCAGACAACGTCGGTGAGCGCGGCGAATTCGGGGTTGTTGAGCAGGAGGTCGCGCTGCTCCACGCAGGGCTGGGCGTCCTTGATGAGGAAGTACATGACGAGCGGCTTGCGCTCGCGCTCGGCCTTGGCACGTGCCTCGGTGATGGTCATGAAGCCTGGGACGGCGCCCTCTTGCAGGCGCTGGTCGGCCAGATAGGTGAGCAGCCGGTCGGGCCCTTGGGCGCGGGCGCCGCCCTCGAGTTGCGCGGCCAGCGCGGACACCGAATTGGTGTGCGCGGTCTGCGCGGCCATGTAGCTCTGCTCGGCCTCGCGGCGCGCCTGTTCGTTGAGCTGGAAGTACGAACTCTTGCGCAGGAGTGGTGTCTGGAACTCGGGCCCGCGTCCGCCGGAAATGTAGATCGTGCCCATGCGATAGTTGGGCGCCACCGCATGGTAGACGCGATTCGGCACAGGCGCCGGTCGACGCGACCACGGGTCCATGCCGCGTGGCGTGATGCGCGTGAACCAGACCTCGTTGGTCAGCGTGCCGGTGTGGTATCGTGGCATGAAGGACATCAGATAGGGGCCGGCCACCGTGGAAGGCGCACCGTAGAAGCCGACCGGGATGATGGTGCGCTCGGTGCGCCACGGGCCCAGCTTGCCGTTGCTGCGGATCGGCGCCGAGAAGACGTAGGGCAGCGGCACGCGCTTGCCCGGCGTGTCGTCCGTCAAGCCGCTCCACACATAGACGCGTCCGGCCACCACGCCGGCCGCATGGAACCAGATCGGCGTGGGCAGGGCCGGACCCGGCTCCCAACGCGCCAGCGACCCGTCCGGATAAACAGGGATCGTCCAGACCGTGTTGTGCACCGTGCCGTTTGCGCCCAGTCCGCCGATCAGATGCAGATGCCCCGGCGTCGAAACCGCCGCCGGTCCCGAGAAGCCATGCTCGGAAGGAATCGGTTCGGAGGTCTGCCAAGGGGTGAGCGTGCCATTCGGCAGCGGCTTGGACCAGATCGCGGTGCGGTAGTTGTCCCCACCCAGAACTGCCGACGAGCCGCCAAGGATGTAGACGACGTCGTTGAGTGCGAGTGTGCTGTTCGGGATGTAGAAACGCGGAGCAGGCAAGGGGGTCGTGCGGGCCCAGTCCGTCAGGTCGTTGTTGGGCGCGATCCGCGCCCGCCATACCTCCGTGACGGTCTGGTCCTCGTTGTCGCGCGACTGGCCGTCGCTGATCGCCCCGCCGAAGAGGTACAGGAACTCTCCCATGACAGCGGAGCCATGGAAGCCGCGGGCCATCGGCATGTCGGTCGTCGGGGTGATCGGCAGCGTCGCCTGACCGCCCACGCGAATCGGCGCGAGGCCGATGATCACTCCCATCAGCAGGGTGCCGCATCGTGCGATCGCGTTTCGGAACATGCCTGCCACCTTTCCCACCAGCATCCCACCGGTCTTCCGCGCCCAACTCCCCTCGTCGCCGGGAATCTGAAGGATGGGGCCGAACCCTGTAAAGCGGGAAGCCGGCCCACGAGGTTGGACAATGCCCGGGTCGCCGAGGTTCAAGCAGGGAAGCGGGCGGGGCCGTACCAGGCGGTTTCGATCGGAAGGGAGGGGTCCACGAAGCGTCGATCCTTGGCCCACAACTGGTTGCCGTAGTCGTAGTGCCACCATTCCTCGGGCAGGTTGGCGAGTCCGACGCCCCAGAGCGTCCAGAAGAGCAGGCGGCGGTTGCGGCGAGCCTCGTCGGCGCTGGCGCCGGTCGGGCCGCCGGGGCGCTCGTAGAAGTCGGTGTGGCTCACCTCATGCGGATCGTCGAACACGCCGCCCATGAACAGGGGCTCGCCGGTGGCGCGCTCGCGCAGGGTCAGGTCCACCGCCGCGCCCGTAATGTGCGAGATCCAGGTCTTCGGGTCGGCTGGATCGTAGTTGCCCGGCCACGCGATGTAGGGGGCGAGGAAGCGGCGATGCGCCTCGTCGTCGCCGTCGGGGAGCGCCCGCCGCGCCATGTCGAGGAAGTGCCGATAGATGTCCATCTGACAGTCGATGGTGCGGTAGCCGTCGAGCAGGAAGAGTTCGAGCCCGAGCGGACGGAGTCGCGCGTTGGCGTCGAGAAGGCGGTCGACGACGCTGCGGCGCAGCAGGATGCGGGGCAGGGCCCCGTCCAAAGGGCGATGATAGGGCGGGTTGAGGCCGTCGGCGCGGGCGTAGTAGCTGCGCCCTGCCAGACCGGCGTCGTGGATGTCGACGAGCGGTTCGTGCGAATCGGGTCGCGTGTGATCGACGGGCTGGAGGCGGAAGCTCTGCTCGTTGCCGGTGCGCGCGGGGGCGGGGATCGGGACGTCGCGGGGATTGTCGGCGGGGGAGGGACCGGTCATGGCTCGACGTCGCGGGACAAGTCGCGGCGCAGGCGGATGCGGCGATGCAGCTCGCGGCGGCACTCGCGGCACAGGTTGTACTCGAGCAGCTCGTGCACCTGGTCGGCGGCTTCCTGCACCTGTTCGTCGCTCATGCGTTCCATGCGGGCGATGAGAGCGTTCCAGTCGGCCGCGAGGCGTTCCTTGCCCGGCGCCGGGTCGGGCAGATGGATGGTGGGCTCGGCGAA
The DNA here is from genome assembly GCA_019634695.1 of Candidatus Sumerlaeia bacterium. Lineage (GTDB taxonomy): Bacteria > Sumerlaeota > Sumerlaeia > SLMS01 > JAHLLQ01 > JAHCAW01. Next base: position 44,705 of record JAHCAW010000008.1, read on the forward strand.
GATTTCAAGGCGCACGCGGAAGAGCAGCTCGTTGCGCTCGATCCAGCGACCGCATTCCTCGCAGGTTCTGTCTGTGTCGTCGTAGGCCATGGATCAGCGCCGATCCTCGCGCCGTGTCTCAAGTCTCGTAGTATCCCTTGCCCGGAGGCAACTCCCGATAGCCGGCGCGGGCCTTGAGCAGGCGGTCGATCTCGGCCCGCAGGCTGGGCCCGTCGGCGGGCTTTTCGAAGAAGGCGTCGGCTCCGGTGCCCATCTTCCAGAACCCGGCAGGCAGGTCCTCGCCCTGGGTGGCACCGGTCAGGATGATGACCGGAGTGGTCCCTCGTTCAGGATGTGACCGAATGCGTTCGGTCAGATCCAACCCATTGATGCCGGGGATGCCCAGATCGGTCAAGACCAGGTCTGGTCGTTCCTCCTCGAACCTGCGCCAGCCGGCCACGCCATCGGCGGCTTCGATCACGTCGTACAACGGCTCGAGGTGGCCCCGCAGCACGAGACGCACGTCGGCGTCGTCTTCGATGACGAGAATGCGTGCCGGCATGGTGGAGGGTTTCGAGGGGCGTGAGAGTCGGGTCGGTGAAGCCCACCCCCATGGTCGGCGGGACGTGCCGAACGGGCAAGCGGATATTCGGAGACCGGCATAAGCGCCCCCCGACATGGGGCCGGTGTGTTGACGAATCGCGGAACGGGGCACCAGAAACCGGGGCCGGCATCCTCGCCGGCGGGCAAGTCCGGCTTGCTCGGGTCGCGCGGGGCCTGTCCGATGTCGGCGGCGTCGGTCGGGCATCGTCCCAGGATCGAGCCATCAGGCCACGCGGCGATGGGGGCGAGATGATCAGAAGTATCGGAATGCGGAGCGGGTTGGTCGCCGCGCTGATCAGCCTGCTCACTGGCCTCCTGTTGGGGCCGGCCGGGGCCACCGTCCGGTTGAACGAGTTCGTGGCCTCCAACGGCACCATCCTGGCCGACGAGGACGGGGACTTTTCGGACTGGATCGAGATCGTGAACGTCGGGGCGGCGCCGGTCGCGCTCTCCGGCTTTGGGCTGACCGACAATCCGGGCCAGCCGTTCCAGTGGACCTTTCCGGCGGTGACGCTCGACGCGGGCCAGCATCTGCTCGTGTGGGCTTCGGGCAAGAACCGCCGACCAACCTCCGGGCCGCTGCATACGAATTTCTCCATCGCCGCCGGCGGCGAGCCCCTGCGCCTGACCCGCCCGGATGGCTCGGTCGCCGACGAGTTGGCCGCCCGCGCCGTGCCGCGCGACCTGTCGCTCGGTCGATCGCCCGACGGCACCGGCGCCTGGTTTCTCTTCGACCAGCCGACCCCCGGCGCCGCCAACACCACGCCCGCCTATATCGATGTTCTCGCGCCGCCGGTCTTCTCGCACGAGGCCGGCTTCCACCCTGCCCCTTTCAATCTCACGTTCACCGCGCCGGATCCGCTCGCCACGATCCTGTACACGCTCGACGGATCAGACCCGCATCCGGGCAATCTGGCGGGCACCGACTACCTCTACAAGAATCGCTATCCCGTCGATCCGGGCGATCCGTTCGGATCGTACCTGGTTGCGACGACGCAGTCGCAGACGTACGCCGCGCCGCTCGCGATCGTCGACCGCACGAGCGAGCCCGACCGGCTGACCGGGCGCTCGACGACGATCGACCGCTCGCCGGATCACTACACCCCTGTCGCGCCGGTCTTCAAGGGCTCCGCCGTGCGTGCGCGCGCCGTGCGCGAGGGCTACCTGCCCAGCGACATCGTGACCCGCACCTTCTTCGTCGCCCCGGGCGACGGCCCGCGGTTCGACGTGCCGGTCGTCTCCCTCGTCGTCCCCGAAGACGCGTTCTACGACTACACGTCCGGCATCCACGTCGCCGGCATCGACTACGACACCTGGCGCCAGCAGCACCCCACGGCGACGCCGCAGATATGGAATCGGCCGGCGAACTTCCATCGTCGCGGCCCCGAGTGGGAAGTGCCCGCGCACGTCGAGTTCTACGAGACCCCCACGGCGCCGGTCCTCGCGCAGGCGGCCGGTATCCGCATTCACGGAGGAGGCATACGGGCCGCACCGCGCAAGTCCCTTCGCCTCTACGCCCGATCGGCATTCAGCGACAGTTCATTCGCCCACTCCCTCTTTCCGGATCTGCCGTACACGTCGTATCGGCGGCTGCTGCTTCGCAACGGTGGCAACGACTGGGGCGACGGGTTGATTCGCGACGCCTTCGTGCAGGTGGCAGTCGAGCACTTGCGCTTCGACACGCAGTCGCATCGCCCCGCGGTCGTCTTCCTCAACGGCGAGTATTGGGGGTTGTACAACCTGCGCGAACGCTTCGACGAAAACTACCTTGCCCGCGTGCACGGCGTGGATCCGGGCAATGTCGACATGTTCGGCAACAAGGCCGAAGAGGTCGCCGGCGACCTGGTCTTCTTCAACACACTGGCCGCCGAGATCGCCACACATGGAATCGTCGACGAGGCGCGCTTCGCCGCGGCCGCCCAGCGCATCGACTTCGGCAGCCTGATGGACTACTCCATCGCGCAGATTCACTTCGCCAACACCGACACGCAGGACCTGATCTGGCGCGAGCGCAATACGCCGGGCAACATGCCCGACGGCCCGCGCGACGGAAGGCTGCGCTGGATGCTCTACGACATGGACTTCGGTGCCGGCTATCCGTGGGGGGCGCCGTCAAGTCACGACACGCTCGCATGGGCTCTCGATCCGAGCCAGGATCCCGCCACCTGGTTTCTGCTCCGACATGCCGTCGCCAACGCGCGTTTCCGCGACGAGTTCATCCACCGATTCGCGGACCTGCTCAACACGATGCTCTCGCCGGTCCGCCTCGAGGCCATCTGCAACGGCCTCGCCGACGAGATCGCCGCGGCGATGCCCGAGCACATCGACCGCTGGCGCTCGCCCGCCAACCTCGATGCCTGGCGCGCCAACGTCGCCACCGCCACCAACTTCGCGCACCAACGCCCCTCATTCGTGCGCCAACACCTGATCCATCAATTCAACCTCGGCAACGAGCGCACGCTGACGCTGGATGTCTCGAATCCCGGGCACGGCCATGTGCGCATCAATACGATGGACCTGTTGCCCACCACGCCCGGCGTGGCGACGAATCCCTATCCATGGTCCGGCGTCTACTTCGCCAACCTGCCGGTCGTCCTCGAAGCGATCCCCGCGCCCGGCTATCGCTTCTCGCACTGGACCGGACTCGGGACGGGCGATGCCGCATCGGAGTCGGTCAGCGTCTCGCTGCTCGACGCGAATCGGTCGCTCGTTGCCCACTTTGCGCCGGAGCCGACGCGGACGCTGCTGCACTACTGGAACTTCAACAATGCAACCGCGCTGCTCGTTCCTTCGCACACGCTCGGCGGCGGGGAGTTGACGATCGCGTTGGGCGGGTCCACGGCCGTGCTGGCCGGGGACGGTCAGGGGTTCGCTGCCACCAACGCCGTCGGCGACGATCCGGCCGGCACGCATCTGCGCGTCAACAATCCCATCGGCGCCACGGTGCGGTTCAATCTTCCGACTACTGGCTATCGCGACGCGGAGATGCGGTGGGAGACCCGTCGCTCCGGCCAGGGAGCCGGCACCCAGATCGTTGAATTCTCCACCAACGGCAGCTCCTTCGTCGAGCACAGCCGCTATGCCGTCGAGGATTCGGACCCGGTCGTTCGCTCGTTCGCCTTCGCGTCCCATGCCGCGACGGACGACAATCCGAACTTCGCCGTCCGCGTGCGCTTCGAGCAGGGCGACGGCAGCACCACCGGCAACAATCGGTTCGACAACGTCACCTTGACGGCATTTCCATTGGCCACCACCAACACGCCGCCGGTGGTTACGGCACCGCCGGCGCTCCAGCAACTGATCGAGGGCGCCCCACCCGTTCAGCTCGACCTCGCCACAATCTTCGCGGACGAGGATCCGCTTGTCTTCACCGCCACCAGCAGCAACCCCGCAGTCGTCGCGCTGTCGATCACCGGATCGCTTGTCACGATCACTCCGCTGCAACGGGGCGACGCTCGCGTCGAGTTCACGGCCAGCGACGCGCTCAACCCGACCGTCGCGACGACGGTGCGCTATCTCGTTCATCCGCAGGCGCATCGCCTGCTCGACGGCGCCTTCGCCTTCGGCGCGTGGGACGCGCTCACGCCGGAACGCACGTATCCGGCGCACATGCTCTTCCTCCAAACCGACGTCAGCGATCCCACCCTGGCCGCGCCGCTGCTCTTCCCGTACTTCATCCCGCACGACGACTATCACCCCGACGACCAAGCCCAAGTCGGCTTCCCGTATGCGACAGCCTCGCGCACGCGCCTGAACGGCCTTGGCGCGGACGGCGTCGCGTTCATCAACACGGGTCGGGGACGCGACCTGGGGGGCGCGCTGGTGGCGCTCGACACGCGCGGCGTGGTGGCCGCGGAGGTCTCCTGGCTTGCGGCGACAGTGCTGCGCAACACGCGCCTCTACGCGATTCGACTGCAATACCGCATCGGTCCGGAAGGGGAGTTCGCGGACGTGTTGTCCGACGGCGAACCGGTCGAGTATCTTGCCGCGACGGACGGCGACGTGCGCGCGATGTCGCCCGTGGCGTTGCCGGCGGAAATGCTTGGCCACGAGTACGTGCAGTTGCTCTGGCGCTATCACTTCGTTTCGGGCGCGAGCGGCGCGCGGTCGCAGTTGCGCCTCGACGACCTCACGGTCCGGGTGCGTCCGGGTTCGCATTGGCTGGTGCGCTGACGATCAACCGACGAGCGTGGCCTTCACGCGGTGCGCCGTCTTGAGCACCGCGTTGCGCGCCTGCGCCTCGAGGCGCTCGGCCGTCGACACGCGACGGTCCATCGCCTCGGCGACTTCACGGTAGAAGCCGTCGTGGCAAAGACCCCACGAGAAGGGGCAGACGTTCTCCGCCAGGCACATGGGCTCGAGGTACTGCTGAACCTTGCGGCTGTGTTCGGCGCGGCCCTTGAGCAGCATCATCCAGCGGAACTCCGCGCGGAAGCGCTCGTATTCCGGCCCGTGCCAGACGTCGCGCATCGAGCGCTCGTGCAGATTCCCCATCGCCTTGTTCGGCAATCCGACGAAGTTGCAGCACGGATAGACGATGCCGGTGGCAGCGATCGTCGCGTTGTACCAACCCATCAGGCAGTAGCGCACGCGATCCTTCGGCGGATCGCTCTCCTCGGGCCGCGCGAAGCGCCCCGGCATCAGGCGCCCGACCGTCTCCATCGCGAACGCCTGCAAGTCTCCTTCCGCGTCCAGCCAGAAGTTCAGGCGCGGGTCGCCCGTCGCACAGTCGGCGGCGATGATCTCGCCGAGCAACGTGCGCGCCTCGTCGCACTCGGTCGCGGTCATCTTCTGCTCGGCGGGCAGGCCGAGGATGTTGTTGATCATGATCGAATCGGCGTCGAGCTCGCGACCGAGTCGGTACATCTCGTGGGCCAGCCGGTAGTTGCCCTTGTGGAACATCAGCTTGAGTTCGATCTTCGGTCGGCGCCCGGCCGGCGCCGCGTCGCGGGCTTCGCGCATGGCGACGACGCCCTCGATCACCTTCTCGAAGACGCGCGGCCCGGTGCGCATCGTGGCGGCATAGCGCTCCGCATCGGGCTCGTTCAGGCTGATCGAGATGATGTCGAGTCCGGCCTCGACGAGTGGCCGCGCCAGGCGCGCGAGCGGCGCGGCGTTCGTCGTCACGTCGGTGATGCGGATGCCGAGCTCGAGGCACAGGTCGACGAGTTCGCGGATCTTCGGATAGACGAGGCTCTCGCCGCCGCCCGACAGGCGCAGGTTGCGCAGGTTGGTCGCCGCGCCCTCGCGCAGCAGCGGCGCGATCATGTCGTCGAAGGGCAGCGTCTCGTCGGCCCGGAATGGCTTCGACGAGCAGAAGAAGCAGTCCACGTTGCATTTGTTCGTGGGCTGGATCTCGACGGTCCAGGGGCTGGGGTCCGCGCGGTTGGCCACGATGGCATCGAGCACGCGGGCGTGCTCGTCGGCGGTGAGTTGGTCCCAACCAAGAACGCCCATCGTTGCGCGGGTGCCTCCGGGGGGACGAAACGGGACGGGCCCGTGTTCCGTCAAGCCAAGCGTCGCCGGCGCGCATCCCGCCTTGCGTTTCGGCGGCAGACCCGGTGAAGTGCCGCGCCGGGAGACGAGACCATGACGACCCAAGCGACGTCGGACGCGGGATTCGCGACGGTGGACACCCTTGTCGTGGTGGGACTGGGATTGATTGGCGGCGCCGTGGCGCGCGCGGCGCGCGGACGGGGTCTTGTCCGGCGCATCGTGGCCGTCGGCCGGCGCGCCGCCGACATGGACGCTGCCGTTGCCGCCGGAGTCGTCGACGAGTGGACGGCGGACCTGTCTGCCGCGGCCGCGCGGGGCGACGTTGTCGTGCTCGCCCGCCCGGTCGAGATCATCGTCGAGGACGCGCGCGTCGCCCTTCGCCATGCGCCGGTGCACGCGCTCGTGACGGACGCGGGCAGCACCAAGGGCGCCATCGTAAGCGCGGCCGAGGCAGCCCAACAACCCGGCGGTGCGCGCTTCGTCGGCAGCCACCCGATGGCCGGCTCCGACAAGACCGGTTGGCGCGCCAGTCCGCCGGACCTTTTCCGCGGAGCGACGACGATCGTCACGCCCACAGACAACACCGACCCCGCGAGCACTGCACGCGCCGCGGCCTTCTGGCGCGCGCTTGGCTCGCGCATCGTTCTGTGCACGCCCCAGCGCCACGACGACCTGATCGGCCTCGTCAGCCATCTGCCCCACATGGTCGCTGCCGGTCTCGCCGAAGAACTCGCCGAACACCGCGCCGATGTGGAGCTGCTGCGCCTGCTTGCCGGTCCCGGCCTCCGCGACACCACTCGCGTCGCCGCCGGCGATCCCGACCTCTGGTGCCAGATCTGCCATCAGAATCCCGACGGCATCGCCGACCGGCTCGATCGCACCGGCGAGCGCCTGCGCCAACTCGCCGACCTCATCCGTCGGCGCGACGAGTCCACCCTGCGCGCACGTCTCGAAGCCGCCCGCTCCATGCGCCAGGCGCTCGATCCCAACGGCGATCAGAACTGGAAGTAGATGAACTCGCTGCGCTTCACCAGCGACAGCACGGCCACGATCCCGATCACCGCCGTGGCTACCGCCCACGCCACCGACGGACGCCACTGCACGGCGCGCCACAGCCGCCGCAAGCGCACCGGCACCGGCAGGCGACCGACCAGCCGCGCGCCCAGCGCCGGACGATAGCGCTCGAGCCATTGCTGCGTGTTCGGCGCCAACCAGCACAACAGGAGCAGCGGCACGACCCACTCGAGCGCGTCGTCGAGTTCGAACTCCGTCACGCGGGCCGCCCCCTCGCCGAGCCCGGCCACTGCACGCAACACCAGCAGCGCCGTCTCCGTGTCCGCCGCGCGGAAGAACACCCACGCCAGCATCACCACGAGGAACGTGACCGCGCGCCCCGCAACGCGACCCGCGGGGGTGCTGCGTTCCACGTCCTGCCGGGCCAGGCGACGCAGGTGTCGCCATCCGTGATTGGCCACGAGATACAGGCCGTGCAGCGCGCCCCAGAGCACGAATGTCCAGCCCGCCCCGTGCCACAGGCCCCCGAGCACCATCGTCACCATCAGGTTCACATGCCGGCGCGCGACGCCGTGCCGATTCCCGCCGAGCGGGATGTACAGATAGTCCCGCAGGAAGCGCGAGAGCGTGACGTGCCAGCGCCGCCAGAAGTCGATGATGTTGACCGCCTTGTAGGGCGAATCGAAGTTGATGGGCAGGCGAATGCCGAACAGACGCGCCGCGCCGATCGCCATGTCCGAGTAGCCCGAGAAGTCGAAGTAGAGCTGCAGCGTGTAGGCCACTGTGCCGATCCACGCCTCGGCGGTCGTCGGCGCCAGCCCCATCGCGGCCGAGTCGTAGACCGGCGAGGCAAACGTCGCCGCCGTGTCCGCGAACACAACCTTCTTGAACAGGCCGATGAACAGGATCGTCAGGCCGACCGCCACGTCGCTCGACGAAAGGCGGAACGTCGTGCGCCCCTCGAACTGCGGCATCATCTCGCGATGGTGCACGATCGGGCCCGCGATGAGCTGCGGGAAGAAGCAGACGAAGAGACTGTAGTTGATGAGGTTGTATTCGCGCGCGAGCCCGCGGTGCGCATCCACCAGATACGCGACCTGCTGGAACGTGAAGAACGAGATGCCGAGCGGCAGGACGATATGCTCGAGCTGGATGCCGGATCCGGTCACCGCATTGAGTGTGTCCACGAAGAAGTTCGCGTACTTGTAGTAGCCCAGCAGCGCGAGATTCACCGCCACGCCGAAGGCGAGCAGGCCGCGGCGGGGCGATGCCGGATCCGCGCCGAGAAACCGCCCCACCAACGCATTGAACGCGATCGAGAACCCGATCAGACCGACGTACCGAAAGTCCCACCACCCATAGTAGAACAACGACGCCGCCGTGAGCCAGGCGAACGCGGCGCGTCGCCATCCACGCGACCCCAGCAGGAAGAAGCCCAGGACCGTGATGGGCAGAAAGACGAACAGGAACTCGTGCGAGTTGAAGAGCATCGCGGTGGCTATTCATCCTCGGGCAGCGACCTGCCCAATCGCATGAAGTTCCGACGCACCTCTTCGGTCTCGCGATAGAGCCGTTCGACCTCGGCGACCTCGAAGGCGAACTCGCGCGCGTAGACCTCGCGCGCGGCGCGGTCCGCTGCGAGGTGCTCCTCGACATTATCCGGCATCAGCAACACGCCGAAATCTGCCGGCACATGCGTAGGACGCGGATCGCTGAAGAGCACCTCGAGCACCAGATCGCCCGCTTCCACCGTATAGTGCGAGGACTCAAACCACCAGCGCATGATCGAACTGTCGCCCGCGGGCGGCACCGTCTCCGACGTCACGGAATTGTAGGTGGCGAAGTCCCAAAGACGGACGGCGGATGCATCGGCGGAACGACGGGCATTCTCCTCGGCGACCACTGCCACGAGGTCGCGCTTCCACTGCTCGACGGCGTCGCCGATGCCCGTGACGCGCATGGCCTCAAGCTGGCGCGCATGCACGGGATCGATGACAAGCTCGAGACGAATGCCGCGCTCGAGCGCCAGGCGCACGACGCCGCGGAACTCCTCGAGGCGCTGGGGCGAGAACTCGAAGCCCGGATACGTGGCGGGGCTGACGAGATAGGAGTGCGCAAGCTTGCGGTCGAAGGCCTCGCGACGCGTGCGGCGTCCGGTTTCCTGCACGAGGCGAAGACCGTCGCGTCGAACGTCGGGAGGACGGTCGGGCTCCTCCATGTTGTCCTTCACGACACGGCGGGCCTGCAGCAGTGCGGGCAGCGACAACAGGTTGCGCAGGTAGACGACGGGCAGCGGTCGGACGAAGGCGGAGTCCTCGAAGTCCTGCCGCACGGGTCGGCGCGTGCCAAACATCAGGATGTCGAGACCGAAGACGACGACGTCGAGGTCCTGGTGTCGCACGGCATGCTCAAAGACCGTCGCGAGTTCGGACATGTTCGTGCCGGGCAGACACGCGTTGTAGACGCGATGGTTTGCCAGCACGGGGTGATCCGGTCGCAGCCCGCGATGCGGTCGCGACGAGCCCAGAATCAGACCGTCGAAGTCTCCCGACGCCAGATGCGTCGATCGGAACTGACGGATCGTGTCCTCGACGCTCTTCTTGCGGATGTTGAGGCCGCGCCTCTCCGGCGAGGCGAACACATAGTGCGGATCGACGACATAGTTCACGGCGGCGACGACGGCGAACGCGACCGCCATAAGAGCCGCCACGAGGGCAACGAATCGGCGGGGTGGCAGGCGACGGCCGGCCAGCGGGGTGAGCTTGTGCGTTGACGGGGGCCGTGTGCCCATCGCTTCCCGGGCGATCAAGGTGCCATTGGATCGCTTCCGATGGCACGCCCCCGTCCGGCGGCGCAAGGGGTTCGCTGGGCGGGCTCGCGGGTCAGCGGACGCCGAGCGCGGCCTGCACGGCGGCTGTCAGTTCCTGCATGCGGAATGGCTTGCCGAGGTAGCCGCGGATGCCCGCCTCGCGCGCCTTGTTCTCGTCGACCACGTCGCTGTATCCCGAGCAGAGGATGATCGGGATATCGGGCCGGAGTTCGAGGATGTTGCGGGCGAGTTCGATCCCGGTCAGGTTCGGCATCGTCTGGTCGGTGATGACGAGGCTGAAGCGGTCGGGCGCTTCGAGGAAGGCACGCAGGGCTTGGCGACTGTCGAGGTAGGCTTCGACGCAACATCCGATGCGCTGCAGGCGCAGGCGCGACAGGCGCACCACGGCGTCCTCGTCATCGACGAACAGGACGAGGGGATGACCAGTGACGACCTCGGGCAACGTCGCATGGGCGGGCTCGGGGGCCGCGGGCTCGGCTCCCAACGGCAGGTAGACCTGGAATGTCGTGCCCTTGCCGACGATGCTGTGGACGGTGATCTCGCCTCCGTGCGCGCGGACGATGCCGTGCACGGTGGCCAGGCCCAGGCCGCTGCCGTCGGTCTTGTCGCGCGTCGTGAAGTAGGGCTCGAAGATGCGGTCGATGATCGCCGGGTCGATGCCGGTGCCGGTGTCGGACACTTCGAGCAGGGCGTAGCTGCCGGGCTGCAAGTGCGGCATCAGGCGGGCGCGATCCTCGTCGAGCCTGATGTGCCGCAGAGACACGTGCAGGCGTCCGCCGTTCTGGCGCATCGCATGGTAGGCGTTCGTGCCCAGATTCATGAGGACCTGGTGAATCTGGACCGGGTTGGCCATGACGGTGCCACAGCCGGCATCGAGTTCGTGATGAATCTCGATCGTCGAGGGCAGCGAGCCGCGCAGCAGCTTGAGCGCCTCCTTGACGACGGGGTTGAGGTCGAGTGGCTTGCGAGTCAGGTCGCGGTCGCGGCTGAAGGTCAGGATCTGGCTGACGAGTTCGGCGGCGCGCTGGCCGGCGATCTCGATCTCGCGCAGCATCTGGTGCGTCGGGTTGTCGGTCGCGGTCTCGTTGCGGGCCAGTTCGGCGAACCCCAGGATGCCCTGCAGGATGTTGTTGAAGTCGTGGGCGATGCCGCCGGCCAGGACGCCGATCGCTTCCATCTTCTGTGAATGCCGCAGGCGATTCTCGACCTCGAGTTCGCCGGTGACGTCGCGCTTGACCGACACGTAGTTGACGATTCGGCCGTCGCGGTCCAGCAGCGGCGTGATGGTCGCCTCCTCGTGCAGCAACTCGCCCGTGCGACGGCGATTGATGAAGCGACCCGTCCACACCTGTCCCGAGGAGATCGTCTCCCACATCTGCCGATAGAACTCGGGCGGATGCTCGCCGCTCTTCAGGATACTGGGCTTCTTGCCCAGCATCTCGGCGCGATGATAGCCGGTCAGGCGTTCGTAGGCCGGATTGATGTAGAGGATCACGCCGTCGGCGTCGGTGATTTCGACGCCCTCGGCAAGTTGGTCGATCGCTGCGGCCAGGCGCGTGCGCTCCTGGTCCGCCTTGCGGCGTTCGGTGATGTCCTCGACGATTCCCTCGATCCACCAGCAACCAGCCGCCTCGTCCTGCTCGGCGCGGGCGGTGAACGATGCGGCAACCGGTATGCCGTCCTTGCGGCGCAGGACGATCTCCTCGTTGCGGATCTCGCCGTCCGACTTGAGGCGGACGCGAAAGCGCTCCTGATCCGTTGTGCCGAATCCGAGGCCGTCGAGACTGGCCGCTCGGAACTCGTCCAGCGACTCGTAGCCGAAGATCGTGGCGAGCGCGCTGTTGGCGTGGATCAGCTCGATTTGTCCCTTCGCGGCCCGCAGTCGATAGATGCCCAGACTCAGGTTCTCGACCAGCGTTCGGTACTGCCGTTCGGACTCGGCCAGCGCACGCATCTTCTCGCGCAATTGGTGCGACAGCAGGATGCCCTCGACCGCCGGGGCCACCAGGTTGCCGATCGCCATCATCAGTTCGACGTCGGCGGGCGTGTAGGCGGCCGGCGTGTAGCTCTGGATCGACAGGATGCCCATGATGCGGTCGCCCACGACGAGCGGCACGTACAGCAGCGATGCCGATGGGCGGGAGATGTCTCCGAAGGCGAGGTCCTGGTTGGGACGGCGGCGCAACTCCTCGCGGCTGCGGTGGATCACCACCGGCTCGCGGTCCATCAGCAGCGAGTGGTAATGGGCGATCTCCTTCCACTCGCGGGGATGGGGATGCGAGGGCACGCGGCGGAACTGGCCGTCGATCGTGTCGAAGTAGCCCAGCGTGTGGATCGAGTCCGTCTCGGAGCTGTAGGCGTCGATGAAGGAGGCATCGACGCTGAAGAAGTTCCGGAGCGCCAGGGCCACGGCCTCGGAGAGCGAGGCAGGGTCGCGGCTCGTGGTGGCCGCGCGACCTACCGCCAGCATCACCTCCAGCGTGCGATTCGTCTCGATCAGGTGCTGTTCGGCGTGCTTGCGTTCCGTGATGTCGGAGGCGAAGAGCACCGCGCCGTTGGGCGCCCCGTCGGGACCTATCACCGGATAGACGGACAACTCGTGCCACACGCCGCCGTGCAGCTCCTCGTGGTGGATCGGATGCTCCTCGGCCAGCGCGCGGGCCAGCTTGTGGCGCCAAGCATCCACCAGACCGCGCGGCAGCACCCGCCAGATGGGTTGCCCGAGTACCTCCTCGCGCGCCTTGCCGAACCGCCCCTCGAAGGCCGTGTTGATGTCCAGCACGTTCCCGTCGCGGTCGATCAGTGCCACCGTGTCGTGCGTGGAGTCGAACATCGCTCGCAGGCGCGACTCGCTCTGGATCAGCTCCTGCGCGTGCTGCTCGAGCTGGTCGTGCAGCAGCACCGACTCGACCGACGGGCCGATCCACTGGCCCACCTGCGCCACGAACGCCAGGTCCTCTTCCGTATAGGCATTGATCGTGTAGCTCTGCACCGACAGGATGCCGATGATGCGCTCGTGCACGGCCAGCGGCACGTAGATCAGTGACGCCGACAGGCGCGTGGCGTCGCCAAAGCCGACACGGGGTTCCGGCTGTCCGACGAGCTCTGCTTCGGTCCGCAGGACGAGCGTGGGTTCGCCCTGCTCGATGATCCGGCGGTACTTCCGATTCTCCTTCAGGAACCCGCGTTCGAAGCGGGGCTGGTCGCATTCCTGGAACACGCCGTCGATCGTGTCGTGGTTGCCGAGCGCCCGGATCATCCCGGTGTGGGCGTCGTAGATATCCAGCGCGAAGGCATCGACGGGAAGTATCTCGCGCAGCGTGTGGGCAAAGGACCGGGCCAGATTGCGCGGGTCCTGACTGGTGGCCACGGCCTGGATGATGCGATTCAGTGCCGTCAGGCGCGCGTTGGACTCGCGCAGGTTCGCCGTCGTTGTCTCGCGCTCGGTGATGTCGGTTGCCATCGACAGGACGCCGCTCACCCGGCCGGCGGCGTCGTGCAGCGGCGTGTTCCACCACTGGCACACGATCGTCCGCCCGTCCTTTGTGCAATTGCGGTTCGAGCTCTGGAATCCCCCGTCACCCGCGACGACGCCGGCGAGCACAGCCCGAACCGACCTGTGCTCGGCCTCCGGGACGATGAGCTGGACCATCTCGACGCCCAGAACGTCGGCGCGGGCATGGCCGAAGAGCTGCTCGGCGGCCGGGTTCCACTCTGTCAGCCGGCCCTGCGTGTCGCAGCACATGCAGGCCAGGGACAGGTACTGCAACTGCCCCGTCGCCAACCCGACAAGTCCGGAATCGGCTGGTTCAGCGCCAGGGGCAATCGGTTGCCTGGACTCCCCGTGTTTCGAGTTCATCATCGCACACCACCCCGCACGGGCACCCGTCTCGCCGGATCGTGCCTCGCCCCCCGAGCTGCTGACGGCACCGTGCCCCGAGCCCTGCCGGTTGCCAAGCCGGATTCCTGTTACGACATACAGAAACGAGGGGGGTTCTCCTGTAGGGCTCGCAGGCAATCCCCCGTCACGGGTGATAGATATCGGCCTTGTCGCCGCCCCCGTGTATCGGCCAGAATGAAACCGCTGTACCATCGAGGGAGAGGGAGTCCGTGCCATGGTCGCGTCGGCGGTCGGGTTGCGGGTTGGCATCTTTGTATTGGGGACGGTTCTTCTGGGGGCGGAATCGACGGCGGCGGGGCCGCCGTACCCGACCGGGCTGCTGCTGGACCCGGCGGCGGACAAGGCGGCGCCGCGCGTGACCACGCGGCGCTGGCCCGACAAGGTGCTCCCGCCCAAGGCCAAGAACATCACCCACCTGCCTGTCGTCACCGCCCAGCAACTCGCCAACTGCGGCGCGTTCGCCCCGAGCTACTACTACAAGACCTATCAGGAGGCACGCGAGCACGGCTGGGTCCGTCCCGATCCGTCGACGCACCCCGAGCGCGTGATGAGCACGGGCTTCACGTTCCCGCTCGCCAACCGCGGCGAGAACGACGGCGCCAGCATTTCCCATGTGCTCGACATCATCTGCAACGCCGGCATCCCGCCGCTCAGCGTACTGCCCGAGCTCTGGGACTTTCAATCGCTGCCGCCCCCGGCTGCCTGGCGCGCGGCCCTGCCCCAGCGCGCCGCCTCCTGGGCCGCCATCGACATCGACACCGACGCGGGCGTCACCTTGCTCAAGGAGCATCTGGCCTCCGGCGACATCGGCGTCTTCGCTGCGCCGGTCTACCGCGATTCCTTCGACAAGTACCCCGACGGCACTGGTGTCTCCGGCGACGTCATGGTCGAGGCGGGCGGAGTGTTCTACAACTGGCACGCCTTGGCGGTCATCGGCTACGACGACACGAAGACCTACACGGTGGACGGCCAGCCCGCCAGCGGCGCCTTTCTGGCCGTCAACAGTTGGGGCCAGAATTGGGGTGTCCACGATCCCGACGCCGGCACGGGCGGATTCATTTGGTTCTCGGAAGACTTCCTCCGGAACCGACGGCCGAACGGCGGTCCCATCTACATCATGACAGACAGGATCGGCTACCAGCCGACGCACACCGCCGTGCTCGAGGTTGGCTTCGACCGACGCAACCGGGTCGGCTACGGCGCCTACCCCGGCTCGCCCACCAATCCGCTCTCCACCGGTCACGGCATTCGTCTGGGCGGAAGTGGCGAGTTCTCCTTCGCGGGAACGCTGATCGTCGACATGACCGGACATGTCGGCGCGGGCCGTGCGTATACGCTGCAACTCTTCGACGATTCGTCGCTTCTGAATATCGTACCGCAGGGCGCCCAGACGGGCATCGTGCTCAGCTTCCATGTCGAGCATCCGGACGGTACGGTGATCGCTGCTCCGATGACGGACGGTCCCGTCCCCATCCTTGCCGGATTCCAGACCCGTGTGCACGCTGGCCCCTTCGAGCCGCTCGAACTCGGCGAAGCGCACGACGAACTCGCCACCCACGCGGTGAACACCGCGTGGTGCGACTGGGACCGAGACGGCGACCTCGACATGGCCGCCACGGGGTCCTTCCTGACAGCCAGTGACCTGACCCGCCTCTACGCCGCCCACAATGCCGGCGCGCCACGCCTGTTGAACAGCACGATCACCCTGCCCGGCCTGACGCGCGCCCGCCTGGCCTGGACGGACTGGAATCTCGACGGCCTGCCGGACCTGTCGCGCATCGCCGCCGCGTCGACGGCAACGGTCTTCACAAGCGTCGGCACCAGCCGATTCGTCGCCGAAGACTTCGGCATTCAGCCGATGACCCAAGGCGCGCTCGCGTGGGGGGACTACAACAACGACGGGCGCCCCGATTTGATCATCGGCGGATTCGATGCCGTGTCCCAGCGAAGAACCGAACTCTATCGCAACGACGCCGCATGGGGCTTTGTCCCCACGGCGTACGCCCTGCCCATGCGCGCGGAGGTTGCCCTGTCGTGGGCCGACATGAACAACGATGGCTGGCTCGACCTCGCCGTCGGCGGCACGATGCTACGCAATCAGGCGGGATTCTTCTTCGAGGAGGCCGCCGTCCTGTACGAGGGCCGGTTCGACACGCACGCGTGGGCCGACTACAACAACGACGGCCGGCTCGACCTGGCCGCCTCCTACTATGACGTCAATGGCGACACCCTCGCCGAACGTGTCCGCACCGTGATCTTCCGCAACGACGGAGCCTTTGGCTTCACCGACATCGGCGCGCCGTTGGTCGGCACCCACTCCGGCTCGTTGGCGTGGGGCGACTTCGACAACGACGGCCTGCTGGACCTGATTGTCGCCGGAAACACGACCGACTGGATCGAGGAGAAGGCGACGCGTCTGTATCGCCAGCTCCCGGGCGGCACCTTCGAAGATGTCGGCCCGGACCTGCCCGACCTCGCGGATGGCAGCATCACCTGGGTGGACTTCGACCGCGACGGCGCGCTCGATCTCCATCTCTCCGGCACCATTCCCTTCGACGGCACTCCGCCGATGAAGGCGACGACGGTCGCCTTCCGCGGACGCACCAGCTCGCAGGGCTATCTGGGCCGGCCCAACACTCCGCCCTCGGCACCGGGCGGACTGCGCGTCGATTACAATGCCGCGACCGGAGTGGTCCAACTGGAATGGGACCACGCGCACGATGCCGAGGCTCCATCGCCTCTTGGCCTCGAGTACCTCCTTCGCGTCGGCACACGCGAGGGCTCGGCCGACGTGCTCAACGAGAGTTTCCGTTCGCCCGCGGCAGGCGCGACTCCGCACACGCGATTGGCCGACAACCGGCGGGGGCGCGTGATCCGCGGTCTTCCGTGGGGCCGCTACTACTGGAGCGTCCGCACCGTGGACGCCGGACTCGCCGAGTCCGAATGGGCACCCACCCAGACGTTCGTTCTGGGCAGCGCGGGGTTGGTCACCGGCGATGCGAATGGCGACGGCGTGGTGGACGCCGCCGATCTCATCGTCGTGGCCCGTATGATCCGCGAGCAGATTCCCGTCCGACTGGAGCAGGCGGACTTCGACGCCGATGCCCGCGTGACCGTACTGGATCAGGCCGCCATCGCCGCCGCGATCCAGGGCCGCGCCTCCACGTTCGTCGAAATTGCATCGGCAACCATCGGACCCGAGGGAGGTACGCTGGACGCCTCCGAGCACAACATCCGCGTTCTTGTTCCGCCCGGCGCGTTCCCCGAGCCCACGCCGCTGTCCGTGCGGTTCTCGCCGACGATGAACGACTATGGCCCCGCGGCGTTTGCGGGGTGCTGGCGCGTCGAGGGCTTGCCGTCCGACATGACGCAGGCGATCGACGTGCGCCTGCGCGACGCGCGACTCCAGAGCGATCCCTACGCTCTCCTCGGCACCTACTCCTACGTGACCTCCGATGGCGGGGAGCGTTGGGCCTATCACAAGAAGCGCCTCACCGCGGCCGGCGGCGACTGGCATGCGCTCTCCGTCCTCCCGCCCGACGTGCCCGTCGCCCGCAAGAGCCTCGCCGACAAGGGCGACTATAGTTTCGGCATTCAGGTGTACCTGCTCGGCGAGACGCAGTTTCAGTACGCGGGTGGCAACTTCCGGATCACTGGGCCGGCCGCGGTGCGCGACAAGCTCCCCGCGCTCGCCCAGCACCTCGAAGATGCCCTCGCCAAGTACAAGACCGAGTTCGGCTTCAACGTCAGTGCCCGCGACTGGAGCATGCATCCATTGGAAGTGAGCATCGTCGACCTGGGCACCGGCGACGACGGCACGCCCAAGGAAGCCTATACCTTCCCCGGCTGGGGCACCAACAGCATGGGCATCCAGCTCAGCCCCTACCTGCTCCTCAACCGCGACGACGACTACGTGCGCCGCACCGTCGCCCACGAGCTCTTCCACGTCGTCCAGTTCTTCTACGATCCCCGCAACTTCATCTCTCGTCGCGGAAGACCCCCTCACCTGTGGTGGAACGAAGCCACTGCCACCGCCATGGAACGCCACTTCGCCGACGACCCGGACAACTACATCCCCGATCCCGTCGCCAACAACTTCCTGCTCACGTTCGAAGGCTACGCCCACCAGGTCCAGCAGGCCGCGGACACCGAGGGGCTGGCGGAGAGCGCCTACGGTTACGCCATGGCCAACTTCGCGTACCACTTCGTGCGCCGCAACGGCGACGATCCGCGCGTCCTCCGCACCACCTACGAGAAGATCCTCCAGCACGCCTCGGCTCTGGATGCCATCCAGCGCTCCGACGCCGACTATCCCCACTCCACCGTGTTCAGCTCCTTCTTCCCCGAACTGGTGATGCAGAACCTGTTCAGCGACCGGAACCAGATCAACGCCCTGCGACTCTACGTCGCCAAGCCGCGCCGCACGTTCGTCCTCAAGGATCCGCCACAGCGCGGCCTGCGCTTCCCAACCGAAAAGCAACGCTTTCTGGGCGCCTCGCTCGGCATCCTCTCCTTCGAGCCTCCGCTGCTCAACGCCGCCCCACTCGACAAGCTCGGCTTCCAGCTCCAGGCCGACCCGCAGGGCCGCAACCTCCTGACGGTCGTCGCCTACACGCCTTCCAACCGCCAGTTCGAACTGCTGGGCCACGCCACCCTCGATTCCGCCACGGGCACCGACCGCCTGATCCTGCCCGACGCGAGCGCCCACATCAAACCCGACCGCTGGCTGATCCCCGTCGTCTCCACCTTCTCGCGCGTCGAACCCGATCGCCTCTACGACACCCGCGTCGCCTTCGGCGTCTTCCGCGACTATACGGCCCGCGCGGTCCCCGCCTACAGGTTCGAGGGCATCACCCTCCACGAGGCCAACACCGACCTCGGCTGGCCCGCCTGGACCTGCCACGCCGAATACTCCGCCAAGGATGTCGCCAACCTGACGGAGCACCTCAACCCGCCCGGAATCGCCACCCCGGGCGTCTCGCTGCAATTCTGGACCGATCCCGTCAGGCCCGTCTCCCTTACGTTCAACGCCGTCCCGCATACCCTCACCCTGCAGACCACAATCCCCGACGAATTCGGCATCGGCACACTCGACGTCACCGCCAACATCAACACCGCCCGGCCGCTGGAGTACCAACTGCGCAAGATCCGCGTGACTGGCTCCACCCCCGACGAGTTCAACACGGAATGGCTGTGGGACTCGCCCTGGCAGCAGACCGGCAACCTCGAACTCACAATGGACCCGGACGAAACCTACCTGCTGTATCAAGTCCGAATCCGCTACGAGTACCACATCCGGGTGACAAACAGCGACGGCTTCGTGACCAAGGACGAGTCCCACGTCCGAGTATCCACGCCGTTCTTCATGTATCTGCTGGTCCGGTAGGGGGCGGGGGCTGCCGGCCCGGAGAGTCCCTCGGAGGGCTCAAAGGTTTTCTCCGAGGCGGTCGCAATCGGGCTTGTCATGGGCGGGGGGCGGTGGGCAGGGTCTGCGCCCGGCGCGGATCACCCCGCCCGGGGCCCCCGCCCGACATCCTTGATCCGGACGGCTGCTTCCATGGCGCAGCAGGGCCCCTCTGCCTACACCCCCGAGTTTCCTCCCGCACGGCTGGTCCTTGAGGACGGTCGCGAGTTCGCCGGCCACTCCTTCGGCTACGACGGCCCGGTCGCCGGCGAGGTCGTCTTCAGCACCGGCATGGTCGGCTACCCCGAGGCGCTGACCGACCCCTCCTTCTACGGTCAGATCCTGACCCTGACCTTCCCGCTGGTCGGCAACTACGGCGTGCCGGGGGATGCCGACGACCGCGGCCTGAGCCGCTTCTTCGAGAGCCACCGCATCCAGGCCACGGGCCTGGTGGTGTGCGACTACTCGGTCCACTTCAGCCACTGGGAGGCGGCGCGCAGCCTGGCGCGCTGGCTGCAGGACTCGAAGGTGCCCGCGCTGATGGGGATCGATACGCGCGCTCTGACGAAGCACCTGCGCGTCAAGGGCTCGATGCTCGGGAAGATCGTCCTCGAGGGGCGCGACGTGGAGTTCTGGAATCCGAACGCGCACCGGCTGATCGAGAAGGTCAGCATCGACCGGCCGGTCGACTACGGCGACGGCGAGCGGCTGGTGATCGTGCTCGATTGCGGCTGCAAGGAGAGCATCGTCGGCAACCTGCTGGAGCGCGGCGTGCGCGTGCGCCGCGTGCCGCACGACTACGATTTGCAGGACGTGGAGTTCGACGGCGTCGTCGTCTCCAGTGGCCCGGGCGATCCCAAGATGTGCCACAGGCAGATCCACCAGATTCGACATGTGCTGCGCCGCGAGAAGCCGCTGCTGGGCATCTGCCTCGGGCACCAGATGCTGGCGCTGGCGGCGGGCGCGGAAACCTACAAGATGAAGTACGGCCATCGCAGCCAAAACCAGCCGGTGATCGAGGCGGGCACGGGGCGGTGCTTCGTGACGTCGCAGAACCACGGCTACGCGGTGGACATCGCGACGCTGCCGGAGGACTGGGAGTCCTGGTTCTCGAACATCAACGACGGCTCGAGCGAGGGCATCCGCCACAAGACCAAGCCATTCATGAGCGTGCAGTTCCACCCCGAGGCCGCCCCCGGCCCGGTGGACACGATGTTCCTGTTCGACGACTTCGTGCGGATGGTGAACGCGTGATCGCCGAGGCGAGCGAGGTCCTTGGGGCGTTCATCACAGGAATCCGCCTCTTCAATGAGCGGCGGATCCCTTGGCCCAAGGCATATCGACGACTTCGAAGGCGCTCGGCAGATACAACTCTCCGGGCCGATACCCGAAGGAGAGCAGTCGGGTCGCCTCCAACGCCGCGAGCCGCTCGCAGGGCGTGCGGCTTCTCCAGTACTCCCGGTCGGAAGCTTCGGCTTCCTCGGGTGTATTAACCTCGAGAACCCACCGATCGGGCGAGCGCAGATACTGCTCTACGGACATGGAATCACCAACCGGCGGCAAGTGCAGGAGCAACGCAACGAGGATCGCCCGAGAACCCGGAACCTGTCAAGCACCTGCAAGGATAATGTCCGTGACTCCTCCCATCAAGCACCCGCTTCACCCAGTGGTTCCGGGCCCGTCGGAGTTCGGGCATCCAGGAGTGCGGGTGCCTGCCACGCGCGGCTCAGGGGAGCTTCTCCAGATCGAGCAGGTCCTGGAGCCGGCCGCTGGCCCGCTTGTTGACCATCAGGTCCTGCTTGCTGATGAATGGAATCTCGACGTCTTCGTGTTGGACAACCACACGCCTCGGATGGCAGTCCTCGAACTCCACGCCGGAGATATGGGTGAGGACCTCGATGGTGTTGGGGGGCGGAAACATCCGCACCATCGCCTTCGGTGTCAGGAACAGCTCTGGGTCGACTCCGGTCGTGGGAAAAGCAAACTGCCCGAGGGCGGCGGCCACGCGCTCGGCGTTCCCACGGTCGTTGGCGATCCAGATGTCGAGGTCCTTCGTGCCTCGCGGATAACCGTGCAACCCGACCGCGTAGCCCCCGATCACCATGTACCTAGCCCCATGGGCATTCAATAACCTCAAGAGGTCCACGAAGTCCTTGGTCAACTGCATCACCGTAGAGCACCCTCCGGATGATCTCGACCTCCTGAAGGCGGCGCTCGTAGGAGGCATGGCGCCAATATTCCCGATCCTGCTCCGCCGCCTCCTCGTGAGTCAGCACCAAGAGCACGGGTTCGGCGTCGCGAACCTCGAATGGGGGTGCCGATTGCGGTTCCAAGGCTGTGCGCTCCCATCACGTAGTCAGTCCGGATTCTGCACCGGAGCCGCCACCCTGTCAAGGTTGCCCTCCGACCCATCATCACCCTCAATACCCTCACAAGGATGACCCCCGTGCCCCTTCCCACAGAACGCCCCAAGTACAAGACCGTCCTGATCCTGGGCTCGTCGGCCCTGAAGATCGGCGAGGCCGGCGAGTTCGACTACTCGGGCAGTCAGGCTATCAAGGCCCTGCGCGAGGAGGGCATCCGCACGATCGTCATCAATCCCAACATCGCCACGATCCAGACCTCCGACTATCTGGCCGACGAGGTGTACTTCCTGCCCGTCACGCCCGAATTCGTCGAGCAGGTGATCCGCAAGGAACGCCCCGACGGCATCCTGCTCGGCGTCGGCGGCCAGACGGCGCTGAACTGCGGCCTGAAGCTCGACAAGGCCGGCGTGCTCGAGCGCTACGGCGTCAAGGTGCTCGGCACGCAGACCAAAGTGATCGAGGACACCGAGGACCGCGACCTGTTCGCGCGCCGGCTCGACGAGATCGGCGTGCTCGTCCCGCGCAGCCGCGCTGCCACCACCATGGCCGAAGCCCTCGCGATCGCCGAGGAACTCCAGTACCCGGTCATGCTGCGCATCGCCTACGCGCTCGGCGGACTCGGCTCCGGCATCTGCGCCGGACCCGACCAGTTGCGCGAGCGCGTCTCCAAGGCCCTCACCTACACGAACCAGGTGCTCATCGAGGAGTATCTGACGGGCTGGAAGGAGATCGAGTACGAGGTCGTCCGCGACGCCTGCGACAACTGCATCACCGTCTGCAACATGGAGAACTTCGACCCGTTGGGCATCCACACGGGCGAGTCGATCGTCGTGGCGCCGAGCCAGACGCTGACAAACGACGAGTACCACATGCTGCGCGAGATCGCGATCCGCACGATCCGCCATCTGGGCATCGTGGGCGAGTGCAACATCCAGTACGCGCTGGATCCGCACTCGCGGGAGTACCGCGTGATCGAGGTCAACGCGCGGCTGTCGCGCAGCTCGGCGCTGGCGTCGAAGGCGACGGGCTATCCGCTCGCGTTCGTCGCCACGAAGCTTGCGCTGGGCTACGCGCTGCACGAGCTGCCCAACTCGATCACGAAGGTCACGAAGGCCTTCTTCGAGCCGGCGCTCGACTACATCGTGGTGAAGGTGCCGCGGTGGGACCTGAAGAAGTTCAAGGGCGTCTCGCGCCGCATCGGTTCGGGCATGAAGTCGGTCGGCGAGGTGATGGCGATCGGCCGCTCGTTCGAGGAGGCGATCCAGAAGGCGCTGCGCATGCTCGACATCGGCGCGCGTGGTCTCGTCGCCAACGACGAGGACGAGTTCACCTTCGAGGACCTGCGCGCCGAGCTGAGCCATCCGACGGAGCAGCGCGTCTTCGCCGTCGTCCAGGCCATCGAGCAGGGCATCAGCATCGACGAGATCCACCAGTTGTCGCACATCGACAAGTGGTTCCTGCGCAAGATCGAGCGCGTCGTGCAACTCGAGCGCGCCGTGCAGGCCGTCGGCACCGGCGTCGTCCCCGACGACCTGTTGCTCGAGTGCAAGCGCGCCGGCTTCGCCGACAGCCAGATCGCCCGCATCGCCAAGCGCCCCGAGCCGATGATCCGCGAACGCCGCAAGAAGGCCGGCATCGTTCCGCGCGTCCGCCAGATCGACACCCTGGGCGCCGAGTATCCCGCCCAGACCAACTACCTCTATCTCTCCTACCACGGCGACGAGGACGACGTCGAGTTCATCGAGTACAACTCCGTCCTGATCCTGGGCTCCGGCGCCTATCGCATCGGCTGCTCGGTCGAGTTCGACTGGTGCGCCGTCAACGCCGGCCTGACGCTGCGCAATCTCGGCTACACGACCGTCATGCTCAACTTCAACCCCGAGACGGTCAGCACCGACTACGACGAGTTCCACCACCTGTTCTTCGACGAGATCTCGCTCGAGTCCGTGCGCGAGATCTGCGACAAGATCAACCCGCTGGGCGTGGTCGTGTCCGTGGGAGGCCAGTTGCCCAACAACCTGGCGGTGCACCTGCGCGACTGCGGCATCAACGTGCTGGGCACGTCGCCCGACAACATCGACATGGCCGAGAACCGTCGCAAGTTCTCCGCGATGCTCGACGAGTTGAAGATCGACCAACCCGAGTGGGCCGAGCTGACCTCCAACGAGGAGGCCACCGCGTTCGCCGGCAAGGTCGGCTATCCCGTGCTCGTGCGCCCGTCCTACGTGCTTAGCGGCGCGGCCATGGCCGTCGCCTCCACCCAGAGCGAACTCGAGAAGTACCTGCGCAAGGCCGCCCGCGTCTCGAAGGAATTCCCCACCGTCATCAGCAAGTTCCTCGAGAACGCCAAGGAGATCGAGTACGACGCCGTGGCCCGCAAGGGCGAGATCGTCGCCTACGCCATCTCCGAGCATGTCGAGAACGCCGGCGTGCACAGCGGCGACGCCACTCTCGTGCTGCCGCCGCAGCGCACCTACCTCGAGACCATCCGCCAGATTCGCTCCATCGCGGCCCGCATTGCCCGTCGCCTGCACATCAACGGGCCCTTCAACATCCAGTTCATCGCCAAGAACAACTCGGTCAAGGTGATCGAGTGCAATCTGCGCGCCTCGCGCAGCTTCCCCTTCGTCTCCAAGGTGCTGAACCGCAACTTCATCGACGTGGCGATGCGCGTGATCATGGGCAAGTACGTCGAGAAGGACGAGTTCTCGCTCTTCGAACTCGACCATGTCGGCGTCAAGGCGCCGCAGTTCTCCTTCACGCGCCTCGAAGGTGCGGACCCGACGTTGGGCGTCGAGATGGCCTCGACGGGCGAGGTCGCCTGCTTCGGCAAGGACTTCCACGAGGCCTTCGTCAAGGCTCTCATCTCGGTGGGCTACCGCCTGCCGATCTCGTCGATTCTGCTCTCGACGGGTCCGGTCGAATCGAAGAGCGAGATGCTCGAGGCGACGCGCATGTTCGAGTCGGCCGGCATCAAGCTCTACGCCACGCCCGGCACCGCCACCTTTCTGGAGCAGAACGGCGTGCGCGCCTCCGTCCTTCACTGGCCCCTCGAGGATCAGCATCCCAAGACCGTCGACTACATCAAGGAGCACAAGGTCGACCTGGTCATCAACATCCCGAAGAACTTCCAGGAAGAGGAACTGACGAACGACTACATCATCCGGCGCACGGCGGTGGACTACAACGTGCCGCTGATCACGAACCGCCAGATTGCGATGCGGCTCGCCGAGGCGCTGGCAGCACGTCGCGGCAACGCGTTCGAGATCGAAAGCTGGAAGACCTACATCCAGGGCGTGCCCGTGGCGAAGTGAGGCCGCGGCTCACTCGCGGCGTGCACTGATGACGGCAACGGTGTCGTCCGGCGGCAGTTGGGCCACCTCGACGCGTGCGACGGAGATCATCTGCGCGCGCTCGACGAGTCCGGTCAGGTCGACGATCTGGCCGGGCTTGACGACGTAGACGTCGGGCGGCACCTCGCCGGCGTCGCCGTAAGTGGTGAACTCGGAGATCACCTTGCCGAGCAGCTCCTCGATCTGGCCCGCGGGCGCGATGTCCACGCGCGCGTCGGGCACTTGCAGGCGCACGATGCCCTCGCGGTCCACGACGATGGCCGGCGTCCAGAGTGTCGTCAGCAGCCCCAGCAGGATGCGGCGCGGCTTCTCGCCCAGATAGACCTGCATCCACTGCGGGCCGGGTGTCAGGCACTTCATGTGTCCGGGCATTGCGATGCCGGCAGTCTTCGCGGCCAGCGCCTGCAAGGCCTCGTCGGACGGCAGCTCGCCGCCAAGCGACCGCGTGCGCAGCTCCGGTGTCCCGCGCGCCGTTGCCGACACGCGCTTGGTCTGACGATCCACTTCGACGACCACCTCGATGGAGTCCGCGTCGGCGCCCATGCGCTGCACCGATTCGAACGCCTCCTTGCGCAGCGCCACCAGGTCCGACTCCGACGGGTTCAGGATCGTGCGCTCGACGGTGTCCTGGATGATGCCCAGCGCGACGCCGATCGCGGAGATGACCTCGTTGTTGCGCGCGATGCGATGCTCCAGTCCCATCTTCTTCGCGGCGTAGGGCACGATCGCCTCGGCGCCGCCGCCTCCGCCCACGAACGCGATCGCGCGGTTCTTCAGCTTGTGCTCCTCGCGCATCGCCTTGACCACCGGCACGATCTTGCGCGCGCACAGCTCCTGGATGCGCTCGGCCAGCGCCTCGGTCGGCATGCTCAGCCACTTCGCCACACTGTTGAAGCACTCGCGCGTGCTGCGCTCGTCGCCGCGCGCGTAGCCCGACACCAGCCCAAGGATGTTCGCCGCGCCCGTTGGCGTCAGCGTCGCCGACGGCTTCTCCTCGCCATTGATCCGCAGCGCGAGATAGTCGTCCGGGTCGCCCTCGATCGGCCGGATCGTCAACGGCTCCACAGCCTCGACGTCCTTCGTGAATGCCTCGTATCCCAGACCCGCGATGTGCGCGCTGCGCGGGCCCACCTCGACCACCTTGCCGCCGCGCACGCGCGGCACCGATCCGCCCGCAATGCCCACCGTCCGCACGTCCAGCGTCTTGACGTAGAGCCGGAAGCCGCCGATCTCGCCGTGCGTCACGATCGGCCGCCCGTTGCGGATCACGCAGATGTCCGACGTCGTGCCGCCCACCTCGACCATGCAGCCGTCGGTGATGCGCTCGTACATCAGGGCCGCGGCGACGCCGGCCGCGGGACCCGACAGCATCGTCAGGATCGGGCGCTTGCGCATCTCCTCGATGTTCATGATGCCGCCGTCGCTGCGCATCACCATCAGCGGCGCCGCGATGCCGCTCTCGCGCACGGCCTTCTCCGTCATGTTCGCCGTCTCGAGCATCTTCGGCAGCATCGAGGCATTGACGACGGCCGTGCGCGTGCGCACGCGCAGCCCGTATAGCTGCGACAGCGCGCTGCTCGCGCAGGCCGGCACGCCCATCTCCATCGCGATCGCCGCCACGCGCTCCTCGCGCCGCGGGTCGTCCACGCCGAACGACTCCGACGCCACGATCACTTGGCACTTTTCGGCCTCGACCAACTCGCGCACGGCCGCGCGAATCCGGTCGTCGTCGAACTCCTTCTCGGTGTCGAGGAACCGCAGCGCGGTCTTGAGGAACTTGCCGGGGGAGAGCTCGAGCTTGCCGAGTTGCACCTCGCGCCGGGCGCGGATCGCACCGGCACCGCTCGACATGCCGACGATGCCGACCTTCGCCACGTCGCCCTCGATCAGCGCGTTCGTCGCCTGCGTGGTCGAGTGCGCGATCAGGATCACCTCGTCCGGGGCGATGCCGGTGCGCTCGAGCAGGCGCTGCATGGACTCGACGACGCCGCGGGCCACGCCTTCGCGCGCCGTGTGCGTTGTTGGAACGACGGCCTTGCCGACGAGATCCATCGTCGCCAGGTCCACGGCAACGGCGTGCGTGAACGTGCCACCGACGTCGATGCCGATCTTGATACGGCGTGTGTGCTGGGACGTGTTGGGCCGGGCTTCCATCGGTTGCGCTGTCTCCTGTCGGTCCGCCTGGTCTTGTCAGAAGTACATCAACGCCCCGAGGGCGAGTCCCGCCACCGCCAGCACCCAGATGTATGGCAGCGTCTTGAGCATCAGCGCCTGCACGTCCACGCGCAGCTCGTTCGCGATCCAGACGTTGTGCGTGTTCGTCGGATCGCAGATGCCCTGCACCTGGCCGACGCTGAGCAGCATCGCCATGATCGCCGCGGCCGGCACGACGTCGGCCGTCAGGAACAGCGCCGCCACGCCGAAGCCCAGCCCCCAGACGTTGAGCGGGCCGCGGTACAGCGCCAGCGGTGCACGCCGAACACGATCACACGTACGACAGCGGGTTCTTCGGCAGCGCCGCCTCCAGCAGAGGCCGCATCGACGACGTCACCGGCCAGCCGGCACCGAATCCCGGAGGCCCGATCACCGCGCACACCAGAATGCCGATTCCCACCATCAGCAACACCGCCGGCAGCACGCTCGCACTGCCCTGGATCATGCTCTGCACCGCCATGCTCTTCGATCCCGGGCGCAGCGTCGCCAGCACCGCGTACACGAACCCCAGCGCCAGCCCCGCGTTCACGTCCAGATCGTAGATGATAATCAGCCCCAGCGGCAGCACCGGGATCAGGTAGGCGTACCACTTCACCGAGACGATCTGTTTGCGCCATGTGGGCACGCGGGCCAGCAGGTCCCAGAGGATCAACCCAAGCAGTCCGATCAGCACGAGGCCGAAGCCGATGCGCAGGCCCTTGAGCCAGACCGGGACGACCGGGACGAAAGCATAACGCGCCTGGCTGAAGGCGATCTCGAAGGTCTCCGCCCCGGCGCGCGGCGTCACGGCCACGGCGGCCAGCGCCGCGCCGCGCAGGTCGGCGAGCGACGCGACGCCCAGCTCCGCGGGCGTCAGCGTGAAGTTCAGCACCGCGCCGGGCGTGAGCGTGCGCTCGAAGTTGCCGCCGGTGCCGTCCGCGCGTGTGAACCGCAGCCGCAGCGCGCCGGCGAAGTTCGCCCGCGCCGAGAAGGTGAAGTCCTTGAATTCGGCCAGCTCGCGGTCGCGCAACGCCTCGAAGCCCGGCAGTGCGAGCCACGCGCCGATGTCGTCGGCGTCGAGCAGCTCAACGGGCTCGCCACGCTCGTCGAGTCCGTAGCGCACGACCGCCCGGCCCTCGTCGAACTCGAGCGACCCGGATCCCTGCACGGCACGCCATTGGCCGGCGAAAACCGGCTCGAACACCGGCAACGGCGCCGTCGCCCCGCGATGCGAGACCACGATCGCGCCGATGGCCAGCGTCGCCGCTCCGCCCACCACGGCCAGCAGCGTCAGCGCCTGACGCATCGACTGCAATGCGCGGGCCCGCATCAGCTCCACCACGATGAACACCAGCCCCGTCACGCCCATCAGCAGGAACATCACCATCGCGAACGTGCGCACTTCCTTCTGCGGCAGGCCGAGCACGTTGATATACAGGGCCCAGGCCTGTGCGTTCATCACGCCGCCCATCGACAGGCCGATCAGCAGAATCCCGCCCGCCACCGGCGGCGGCACACCCACCGTGGCCAGCATCGGCATCACCACGATCGCCACCATGATGATCGCCCCCAGCCCGCCGATCGTCGTGAAGATCGCCGCCACCAGCAGCATCGACAGGAACGCCACCATCAGCGGGTTGTCGCCGATCAATTCGGCGCCGTGCTTGATCATGTTCTCGGCCACGCCGCTCTTCTGCATGATGAAGGAGAGCATGCCGCCGAACAGCGCGGCGATCATCGCCTCGGCCAGGCGGAACGAACCCAGCGCCAGGACGCCGCGCAGGATGTCGCGCCGCAGGTCCATCGCCGGTGCTTCGGGCATCCAGCCGACCGCCTGAATCGCCCAGGCGCCCAGCGCGATCGCCAGCCCCATCAGCGGCAGCGCCAGCAGCGCCGGCAGCTTGCGCGAGATCATCAGCCCCGCGCCCAGCACGAAGATCACCAGAATCAGCAGACCGACGAGGAGCGAGCCGTTGTCCATGGGGGGCGTATTCCGTGGTGCAGCCCGCCGCCGGGCGGGACGAGTTTACTCAAAGATTTTAGTTAAGAGGCCCAAGCACGGGCCCCAAGTCAAGCGCGGAACGCCCCGCGCCCGGCGATTCCGCCCCGGGGTCAGTCCCGCGGCCCGAAGTCGACCAGGAAGCGGACCGTGCGGGAGGCGCCGACCGGCAGGCTGATGTCTGCCTGCACAGAGACGCCCACGTCGCGCGGGCCGTCGGTCATTCCGTCGCCATCCTCGTCGTGCTGGACCTTGCCGCGCCAGTCTTCGGGGATCTGGTAGCCGGCCGCGCGCGGGCCGATGGACTCGAAGGGGCCGGAGCTGCGCCAGTAGCCCGAGGCCCCGGCGTCGCCGGCGATGCCGAGGAAATGATGCGGCACGCCTTGAACGTGGAACAGCAGCCCGGAGCCGCGGTCGATCTCGCCGGTCTCGCTGTGGTTGAACACCAGCATCGCCTCTTCGCCGGGCCGACCGGGCTTGGGCAGCAGGGCGAGTCGGTCGTGCGAGGACGAGGAGCCGGCCGTCGTCAGGTCCACATCCGTGAACCACATCATGCGCAGGGCGCGCTCCTCGGTGCCGCGGTTGTGGAAAGTCCAGGAGAGGGCAAGGCGCGGCGCGTCGGTGCCCGTCACTTCGATGTCGAGGTCGGATTCGAGCCACGCGCTCCCGCTGTAGGTCATGCCCCGATTGTGAAGTGAATGGGCGGTTGAGTGCACCTGACCGTCACGGATGCGGGCTGCGCCGCCGGACGCGTTCGCGAAGTAGACCTGCTCGCCGTCGTGAAGAAGGAAGTTCGTCGCGTAGATCGTGGTCCCCGCGGCGGCGTCCGCCGGCTGGAAGGTTGCGTCGTCGCTGCTGATGACGCCCTGACTCGAAATCTTGGCGACCGCGAGTCGGGGATTGTCGCCCTCGGAAGTCAGCCGATGCGTTGCCACCGGCAGGTCGTACGGATTGCCGACCAGGATGTTGGCGATTCCGTCGCGGATGGCGTTGATTTCTGTGCGCCCGCCATTGTTGAGCAGAACGACCGCCTCGCCGGTGTCCGGGAAGTGGCAGAAGTAGTTGTTGAAACCGGCGTAGGATCCGGAGTGGCCCATGTAGCGGATCGTCTCGCCACTTGGATTCTCGATGCGGATCACGTTCACGCCGTAGCCATACGATCCGCGCTGGCGCGAGAACATCTTCTCCTTCCACTCGGCGCCCAGCAGCAGGTTCTCGCGCAGAGCCCTGTCCCACTGCAGCATGTCCTGGCCGGTGGAGTACATCGAACCCGCCGCGCGCCAGATCGTCATGTCCTGGTGCCCGGTCGGTTGCAGGGTGCCGTCGCTGTCGCGGCGATAGCCCTGCGCGCGTCGCGGCATCAGGCGCGTGTGCGAGTAGGCGCCGGTGTCCGGCATGCCGCCGCGTTGGGCGATGCGCTCGTCGACGACCTGCTCCCACGGCTTGCCCTCGATCTCCTCGAGGATCGCGCCCAGGATGTAGTAGCCCGAGTTGCAGTAGGCATAGCTCTCGCCCGGCTCGCTGGCCAGATCGTTCGAGCAGTACTTCTCCACGAACTCGCGCATCTCGTAGTGCATCCGACTCGGCCCCGTCGAGAAGAAGCCGCTGAAGTCGGAGTAGTTCGGAATCCCCGACGTGTGCGTCAGCAACTGATGGATTGTGATGCGGCTGCCGGTGTCCTGGCGATACCACGGCAGGTGCTTCGTGATCGTGTCGTCGAGGGACAGCTTCCCTTCCTCGGCCAACTGGAGGATCATCAGGGCGGTGAACTGCTTGGTGATCGAGGCGAGGCGGAACTTCGTGTGGCGGTCGGGCCGCATGCCCCACTCCTCGTTGGCATATCCGTAGGACTTCTCGAAGATGACACGGCCGTCGTCCGCCACCATCGCGATGCCGTTGAACAGGCCTTCGCGGTTGTAGGCATCCAGCAGCACCTCAATGTCGGCGGCCCTCGGGTCGGCCGTGGCCGGCTGGGTCCTGGGCACGGTCCGACATCCGGTGATGGCCAACAGGCAGAGTGCGACGAGAAGGCTCGGGACGACGCGCATGGGTGTTCCTCGACGAAAGACAAGGTGAAACAAACGGCGCATGGTCGGGCGCCGTTGAGGGTTGGGCAATGGGAGACTCGTGCGGCGGACGCGGGTTACGGCGGGCCGGGGGCGACGAAGGCGCGGTCGAAGTCCTTCCAGACCGGTTCGAAGCCTCGGGCCTCGATGAGGCGGGCGATCTCGGCGGGCGAGCGGCCGTCCTCGATCTCGAACTGCTCGCCGGCATGATCGGCCGCCGTGTAACCGCCCGGATCGGTGCGGCTGCCGGCGCTCATGCGGGTGACGCCGATGCCAAGCAGGCCGTCGCGCAGATGCGCGGGCTCGCGCGTGGAGAGCACCAGCTCCGCATCGGGCAGGAACAGGCGCATGGCGCACAGCATCTGCACGAACTCGGGGTCGGTGACCGGAAGGTCCGGCGTGTAGTCCCCCGCGCAGGCGCGGATGCGCGGGAAGCTGACGGCAAGGCGGCTTTGCCAAAAGTGGCGCATCAGGTGGCGCGCGTGCAGGCCGAGGCACCATGCTTCGCGGCGCCAGTGGCCGAGACCGAGCAGCGTCCCGATGCCGAGCGACCGCATGCCGGCGCGTGCGGCAGCCTCGATCGCCAGCAGTCGGTTGCGATAGTGGCGCTTCGGCCCGGCGACATGATACAGGTTGTAGCGTTCGGCGTCGTAGAGCTCCTGGTACAGCGCGATGCCATCGACGCCCGCCTCGACGAGGCGGCGATATTCCTCCTCGCGCAGCGGTTGAATCTCGATCGCGATCGACTCGAACAACGTGCCCAGCGCGCGCACCACGTCGATCAGGTACGCCATGCCGACGTGGCGCCGGTCCTCGCCGCTGACGAGCAGCAGATGGCGGAAGCCCTCGTCGTGCAGGATGCGCGCGTCGCGCAGCACCTCGTCGACGGACAGCGTGCGGCGGGTGATCGGCAGCTCGTGCGAGAAGCCGCAGTAGGTGCACTTGTTGACGCACTCGTTGGACAGATAGAGCGGGGCATAGAGCTGGATGACGCGGCCGAAGCGCTGCTCGGTGAGCGCGGCGGCGCGGCGGGCCATCTGCTCGAGGTGCGGCGCGGCGGCGGGGGAGAGCAGCGCGGCGAGGTCCTCGATGGTGCGGCGCTCGCGGGCCAGCGCGCGGGCGACGTCCTGCTCCGTGGCCGCGGCGATGCGCGCGTCCACCTCGGCAAGGTCGAGTTGCTCCATCGTATCGGCGAAGGTGGTCACGCGGAGGCTCCCTTCGATTCATGGAGGAACCCGGTCAGCGGGCTCGACGCACTGGCGCGGTCGGAGACAGGTCCGGGCCCTGCCTGACGCGCGAGTTCGGCGGCCTGCACGGCCAGGCGGAACGCGCGCGCCATCGCCACCGGGTCCGACGCCACCGCCAGCGCCGTGTTCACCAGCACCGCGTCGGCGCCCATCTCGATCGCCTCGGCCGCGTGCGACGGCATCCCGATGCCCGCATCCACGACCACCGGCACGCGTGCCTGCTCGATGATGATGCGCAACTGGTCGGCCGTGCGCAGCCCGCGATTCGAGCCGATCGGCGAACCCAACGGCATCACCGTCGCGCACCCGACATCCTCGAGGCGCTTGGCCAGCACCGGATCGGCATTGATGTAGGGCAACACCACGAAGCCCTCCGCGACGAGCGTCTCGGCCGCGCGCAGCGTCTCGATCGGATCGGGCAGCAGATAGTTTGGATCGGGCGTGACCTCGAGCTTGAGCCATGCGGTTCCCGTCGCCGCGCGGGCCAACCGCGCCAAGCGCACCGCCTCGTCGGCGTTGCGCGCCCCGCTCGTGTTCGGCAGCAGGCGGTACTTCGTCAGATCGAGCGCCGCCAGCGTGCGGTCGTGCGGATCGCGCACGTCCACGCGGCGCAGCGCCACCGTGACCAGTTCCGTCCCCGACGCCTCGACGGCCTGCGCCATCGCCTGCGGCGAGGCAAACTTGCCCGTGCCCACGAACAGGCGCGAGTGCAGCTCCACGCCCGCGATCACCAGCTTCTCCAACGGCTTGCCGCTCATCTGTCGTCTCTCCCTTGGTCTGCGGTCACCCGCCTCCGACGAAGCGCACCATCTCGATCGCATCACCCTCGTGCACGCTGTGCGCGGGCCACTCCTCGCGCGACAGCACCGCGCCGTTCAGTTCGATCACCAGGTTCGTCGGCTCGATGCCCAGCCGCGCGACCAACTCGTCCAGCGTCATCTCGCCGTCGAGCACTTCGTCCACTCCGTTCAGGCGCACCTTCATGATTCGTCAGTCCTCCGTGTCGTGCTCGCCGAGAATCAGGCGCAGCACCTTGTTGGCTTGGTGGCTGGCGGCAATGCCGACGCGCGGGGCCAGCAGGCCGCGGCCGGGCTGCGCCGCCGACTCGCCGTCGCCCACCACCCACACGTTGCGGAAGGCCCGCCGCGTGCGAATCGCGTTCGACGGGCCCGTGCCCGCGATGCCCGAGACCGTCACGAGCGGCGTGTCGGGCAACGCGCGCCGCATCGCCAGCACGATGTCGCGCTTCATCGCCGGGTTGTCGAAGCACTCGGCGACGACGTCGCACGCGGCGAAGGTCTCCGGGATGTTCTCGAGCGTCAGGCGTCGATCGATCGCCTCGACAGCGATGTACGGATTGATGCGCTCGAGGTTCGCCTTCAGCGCCCGCACCTTCGGCTCGCCGAGTTGATCGACGAAAAACTGCTGGCGGTTCAAGTTGCTCGGCTCCACGACGTCGAAGTCCACGAGCACCAGGCGCCCGACACCGGTGCGTGCGAGCGCCACGGCAACCGCGCTGCCAAGCCCGCCGCAGCCGGCGATGCCGATGCACGCGCGCTCGACCTTTTCGTGCACGCCCGGCCCGTGCCGCGACACCATCTGCGCGCGCAGCTCGTCCGCGCTGGGGCGCTCGCCGCGGCGGATCAGCACCACCTCGTCGCCGTCCGCCAGCACGCGATCCTCGGCCAGCGGAAAGCCGTTGAGGATCGCGACGTCGGCGTCGGGCTTGTGCGCCGCGCGCACGCCGAACAGCGTCGCGCCGGCCTCCACCTCGACGGGGAGGGCGTTGATCCGGATGCGCAGATGGGCTGCGGCCGTCGTCATGGTTTGCGCAGCGACTCCTAGTCGGGGCGATAGAGTTGTCCGCCGGTTTGCGCGAACTTCTCGCGCATCTCGGCCATGCCCTCCTCGACGGCCGCGTCGGGTGCGAGGCCCTGGCGCGCGGCGTAGTCGCGGACGTCCTGCGTGATCTGCATCGAGCAGAACTTCGGGCCGCACATCGAGCAGAAGTGGGCGACCTTGGCGCCCTCGGCCGGCAGCGTCTCGTCATGGAACGCGCGCGCGCGGAACGGATCGAGCGCCAGGCTGAACTGGTCCACCCAGCGGAACTCGAAGCGCGCCTTGCTCAGCGCGTTGTCCCAGGCCTGCGCGCCGGGGTGGCCCTTGGCGAGATCCGCCGCGTGCGCCGCGATCTTGTAGGCGATCATGCCCTCCTTCACGTCGTCCTTGTCCGGCAGGCCAAGGTGCTCCTTCGGCGTGACGTAGCAGAGCATCGCCGTGCCGAACCAGCCGATCATCGCGGCGCCGATCGCCGAGGTGATGTGGTCGTATCCCGGCGCGATGTCGGTCGTCAGCGGCCCGAGCGTGTAGAAGGGCGCCTCGTCGCACCACTCGAGCTGCTTCTCCATGTTCTCCTTGATCATGTGCATCGGCACGTGACCCGGCCCCTCGTTCATCACCTGGACGTCGAACTCCCAGGCGCGGCGCGTCAGCTCGCCCTGCGTGTGCAACTCGGCGAACTGCGCGTCGTCGTTGGCGTCGGCGATCGAGCCGGGACGCAAGCCGTCGCCGATCGAGAAGGCCACGTCGTAGGCCGCCATGATCTCGCAGATTTCGTCCCAGTGCGTGTAGAGGAAGTTCTCCTTGTGGTGGGCGAGGCACCACTTGGCCATGATCGAGCCACCGCGACTGACGATGCCGGTCGTCCGATTCGCCGTCAGCGGCACGTAGCGCAACAGCACGCCCGCGTGGATCGTGAAGTAGTCGACGCCCTGCTCGGCCTGCTCGATGAGCGTGTCGCGGAACAGCTCCCACGTCAGCTCCTCGGGCTTGCCGCCGACCTTCTCGAGCGCCTGGTAGATCGGCACCGTGCCGACCGGCACCGGCGAGTTGCGCAGAATCCACTCGCGCGTCTCGTGAATGTTCGCCCCGGTCGAAAGGTCCATGATCGTGTCCGCGCCCCAGCGCGACGCCCAGATCATCTTCTCGACTTCCTCGGCGATGGAGCTCGTGATCGCCGAGTTGCCGATGTTCGCGTTCACCTTCACGAGGAAGCTGCGACCGATGACCATCGGCTCCAGCTCGGGGTGGTTCACGTTGCTGGGAACGATCGCGCGGCCGGCGGCGACCTCGCGGCGCACGAACTCGGGCGTGATCTCCTCGGGGATGCGCGCGCCGAAGGCCTGGCCGCGATGCTGATTCCCGAGCAGGCCCGCCTCGCGCAGCTTCTCGCGGTTCAGGCTCTCGCGGATGGCGATGAACTCCATCTCGGGCGTGACGATGCCGCGGCGCGCGTAGTGCATCTGGGTCACGCGATGGCCGGGCTTTGCGCGCCGAGGGGGGCGCGGATCGGGAAAGCGCAACTCGCCGAGCGCCACGTCGGCCGCGCGCTCGGTGGCATAGCGCGACGAGCGTCCGGTCAGCGTCTCGGTGTCGGCGCGTTCGTCGATCCATGCGGCGCGCAGGGGTGGCAGACCGCGCGCGAGGTCGATCTCGACCGCCGGGTCCGAGTACGGACCCGTCGTGTCGTACAGGTACATGGGCGGATTGGGCTCGGTGCCGGCACTGGTGCGCGTGGGTGTCAGCGACACCTCGCGCATCGGCACGCGAATGTCGGCGCGCGAGCCGACGACGTGAACTTTGCGGGAGGCGGGAAAGGCCTCGCGGACGGACGGATCGACTTCCAGGGATGCCAAAGCGGCATCGCGACGCGACGGTGTCATCGCGGGCTCCTCGGGGACGGGATGGGTTCGGGAAAACGTCGGAGAAACCGGAAGTTCAGCTTCCCTTCGCCGGCATTACCCGGATCAGGTTCGAGGGGACTCTCTCAGCTCCGCGGCGGACACGGAGCACCCCCAGCCGATCGACAAGGTGGCTAGCACGAGCCGTGCCCCGCTGTCAAGGAGTGCGCCCGACGCACGAGCGTCGAACCTCCCTGTCCCCGGCTCTCCTTGCCACGCTGGGGGGAGGCGGGTGTAGGTCTGGGGTCATTCTGCCCGAGGGAGCGTCACAGCCATGAAGAAGTTCCTCAGCATCGTGGTGATCGTGGGCATCCTGATCGTGCTCGTCGGCGCGATCGTCGG
The DNA here is from genome assembly GCA_019634695.1 of Candidatus Sumerlaeia bacterium. Taxonomy (GTDB): domain Bacteria; phylum Sumerlaeota; class Sumerlaeia; order SLMS01; family JAHLLQ01; genus JAHCAW01. The sequence continues at coordinate 81,238 of JAHCAW010000008.1, forward strand.
ATTTGTGCTGTTCTCGAAGAAGGATGAACTCGCCCGTCGCGCGACGGAGCGGGCCCTGACGTTTGTCCTCCAGACGGAGTGCAAGGTCGGCGGTGCGGCGCTGGACGTTCGCGCCGGCACCATCGAGTTCACCGACATCTCCATCGCCAACCCGCCGGGCTACGACTCCTCGCACGCGATGAAGTTCGGACTCGTGCGTGTCGAGGCCGACATCGCCTCGTTCCGCACCAACGAGCCTACGGTGCGTCTGGTGCGCATCACCGAGTCGGACATCATTCTGGACCGCAAGGTCTCCTCGTCAAATCTGCAGGATCTGATGGCCAACGCCGGTCGGTTCTCCTCGCAGGAGAAGAAGGAATCCGAGAAGGCGATGAAGATCGAGAAGGTGCTCGTCGAGGGAACGACGGTGCGCGTGGCGTTGCCGCTGTCGGGCGGCCGCACGATCGGCGTCGGCGTGCCCGACATCGAGATGAACGACATCGGCGGGCAGAAGGACAAGGTGACGCCCGCCGAGGCGCTTCAGGAATTCCTCGGCCGGATTCTGGCCGCGATCGGCAGTGCCGGCTCGGGCATCCTGCCCAACGACCTGTTGTCCGGCATCGGCGACTCGCTCAAGGGGCTGCCGGGCGACTTGCAGAGCCGTTTGGGCGAACTGCCCGGCAGCGTCGGCGATGCGGTGAGTGGAGCCGGGCGCGAACTTGAGAAGGTCGGCGACACGGTCGGCGGCGCGGTGGGTGACGCCGCCCGTTCGGTCGAGGGCGCGGTCGGCGGACTGCTCGGCCGGAGGCGGTCGAGCGAGGACTGACGCACACGACAGGCATGGACTGGGGGAGCCCCACCGCAGCCGGCGGGGCTCCCTTTGTATTCGCGTAGGGGTTGTCGGGTCACTCGCCGTAGACGCGCAGTCGGTACTCGGCGTAGATGCCCAGCACGATGAGGATTTCGTAGTCGGCGTAGTGGAGGGTCTGGATGTTCGCGGCGCGGGCCGTCTCGGCGACCGAGATGCGTTCCCACGCCACGGAGGGTCGGAACCGCACGAACGGAATGCGGATGAAGTGCGTGTTGGACTCGCCCTGCTTGAGGCCCGGATCGCTGCCCTGCCGGGTCGAGGTGCCCGGGCTGGGGAACTCGAAATCCAGCGGCGCGGCCACCTTGGTGAAGATGAACCCGAGCGGCGGGATGACGGGGCTCTCGTAGTCAGGAGCGATGATGTTCGGCGGCGGGGTCAGCGGCGAGACGATCTCGCGCGGTCGAAGGACCATGCAGCCGGTCGTCGGCAACAGCGCAGCCATCACCGCCACCAGGCGCACAAGCGCCCGGCGGAGAGGCGCCAGGGAGTTCATGGGTCACTCTCCCCGCACGACGACGGTGAACTTCTGGTAGACGCCAAGCACGTTGAAGAACTCGTAGTCGGCGCCATGGAGGGTGGTGATGCCGCCCTGGCGTGCGGCCGTGTTGATCGAGCAGTCGCCGAGAGCGACGAGGCCCAGGATGGACATGGAGGAGGCGCGTCCGGCGCGCTCGCCCACCAGCGAGGTTTCCTGATCGTAGTCCAGTGGGGCGGTGAACTCCGAATAGACCCATCCCACCGGCGGCATGACGGGTGCTTGGTAGCATCCCGTGGTCAGGACGGCAACTGCGGCGACGGTCGCCAAGAAGGCTCCAACCTGCTTGATCATCGGACGTGCTCCTTTGCACGTGGCGTCGGAGACAATATGGGACACGGCGCATCCGATTGGCAACTACAACCGCCCTCCCAAAATGCACCGGGCCCCGCCGGCGAAGGCGGGGCCCGGGTTGGCGGCAGGTTCCTGGGTTCGGGTTACTCGCCGTAGACCCGCAGGCGGTACTCCGCATAAATGCCGAGCACCGAGAAGTGTTCGTAGTCGGCGTAGTGCACCGTTTCGATGCGCCCCTGACGCGCCGCTTGGGCGACGTCCGCGTGGTCCCAAGCGAAATCGAGCCAGAAGAACGGCACGCGCAGGTAGCTGGTCTTGAGTTCTCCGCGCTTCAGGCCGGAGCCATCGGTGCGGATGGTGGGGGAGCCTTCGTGGTAGATATCCAGAGGTGCGGCGACCTGGCTGAACAGGAAACCGGGCGGAGGAATCACGGGGCTGCGATAGTTGTTCGCATTGCCGCCGGCCGGAAACCGCGCACAGCCCGACACGAACACCAGCGCCGCCAACAGCGCGGTGGCCGATGCCAGTCGTCCGACGAAGGCGCCTCTTCGACGGGCGAAGAGTGCGGGGGTTCTCATGGATCAGTCTCCATGAACGATGACGGTGAAGTTCTGGTAGATGCCCAGCACGTTGAAGAACTCGTAGTCGGCGCCGTGAATCGTCGACAGGCCGGCGTTGCGGGCCGCCGTGTTGATCGAGCAGTCGCCCAGCGCCACCAGACCCAGGATCGACATCGAGGAGGCACGGCCCGAGCGCGAACCCAACTTCGAGGCTTCCTGATCGTAGTCCAGCGGGGCGGTGAAGCTCGAGTAGACCCAGCCCGAGGGAGGCATGACGGGTGCCTGGTAGCATCCGGTGGCCAGAACGGCGACTGCCGCCGTGGCGGCCAGCGATTTGACAAGCGTGCGAATCATGGAGGGTGCTCCTTCCGGTAGAAGTGTGTGGCAGGCTTTCGCTGCGCGGTTTGCGAATGCAAGGTCAAAACGATTTGCCGCAAGCACATCGCAGTACGACGATGTTTCCCGTTTCGGAATGCCTGTGCAACGTCGTCAGGGTTGGTCGCGGTCGAGCCCGAAGCGCTTGATCATGCGATAGAGGGTGGCGCGGTCGATGCCAAGGGCTTCGGCGGCGTCCTGTTTCTTCCAGCCCGTGCGCTCGAGCACCCGCAGCACATGACGCTGCGTCATCGCCTCGATGAAGTCGTTGAGTGGCAGGTCCGCCAAGTCGTCGCCGGCACGCGCCGAAGCGCGGCGCGCGGCGTCGGCATCCACCGGCGGCAGCCACAGATCCTCGACCTCGATGACCTCGCCGCGCGTCAGGATCACCGCGCGCTCGATCGTGTTCTCCAGCTCGCGCACGTTGCCGCGCCACTCGGCGTTGCGCAGCGCGCGCACCGCGTCGGGCGACAGCTCGCGCCGTCCCAGCCCGTTCTCCTGGCACGCCTTCGTCACGAAGTGCCGCGCCAGCGCCTCGATGTCCTCGCGCCGCTCGCGCAGCGGCGGGATGTGCAGCGGCACCACTTGCAGGCGATAGAAGAGGTCCTCGCGGAAGCGCCCCTCCGCCACCAGGCGCTTGAGGTCGCGGTTCGACGCGGCCAGCACCCGCACGTCCACGCGGATCGGGTCGTTGCCGCCCACGCGCACGATCACGCTCTCCTGCAGCACGCGCAGCAGCTTCGTCTGGAACGTGTTGTCCGTCTCGCCGATCTCGTCCAGGAAGATCGTGCCGCCGTCGGCGTCCTCGAACTTGCCGTGGTGCGTGCGCATCGCGCCGGTGAAGGCGCCCTTCTCGTGCCCGAACAACTCGCTCTCGAGCAGCGTCTCGGTCAGCGCCGCGCAGTTGAGCGCCACGAACGGTCGGTCCGACCGCGTGGAGCGCTGGTGAATCGCGCGCGCCACCAATTCCTTGCCGACGCCGCTCTCGCCCGTGATCAGCACCGTCGCCTTCGTCGGCCCGACGCGGTCGATCAACTCCAGCACCTGCTGCATTGCCGAGCTGTCGCCGATGATGTTGCCCGGCTGGAAGCGCACGCCCAGTTCGGCGCGCAGCGCCCGGTTCTCGGTCACCAGGTCGCGATGGTGCAGCGCCCGCTCGATGATCAGCCGCAGCTCGTCGTTGTCGAACGGCTTCATGATGTAGTCGTAGGCGCCGGCCTTCATCGACTCGACGGCGCTCTTCACCGTCGCGTGCGCCGTCATCATGATCACGATGCTGTCGGGCTGGCGCGACTTGACCTCGCGCAGCAACTCGTCGCCATCCATTCCCGGCATCTTCAGGTCGGTGAGCACCACCTCGGCCGGGTACTCGTCGAGCGCGGCCAACGCTTGGTGGCCGTTGCTCGCCGTACGCACCTCGTAGCCCCACCGCGACGCCAGCAGGCTCAGCAACTGGCAGATGCGGGCTTCGTCATCGACGATCAGCAGGCGGTATCGGGGCATGACCAGACTCGCAGCGTGGAGGCCGCGGCCTCAGGTTTCGGGGCCCTCTTCCTTTTCCTTCTTCGCGACCGTGCGGATGGCAAGTTCCCTGAGTTGCGCCTCGCTCACCGGACCGGGCGCGTTCGTCAGCGGGCACGAGCCCGTCTGCGTCTTCGGGAACGGGATCACGGCGCGGATGCTGTCCTCGCCGGTCAGCAACATGACGATGCGATCGAGCCCGAACGCCAGACCGCCATGCGGTGGGCAGCCGTACTGGAGCGCCTCGAGCAGGAAGCCGAACTTCTCGGTCGCCTCTTCAGGGGTGATTCCGATCGCCGTGAAGACGCGCTCCTGCACGTCGCTGCGATGGATACGGATCGAGCCGCCGCCGAGTTCCTCGCCGCTGACCGCCAGGTCGTAGGCCTTCGACCGGATGCGCCCCTGGTGCTCCGTGCCCAGCTTCTCGAGGTCCTCGTCCAGAAAGCTCGTGAACGGATGGTGCAGCGGATCCCAGCGCTTCTCGTCCGCGTTCCACTCGAAGCCCGGGAAGTCGATGACCCAGACGAACTTCCACAGCGCCTTGTCGATCAGGCCGAACTCGTGCCCGAGCAGCAGGCGCAGGCGGCCCGTCTGCTCCGCGACCACCTTGGCGTCCGTCCCGGCCACCATGAAGATCACGTCGCCGGGCTTCGCCCCGGTCGCCGACGCAATGCGCGCCAGCGCCTCGTCCTCGAAGAACTTCGAGATGTTCGAGGAGAGCTTGCCGTCGTCGTCCACCTTGAACCACGCGTAGGCGCGGATGCCGGTGTCGCGGTTCACCTGCTTGCTGAACTTGCTCTCGGGGCGCAGGTCCGTGTTGCTCAGGTGCGTCGAGCCGTTCTCGAAGCGCAGCGCGCGCACGACGCCCTTCTGCTTCACGATCGTGTTGAACACCTGGAAGTTGCAGCCCGTGCGCAGGCTGTCCGTCAGGTCGATGATCTCCATGCCGAAGCGCAAGTCGGGCTTGTCGGAGCCGTAGCGCAGCATCGCCTCGTGATAGGTCATGCGCGGCATCGGGGTGGGCACGTCGACGCCGATGCACTCCTTCCAGATCCGGGCGACGAGGCGCTCGCACACGTCGATGACGTCGTCGACGTCCACGAAGGACATCTCGAGGTCGATCTGGGTGAACTCGGGCTGGCGGTTGGCGCGCAGGTCCTCGTCGCGGAAGCAGCGCGCGATCTGGAAGTAGCGGTCGTAGCCCGACATCATCAGGAGCTGCTTGAAGAGCTGGGGCGACTGGGGCAGGGCGTAGAAGTTGCCGGGTTCCAGACGCGACGGCACCAGGAAGTCGCGCGCGCCTTCGGGCGTGGCCTTCGTCAGGATCGGCGTCTCGAACTCCCAGAAGCCCTCGTCGACGAGGAAGCGCCGCGTGGCCTGCGTGGCCAGGTGGCGGATGCGCATGTTGCGCTGCATTTCCTCGCGGCGCAGGTCCAGGAAGCGATGGCGCAGGCGGATGTCCTCGCCCGTGTTGTCGTACTCGTCCACCTGGAAGGGCAGGGGCTTGCTGCGCGAGAGCACCACAAGCTCGTCGACGACCACCTCGACGGTGCCGCTGGCCAGGTTGGCGTTCTCGGTGCCCTCGGGGCGTTGGGCGACGGCGCCGCGCACGGCGATGCAGTACTCGTTGCGCAGGCCATGGGCGGCCTCGGCGGTCGCCGCGTCGAATCGGGCCGGGTCGAAGCGCAACTGCACGATGCCGGCGCGGTCGCGCAGGTCCACGAACAGGATGCCGCCAAGGTCGCGCCGGCGGTGCACCCATCCCTTGAGCACGACGTTGGTGCCGACATGGCCCGGGCGGATGTCGCCGCACGGGCAGGTGCGCCGCGCGGTGGCTGCCGTCTGTGGTGCCGTGGTGCTCATCGTCGTGTGTCCTCGTGGTTGTGGGTCAGCAGGCGGTGGTTTCTTCGATCTCGCGGAATTCGGTCTGGTCCTCGAAGGCATGATGGACGGCCTGAACGGCGCCCTCCAGATCGGTATCGGCGATGACGACCGAAATCTTGATCTCCGACGTGGAGATCATCTGGATGTTGATGCCGGCGTCGGCCAGGGCCTTGAACATCTTGCCGGCCACGCCGGTGTGGCTGCGCATGCCGACGCCGACGGCGGAGACCTTCGCGATGCGTTCGTCGGTCTGCACGCCGGCCGCGCCCAGGGCCGCGGCGATCTCCTTGCAGGCCTCGACGGCCCGCTTGAAGTCCTTCTTCGCCACGGTGAACGAAATGTCGTTCGTGTTGTCGTGCGCCGTGCTCTGGATGATGACGTCCACCATGATGTGCCGGTCGCCCAACTGCGAGAACAGCTCGGCCGCGATGCCCGGCCGATCCGGCACGTTCATCAGGGAAATCTTCGCCTCGTCGCGATTGAACGCGACGCCGCTGACAACCACGTGTTCCATGTCCTTGTCCTCCGCGGTGACCAGGGTGCCGGGGCCGTCGTGCAGGAAGCTGCGCACGTGCAGCGGCACGTTGTATTTCTTGGCGAACTCGACCGAGCGCGAGTGCAGCACGCCGGCGCCGAGGCTGGCGAGCTCGAGCATCTCGTCGTAGCTGATCCGGTCGATCTTGCGCGCGGCCGGGCAGACGCGCGGATCGGTCGTGAAGATGCCGTCCACATCCTTGTAGAACTCGCACACGTCGGCGTCGACGGCGGCCGCCAGCGCCACGGCCGTGATGTCGCTGCCGCCGCGCCCCAGCGTCGTGATCTCGTCGTCGTCCGTCGAACCCTGGAAGCCCGCCACGATCGGGATCCGACCGTCGGCCACCACGGCCCGCAGTCGCGCCCCATCGATGCTGCGAATGCGCGACGAACCGTGGAACTGGTCCGTGCGAATGCCGACCTGCGGGCCGGTGAAACTCATCGCCGGACAGCCGACCGCGTGCAACGCCATCGCCAGCAGCGCCGTCGCCTGCTGCTCGCCGGTGGCCATCAGCATGTCGAGCTCGCGCGCGGGCGGCTCCTCGCACAGCGCCCCGGCCATCCGCAGCAGACGGTTCGTCGTGTCGCCGAAGGCCGACACCGTGATGACCAATTGGTCGCCGCGGTCGCGCGCCGCCTTGGCGATGCGCGCCACATGGCGGAACTTCTCGGCGCTCAGCGGCGGCGAGCTGCGCAGGTCCTCGTTGTCCACCGCGCGCCCCTTGCCCTTGTCGCCAAGGGCATCGCCGCCGAACTTCTGTACGATCAGGGCCATGGGAATCGCTTTCCTCCCCTGCGGAAAGGCGACCATTGGCGGGACGACCGGGGGGCCATGTCAAGCCGAAGCCCGGGACAGTGCCGGGCTTGGGGGGGGGGTGGGCCGCAGGTCCGCATGCGGACGCCGCCAGCCCGCCAGGGCGCCCGCCCCTCCCGAACCGGGTGGCAAGCGAGCCTGCCCCCCCTCCTACGGGCACTCGGAAACCGTTTCGACCACCAGGTTGTAGACGTTCGGCATCCGCACCGACGGGTAGACCCGCACGAACACCTCGTCGAGGCCCTGCACGCAGACCGTCCGGCTCGCCTCGTAGCGATTCGGCTCGTACATCTTGCCCTCCTCGAGCGGGCCGACCTCGCCCTCGGGACGCATGCCGTGCACCTCGAAGTACATCGTGCCCAGCAACGCGTAGCAGGCCACGCGCACCCGGATGGCGTCCACGCCCGAGACGTCGACGCGGAAGAAATCGTTGTTCTTGCCGATCAACCCCTCGAGCCGCGTGTCGAGCGCGATCGGCTTGGCCTGCGCGATGCTGTCGTTGGGCTCGAAGGCGTCGTCCGTTCCAAGCGAATCGACCGCCACGGCGTAGTTGTTGTTCTCGACGCCGCCTTCGCCATAGACGCGCAGGTACAGCTCGCTGGCGCCGGTCGTGTTGACGTAGGTGATCCACTCGTCGTCGGCATGGGCGGGTCCCCAGGGGACGGCATTCCACTGCGGCGCCGTCGCCCCGTCGCCCGCCGTCGGGCTCCAGACCCACGGATGGTTCGGCGAGTAGGATTCGCCGACGCGGAACGGCACGCCGTTCTCGTCGAACTCGCGAATGTCGTACAGCTCGGCGTTCAGATTGCCGGCGGCATGGTTGAAGAGCACCCGCACGCGAATCGACTCGCCCGGGGCGAACTCGATGCGATACCAGTCCTCGTCGAACGACCGCAGGTTCGCCACCGTCTCGCCGACACGGATGCCCTCGCCCAGTTGGGCTTCCAGCCAGGTGTCATTGGACTCGAAACGGTCGTCGAACGACAACTGCGTTACGTTGAGCGTCACGGGGCTGTTGGGCGCCTGGCCCGAAGTCACCCGGATGGTGCCCGTGCGCGCCAGCTTGCCGCTGTTGGCCGTTGCTGCACAAGCGATCGTGCCCGGACCCGATCCGCTTTCACCCGACGTGATTGACAGCCAGCTTCCTCCCGCCGTCACTTCGGCGGTCCAGTGCATCACGCCAGCACCACCGTTCGAGACGGCGAACGAAGTTGCGCCCGCGGTGTGAGCGATCTGGCGCGAGGATGGGCTTACATCGAGCCGTGCAAGTGGATCGGGCGTGTAGACACCCGTGAAGGAGAGAGTCTCGTCGAGTTCGAGGAACTTCGTTTCCGGATTAGGCATTGGCGTGCCATGGTCGGCCAACGGCTGCCACGTGAGGGTGATCGCCCCAATCGGAACACTTGTGACGGTCCGGTCCCCAGTGCCGGAGTGGGTGCCTCCCGACGAATCCGAGAACTGCCACGAGGCGGATGCCGGCGACACGGCAACGGCGACGGTTCCCGATGCCGGACCGGTCCGGCCGGAAAACAGGCCGGTCCACGGCAGGGCGTTCGAATCGGCGCCGACGAGGTGAACCGCGTAGACGTGGTAGCGTCCTTGGGCCAGACCCGCGTCGAGGAACTCCGCATCGTCGAGCGGCGCTCCGTTGACCTTTCGCGTCAGGGTGAACTGACCCGACTGCAGCGCCTGGGCACTGATTCCTTCGCGCGGGGTGGCGAGCAGATTGTAGCCACGAGCCGTTTCGGGCCGGCCGATCTCGGTCCATGTGATCTGGGCCCCGTCGACCCCGACCGGCACGACGATGCCAGTGTTGACGGAGGCCAGGGAGGAGACGTCGATGGAGAAACGATGCGCCGTGTCGTCCGGAACGGCGAAGCTGTCGACGGCGACCGGGCCGGAGACGCGGATGCGATGCTCGCCGGCAGGGGTTTGCGCACCGACGACGATATCGCCACGCCACGTCGTGTTTGTCATCCACCCCGGATTCGGGAGAACGACGTTGGAATCGTACGGCGACTCCTTTCCCCAAGTCACGGACAGCGGGATGTGCGTCCGCATCGGTTCGGAGTAGGTCAGGATCAACTCGTGAACACCCACTCCCAAGGGTTCGGCGCGATCCGTGTTCGCCTCAAGCAGGAAGGCGGGAGCGGAGTTGTTTGGCCCCAGGCTGGCAAGAGTCATGGGCGGGGTGGCGAGGTGGTCGCTGTAGTCCACCTCGACAAGGCTTGGGTCGTCGCGGATGTCCCGGATGGCCGGCACGTTGCCCGTGGTGCCGGGCCCGAAGGGGTGGGCGTCCATGAAAGCGGTGGTCTCGGGTCCCCAGTGGTTGCCCCTCAGGTCGGCGCTGGTTGACTGGGCGCCTGCTGCACTCGCCACGTAGTCATACGTCGAGTTGCCATGCAGGATGGATCCGCTGATCCGATTGAACCCCCGAGCCCCAGCACCCTGATTGTCGATGATCGCGGAGGAGGTCACGCTCGCGTTTCCGCTGGCGGCGATCCCGCCGTCTCCGTTGCGATCGACGAGCGAGGCTGTCATGCTGCTCCCGATGGACATGCCAAGCCCGGCGTTCAGTGAAATTCTGGAGCTTGCCACTGTTCGGACAGCGGGGGTCCCGATACCATTCCCGATGATCCAGGTGTGCGTCAGGGAAGCCACCCCGCTATTCGCTCCCCACACCATCCCTTCATTTCGCAGGAAGACGGAACTGGCTATTTCCCCGTCGTCAGTCCAGTCCATGGCGGTGGGGCCCCAAGACTCGGCGATGTACGAGCGTTGCATGTTCCACAGGGCACGATCACTTCCGATTCCTACCTTGTTGCCGACGGAAGCACCATCCACAATGAATCTGCCGGAGAGTCCCGATCCACCGTTTCCGATCGCTGTGCATCTCTCAATCCGCCAACTCACAACCCCGCCATCCAAGTTGTAGGCCGCGAATGAGTCGAAAGTGTTCACCGCTACGATGCCAATATTGTTCCTCAGGGCGATGCATCGCACAACGTTATCTCCCGAAATTCCCCGAGATCCGTTGTCTATGGCCACGCAGTCGGTCGCGGTCACGGAGCCTCCGCTCCGAATAAGAATACCCATCTGAGCATTGCCATGAGCGATGCAGCCGGTCGCAGAAGTGCCCATCATTCCCGCCCACCCGGTGTTGCGGATCGCCCGACAACGCGTCAGGATGCCTCCATAGAGACCGTACCCTTGAGTATCTTCGGCGACGCACTCGATCAGTTCCTTGCTCCCCGCATAAATGCCGCCACCCCTCCCATTCCCCAAGACGCTGCAACGGAGAAGGGGAACAGTTCCATTGGGAGTCCAAAGCCCCTCGTCGGTCGAGGCGGCCCAGGCTACGGTAAAGTCGCGGAAATCGCCGACTGTCGACTCGTCCCGGACGGAGCCGAACTCGACGGTCGTGAAAGAGAATCGTGCCTGAGTCGCCTGGGAGCGAATCCAGACGCCGGCGTGCCGGGCTTCCCAGGATCGGTCGTCCCTCCAGGGAAAAAGCGAGATGTCGTGTGAGTATCGATTGGCTGCCAGAACGTCGTTCCGGCCGTCCTTGTTCAGGTCCCCGACAAGGGCATCGCTCGTTCCCGCTCCGGCGATCAGCTTCACATGACTCCCATAACTACTTCCATGCTGGACTGTAACGTAGCCGCCAAAGTTGGCTACAATGATATTGTCGATGCCGTCATTTGTTGCATCGCCGACCGCCACGGCCTCTGGGGACTCGTTCGCACCGAATGCCGACCGATAGACAAAGGAGACCCCATCCCACTCGAACATGCTCACGGCGCCTGTAAGAGCCAACAAGCCAATGGTACCTCTCGACAAAGGGTCGCCGAAGGCAACACCAATTATGGCAGGAGGGGTGGCCCAACTGGGAACCGCAATGGAAATCCGCGTCTGGGCGCGAAGCCCCGTCGGAAACCCTCTTAGAATGGACATGTCTCGCGAGTCGAGATTGGCAACAGCCACGTCCTTATAGCCATTGCCATCGAGGTCCGCGATGCCCACACGGACTGGACGGGTTCCCACCGCATGCGACACCTCCGGGCCAAAGGATGAGCCGTTCCATCGCACAACCGATATGTCGTTCGTGCTGAAGTTGGCCGTAACGATCGCGTCGCGCCCGCTGTTGTCAAGGTCGCCGACGGCGATGGAGAGCGGGTGACCTCCAACCGGAATGTGGAGCGGAGGCAGGAAGTCCGCACCCGACCAGCGGATGACGGAGACCGTGTCGGAGGCACGATTCGCGACGAGAATCTCGTTCACGCCATCGCCCTCCACATCCCCGATCGCCACCGAAGCCGGCTCGGACCCGACGGCCAGGCGCAGCTCCGGCAGGTAGCCCTGGTCGGACCACAGGAAGACCGAAATGTCGTCGGAACCCGTGTTCGCGACGACGATGTCGGAAAGCCCATCGCCATTCACATCGCCATACGCCACGGAGTGGGGATACTGACCCGTGGACAGCCGAACCTGCTCGCCGAATCCTCCGGTCGGCTTGTCCACGACGGAGGTGAACCGGATGGGCTGGTCAATCGTGCCGAGGCTGACGATGCCGCCCCGCACTTCCAGTCGGCCGTTCCTTTCGGGCGTTTCCGCAAATCGCACCGTCGTTCCCGGCTCGATGGTCAACGTCGCGCCTTCCATGACGGTGCACCCGGACTGGATCAGCCATGTGCGATCATTCGTCCACGTCGTATCGGTGTCGATGACGACCGGCGCCGTGAAGAGATTGTCCAGCCGCACGTTGAGCGGGATGCTCGCGGAGAAGCCTCCGGGCGCGGCGAGTTCGAGCAGGAAGGGCACGTCGCCCGCGGGGGCTGCGCCGTCGGCGACCACGAGGCCGAATGGTTCGGCCGCGTTCGATGAGGCGACAAGATGGTCGATTCGGGCGAAGTCGGCGGTCGCATTGCCCAGCGTCGTGATGTGCGGCGAGGCGGTCGAGAGTGTCGCCGTCACGTCCGCAACTGCCGCGCAGGTCGAGTGCAGTGACACCACGATGCGGACGCTCTCGCCGACATCGAAGATGCCATCGCCGTCGTTGGCAGCGCTGTGGGCCGGATCGTCGTCGACGGTGACGGAGACGAGGATGACGTTCGGCACCATCGGCGTCGCGAGTGCCGCGTGCGCGTCGAGGAGGCCGCTGCCGGCCCACGTGCCGAGGGGCGATGCCGTCGCACGCAGGTGTGCGCCGATGGCCGCGCCGGACTGGTCCGGATACATCGACTTCAGCAGTGCCGCCGCGCCCGCGACGAACGGGGCGGCGAAGCTCGTCCCCGAGCCGAACGTGCCGTTGTACTGCGAACCCGGGATCGTCGAGAAGACCATCTCGCCCGGCGCGACCAGATCGACGAGGGTTTCGTCGCTGCCGTTGAAGTTCGACCAGGGCGCGCGTGTCGTGCCGTTGTCGAGCACCGCACCGACGCCCAGCACGCTGTCGTAGCTCGCCGGATAGGCGGGGCTCGAACCTTGGTTGCGATTGCCCGCCGCGGCAACCAGCAGAATGCCGGCATCGGAGGCCTCGCGACACGCATTCTCGAGCGCCACGGACTTGAGTCCGAAGGTGAAACCAAGATGCGCCACGTGCGCATCGTGCGCGATCGCCCATTGCAGCGCGGAGACGACGTTGGCGCTGGTGATCGCGCCATCGGTGGTCGCGACGTCGAGCGACAGCAGCGTGGCGCCGAACGCCGTGCCGGCGATGCCCTCGCCGTTGTTCGCGCGCGCACCGATCAACCCGGCGATACGCGTGCCGTGGCCGTTGTCGTCCGCCACCGTGGCGTTGCCGTCGGCGAAGTTGTAGGACGCTGCCAGGTCGATCACGCCGTCGAACTCGGGATGTCCCGCGTCGATGCCGGTGTCGATCACGGCCACGCGCACGCTCGCGTCGGCGCCCTGCTGGATGTCCCATGCCTCGCGCAAGCCGACGACGTCGTACTTGGCTTCCTGATTCGACCACAACGGATCGGTCGGCGTGTAGGCCAACGTGCCGCGCCAGTTCGGTTCTGCCCAGAGCACGCCGGCGGTCCTGCCGAGTTGCTCCACGATCGCGGAGACGTCAGCGTCCGGGGCGAAGACCAGTCGATGAATCGGCGAGGTCGTGCGCAGCTCGTCGGGCGTCTTCGACTTGACCGCCTTGCCGGCTGGCGCATGCACAAGCGGCTCGACGCCGACGAGGCCCTGCTCGGCGAACCAGTCGAGCACCGCCAATCGCCCGCCGCCGAATTGCTTGTCGGCGGCGACGTACTGCCAAAGGGCGCCGGCAGTCTTGTCCGCCGGAGGCGCGACCCTTGGAGGCGCGGTGAAGCGCACGACCACCTCGCCCGGCTGGCTTCCTGCGCCGCCCGGCCCGAACCCGGACATCAGCACGAACAGAGACAGCAGGAAGGCACCAATGGTGCTCCGACGAATCACTTCCATGGGATCCCCCCATCCTCGAAAGCGGATAGCCTTCATCCCCCGGCACGGCAATTGCAGTTTCGCCTAGGCTGGCAAGAGTGGGCAATTCGATTTGACGCGCCGTTCGGCGAGGCGAATCGACTCATGCCCCTCGGTCGTCCGCGCCCGGTCGAACCGAGTATGGGACACGGGAGGCATCCCGACAACCTCATTTGCCCGGCACATGAACGGGCCGGTCCGTGACTGCGGCCTTTCTTCGAGACTTCACCCTTGAGTCCGTAAGCGTTTGCACCACAGCCTTCTCCACCCGCCGGCACTCTCCCGCGCAGGAGTCCCCACCGTGCGCCCGCTTGCCGACCTGCGAGGCACTCCCACCGGTTTCGCCCTCCTGCTGGCGGGCCTGCTGGTGCTGGCTTGGCTGCTCTACCCGCGGCCGGGCGGGCCGCAGGCCGGCGATACGCGCACCGAAATCGTCCTGTGGACGCCGCCCGGGCCCTTTCAGGAGGCGTCGCGGTTGGTTGCCGAGGCCTTCGAGGCGCGCCATGCCGGCTATCGCGTCGTCGTCGGCACGGCCACGGCACGCGACGCCACGGGCGACCCGTCGCGGTTTCTGCTGTCGGTGGCCGGCGGCGTGCCCCCGGACGTGATCCTGTTCGACCGCTTCGCGATCGTCGAGTGGGCCAGCCGCGGTGCCTTCGCGGACCTGCGCCCCTTCCTCGACGCGCAGGGCACCGACGATCCGCTCGCCATCCGTCGCGAGAACTTCTTCGCCCCCTCCTGGGACGAAGCCGTGCACGAGGGCCGCCTGTACGCCATCGCACGCGATGCCGACACGCGCGCTCTCTACTACGACGTCAACGCGCTGATCCGCGCGGGGCTGGTCTATCGCGAGGGCGACGCGGAGGTGCTGGCCGGTCGCGCGCGGATCGGGCAGGCCCGGCCGCCGCAATCGTGGGAGGAGCTGCTGCATCGCAAACTGCATGCGACGGCCTCGGCAGACGCGGACGGCACGGTGCGCCTGACCGCTCCCGCTTCGACGGCGGGCGTTGTCGCCGGCGACGTGGCCGTGCTGGCGCGGGGTCAGCGCCTGTTCCGCGCGCGCGTCGCCGAGGTGCTCGACAGCCAGCGCCTGCGGCTCGATCTCGTCGCCGAGCAACCCGCTCGCCTCGACGCCGTGCCGCGCGAGCTGCGCGACGACGTCGAGCTGCGCGTCTTCGACAGGGAGGGCTACGTCGTGCGCCTCACGCGCTTCGAACCCGCCACCGGCCGCCTTGCCGCCGTCGGATTCATTCCGCTCTACGGCAGCTCCTGGTTCTATCTCTTCGGTTGGCAGAACGGCGGCGAGTTCCTCAGCGCCGACGGCACGCGCTGCACGCTCGACGATCCGCGCCTCGTCGGCGCGCTCGAGTGGCTGACGGACGTCTACGACGCGATGGGCGGCGTGATCGCCGTCACGTCGGTGCAGACGCTCCAGCGCGCGAGCGCCAATCTGGCAAGCGGCGTCACCGACCCGTTCCTCACCGAGCGCGTCGCCATGCGCATCGACACCGATTCGTTTCTCAACGACATCGCCACGTTGCGGCCGGACCTCGCGTTCGGCGTCGCGCCGGCGCCGTTGCCCGAGCACCAGCGCGCCGCTGGCGTCGAGCCCTTCGGCTGGGGCGGTGGTTGGGCGTACGCGATTCCCTCCACCGCGCGCGAGAAACAGGGCGCGTGGGAGCTGATCCGCTGGATGACGTCGCCCGAGGCGAATCGCCTGCTCGCCGAGTACGAGGCGTCGCTGGCCCGCGCACAGGGGCGTCGCCATGTCCCGCGCCTGCACTCGGACCGTCGCGTCCTCGAGTGGCTCCGCACGCGCTTCCTCGTCGAGGACCCGACCGTGCCCGCCGCCGTGCGCGAAGGCTTCGATGTCTTCGTGGACCTGATGCCGCACAGTCGCTATCGCCCCGTCACGCCGGTCGGCCAACTGTTGTGGACCGAACATGTGCGCGCCGCGGCCAACGCGGTGAACCGCATCGAGCCGCCGGCCGAGGCGTTGCGCAACGGGCGCGTGCAGGTGCAACGCGCACTGGACCGCGCGCACGCGCCGCCCCGCGGCACGCCCGTGAACTGGGGCCTGCTCGGCGCGATCTACATCGCGGGTGTGCTGGCGCTGCTCGGGGTGCTGGTGCTCGTGCAGGAGCGCCGCGCGCACGGACCCGGAGGCGCGCGCCGGCGCGCATGGTTCGAGGGCTACGTCTGCGCCTCGCCGTGGCTCGTCGGCTTCATCCTGTTCGGCGGCGGGCCGATCCTCTTCTCGCTCGTCATCGGGTTCTGTCACTACGACGTGCTCAACGACGCGCGCTTCGTCGGGCTTGAGAACTACGCGCACCTCCTGGGCAGCCAGCACGACGATCTGCTGGGCCGCCGCGTGCCGACCGATCCGCTCTTCTGGACAAGCCTCAAGAACACCGCCTTCATGCTGCTCGGCCTGCCGCTCATGCTCGTGGCGGGCCTGGGGCTTGCTGTGCTGCTCGACTCGAAGGTGCGCGGCATGACCTTCTATCGCACGGTCTACTATCTGCCGGCGATTGTGCCGGCGGTGGCGGGCTTCATCCTCTGGTCGTGGCTCTTCGATCCGGGACGCGGCTTGGTCAACCAGGCGTTGCTGGCGATGGGCGTGGCGCATCCGCCGCGCTGGCTCGACGACAGCGCCTGGTCGAAGCCCTCCCTCATCCTGATGACCCTGTGGGCCGTCGGCGGCAGCATGATCGTCTGGCTCGCCGGCCTGAAGGACATCCCGGAGTCGCTGCTCGAGGCCGCCAGCGTCGATGGCGCGTCGCGGATCCAGCGCTTCCTCTTCGTCAAGCTGCCCCTGCTCACGCCCTACGTTCTGTTCAACCTCATCATTGGCACCATCGCTGTCCTGCAAACCTTCGAAGCCGCCTATGTGATGACCGACGGCGGGCCCGCCGACTCGACGATGTTCTACGCCTACAAGCTCTACAACGAGGCGTTCCGCTTCCTCGACATGGGCGTGGCGAGCGCGATGGCCTGGCTGCTGTTCCTGGTGGCGATGGCGCTGACGCTGCTGCAACTGTGGTCCAGCCGCCGCTGGGTCCACTACGGAAGCGCCTGACATGTTCACGCGTCGCGGCCGCCCCGGCGAACGAATCGCCACACACGCGCTGCTGCTCGCCGGCGCCGTGCTCTTCCTCGCGCCCATGCTCTGGATGCTGCTCGTCAGCTTCAAGGTCCCCGGCGAGATGACCTCCGACGAGGTGCGCCTGCTGCCCGACGTGCCGACGCCGCGCGCCGCATCGCCCTACATGGACGCGAGCGTCCGATCCATCAAGCGCCCCGACGGCGTGAGCGACGACCTCTGGGACGCAGCCCGCCCCGCGATCGAGCTACTGATCGCCGAGCGCCTCGACGGATGGACACCGCGCACGCCGAACGAGCCCGCCGCGAATCCTGCCCCGACCCTGCCCGACGCCGCGGCGATGCGCCGCGCGATGACCGGCGCTCTGCTGCGCGTGCTCGTCGCACGCCTGACCGACGAGGCCCGCGCCGCGGGCACCGTCGAGGCGCTCGTCGCCAGCGCACGCGATCTGCTCGACGACGAGACGCTCGAGCAGGCCTTCGACGCCGGCTGGCGCCGATTCAGCGTCGGACCGGTGCGCGCCCGCACGCGCGACATGCTTGCCGTGGCGCTGGGCTCGGGCTCGGCATGGCGCGTCGCGGACGGACCGGCCGAGATCCTTGCGCGCGCCGACGCAGCGCCGGGCTCGCGCGAGGTGCGCTACCAGTTCGACGAGGCGAACCAGTCGT
The DNA here is from genome assembly GCA_019634695.1 of Candidatus Sumerlaeia bacterium. Lineage (GTDB taxonomy): Bacteria > Sumerlaeota > Sumerlaeia > SLMS01 > JAHLLQ01 > JAHCAW01. The sequence goes on from JAHCAW010000008.1 coordinate 98,829, forward strand.
TCGTCCTCGAGTTCGTGCCCGACACACTCGCGCAGTCCGAGCCCGATCGCCTCTTCGTTGCCCTGCGTGGCGATGCGACGTGGGCGCGCGTGGACCTTGAGGTCGTGCAGGGCGGTCGCCGCTGGCGTGCGGAGTCGCCGGTGTTCCTGCACGAGCGCGACTGGTTCGAGCAGGAGCTGCGTCTCGCCGGCACGCCGCGCGATCCGCTGGAACCGCGCCTGTACCGCCTGCTGCACGACGCCGGGCCCGAGGCACGCGACGAACCGCTCGTCGTGCGCCTGATCGTCACGCGCTCGACGCCCACGGGCGCATGGACCGCGAAGCTCACCCGCGCCTATCATCAGGCCTTCCGCGAGGTGCCCTTCGCGCGCTACCTTGCCACCAGCTTCTCGCTCGCGCTGCTGTGCATCGTGTTCACGATCCTGTCGTGCACGCTGGCGGGCTATGCCTTCGCGCGGCTCGAGTGGCCCGGCCGCGGGCTCTGCTTCGCGCTGCTGCTCGGCACGATGATGCTGCCTCCGCAGGTCACGATGGTGCCGCAGTTCATCCTCGTGCGCTGGATCGGCTGGTACGACACGTTGCTCCCGCTCTGGGTGCCGGCCATGTTTGGCGGGCCATTCTTCATCTTCCTCGTTCGCCAGTTCCTGCGCAACATTCCGATGGACCTGGAGGATGCCGCGCGCATCGACGGGTGCGGCTTCCTGCGCATCTACTGGCATGTCATGCTGCCGCTCATCCGACCGGTCATCGCCACGATCGCCATCTTCACCTTTCTGTGGACGTGGAACAACTTCATCGGCCCGTTGATCTATCTCAACGACGAGCGTCTCTTCCCGCTCGCGCTCGGCCTGTTCCGCTTCAACCTGCGCAGCGGCGGCGACGTCACGCTGATGATGGCCGGCGCTGTGCTGATGACGTTGCCCGTACTTGCCCTCTTCGCCGTCCTTCAGCGCCAGTTCGTCCAGGGCGTGACGCTGACCGGCACCAAGGCCTGACCCATCCCTCCCGGAGCACCCGCATGACCCTCCCGTTCCGCAACCCCGATCTGCCCCTCGATGCGCGCGTTGCCGACCTCATCAGTCGCCTCACGCGGGACGAGAAGATCTCGCGCCTGTTCCACGACTCGCCCGCCATCGAGCGCCTCGGCATTCCCACCTACAACTGGTGGAACGAAACGTCGCACGGCGTGGCGCGCGCGGGCGAGGCCACCGTCTTTCCGCACGCCATCGCGCTGGCGGCGTCGTGGAATCGCGACCTGCTCGACGGCGTCGCGGAGGTCATCGCCGTCGAGGCCCGCGCCAAGCACCACGACGCCGCCCGCCGCGGCGAGCATGGCATGTACCAAGGGCTCACCTCGTGGACTCCCAACATCAACATCTTTCGCGACCCGCGTTGGGGGCGCGGCCAGGAGACCTTCGGCGAGGATCCCTTCCTGTCCGGCGAACTTGCCGATGTCTTCATCCGCACCCTGCAGGGCGACGATCCGCGCGCCTGGCGCGTCGCGATGTGCGCGAAGCACTACGCCGTGCACAGCGGCCCGGAGGTCGGACGCCACGCCTTCGACTCGTGCGTGGACGCGCGCGACTTGCGCGAGACCTACCTGCCCGCCTTCAAGGCCTCTGTCCGCGCCGGCGTCGCCGGTATCATGACGGCCTACAATCGCCTCAACGGCGTTCCCTGCTCGGCGCATCCGCAGCTTCTGGGCGAAATCCTGCGCGGCGAGTGGGGCTTCGACGGCTATGTCGTCAGCGATGTCGGCGCCATCGCCGACATGTGGGCACACCACAAGTGGGCCGCGTCGCCCGAGGAGGGCTGCGCCGCCGCCGTGCGCGAGGGCTGCGATCTCAACGGTGGCTGGGAGTATGGCGCGCTCGCGCCCGCGCTCGACCGCGGCCTGCTCACCGAGGAGGAACTCGACCGCGCCGTCGCCAACGTCCTGCGCATCCTGTTCCGACTCGGACTCTTCGATCCGGAGGATTCCGTTCCGTGGGCCGGTACGTCGATGGATCGCGTCTGCTGTCCGGAGCACCGGGCTCTCGCACGCGAGGCCGCACGCCAGTCGCTCGTGCTGCTGACCAACGACGGCATCCTGCCCCTGAATCGCGCGACGACGCGCCGCATCGCCGTCGTCGGGCCCAACGCACACTCGGTGCGCGTGCTGCTGGGCAACTATCATGGCACGCCGCGCGATCCGGTCACGTTGCTGGACGGCATTCGCAACGTGGCGGGCGCGGGAATCGAGGTGTTGTTCGCCGAGGGCTGCCACCTGGCCGCCGGCGCGGGCGACGCCGTGCCCATTCCGGCGGAGCACCTGCACGCCGACAACGCGCCCGGCCTGCGCGGCGAGTACTTCGCGGCCGCAACCTGCGGTGGCGGTCCTGCTCTCGTCCGCCGCGACGACAACGTCGCGTTCATCTGGTGGGACCAGACGCCCGACAGGGCGCTGCCGGTCGGGCAATCGTTCTCCGTGCGCTGGTCGGGCACGCTGCGCATTCCCCGCGAGGGTGTCTATCGTCTCGGCGTCACGTCGGACGCGACGATTCGCCTGAGCATCGACGGCCAGGTCGTCGCCAACAAGACCCCCGTGCATGGCGGCGAGACGAAGTCCGTCTCGCGCCGCTATCGCGCCGGCGACGAGGTGCCACTCGTCATCGAGTACGAAGGCAGCACCCGCGCCGCCTCCGCGCATCTTGTGTGGGTGACGCCCGAGGACGAGGACGCGGGCATGGCCGCGGCCGTCGAAGCCGCCCGCGCGGCCGACGTCGTCATCGCGTGTGTCGGGCTCAACTCCGATCTCGAGGGCGAGGAGGGCGATTCGGGCGGTCTTCCCGGTTTCGTCGGTGGCGATCGCACGAACCTCGACCTGCCCGGCCGTCAGTCCGCGCTGCTCGAGGCGCTGGCCGCCACGGGCACGCCGCTCGTCGTCGTCGCGTGCAGCGGCAGCGCTCTGGCGCTCGGCGCCGCGTGCGATCGTGCCCGCGCCGTGCTGCTTGCCTGGTATCCCGGCGAGGAGGGCGGCAACGCCGTCGCCGACGTGCTCTTCGGCGATGCCAATCCCGCCGGTCGTCTGCCCGTCACCTTCTATCGCACCGCCGACGACCTGCCCCCCTTCACCGATTACGCGATGGAGGGGCGCACGTATCGCTTCTTCCGCGGCGAGCCGCTCTTCCCGTTCGGGCATGGACTCAGCTACACGCGCTTCGCCGTCTCCCATCTTCGCCTTGCCCCCGCGAGCGTTCCGACCGATGGCGAAGTCAAGGTTGCGGTGACGGTGACGAACGAGGGCGAACGCGAGGGGGCCGAAGTGGTGCAGCTCTACGTCGAGCGGGTGGATGCGGTCGACCGCGTGCCGCTGCGCGCGCTGCGGGGCTTCGCGCGCGTCGTGCTCGCGCCGGGCGCGAGCCGCGACGTGGCCTTCACGCTCGGGCCCGAGGACTTCTCGCGCGTCACGCGTGACGGTCGTCGCGTCGTCGAGCCCGGCACCGTGCGGCTCCACGTCGGCGGCAAGCAACCCGGTTGCACGGGTCGCGCCGACGCCGCCACCACGCAGGTGCTCGCCGCCACGATCACGCTCACCGGTCCCGCGCGGGAGATCGCCCCATGATCCGCAGGTTCGATCTCGGCGGCACATGGACGGTCGCTCCCGCCTCGGGCGGCGAGGCTCTTCCCGCCCGCGTGCCAGGCTGCATCCACAAGGACCTGCTCGCCAGCCGACGCATCGAGGATCCCTACTATCGCGACAACGAGACGCGCGTGCAATGGGTCGGCGAGACCGACTGGGAGTTCTCGCGCGAGTTCGAGCTCGACCCCGAGCTGCTCGAGAAGCCCCGCGTCCTGCTGCGCTGCGAAGGGCTCGACACCTTTGCCACCATCCGCCTCAACGGCCGCATCATCGCCCGCACCGACAACGCCCATCGCACGTGGGAGTTCGACGTCCGTCCGCACCTGACCGACGGCGTCAATCGCCTCGCGATCCGCTTCGACTCGGCCGTGCGCCGCGGGGCGGAACTGCGCGCCGCCGCCGAGCGCGTTCCCTTCAACACGTGGAACATCTGCGTGCCCGGCGCCGACCAGGTGCGCCGCGCCGCCTGTGGCTTCGGATGGGATTGGGGGCCGAAGCTCGTCACTTGCGGCATCACGCGCCGCATCGAACTCGTCGCCTTCGACACCGTGCGCCTGCACGACGTGCTCGTGCGGCAGAAGCACGCCGGCGACGGCAGCGTCGAGGTGAACGTTGCCATCTCCGCGCAACGCATCGACGCGGCGCCGCTCACCGCGTGGATTCTGCTCGGCTTCGAGGGGGCGCTCGTCGCCGGCCGCGAGATTCCCGTCGTCGGCAACTCGGCCTCGGCCGCGCTCGTCGTGCGCGACCCGCGCCTGTGGTGGCCCAACGGCATGGGTGGCCAGCCGCTCTACGACCTGCGCGTCGAACTGCGCGACGCCGCCGGCCGCGTCGTCGACTTCCGCACCCGTCGCATCGGCCTGCGCACGCTCGCGCTCCAGCGCAACGCCGACCAGTGGGGCGAATCGTTCGCCTTCGTCGCCAACGGCGTTCCCTTCTTCGCCAAGGGCGCCAACTGGATTCCGCCCGACTCCTTCCCCGCCGGCCTTCTGCGCACCGACTACGCCCCGCTGCTCCAGAGTGCCGTCGCCGCCAACATGAACATGCTCCGCGTCTGGGGCGGCGGCGTCTTCGAACACGACGACTTCTACGACCTGTGCGACGAGCTCGGCCTCTGCGTCTGGCAGGACTTCATGTTCACCTGTTCGTCCTATCCCGCCTACAACGACCGCTGGATCGCCAGCGTCGAGGCCGAGGCGCGCGACGCCGTCCGGCGCCTGCGCCACCACGCCTGCCTCGCCCTGTGGTGCGGCAACAACGAGATCGAAATGTACTGGGTCGCCGACCAGTGGACCCCCGACGCCATGGACTGGGAGTCCTACTCGCGCCTCTTCGACCGCCTCCTGCCCGACATCGTCGCCGAACTCGATCCCGACCGCGACTACTGGCCCTCCAGCCCCCACACCCCGGGCGACAAGCGGCGCGACTTCAACAACCCCGATCACGGCGATGCCCACCTCTGGACCGTCTGGCACGGACGCGAACCCTTCGAGTGGTATCGCACCGCCACCCATCGCTTCTGCAGCGAGTTCGGCTTCCAGTCCTTCCCCGAACCCCGCACCGTCGAAACCTTCACCGAGCCGCGCGACCGCAACATCACCAGCTTCGTCATGGAGCACCACCAGCGCAGCGGCCCCGGCAACGCCCTCATCCTCCACTACATGCTCTCGTGGTTCCGCATGCCCACCGGCTTCGAGGCCACCCTGCGCCTGTCGCAGATTCTCCAGGGCCTGGCCATGAAGTACGCCGTCGAGCACTGGCGCCGCTCCATGCCCCGCTGCATGGGCACGCTCTACTGGCAACTCAACGACTGCTGGCCCGCCGCCAGTTGGTCCTCGATCGATTCGCTCGGCCGCTGGAAGGCACTCCACTTCATGGCGCGCGACTTCTACGCCCCGCTGCTCGTCAGCGGCGTCGAGGACCCCGCCCGCGGCACCGTCGAAATCCACGCCACCAGCGACGCCCTCCAGCCCGCCCGCTGCGAAGTCCGCTGGACCGTCACCACCGCCGACGGCGACACGCCCGACGAGGGCCGCAAGCCGGTCCGCCTCGCCCCGCGCGCCAACCGCCTCGTCACCACGCTCCGGCTCGCCAAGCTCCTCGAACGCCACGGCCCCCGCAACCTGCTCGTCTGGCTCGAACTCCACGCCGCCGACAAGCTCGTCTCCTCCAACCTAGTCCTCTTCACCCGTCCCAAGCACATCGACCTGCCCGACCCCGCCATCGGGGTCGCCGTCGAGCCCGCCCAGGACATGACCTTCACCGTCGCCCTGACGGCCCGCCGCAATGCCCTGTGGGTCTGGCTCGAACTCGAAGGCGCCGACGCCACCTTCTCCGACAACTACTTCCACCTGCGCGCCGGACAGACCCGCACCGTCGTCGCCCGCCAGTGGCACCTGTCGGCCGACGAGTTCTCCCGCCGCCTGCGCATCCGCAGCCTTGTCGATACGACGGGCTGATCTACTCGCCCGCCCCGCATCCGCCGCATCATCACCTCGAAAAACACACATCTCCATAAAGCGATTCCCGCCCCGCGTGTCCCAAGCGTGCCCCGGACCGGCCCCCCAAACCCATCTTCTAAAGCGAATCGGATGAAAGCCCAACGAGCCCACACGACTTGCGGGAGACTTTGCAGACGAACCTTGTCCAAGTGCCCGGAAAACCACCCGCCGCGGCCTCACAAAGTTTCCGCTCGCCTTGAACCAAGCCCACCCGCTAGCACCTACGGCCAACAACGACGGGAACCACAACGGAGAATTCTGCGATGAGCGCCAAGACACGGGCACCCAAGGGCCAGACCCCCGACACCAAGCCCAAAGCCCCACGCACCAAGCGCACCGGCGGCGAGCCGACACTGACCTCCAAGGTCGAGGAACACTACTTCCAGCGCTCGGGCCGACGCCTCCAGTACGCCCCCACCGAACGCATCCCCATCATCGAGGTCCCCAACTTCCCCGCGCTCGGCCGCCTCACCGCCCTGCGCTTCCTCGAATGGGTCCAGCAGAACCCCGACGGCGTCGTCAGCCTCCCCACCGGCAAGACACCCGAGTACTTCATCAAGTGGACGCGCCACTTCCTCGACACCTGGCACGAGCCCGCCACCCAGAAGGAACTCGCCGACATCGGATTCGACGTCGCCCACAAGCCCGTCCTCCACAACCTGCGCTTCGTCCAGATCGACGAATTCTATCCCATCGATCCCAACCAGCAGAACAGCTTCTACTACTACGTCAACAAGCACTACATCCGCGGCTTCGGCCTCAATCCCAAGAACGCCCTGCTCATCAACCCCGCCGAGATCGGCATCCCCAAGGGCATGGACCTCGAGACCGTCTTCCCGGGCGGCAAGGTGGACCTGTCGCTGCGCCATCGCGTCCCCACCAACGCCCACGAGAAGATCCAGTACGACGTCCTGCTCGCCGTCGACCAGTTCTGCTCCACCTACGAGGCCACCATCCGCGCCTGGGGCGGCATCGGCTTCTTCCTCGGCGGCATCGGGCCCGACGGTCACATCGGCTTCAACGCACGCGGGTCCGACCTTGAGTCCCCCACCCGCCTGACGCTGACCAACTACGAGACCGAAGCCGCCGCCGCAGGCGACCTCGGCGGCATCGAGGTCTCCCGCAACAGGCCCGTCATCACCATCGGCCTCGGCACCATCTCCTTCAAGAAGGACGCCGTCGTCCTCATCTTCGCCGCCGGCGAGGCCAAGAGCGGCGTCGTCGCCGACGCCATCCAGAACGAACGCCACGTCCGCTATCCCGCCTCCGTTCTCCAGGGGCTCCCCAACGCGCGCTTCTATCTCACCCACGGCGCCACCATCCGCCTGCCCGAACGCCTCATCGAGGACATCAACAGGTCCCCGGCCATCCGCGACGAGGAACTCGAGAAGCGCGTCATCAACCTCGCGCTCAAGGTCCAGAAGCGCCTCGACCAACTCGACGACCGCGACGCCAAGGACTGCCGCGTCCTGCAGGCCGCCCTCGCCAAGGCCGGCAAGACGCTCGCCGAAGCCGCCGCATGGACACGCGCACGCCTCATCCACAAGATCGAGTCCGGCCTCGACAACCCCAAGAACGTCACCGTCCTCCACACCGGGCCGCACCACGACGACATCATGCTCGGATACATGAACTACATCCTCCACATGGTCCGCCGGCCCTCCAACAAGAACTACTTCACCGTCCTGACCAGCGGCTTCACCGCCGTCACCAATGACTTCCTGGCCACCATCCTCCAGGACCTCAAGATGTTCACCGACCGCCGCGAGTACGCCGCCGAGCGCGCCGCGGGATGCATGCACCACGACAACCTCGTCGCACGCGCCGAGGAGGTCTACGGCTTCCTCGACGGCACCGCCGCACGCAACGACCTCGAATGCCGCCGCTGGCAGTGCCGCCGCATGCTCTACAACCTCATGGTCGTCTACGAGGACGAGGACATCGAGAACATCCGCGACCGCATCCACGAACTCCTCAACTACCTGCGCACCGTCTACCCCGGCAAGAAGGACATCAAGATCGTCCAGACGCTCAAGGGCATGCAGCGCGAGTACGAGGAGGAACTCATCTGGGGCTACATCGGCACGCGCCCCGAGCATGTCCTGCACGGCCGCCTCGGCTTCTACACCGGCGACATCTTCACGCGCCAGCCCACGCTCGACCGCGACGTGCGCCCCGTCCTCGACATGCTCCAGGACATCAAGCCCGACATCCTCACGCTCGCCTTCGACCCCGAGGGCACCGGGCCCGACACGCACTACAAGGTCATGCAGGTCATCCACGAGGCGCTGATCCAGTACGCCACGAAGACGGGCAAGAAGCCCGAGGTCTGGGGCTATCGCAACGTCTGGCATCGCTTCCATCCGGCCGACGCCAACGCCTTCATCCCCGTCTCGCTCAACTCCATGGCCATCATGGAGCACTCGTTCCTCAACTGCTTCGGCTCGCAGAAGAACGCCTCGTTCCCCAGCTACGAGTACGACGGCCCCTTCTGCCACCAGGCCCAGCTCGTCTACGTGGACCAGTACCGCATGCTGCGCACCTGCCTGGGCCGCGACTACTTCGAGCACAGCGACAACCCCCGCCTGCGCTCCGCACGCGGCTTCGTCTACCTGTGCAAGATGACCCTCGACCAGTTCTCCGGCAGCGCCCGCGAACTCGCCGAGATCACCGAAGCGGTTTGAGCAACGGCGCGTGGTTCGTGGTTCGTGGTTCGAAGAACAAGCGCCGCCTCCGAAGCCCGGAGGCGGCGCTCGTCCCTTGGGGCACCGGTGTTCGACGGATTGGCGTACCGGCTACCTGGATTCCGGGGCTGAGCGTCCCTTGCAATCCGCCCGTCTCTTGGCTCGCGCGTACTCTTTTCGTTGACGGGCTCGGGCCTCCAAACACATGCACTGTATCGACGGATGAGGCTTGGCCAATGCCGATGACCGGAAAGGAAAATGCTGAGACTTCTCGCCAGGCACGGGTGGCGTGTTACTCGGTTTCGGAGAATATGCAACAGCGTCCGGTCGCGTGTACTCTCTCGGGAAACAGGTCGACAGTTGTCCTGCAAGACGACGCCGGCCGATGCCGTTAACTGTGGCTTGGGCGTCTCGCCCAAGTCGAGCAACGCTACGCGCATTGTTGAGATTATTGTGCTTGCTGAGCCGCTGGCAGATACTTCTCGGCAGCCGCCTCGGCCTCGGAACGCCACCGCGTTGGCGAGATCCCCCGAACTTGGGCGAGACGCCCAAGCCACAATTAACGGACAGGCCACTGCTGTCAATTTTCTGAAGTCGTGTCATTCGCATCAAAGGCAGCCATCACATTCTCGAGAAGGATGGCCAGCCCAGAAAGGACACGCTCAAGCCCGGAACCGAGAACGCCATCCTCAAGCAAGCCGGCCTCAAGTAAGGAGCGCCCCATGAGGTACATCATCAACGTGGAAGAGTGCGATCTGCCCGATACAGTTCGGTACTGGGCCACCGTGGAGGGCTTGGAGGGGTGCAACCTCGCCGAGGACACCATCGAGGAACTGTTCCGCAACGCGCCGGGAATCATCCGGGACTTCATCGAGCTGTCCAACAGGGACGGTTCCAACAACTTCCCCACGCCCACCGAGTTCGAGTTTCGCCACTTGGTGCACTCATGAGCACCCGCCCCGATCTCAACCAAGTGTCCCGGCAACAAGCTCCCCCAACCCTCCCCGCCCCCAAGGTCACACACACCTCCCCCGAGAAAGCCCCGGAGTGGAAGTGCTAACCATCCTGCCGGACTGAACTGCTACCCATGTTTCCGGGCTGTATCCTCCCAAACCTTGAGCCCCCCAGGGTTTGAGGTGGCCGGATCATGCAGGCGGGCAGGACGTCGCGGGTCGCTCAGCGTGCTTCAGCACGCTCTTCCTTGCCCCCGGGTTCACCCGGTGGGAGAGTGCATGCACCAATATCGAGTGCAGCACGCTTCAGCGTGACTTCCAATGCGCGATCCAGCTCTCTCCGGGCACACATTCCATGCAGAAGCAAGTCCCTCCCGTCGGGAAGCACGCTGAAGCGCGCTTCCGGAAAGCCCTTCCTGGCAAGGTCCCGCCTGCTGAAGCAGGGGGCAAGGAAGAGCACGCTGAAGCGTGCTGAGGGCACCTGAGAACGAGGCGCTCGTGACCCGTGGACGTGGGTCGGCGCGATCGCGGCTCCTCGGAAGTCCATCCGGCACCGGTCCCAGAGACTCAACAAAGACCTTATACGAATTCAGAGAATCGATAGCAGCGCCGAATCCTTTAACTGTGGCTTGGGCGTCCCCGCCCAAGTTCGGGGGACATCGCCTGGCAAAGGGGGCTCCAAGCCCAGGGCGGCGGCTGTGCGAGGCATTCGATCAGACCAGTCGTTGGATGATACCAACCATGCGCGTGGAGCAGCTGAACTTGAGCGAGACCCGCCTTCGCTGTTCAGCTCCGGCGCGACAAGGGCCGAAGCCACAGTTAGCGACTCCGGCGCTGCTGGTCTGCCAGCAGTTTCCCGAACTCGTATGATGCGATCCTGCGGCCCGCACGGCAAGATCGGACGGGACCACACTCCGAGTCCGCCAAACGACGCGCCGCCTTCGATTCCTCGAAGGCGGCGCGGGTGTTGATGCGTGTCGTGTGCGGCGACGATCAGTCGATCTGGAACAGGTCGAGTTCGACGGGGAGCGTGCTCGTGAAGCTGTTGTGGTAGGCGATGTCGTCGAGGATGATCACGGACTCATTGGAAGTGCTGCTGATTCCGATGACCATGAACGAATCGAACGATGCCGCCAACGCTCCCGTAGCCAGACCGGCGTGCCGCGTGCCATCGATCCACACATCCATGGCGCCGTTGGCGAGTGAGTAGAGGTTTGTGTCGGTGTAGGTGTAGTTGGCCGAGCTTCCGGACTTGTTGACGAACATGTCGACCCGATACGTCACGCCGGTCACGAACTCTCCGTCGACTGAGGTGCCCGCTGTCCAAGAGCCGCCATTGCGAATGCTGGTGGTGATGTCGGTCGTGGAACTCTGCATGGCGAACTGAAGCCCAGCGGCGACCTGAGCGCTGGTGAAGCCGTTGTTATCACTGAAAGAGGCACCGTCGCCAACGAAGATCTGCCAAGTTCCCGTGTCGGCGGCGAGGAAACGGACAGAGAAGCTGAGACCACCCGTCGTGCCACCAGTATAGTCGTGGATCGAGAACTTGTTCACCGAAGTGTTCGTAGCTGCGGTGATGGCCAACTCGCTTCCGCTGCCAATGGCCGCATCTCCGGGATTCGCCAGGACGAAACTT
>JAHCAW010000080.1 GCA_019634695.1 Candidatus Sumerlaeia bacterium
GCGGGACCATACGCCCGACTGCCCTTGCGGCCTGACGGCCCCACTCGACAAGAAGTGGACCGGCATGGGCGCTCCGCCCACCGATCCCGATGAGCCCCCCAGCTTCCTTACTCGATAGAGGAGTGCGACACGATGACCCCCCTGGTTCGATTCACCTGCTCGCTGATGGCTCTGCTGCTCGCGCTCGGGGTGACCGCCTGTTCGAGCGACCACGACCATGGCCATGACCACCAGCACGGCACCTCCACGACAGCCGTCAGCAGGGCCGTCGTCGAGTGGCCGGCCCTGCGCGAACTCGACGACCAGAGCCACCATCTGGAGGCTGAACTCGCCGAGGGCCATCTCGACCACGCCCGCGCGATGGTGCCCGCGTATCGACAGGCGGCGCTTGCCGTTGCCAAGCAGCAACCCCCCGCCAACGTTCGCAATCTCGTGCAGGTGGAGCTCCTGCAACTGGATCTGGAGAACCTCGCCGAATCGGTCTCCGATCTCGACGCCCTCGGCGACGAGGACCTGGCGATGTTGCTCGCGTCGTTCCATCCGATCGTCGCCCAGTTGATGGTCGCCGCAGGATTGCCGCACACGCACGGCGGACACGATCACGCCGGCCACGATCACGCGCACGATCACGCGCATGACTGATACGCCCCGCCTCGAGCCCGCCGTCGCCGTGCGCGACTGTCGCCTGGTGCTCGGGCGCAGCGGCGCGACGCCCGTCACGTTCTCGCTCGCGGCGCTCGACGTGGCGCCCGGCGAGCGCGTCGCCCTGACGGGGCCCAGCGGATGCGGCAAGTCCACGCTACTGAACCTGCTCTGCGGACTGGTGCAGGCGGACGCGGGCTCGGTGCGCGTGTCGGGCACGGAGCTGCGCGGCATGCGCACGACGGCGCTCGACGCCTTTCGCGGACGCACTTTCGGTTTCGTCTACCAGACGTTCAACCTGCTCGAGGCGTTCACGACGCTGGAAAACGTGCAGATCGGAATGCGCTTTGGCAGGGGAGTGCCCCACGGCGAGCGGCGCACCCGCGCGTTGGCGCTGCTCGACCGCGTCGGCCTTTCGCATCGCCTTCATTCGCGGCCCGCGCGGCTGTCCGTCGGCGAACGCCAGCGCGTTGCCATCGCCCGCGCGCTGGCGAACCATCCTCCGATCCTGCTCGCCGACGAACCGACCGGCGCCCTCGATCCCGCCACCGCCGAGCGCGTCTTCGAACTCCTGCTCGACATCTGCACGGAGCAGAAATGCACGCTGCTGCTCGTCACGCACGACCATGATCTTGCCGCGCGCCTGCCGCGGCGCGTCGATTGTCGCGACCTCGTTGCGTTGAACGTCGCCCGCCCGGAGGCCGTCGCATGAGCCTCTGGCGCATGGGCTGGCGCTACGTCTGGAGCCGCGCCACCGTCACGGTGCTGACCCTCGTCGGCGTCGCCCTCGGCGTCGCGCTGATCAGCAGCGTCCTGACGCTCCGCCGCGAGGCGCGCCGCACGTTCGTCGACGAGAGCCTTGTCTACGACCTCGTCGTCGGCGCCAAGGGCAGCCCGCTGCAACTGGTGCTCAGCAGCCTGTACCACTTGGACATGCCGACCGGCAATGTGCCGCTCAGCCGCTACGAAACGCTGAAGGCCGACCGCCGCGTGCGACTCGCCGTGCCGATCGGCCTCGGCGACAACGTCGGTGGCTATCGCATCGTCGGCACGAACCTCGACTTCTTCTCCGTCCAGCAGCGCGACACCGACACGAACACCACGCGCCCGCTCTATCGAGTCGGGCAGGGGCGACTGTTCGAGAAGGACTTCGAGGCAGTGCTGGGCGCCGAAGTCGCCCGTCGCACCGGCATGCGCGTGGGCGACACGTTCGTCGGCACGCATGGCCTCGTCGCGCTGCCCGGTTCCGAGCAGCACCACGAGTTCCCCTACACGGTGGTCGGGATTCTGGAAGCCACGGGCTCGGCGAACGACCGAGCGGTCTTCACCACGCTCGAGTCCATCTGGGTGGTGCACGACTTCGAGGTGGAGGTGCACCGTCGCCTCTTTAGTCGTCAACGCGCCGAGCCCGAGCCGGAACCCGAGGCCGAACCCGAGGAGCCGGCCCGCCCGGTGCCGGGCGCCGGGTTCCTGTTCGGCCGCGCCGATGACGAACCCACCCGCAAGGAACCCGAGGTCACCGCGGTGCTCGTCCAGCTTCAGACCCCCGGCATGCGGCTGTTCATGGCCGACGACATCCGGCGCAACACCGAGGCGATGGCCGCGATTCCGATCAACCAGATGCTGCGCCTGTACGACCAGATTCTGCTGCCGATGCAGCGCACGCTGCTGGCGGTGGCCTGGGTGGTCGTGGTGGTGGCGTCGCTGACGATCCTGGCGACACTGATTCAGGCGGCCGAGCGGCGCCGCCGCGACCTGGCGATCCTGCGGGCCCTCGGGGCCCATCCGCGCGAGATTTTCTTTCTGGTCTTGATCGAGGCGCTGCTCCTGACGACACTGGGGGTCGGAGCCGGGATGCTGGTCGGTCACGGCGGACTGGCTCTGGCGGCCTCGCACCTTCGCGAGTCGATGGGCGTGGGGCTTTCCGGCTGGACGGTCGACTCCACCGAGTTGCGCGCGGTCGCCGCCGTTTGGATCGTGGGACTGATTGCAGGGCTGATTCCTGCCACACTGGCTTATCGGCGGTCGCCCGCGGCCGACCTCTCCTCCTCGTAAAGGATATCCTCACCGCTCATGGTTCCCGCCAAGCCCCCTCTTGCTCCCGGTGCCCTGCTCGTTCGCGGACTCATGGTGGCCGCCACGGTCTGGATGCTCGCCGCGCTGCTGCTGCCGAACGCACCCATGGCGAGCCAGGTGCGTGCCCAGACCAACCATCTGGAGGTCGTGCGCTCGGACGACGAATTGACCAGCGCGGCGCTCGCTCTGCAGAAGCGTCTGGCCGAGCCCCGCAAGGACGGCGAGATCGACTTCCTGCTCCTGCGCGCGACGACGCTCCGGCGCCAGCCGCCACCCGTCTATCCGGAAGCACTCGCGAAACTCGATGGCACGAAGGTCCGCGTCGTCGGCTTCATGGCGCCCTACGACCGGCTCGACGACATGAGCAACTTCATGCTGATGACGACGCCGGTTGGTTGCACCTTCTGCGAGCCGCCCTCGCCCAAGGAGGTCGTCTTCGTGCGCCAGCACAAGAAGGACCCCGCGGAGAAGCTGCCGTTCGTCTCCGACCCGATCGAAATCGAGGGGACACTGAATCTGTGGAAGGCCGACAGCGAGGACCTGGCTCACGAGATGTTCCTCTACGTCGTCAACGACACCAAGGTCACGCCGATTCGCGCCACCGACTTCGTCGCGCGCACCACTCAGAACCCCGAACGTGAGTGAGGGGCATTCCCTCGCCCACCCGTCGTCTTCAGCTATCAACCACGAAACCCTGCCGATTGATGCAGACTCGAAGGCTCAAGCTCAGCACGCGCGAACAGCAGGCATAGGTTGCGATTGGCGAGCAGCAACAGGAGCGAGAAGGCACGCCGCCTCGCTCACGCTCGGCGTGCCGAAGTCGATTCTCCAAGATCGTTTCAGAAGTCGATCCCGAGTTCCTTTGCGCACAGCGCGCCGTAGCCGGACCAGCCCGTCACCCACGACATGAAGCCGAGGTCAAAGCCCGGGTTTGTGAAGATCCACGGCGTGCCCTTGCCCCAGACGGATTCGCTCGTCCACCACGACTCGGTGCCGGCGCCGGCGAAGGGAAAGCCAAGGTCGCCGGCGAAGCGCGCGTATTGTTGCGCCGAGTAGCGCGCCAGGTCTTGGCACCGCATGCGATGGTACTCGTCGTCGGTGATCTGCCACAGGGCGGCATAGTCGGACACGTTGATGCAACCGAAGGCGACGGCGTGCAGGTTGCACGCGCTGGCGCCTTCGGCGCCGAGGCCGGCCCAGCCCTGGCGCCACAGCGGCGAATGCTTCTCGACTGCCCACGAGTGCGCGAATTGGAAGCTGAACCGCCAGCCCGCCGCCGCCAGCATCCAGCGACGATGCGTGGCGTCGCGCGTTGCTTCGAACAGGCGTCGGAAGCCGCGCAGGAAGAACATCGGCACCTCGGAGTTGACCAGCGCGCGAATGTCCCCGGGCCCACCCCACAGGCGGCCATCATCGAGGTCGCGCCCGTATTTCACCGCGGCGCGCTTGGCCGAATCGAGGAAGGCCTTGTCGCCGAACAACTCGAACGCATCGACCATGTTGGCCATCACGCCCGCCTCGACGTTCGTCGTGGCGTAGTCGTTTTCGGCGAACTCCGACGAGAACGCCGGCCCCCAGTGCGGATAGGCGCCGTCGGGCGACTGGTTCGCCACCCATGCCTCGGCACAGCGCCTCAGGGCCTGCTCCCACTTGGGGTGCGTGCGTCCGGCAACGCGCTCGCGGCGCACCGCCTCGGCCAGGTTGTCGAAGGCCACCATGACGACGTAGCCGGGCTCGCCCGAGCCGTGGCGGAAGGGCTTGCCCGCCTCGGCCTCGCACAGCGTCCACGGGAACGACGGTCCCTGCAGGAACATCTCGGCGACCGTGTCGAGCACCTGCGTGCCGGCCTCGCGCCATTCGCTGCGTTCGAACTCCATGCCCGCCCAGAGCAGCACGAGCGCCGAGTGCGCCATGCCGGTGAAGCCCACGAGCGCATGGGCGCCCTGCGGCCCGGTGGAGTAGCGGATCGCGCGGCGCTCGGCGTCGTAGAAGCGCTCGAACAGCGCCGACGCGCACGCCTCGATGGCCTCGTCGCGCGAGAGCTTGAGCGGCAGCGGCTCGAGTGGCCGATTGCGCAAATAGAGCGCGCGGTCCAGCGCCGCCCAGCCATTGAGGTCCTCTGTCTCCCGCACCGCGACGTAGAAAGTCCACGCATACAGGCGGCCGCCTTGCAGCGTCAGCGCGTCGCGTCGAGGCTCGGCCCGCATGCGCGAGTAGCCCAGCGGCACCCAAGGCTCGTACGTCGTCGGCGTTGCCAGACGCAGCGCCGTCGTCTTGCCGGCCGGCGAGACGAACCCCGCGCAGGCTTCTCCAAAGTCGCACCGCGGCGTCGTGCCGATCCAGACCAGGCACCGCCGCTTGCGATCCGCCGCCGCTGCCCACACCTGCGGCAGGCGCGATCCGGCAAAGGTCCAGCCATGACAGCAGCCCGGTGCGTCGTCATTGGCCGTCAACGGCTCGCGCACCGGCGTCTCGGACGGACCCCACTTCGGCCCGCCGCCGTGCAGGTGGTCCGGGTGATAGTTTGACCGTGCAAAGTTGCCGGGGATGAAGACGGTCGCCTCGCCGTCCCACGTCGGGTTGCCGCAGGGCGTCTGAAGTTCGGCATCCAGGCGCACCGCCGGCACGTCCTCGGAGGATTGCACGACGACGGTGATCTCGGCGACCGGTTCGCCGTAGAGTTCGACTTGGCGGACGGCGGCCTGCGCGATTTCCATGCGCTCGGGGTCCAGCGGCACGCCCTCGCTCGTCATGCGAATCGTCAGCGGCAGGCCGAGCGGCTCGAGTTCGATTTCGCCCTCGCCATGCAGCGCATAGGCCTCGGGCGTGTGGTCGGGGTGCTCGCGCCAATTGGGGATCAGACGCAGCGGCGCGTCGAGCACCTGCGCCAGCCGCACCGCGCCGTTGAAGGGCACGACGCGGAAATCCAGTCGACCGGTCAGGCGCGTGCGCGCTCGAAGATTCTCGAAAGCGAGACAGACGAGCCACTGGTGCTCGTTCAGGCGCAGCGTGCGCACGGCGTCCACCGGCCGGTTGCTCTTGAGCATCTGCACTAGGAAGCCGCCCTGCGAGGCGAGCGACCATGCGGCCGTGTGATCGCGGCCGACCTCATGCCGCCGGCTCGCCTCGATCGGGCTCGCCAGGTCCACCGGGCGGTCCTCACCCGGCAGCAGCAACCAGCCGCTGCGCCCGTCCACCGGCACTGCCAGCGGCGTCAGCAACTCGGCGTCCTCGAGCACCTCGAGGTCGAAGTCCACTTGCAGGCCGTCGGGCCGGAACGAGACCTCCCACGTACCGACCACCGTGTCGGTCTCGACGTTCCAGACCCAGCCCCGCTCGCCGGGCGCCGAGCCGATGTAATCCGCCAGTGGCGACAGGCGGCGCCCCTGCCACGTGAGCACCATCGGCCCGGCCGGGCCGGCCAGCAGGCCCTCGCCCAACACACGTGGCGTCACCTGCCGAATGCCCCCTTCGCCGGCCTCGACGCGCAGCGATGCACTCCCCGGCACGTACTCTTCGCTCTCGAACACCAACGTCTGGCTCATCGAATCCTCGCGCCCGCAAACGGTCTCGCCCCAAGGTCGTCGCGCAGGGCCTGCGGGAACAACGAAAAAGCACCCGCGCTCAGCCCGACAGCTCGGCCAGGCGCGCTTGCATCTCCTCGCGGCGCAGGGCCCGGATCAGCTCGTCGAGCGCGCCTTCCATCACGCGGTCGAGCGAGTAGAGCGTCAGGTTGATCCGGTGATCGGTCAGGCGGTTCTGGGGGAAGTTGTACGTGCGGATGCGGTCGCTGCGGTCGCCGCTCTTGACCATGCTCTTGCGGGCGGCGCTGCGGGCGGCCTCGGCGGTGCGGAGTTGCTCTTCGAGCAGGCGCGCGCGCAGCACCATCATGGCGCGGGCGCGGTTCTTGTGCTGGCTGCGCTCGTCCTGGCACTGGACCACCATGCCGGTTGGCAGGTGCGTGATGCGGATGGCGCTGGAGGTCTTGTTGACGTGCTGGCCACCGGCGCCGCTGGCGCGATAGGTGTCGATGCGCAGGTCGGCATCGCGCACGTCGATGTCGCTCTCTTCGGCCTCGGGCATGACGGCCACGGTGGCGGCCGACGTGTGGATGCGTCCCTGGCTCTCGGTTGCCGGCACGCGCTGCACGCGATGCACACCGCTCTCGAACTTCAGGTGGCTGTAGGCGCCGTCGCCGTGGATGGAGGCGATCACCTCGCGGAAGCCGCCGACCTCGCCCTCGTTGGCCGACAGCATCTCGAGGCGCCAGCCCATCGTCTCGGCGTAGCGCGCGTACATGCGTAGCAGGTCGCCGGCGAACAACCCGGCCTCGTCGCCGCCAGTGCCCGCGCGAATCTCGAGCACCAATCCGCGCTCGTCCATCGGGTCGCGCGGCACGAGCCGGAACTGCAAGTCCTCGGTCAGTTGTTCGATGGCGGCGCGGGCCTCCTCGGCATCGGCCGCCGCGAGGTCGCGCAGTTCCACGTCGGTCTCGGCGCGGAGCAACTCCTCGGCCTGCGCGAGACGTTCCTCCTCGCCGACCAGGCGCCGCGCCAGCGCCAGCGTCTCCTGCAACTCGCTGTGCTCGCGCCCCAGCTCGGCCAACCTCCTCGGATCGCCCGTGAGCCGCGGATCGCCGAGCTGACCCTCCAGCGCCTCGAAGCGCTGGGTCAGCAGTTGAAGGCGTTCCTTGTTCGACGGAGAGGACATGATGAAGGCGGAGGGATGAAGGCAGAAGTCGGAAGGCGGAAGTCAGAGGGCAGAAGTTAGAAGGCAGAAGCTAGAGGGCTGAAGGCAGAGGGATGGGAGCGGAAGATGAATGAGCCCCTGCATGGGCGACGCACGACTCGTTTGCATGGGCTGAATCTGCGAAGCGGGCCTCGGGACATCCACCTTCATCCCTCATCCTTCTGCCCTCTGCCCTAATCCTTCCGCCCTCACCCTTCCCCCTGTCCCTTGGAGTAGCCGGCCTGGCCGTCGAAGGTGCAGAGGTTTTCGGTCTTGATGAAGTCGTAGCCGGCAGCGGCGATGCGGCCGAGCAGGGCGATGATGGCGGCGTGGGTCGCTTGGCCGGAAGTGGCGATGAAGCGGCACCGCCAGTGGTCCGTGCAGAAGGTCTCCGGGTAGCCGTCGGGCCAGACCTTGACGCCGCGGTTGGTGATGAGGCGCAGCTCGAAGTCGGCGCCGGCGCAGTCCTTCAGGCGCGTGCCGAGGTTCGCGGGCGTTCCCTCTTCCCAGTCGAGGAAGACGTCGATGCCGATGGTTTCCTTGACGGCGCGCGGAGCGGCGGCGTGCGAGTAGTCGGTCTCGATCGCCTGCGCGCCCGCACCGTAGTCCACCGGCGTCAGTATCTCGGGCCGGCGACCGAGGCGCTCGATGACGGCCTTGCCGAACTCGCGCGTTCCGGCCTTCTGGCGGCTCGTTCCCTCGCGATAGATGTCGAGTGTGTGGATGCCTTCCTCGATCGTGGTCAGCCAGGCGTTGTGGATGCGGGTGGCCACGTCGGGCTGGCCAATGTGCGTCAGCATCATCACCGCACCGAGCAGCATGCCGGACGGGTTGGCGATGTTCTGTCCCGCGATGGTGGGGGCCGAGCCGTGGATCGCCTCGAACATGGCGCACTCGTCGCCGATATTGGCCGATCCGCCCAGGCCGACCGAGCCGGTGATCTGGGCCGCGATGTCCGACATGATGTCGCCGTACAGGTTCGGCAGCACGATGACATCGAACAACTCGGGGGTGTCGGCCAGTCGGGCCGCTCCGATGTCGACGATCCAGTGGCTGCCCGGTAGCTCGGGGTACTCGACCTCGACCTCGTTGAAGATCCGATGGAACAGCCCGTCGGTCATCTTCATGATGTTGTCCTTCACGAAGCACGCCACCTTCTGACGGTTGTTCCGCCGGGCGTACTCGAAGGCGTAGCGGATGATGCGCTCGCAGCCGGGCCGGGAGATCAACTTCAGGCACTGGACCACCTGGCGGGTCTGCTGGTGCTCGATCCCCGCGTACAGATCCTCCTCGTTTTCCCGGATGATGACCAGGTCCATCCGGGGGTGCTTGGTCTGGATCACCGGATGGTAGCTGACGCAGGGGCGCACGTTGGCATACATGCCGAGCGTCTTGCGGATGGTGACGTTGAGGCTCTTGAAGCCGCCGCCCTGCGGGGTGGTGATCGGTCCCTTCAGGAGCACCTTGTTGCGGCGCAGCACCTCCCAAGTCTCGGGGGTGATGCCGGCGGGATGGCCCGCGCGGTAGACGCGCTCGCCGACTTCGATGCGTTCGAACTCGACGGCAGCGCCCGCGGCGTCGAGAATCTCGACAACCACCGGGGCAATTTCGGGGCCGATGCCATCGCCCTCGGCCAGCGTTATGCGTCTGTTGGTCATCGCGCTTCCTCGGGCCGTGATTCGGCGCCCCACGCGCTAGGCCCGCGCGCCCCGTGGGCGCAACTCCACAAGTGACGGACATCCGCATCCGAGGCAGTCTCGGAGGCGGACAACACCGATCCCTCAACGGCGATTTGCCGTCGGACAAAACCATTGACCGCTCCGGGGGGCCTCACAACTCTGCCTCACTCTGGTTTGCAGGCCTCGATTGCGTCCGCCACGGGCAGTCGGGTGACGTCAATCCGACCCACCGTGTCGCCGTTTCTTCAGGGGGAAGCTCGAATGACCAGCCGTAGCACACCCGCCAAGGGTTCCGCTGCCATGACGCATCAACAGATCAAGGAATTGCTTGAGATGGTCAGCACGCTCGGGCTCGAGGAACTCGAGATCGAGCGTGAGGGCTTCCACCTGCGGGTGCTGGGTCGGCGGACTTCGTACGCCGTTTCGGCTCCGGTGCCGGTGGCTCCCGCGCCGCTGCCGCCCGCTCCGGCTGCCGCCGCATCGTCGGCGCCGGCCGAGCCTGCCGCGCCGGCGCCCACGCTGGCCGCCAGCCGCGATGCCGACGACGCGCGCTACGCCAAGGTGACCGCGCCGATGATCGGCACGTTCTACCGCGCCGCCGCGCCCGAGTCTCCCGCCTTCGTCGATGTCGGCGACTCCGTGGACGAGAACACGGTGCTGTGCATCATCGAAGCCATGAAGCTGATGAATGAGATCAAGGCCGAGACGAGGGGAACGATCCGCAAGGTGTTGGTCGAGAATGGTCAGCCCGTCGAGTACGGTCAGCCGATCTTTCTGATCGAGCCGCGTTGAGGAGAGAAGGCGCGTGCGCCCCGGTGGGCCGCCTTCCGGTCCCGCCCGCCGCCGTGCCACCGTTCATGTTCCGAAAAATCCTGATCGCAAACCGAGGCGAGATCGCCGTCCGCATCATTCGCGCCTGTCGCGAGATGGGAATCCGGTCCGTCGCCGTTTACAGCGAAGCCGACCGCGACAGCCTGCACGTGCACTCGGCCGACGAGGCCCTGTGCATCGGGCCGCCCGCCGGCTCGGAGAGCTACCTCAACGTCGCCCGCATCATCAGCGCCGCCGAAGTCACTGACGCCGACGCCATCCATCCCGGCTACGGCTTCCTGGCCGAGAACGCCGACTTCGCCGAAGTCTGCCAGGAATGCAACATGACCTTCATCGGCCCGTCCCCGGACGCCATCCGGCGCATGGGGGACAAGGGCGTGGCGAAGGAGACGGCACGCGAGGCGGGATGCCCGACCGTGCCCGGCAGCGACGGCGTCGTCGAGGACATCGACGAGGCCTTCGCGCTCGCCGCCGAGATCGGTTTCCCGGTGCTCATCAAGGCCGTGGCCGGCGGGGGAGGGCGCGGCATGCGGCTGGCCCAGTCGGCCGAAGAGTTCCGCACCGCCTACAACACCGCCCGCGCCGAGGCCAAGGCCGCCTTCGGCAACGGCTCGGTCTACATCGAGAAGTACCTGCGCAACCCCAAGCACGTCGAGGTGCAGATCCTGGGCGACAAGCACGGCAACATCGTGCACCTGGGCGAACGCGACTGCTCGGTGCAGCGCCGCCACCAGAAGCTCGTCGAGGAGGCCCCCTGCCCCGTCATCGACGAGGCGATGCGCCAGCGCATGGGCGACGCGGCCGTGGCGTGTGCGCGGGCCTGCGACTATGCCGGCGCCGGCACCATCGAGTTCCTGCTCGATGAGGACCGCCGTTCCTTCTACTTCATCGAGATGAACACGCGCGTGCAGGTCGAGCACCCGGTGACCGAATTCGTCACGGGCATCGACATCATCCGTGAGCAGATCGCCGTGGCGGCGGGCGCGCCGCTTTCCTTCCGCCAGGAAGACGTGCGCCTGCACGGCCACTCGATCGAGTGCCGCGTCAACGCCGAGGACCCCGCGCGCAACTTCATGCCCAGCCCGGGCAAGCTGATCGACTACGTTCCGCCCGGCGGCCCGGGCGTGCGGGTCGACAGCGCCTGCTATCCCGGCTATATCATCCCGCCGTTCTACGACTCCATGGTCGCCAAGCTGATCGTGTACGACAAGACGCGCGACCAGGCGATCGCCCGCATGAAGCGCGCGCTCAACGAGTTCGTCGTCGAGGGCGTCAAGACCACGATCCCCTTCCAGTTGCGGGTGATGGACTCGCCACTGTTCCGCGGGGGCGACTTCGGGACCAACTTTTTGCAGGTCTGGGAGGACGGTCGGGACTAGACACCGCCCGCCCGGCGCGGGCATATTGTCGGCGGGTCGGCACCCCGACTCCCGCACCCCGGAGGTTCGCCGCACATGGCCGAGAAACTCGCATCGTCCACAGAGGAATACGTCCAGAGCTTCCCCTACGCCTACGCACCGGCCTCCGGCGAGGACGGTCTCATTCAGATTGGCGATGACGTCATCGCTCGGATCGTCGAGATCGCCACCGGCGAGGTCGAGGGTGTCAGCCTCGAGTCCAAGTTCGCCCTCGCCGACCTGATCAACCTCAAGGACAAGGAAGCCGTCAAAGGCATCTCGGTCCACCGCAACGAGGAGGACGGCAGCGTCCAGATCGTCGTCTCCGTCCGGATGGGCTACGGCCGCGACATGTACGACCTGGCCCTGCGCCTGCGTCGCCACGTCAAGGACACCGTCGAGAAGATGACCCACGTGCTCGTTCGGCGGGTGGATGTCCGCATCGTCGGCATCATCGTCGAGAAGAAGGCCGCCTCCGAGGCCGCCGCCCCCGAAGCGTGAGTCCCATTCCCGTCGGGAGCCTCGCCCCGTGACGACCATCGCTTCCCGCCTGCTGCTCGCCTTCTGTCTCGCCGCCCTGTTCCTCATCGGCGTGGACTGGCTGCTCGAGACCAGCGACCTGACGTTCTGGCTCTTTGGCAAGCATGGCGCCTGGCAGGGCATGCGGTCGCTGCCGGACGGGGGATGGTCGTTGGCGATCGGAGTGGCGCTGGTCCTGTTGCCCGTGCTGGCCGCGTCGGCCTGGGTGCTGGTCGGGCGCGATTCCTCAATCCGCGCGCGTGCGCAGGACGGGGACTTGATCCGCCTGCGCCCCGAGGCCGTCGAGCACGCCGTGGCCCGCGCCGTCCGCGACAAGGTCGAGGAGGTGCTGCGCGTTCGCTGCGAAGCCCGTCAGGGACGCAATCAGGCCCCCGCCGTGCGCGTGCATGTCGCTGTGGTCGATGCCGTTCCGGTCCCCGAGCTGCGCACCCGCGTGCGCGCCGCCAGCGTCGAGGTGCTCAAGCATCTGCTTGGCGTCGCCGACGCCGAGCAGGTCCACGTCGTGGTGCATGACATTCAGCCGCCGAAGAGTGAGGCGGCACCCCGCCAGCGGCCAAACCGGTCCGGCAAGCGCCGCGAGCGCCCCCGCCGTCCCGAGCCCGCCAAGATTGCATCCGAGGACGAGTCGTGACCCAAGACCGCATCCTTGCCAGCTACGAAGCCGCCGCCGCGTGGGCCCAAGCCCAACGCGAGGCGGGACGCAGCGTCGTCTTCACCAACGGCGTGTTCGACCTCCTGCACAACGGGCATCTGGACTCGCTGCGGCGGGCCCGCGCGGAAGGGGACGTGCTGATCGTCGGGTTGAACGATGACGCCTCGGTGCAGCGCCTCAAGGGCCCCGGCCGGCCGATCCTGCCGCTGGACCAGCGCCTGCGCGTCATTGCCGCCCTCGAGTGCGTCGGTGCCGTGGTTGCCTTTTCCGAGGATACGCCCGCCCGGATCATCGAGGCCGTCGCCCCGGACGTGCTCGTCAAGGGGGGGCATTATGCCGTTCCGGAAATCGTCGGGCATGAATTTGTGCTTGCTCGCGGGGGGCGCGTCCTATCCCTTCCTTTGCTCCCGGACAGCTCCACGAGCGGGCTGATCGAACGCGTCCGGCAACGCTTCCCCGATCGCTGAGGCGAAAGGGTTTACGGCACGAAAGGATTCCCATGGCCATCAAGACCGACAGCGAGATCGCCTTCCCCGACATCGTCGCCAACACCCAGGTGCACCACCCGGTCTTCGGCGTCGGGCGCGTGATCCTGCGCACCGGCGAGGACGAGAAGAGCAAAGCCATCGTCAAGTTCAAGGAAGAGGGCGAGAAGAAGCTGGCGCTGCGCTTCGCCCACCTGACGGTGGACAAGGTCGAAGAGGAGCCCGCCGCCGCCCCCGCCGAGGCCAAAGAGTGAGTGCGCCGCACAAGGTCGAGCGCGTCGACGAGATCGACCTCGCACGCGTCCGCCACGTTGCCCTCCTGTCACGGCTCGACCTGACCGACGATGAGGTCCAGCGCTTCTCGCGCGACCTCACCGGTATCCTTGTGCATATCAACAAGCTCGCCGCCCTCGACCTGACAGGCGTGGAGCCCACCAGCCACGCCCTCGCCCTCGAAAACGTCTTCCGCGACGACGAACCCGCGCCCTCGCTCGACAACGAGCAGGCCCTCGCCAACGCGCCCGAGAAGGAAGACGACTGCTTCCGAGTCCCCCAGATCATCTGACCCCGTGCCCATGGCCCCGTCCACGCTCCAGGAACTCTCGCGTCGTCTCGCCCAGGGCGAGGTCCGCTCGGCCGACCTTGTCGAGGAATCGCTCGCGTCCATCGCCCGCCAGAACCCGACGCTGAACGCGATGATCTCGACGTGCGACGACGATGCCCGCGCGGCCGCGGCCGCCGCCGATGTCCGCCGCCGTCAGGGTGCGCCGCTCTCCGCGCTCGACGGCATCCCGATCGCCATCAAGGACAACATGTGCACGCGCGGGTTTCCGACCACCTGCGCCAGCCGCATGCTCGAGAACTTCCGTCCGCCCTACGACGCCACCGTCGTGCGCAAGCTGCGCGAGGCCGGCGCCGTGATTGTCGGCAAGGCCAACCTGGACGAGTTCGCCATGGGCAGCTCGACGGAGTTTGGCGCCTTCGGCCCGGCGCGCAATCCGTGCGACCCGACGCGGGTGGCCGGCGGATCGTCGGGCGGTTCGGCCGTTG
>JAHCAW010000081.1 GCA_019634695.1 Candidatus Sumerlaeia bacterium
GCTCACCAACATCTACACCTTCGGCCCCACCTTCCGCGCCGAGAACTCCAACACCGCGCGCCACCTTGCCGAGTTCTGGATGATCGAACCCGAGATGGCCTTCTGCGATCTCGACGGCGACCGTGCCCTGGCCGAAGCCTATCTCAAGCACCTCATCGGCGCCGCGCTCGAACGCTGCCCCGAGGACCTGCGCTTCTTCAACGAGCGCCACGACGCCACGCTGCTCGCCACCCTCGAAGCCATCGCCGCCTCCGACTTCGCCCACCTCACCTACACTGAGGCGGTCGCCATCCTCGAGCGCAGCGGCGAGCCCTTCGAGTTCCCCGTCGCCTGGGGCACCGACCTGCAGAGCGAACACGAACGCTACCTGACCGAGAAACACGTCGGCCGCCCGATCATCGTCACCGACTACCCCAAGCAGATCAAGGCGTTCTACATGCGCCTGAACGACGACGGGCGCACCGTCGCCGCGATGGACGTGCTGGTACCGAAGGTGGGCGAGATCATCGGGGGCAGCCAGCGCGAGGAGCGCGCCGACGTGCTGCGCGCGCGCATGGTCGAGATGGGCCTCGACCCGGCCGAGTACTGGTGGTATCTGGACCTTCGACGCTACGGCACCGTGCCGCACGCGGGGTTTGGGCTGGGGTTCGAGCGGGCCGTCCAATTCGTCACCGGCCTTGCCAACATCCGGGACGCGATCGCCTTTCCCCGCACCCCCGGCTCGGCGGAGTTCTGACCCCACGCGACCATGCAATTCGGTGCCCCCTTCTACGAACAGGTGCTGCCCGGCATCGGGATCACCAACGTGCTCTCGGCCTCCGAGATCGACCGCGTCGTCGAGCACGGCTACACCGCCTGCCTGAACGCCAGCGAGTTCGACTTCGCCGACGACGCGCGCGACCGCGTGGCCTATCGCTGGATTCCGCTCGTCGACGGCGCCGGCAACGACATCGAGGAATTCGTCGAGGCGGTCGAGACGCTCCATCGCTTTCGCCGCGACGGCCACGCCACGCTCGTCAACTGCTACGCCGGCGTCAGCCGCTCCGCCTCCATCGTCGCCGTCTACATGGTGCGCTTCGAGCCCGAGAATCTCGAGCGCCTGGCCGCCGAACGCCTCGCCAGCCCCGGGCCCCTTTCCTTCCGCCTCCTGCACGGCCACGCCGAAGGCACCCCGCCCGACCTCTTCGCCGACCTGCCCTTCAAGGACGACCCGCTTTTCCAGAGCCTCTGGACCGCCTTCCAGTGCATCGCCTGCGTCCGCCCGGTCGTCTATCTCCGCCCCGCCATGTGGGCCGACCTCTTCCCCCGTCTGCGCCCCTACCTGGCAAGCCCGCCGTCCCCCGGGTAGTAGCTCCACCCAGCCATTCAAGAAGTTCCCACCCCCATCCGCCGCTCCCTCCGCCACCTTGTTGCTGCTTGAAATGAAGGGACTTGGAAGGGCTTCAATCAGAATCCGGAGCGTGAGCGACGGGTATCCCTTCGCGCACCAGAGCACCCCGACGTCCCCCCCCGACAGGTCTCTCGTCCCTTCAACCAATAGCGACGATACGACTTCGGGAAGTTGGAAACCGTCGGCAAGGACGCCAAGGCGGGTCGACGGTTGCGAGGCGCAACGGAAGGGCATGGGCATGCCGCCTCGCTCGCGCTCGGGGTGCTGAAGTCCACCTTCGAAACCGTCTGAGTCCCCCGCACCACGAACCTCAAACCCCGTCTCCTCAGTGCCTTCCGACAGGGGTTGACAGACGGGGCATATGTTCATATCCTCATAACATACGGAAGCACTATGAGGAGAGGGAGCCACTTTCCGGCGGCGCACCGGCCGCCGAAGGAGCGATTCCCATGCGTACCCCGAAGGGCTTTACGTTGATCGAGTTGCTGATCGTGGTCGCGATCATCGCCATTCTGGCGGCGATTGCGGTGCCGAACTTCCTGGAAGCGCAGGTGCGCTCGAAGGTGGCGCGGGTGCAGTCGGACATGCGTTCGGCGGCGACGGCCATCGAGGCCATGGCCGTGGACCGGCCGGGCGGCGATGGCGTGCGGTATGTGAAGATGCGATACACGACCGGGTCGTTCGTCACTTCTGGAATGGCTGCCCGGCCGGTCCATGACTACTTCGGTCCCAACGATTCCGGCGGCACGCGCTCCTTCAACTGTGCAACAATGCCCATCGAGCTGACGACGCCAATCGCCTACATCACCTCGACGTTCAAGGACCCCTTCAAGAACTCGAGCTCGGTCCGCAAGAATGTTGCCGGCACGGTGACTGATTCGGCGATCGTTCGGCCAGGCGACCCGACCACGGCCGACCTTCGCTACGACAACATCCAACAACTCAGCCTGACCCCGGCGATTCAAGCCGCGTTGGGATTCGACGAACTCGACCTGGCGGCCTACGGCATGTGGCGTCTGACCAGCATCGGCCCCGACAACGAGTACTTCGGCTCGATCGGCCGTCGCGTCTACGATGCAACGAACGGGACAATCTCGCTGGGCGACATCATCCGCACCCAGAGGACTTCGGAGAACTTCAGCCCGGAGAACACCATCGGCGCGAACTGACCGCCCCTCAACCGGCCCCGGCCAGATCGAGTGTCCACCCTTCCTGCTTGACTTCACGGCGCCGGACGCCCCCTTGACGGGGCGCCGGCGTTGTTTGCAGGCGCCACTCCCCACACCGATCCCGGAACAACCCGACATGGCCCCCAATCCCGCCAACGGCAAGGTCTATCGCATCCACGTCTCGGGCGGGCAGAACAACCTGTCGATGCTCATCTGCGTCTTCGCCTCCGAGCCCCTCGACACCCTGGGCAAGTACCTCGCCCATGCCGCCGTCATCACGCGCAGCAAACCGGTCCCCGTGCCCACCATGAACGGCGCCAGCAAGGGGATCGACCTGTTCATCGGCGATATCAAGAAGGCGCCGGGGTACGAGATTCTCAACCGCCTGCAGATCCACCCAATCGACAGGACCCTCGTCGGCGCGGACTGACGCAGGCGCGTGTTTCGTAGTTCGCGATTCGAGAACGGCGAACGCACCGCTCCCGTTGCTTCCGCGTCTTCCGTGGCAAGAGCCCCTCAGCCCGCGCAGCGGTCCGCTTCGGCGGGCAGTTCCTCGTGCGGGCGCACCTCGTCGGCCGCGTCCTGCTCGGCGCACGCCAGCAGCTCCGCGCGCGCAGGGCCGAGCAGGCGCTGGAACTCGTCCGGATCGGTCAGGTCGAGCAGGCGCTTCTTCACCTGACGCGCCGACGGAAAGCCCCGCATGTACTGGACGAGGTGCTTGCGGAACTCGACGAGGCCGTAGGGGCCCTTGCGTTCGACCATGATCGCGGCATGGCGCGCGACGGTGTCGAGGCGCTCGTCGAGCGTCGGCGGCGCCGGAGCAGGCCGGCCGGCCAGACGGGCCGAAATCTCGCCGAAGACCCACGGGTTGCCCATCGCCGCCCGCCCGACCATGACACCGTCCACGCCGGTCTCGCGCATCATGCGCTCGGCATCGTCCGCGCACCGGATGTCGCCGTTGCCGATCACGGGCAGCGAGACGGCCTGCTTGACCGCCGCCAGAATGGACCAGTCGGCCTGACCCTTGAACTTCTGCTCGCGCGTGCGCCCATGGATACACAGGGCATCCAGGCCCTCCTGCTCGGCGATGCGCGCAATCGTCAGCGCCTCCTCGCCATATTTGTCCCAGCCGGCCCGGAACTTGACGGTGAAGGGGACGTCGTGGAGCTCGGCGCGGATGGCGGCGAAGATGCGGCGAACCAGGTCCGGCTCACGCATCAGGGCCGAGCCCCCCTTGCTGCGCACGATCTTGTCCGCCGGACAGCCCATGTTCAGGTCCACGATGGTCGCCCCGGCGTCGGCCACCATACGGGCGCACCGCGCCAGCGTTGCCGGGTCGGCGCCGAAGAGCTGGACGATGATCGGCTCCTCGGCGCGGTCCATGTCCAGCAGCCGCCAGCACTTCTCCGCCCCGCGGATCATGGCCTCGGAGCTGACCATCTGGGTGGCGACGACCGGGCAGCCCTGCTCGCGGCCGAGCAGGCGCCAGGCGTAGTCGCTGATGCCGCACATCGGCGCCGGCAGAACCGGCGGGAAGAAGGCGTGGGGCCCGATGCGCAGGGGCAGGATGGGGAGCGGTTCGGCGGTCGTCATGGGTGGGAGTGGGACCACAGCCGGCGTGGCCCCTGCAAGAGAAAGGCTGTGCGGGGTGGCGTTGAGGGCGGGCGGGCGAGGGGCGGCCCTCCTGTTTTTCCCTTCCCTGTTGACACCTTTTCGGGTGGGCGGGAGGGTCGTGGCGACGGGTTACCGGGGGGCGTTTTGGCTCTGTCCGGGCCGTTGCGATGCCTTGAGCGAAGGGCTTTTCCATGCGCCACATGTGTCTCTGGATGCTGGGGTTGTTTCTCGCGGCGGCGACGTCGGCGGCCGCGTTTGTGGTGACCCCGCTGGGCGAGGGCCAGTTGGCGGTCGAGTTGACGGTCGATGCGGACTCGCGTGCCGAGGCCATCGAGCTGGGCAAGGTCGATGCCGTCCGCGGCTCGGTCGGCCGCGTCTTCCTGATGGACCGGCTGATTCTGGCCGACGCGCTGCTGGCGAAGTACTTGGCGAACTACGGCGGCAACTTCGTGTCGGCGGTCGAGGTGCTCGAGGAGCGCTTCCAGGCCGGCCGCAGCCACCTGCGCCTGCGCGTCTTCGTGAACTTCGCGGCGCTCGAGAAGGACCTCGACGAGAAGCGCTTCCTGTACAAGCCGGCCTTCAAGCCGCGGTTTGCCACGTTCATGACCGAGCGTCTCGAGGGCCGCATCAGCACGCAGGGCAAGGCGCGCGAGGCGCTGGCCACGGCGCTCAACAATCTGGGCATGCGGCCGTTCCCCGGCGAGTTGACCACGCCGCCGAGCACGACCGACGTGGCGGGCGACAGCTTCCTGCTGGACGCCGCGATCGTCAGCAGCCAGCGCGCCGGCGTCGAGGTGATCGTCTCGGGCGAGAGCCGCACGCGCCTGGCCGAGAAGCGAAAATTGTACTTCGACGAATACTGGTTCTACGACAGCGAAATCACGACGTCGCTCGTGCGTGTGGACACCGGCGAGGTGCTGTTCCGGGCCAAGGGTTCCGGCTCGGCCAGCTCGAAGGTGCAGGACGAGGCGATCGAGCTCTCGATCGTGCGCGCCGCCGAGAAGGCCGCCGCCGAGCTCGTCCCCGAGTTCGACCGCTTCTGGCCGGTCGTCGTGCAGCGCCAGGCCGACTACGAGATTCTCTTCCTCGGCGTCGACGACGAGTTGCTGCGCATCGTGACGCAGAACATCGAGCGCCTCGGCCGCGACACCAAGGTGCACGTGCGCAAGAAGTTCGACCGCAGCGCGGTGCTCTCGGTCGAGTACCGGGGCACGAAGCAGGACCTGCTCGAGAATCTGACCTCCTGCCCCTACCCGACGCTCTACATTCTGAATCCGGAGGCGGAGGCGGTGTTCGAGGTGCAGGTCTCGAGCTGACCGCGGCCCGCCGTCGGCACCCATGCTCGACGGAGTTTTCGACTTGCGAGGCGCTGGACGTACCTTCGTGGCGGCAACGCTTGGGGCGTTGCTGACTGTTTCTGCCGCAGTTGCCCAAACGACCCCCGATCCCGGCGCGACCACACGGTCCATCCCTCCGCCGGCACGTGTCGACGTGCCCGGCCTCAAGGGCGAGCCGGTCGCCCTGACGCTGCGCGAGGTGGTGCTCACGACTCTGGCGCAGAACCTCGACATTGAAATCCAGCTCAAGAGCCGCGACATCGCCGCCGGAGGGCTCTGGGGCCAGCTTGGCATCTACGATCCGTTGCTCGGCGCCACGGTCTCGCACGGGCGGGTGGACACGCCGGTCGCCCGCTTCGACAGCAAGGGCCGCCCGACGCGCAGCGCGTCGTACCGCGATGTGCTCTCGAGCGAGATCGGCATCACGCAGCTCACGCCGCTCGGTTCGACCGTCTCCGTAGTCGTCGACGAAACGCGCATCCGCGACCACAAGGCGAATCTGCCGTTCGAGCCCGCCCATGCCACGTCGGCCTCGATCATCGCGCGCCAACCGCTGCTGAAGAATTTCGGACCGCTGGTGACGAACGCGCAGATTCGCATCGCGCGGCGCCAGCTCGAGCAGTCGCACCAGGCCTTCCGTCAGCAGGTGACCGGCCGTCTGGCCGAGGTGATGACGGCCTACTGGAATCTGGACTTCACAATCCGCAACCTTGAGGTGCAGCGTCAGGCGATGGAGTCGGCGCACGAACTCGAGCGCGTGACGCGCCGCCGCGTCGAGGTCGGCGACCTGCCAAACCTGTCGCTCATGCAGGCGCTGGCGCAGGTCGCCTCGCGCGAGTCGCTCATGGTGGACGCCGAGGCCCGCGTCATCGACGCGCAGGACCGCCTGCTGGCCCTCATGAACTGGGACCGCGACGGCGCCCAGTGGGACCGACCCATCCAGCCCGCCGAGCCGCTCACCTACTTCGCCGACATCGCCATCGACGAGGCGCAGGCGATCGCCACCGCGCTCGAGAATCGGCCGGACCTCAAGCAGGACCAGATCGGCGTGCAGATCGCCACCATCGGCCGCGACGTCGCCCGCCGCCAGCGCCTGCCCGAGCTCAACGCCTTCGCCTCCTACACGGTCTCGGGGCTCGACGACTCGCGCGGCGGCGCCTTCGACGAGATGTCGGACCGCGACTACAGCGGCTATGCGGTCGGCGCCGAGTTCCGGTATCCGCTGTTCAATCGTCAGGCGCGCGCGGCCTATCAGCAGGCAATGGACCGCGTGGACCAGGCAAACCTGATCGTGGAGAATCGCGAGTTGCTGGTCTCGCGCGAGGTGCGCGCGGCGGCCCGCGCGGTCTCGACGGCGCTCAAGCAAATCGAGGCGACGGGCCGCCAGGTCGCCGCTGACGAGGAGAAGGTCGCCGCCGAGCGCAAGCGCCTCGATGTCGGCGAGCGCACCATCTTCGACGTGCTCGACTTCCAGGACGATCTGGCGCAGTCGCGGGCGAACCATGCGCGCGCGCTGGCGAACTTCCAGATCGCGCTGATCGAACTCGCGCGCTCGACCGGCGTGCTGCTCGCCGTGCAGGGCGTCGAGGTGCCCGAGCAGGAGGAGCCGCGCGGCTGGGCCTACTCCTTCGAGGCCGAAGGCGAACGGCCGCGCCTGAAGTCCGACGCGAAGGAATGGACCGAATTCCTCCGCATGCTGCGCGACGAGACGCGGTGATACGACATCGGCGCTTGTGTGACGAAGCCCGTCACGGTTCGCGCTCGCGCAGTTCGTTCGCCAGGCGACGGAGTTCGCTGAGCACTTCGCCGCCGAGGCGCGGCGACGAGACTGCCCGGGCCTGAAAGCGCACGCGGGCCGACTCGTCCAGCGCCTCGCTCCATGCCGCCAGGATTCGCCGCGCCGCGGCACCGGTTCCCAGAAATTCGATGTCGACGACCTCCTTGCCCGACGAGTCCAGCGTCGGCTCGGCGCGGAAGAAGAGTTCGTCGCGGGTCTCGGGCAGATAGGCCACCGTCACCGTCAGCGGCAGCGACCGCTGGTCGCCGTTGCGCGTGGTCATCTGGAAGGCGTTCTCGCCTTCGGAGAGCAACTGGAGGATCAGCTCGAATCGTCCGTCGACGACGGGGTGCTCGGTCGAGGCGCCGAAGTCGTTGGCAACGCGCAGGGTGGCTGCACCGAGCGCGCGGCCGGTGAGGCGAATCTGCGCGGTGCCGCTCAGGGGCGAGTGCGGATCCAGGATCGGCAGCGGCAGCGTCGTGTTCTCGTCGATCTCGGCGGTGTCGCCATGGATGAGCTGGCCGACGAGTTCGGGATGCGAGGCATGGAAGCGCAGGCCGAAGACTGGATCCGTGGCGCGGGGGTCGATGCGGGCGATGCGCCCGTACAGGGGCGTGGCGCCGGCGGCCGCGATGCGCAGCTCGACGTAACGCCCCACCAGTGCGTCGATCGGATCGGCGATGTTCGCCTGATGCAGGACGACCATGGCGCCGCCGCTGCTCAGGTTCACCGTGCGAACGGCCAGGCTGAGCGGGACGAACGAGCGCTCGGGGAAGAGCACCCGCAGCAGGCCGGGATACAGGCACCGGTAGCGCGGCTCGCGCCGGACCGGTCCCTTGCGCTTCGGAGTCTGGGTGTCGGCCATGATCGCTCGTGCGAAGGTGGTGTCGTGACGGCGGACCGCCTCACCCCGGAGGCCACTTCATCGAGCGGCCGCCGAGTAGGTGCAGGTGGATGGTGGTGACCTCCTGACCGCCGTGCCGGCGGCAGTTCCAGACGAGGCGATAGCCCTCGTCGGCGATGCCCTCGCGGCGGGCGATCTCGGTGGCAACCCACGTCATGTGCCCGACGAGCCCCTTCTGCTGCTCGGTGACGTCATCGACGGTCTCGATCTTCGTGCGCGGAATCACCAGGACATGGACAGGCGCCTGGGGGTTGATGTCGCGGATGGCGATGCACTGCTCGTCCTCCCAGACGCGGGGGGCCGGGATCGCGCCGGCCAGGATCTTGTCGAAGACGTTCTCTGCCATGGGTCCTTCCCCTGTGACGAATTCGTTGGAGGCACCTTGGGCAAGGCTCCTCCGGAGAGCAACGGGAGAAGCGGGAGGACTTATTCCCGTTGCGATGCCGGAGAGGGCGAGCGAAACAGCCGGGCAGTAGAGGCATGATGACCGGCGCGGCCCCCGGCCCACGGAGGGCCCGGGACCGGGAAAGGTGCATGGGCGGCCGATGGAGGCGATGCGCAAGGCGTTGGACCAGTCGCTGCGTCAGGGCGACGTGGCACGGGCGGTGGCGGCGGCCCGCAAGTGGGCCACCGAATCGAAGGAGCCCGCGCGCGAGACGGCGATCGAAATCGCCCGCACCGTCGGTGCCGTCTATCGCGACCTGGTCACCGGACCGGTCGAGGAGTTTCTGAGCCAGACGCCGACGACGTTGCCCGCCGACGTGGCGACCGTCGTGCAGAAGGCCCTCGAGCGCCTGCTGCGCGTGGCGGCCGACTGGCAGGAGCGCCTGGCCGCCTGTCGCGAGGAACGCCTAGCCCGCGAGCTGCGCGACCTCGTCCGCGAGGACAAGTACCAACCCGCCCTCGAACGCGTCCGCGCCCTCTGCCAGACCACCGCCCCCGAGACCGATCCCGCCCGCGCCGAGGAAATCGAACGGCGCGCCCTTTACGTCGCCAACGTTCTGGGCACCTGCCTCAACCACCCGCGCGAGACCGACAAGCTGCTCGCGATGGTCGGCCGTGAACCCGGCGCCTATGGCCTGACCGGCGACCTGCTTGCCCGCATGCAGGCCGCCAAGGAGCACCGCCATGGCCAGATGATGGCCAGCCGTCACGAGAACCTCGAGAACCAGTGGTCGGCACAGCTCAAGGCCCTGCAAGTGGACATCCTGCAAGCGATGCCCGCGCGCAACGAGATGGGCGAACCCGAGCCCGAGCAGTTGCGCGACGTCGGCGATATCTTCCGCTCGGTGGTGCGCGCACCGCTCGATTCCGGGCGCCCCGACATGTGGGTGGACGTGACGCTGGTGCTGATCGACTTCGCGCCCAAGGAGCTGGCGCAGGCGGCCGCGGCGTCGGGCATCGAGGGCCGCAGCTATGCGCAACTGGGCTTCCGCGCGCGGAAGGCCGTGGCGCTGACGATGCTCGAACTCGGCCGCAACGACCGGCTGACCAACGCCTACCTGCAATGGGCCCGCGAGGCCGGGCAGGAGCGCTACGAGGAGCAGATCGTCGAGTTCATGGGGGCGCTGCGCAGCGAAGCCTTCGGCCCCCATCTGGTGGACTTGTGGAAGCGGCGCCGCGAGCCCGGCCTGCGCGAGGAACTCTCCGTCGCCATCGGCAACCTCGCCTCGCCCGAGGCCGCCGACGTGCTGCTCGCCGAACTCAAGGACGTCTTCACGAACAAGGCGACAAGCGTGGCCGACACGCTCAAGCGCCTGAACGAATTCAAGACGTCGGTGAAGGGGCTCGACGCGGGCGCGGTGCGGCGCGCCGAACGCCTGCTGCGCGGGCTCGGGCGCATCGTGCGCTCGCCGCGCACGGACGACGGCGTCCGGCGCCGCATCATCGACGCCGTGGTGGCGACGGTGCCGGAGGACAACCGCCGGCTCGGCCAGGCCGTGGTGACCGAGGTGCTCGCGGGCAAGCCCGAGACGCTGACCGAAAAGGAACGGGTCTTCGCGATCGGCAAGTTGGCCGATGCCCTGTGGGTGCAGGACCAGTCGACCGACATGCACAAGGGCGGCGAGCGCGAGGCGACCGTGATCGGCGCGCGCGCCGAGTTGGCCCGTGCGCTGGGGCGCCTCGGCAAGGACCGCGTCGAAATGCTCGTCGCCGAGTTCGACCGCCATGCCACGCGCTACAACGGTGCCTATATCGCGGTCGCCGAGATTCTGCAGGAGATCAAGGACCCGCGCGCCGTCCCACTGCTGCACAAGATGCTCTTCCAGGCGGCCCTGTTCGAGGAGACGACGCAGAACCAATATCAGAAGGAAACCTACTGGGACACGACGGAGCAACGCCGCAAGGACCTGTCGAAGGACATGGTGACGGCGGCACTGGTGTTCGCGCTCGTGCAGATCGGCGGACCGGAAGCGAACGGCACGCTCGGCGAATTCGGCAAGCGCGTCCAGTCCGGTCAGATTCGTGGGATCGGACAGGAGACGCTCGAACTGCTGGCGAAGCACATTCTGCCCGGACCCGGCGGCGAGCCCGCCCCGGTTCCGCGTGCGGCCACTCCCCCGCCGGTCGCCGGCGGCGCCGACGAGCCGCTGATCGGCAAGGCGGCAACCGCGCGGAGCGCCATCGCCCAGGCCGACCCGGAAGAGGTCCGCCGACTCGTGAAGGCTATCACGGGGTCGTACCTGCTGACGAGCGCCACGAAGCGTGCGCAGGCCAAGATCGAGGCGCTCGTGCGCCTGGCGCAGCTCACGCCGGACGAGGCGCTCGATCCGATCTTCCAGAACCTGGCGGACAAGGACCCAATGGTCGTCTCGGCAGCGATTTCGACGCTGAGCGAGTACGCCGCCGCGGGCAAGCCGGGGTACATGCTCGAGATGCTGCTCGAACGCATCGAAAGTGCCATGACGGGCCGCAACGCCGCATTGCGAATGGCGACGCCGAAGCTGCTGCGCGAGATCGGCCCCGCACGCCCGGAGATTCGCAAGCGCCTCGTGCCGCTGGCCAAGACGCTCGAGCACGCCGACGTCAAGGCCGCGATGGCGAACGTCCTGCAGGACGTGCGCGCGGCCGGCCCAGGGCCGACACCGAAGCCCATGCCGGACGAGAAGACCCCCGAAGACAAGCCCGGCGACGCCCAACCCAAGACCGCCAACACGCAGGTGGACCTGCTGGAACTCAAGCGCCAGTACATGCAGGAGCGGCGGCGCTGGATTCAGGGCGGCAAGCGGGGCGACCCGCCCCAGCCACCGCCCGGCGTCACGATCTAGGCCGCGCGCGCCCCACCAACAGACCCGTCGTGTATCCCTTGCCCCGTGGTCGGGGGCTGCGTAGGAAGGAAGCGCGGGCTGACATCCGAAGGTGGCGGAGGACGCCATGAAGCAAACGCTGACGGTCATCCTGGGGGGTGGAGCCGGGACACGGCTGTATCCGCTGACGAAGTACCGGGCCAAGCCGGCCGTGCCGCTGACGGGCAAGTACCGGCTGATCGACGTCGCCATCTCGAACGCCATCAACAGCGAGCTGCGGCACATCTACGTGCTGACGCAGTACCTGTCGTCGTCGCTGAACAGGCACGTCAGCCAGGCGTATCGCTTCGACATCTTCTCAAACGGCTTCGTCGAGATTCTGGCCGCCGAGCAGGCCGAGGAAGGCGGCCACTGGTATCAGGGCACCGCCGACGCCCTGCGCCAGCAATGGCATACCTTCGACATCCCCGGGTTCGACCTCTTCCTCGTCCTGCCCGGCGATGCGCTTTACCACATGGATTATCGGCCGCTAATCCGCCAGCATCGCGAGTCCGGCGCCGATATCACCGTCGCCGTCAACACCGTCCCCCGCAAGAATGCCCATCACTTCGGCCTGCTGCACCTCGACGACAAGGGCGTCATCACCGATTTCCGCGAGAAGCCCAAGGGCGACGCGATGAACGGAATCGAAGCCCCGCAGGCGATGCTCGAGAAGTTCGGCGACCGTTTCCCCTTCGGCGACACCTTCCTCGCCTCGATGGGCGTCTACGTCTTCAACCGCTCGGCGCTCGAGCGCTACGTGCTCGAGACCGACTTCAACGACTTCGGCAAGCACATCATTCCGACGGCCATCAAGTCCTCGAAGTGCCATGGCTATATCTTCCCGGGCTACTGGGAGGACATCGGAACGATCGCGGCCTTCTTCGAGGCCCACATGGGACTGCTGAAGGACCCGCCGGTCTTCTCCTTCAACCGTCCCTCGTGGCCGATCTTCACGCGTCCGCGCTTCCTTCCCAACATCAACGCGGTGCACTGCAATCTGGAGAACTGTCGCGTGGCCGACGGCTGCATTCTCGAGGGCGCGACGGTGCGCACGTCGATCATCGGCATCCGCTCGCACGTGCGCCGCGACGCCGTGATCGAGGACAGCATCCTGATGGGCTGCGACTACTACGAGGAGAACGCGCGCCATCGCGCCGACGTGCCGCTGGGCATCGGCGAGCGCGCGGTCATCAAGCGCGCGATCATCGACAAGAACGTGCGCATCGGCCGCGGCGTCAAGATCCTCAACATCGACAACGTGCGCGAGAAGGACTCCGAACTCTACTGCATTCGCGACGGCATCGTCATCATCCCGAAGAACACGGTGATCCCCGACGGGACCGTGATCTGACGGAGTTCGTGGTTCGTTGTTCGTTCTTCGTTGTTCGTGCTTCGCAAGCTGACGGCACGACCGGCTCGTGGCTGTGGGATTCTCGGAATCCTGCCGGGCGCCCAGATACTCTTGCGGGGCGATGCACTCGTATCAGGCTGTGGTGCCGATGGCCTGTTCGATGGCCCATGCGGCGCGGAGCAGGCGGGGCTCGTCGAAAGGGCCGGCCATGATCTGGATGCCGATGGGCAGGCCTTCGCGCGTGCGGCCGGCAGGCAGGGCGATGCCGCAGTAGCCCGCAAGGTTCAGCGACAGCGTGAAGATGTCGGCGAGGTACATCTGCACGGGATCCTCGAGCTTGGAGCCGAGCGGGAAGGCGGGGGTCGGAGCCGTCGGCGCGGCGATGACGTCGACGCGTTCGAGTGCCTGACGATAGTCGCGCTGGATCAGCGTGCGCGCCTTGAGCGCGCGCAGGTAGTAGGCGTCGAAGGTCTCGGCCGACAGCACGAAGGTGCCGAGCATGATGCGGCGCTTGACCTCGGGACCGAAGCCCAGCGCACGCGAGCGCGAGAACATCTCGACGATGTCGGCAGTGTCGGGCGCGCGGAAGCCGTAGTGCGCGCCGTCGTAGCGCGCCAGATTCGAACTCGCCTCGGCGGTCGCCAGCACGTAATAGGTCGCCACGCAGTATTCCTCGGCGTGCGGCATGCGAATATCGACGATCTCGGCGCCCTCGCCGACAAGACGTTCGAGCGTCGCCGCCATCGCAGCCGACACCTCGGGGTCCACGCCTTCGACTTCGAAGAACTCGACGGGGCGACCGATCCGCAACCCCTTGAGCGAACCCTCGCGCACGCCGGGCGCGCAGGCCGGCGCCGGCTCCGCGCTGCTCGTGCTGTCTAGTGGATCGTGTCCGGCAATGACGTCGAGCACCAGCGCCGCGTCCTCCACCGTATGGGCGAACGGGCCGATCTGGTCCAGCGAGGAGGCGTATGCGACGAGGCCGTAACGCGACACGCGGCCGTAGGTGGGCTTCAGACCCACCACGCCGCAGAAGCCGGCCGGCTGACGG
>JAHCAW010000082.1 GCA_019634695.1 Candidatus Sumerlaeia bacterium
ACGCTCCGGGTTCTGATTGGGAGTTACATGATTTCGCTATTCAGGTGTTTGACGAGTTCGACGCGGTTGCCGCGGTCCTTGTAGATGACCTCGTCGAAGAAGGTGCGGGTGAGGAAGATGCCGCGGCCGTTGAGGCGCTCGAGGCCGCGGTCGGTCAGCGGGTCCCAGAGCTTGCGGAAGTCGAAGCCGCGCCCCTCGTCCTCGATCTCGCAGTGGAAAGTGCCGTCCTCGATGCTGAACTCGACGCGGACCTGGCGCGAGCGGTAGGGTTCCTGCTGGCGGCGCTCGTCGATCAGCGTCAGCAGCGTGCCGTCGGCCAGCGCGTGCGCCTTCTCGTCGAAGCCGATCTCGAGGTTGCCGTGCTCGATCGCGTTGCGCAGCGTTTCCTCGAGCCCGAGTTGCAGCCCGTTGGTTTCGCAGTCGGGGGCGCTCTCGGCGACGCGCACGATGATGTACTCGACGACGGCCGGGACGAGCGACAGGTCGCTGGGGAATCG
The DNA here is from genome assembly GCA_019634695.1 of Candidatus Sumerlaeia bacterium. Lineage (GTDB taxonomy): Bacteria > Sumerlaeota > Sumerlaeia > SLMS01 > JAHLLQ01 > JAHCAW01. The sequence continues at coordinate 498 of JAHCAW010000082.1, forward strand.
TATCTCGGTGCGCTTGCGGACGATGTGGTCGATGACGCGTGCCTGGCGCTCGCGGTTGGCGATGCGTTCGCGGACGCGCTCGATCATCGCGAGCAGCATCGGCGGGCGCAGCGGCAGAAGCAGATAGTTGCCGGCGCCTTGGCGCAGTGCCTCGACGGCCAGCTCCTCCTGGTTCTTGTCCACAAGGGCGATCAGGGCGGAGTGCGGGCAGCGTTGGTGCAGGGTGGAGATCAGACGCCCGGCCTCGTCGCCGCAGCAGCGTGGCTGCACGAACAGGACTTCGGGGATGGAGTGGTCGAGTTGCTCGAGCGCCTCGACGGCCGAGCAGGCCGTGAGGACCTGACAGCCAACGGGCTCCAAGGCCTGTCGCAAGGCCGTGCAGACTGCCGCATCCTGATGTACGCCCAGTACCCGCATCGCAGCCCGAGTGGCTCCACTTCCGACAGGGATTGCACCCATATTCCGGCAACTGGCCCCCCGTGCTGCAACAGAAGAAAGGGGCGGCGGAAAGCATTCCCCGGCCGGGCAGGCGCCCCGTGGGCTTGCGCAACCGGTGTCACGCGCCGTCGATCAGCTGCTTCAGGCCCAGGATTCCCGGCCGCACCAGGGCGAAGTCATAGCGGGTGGGGTCCTCGGGGGCCACGGCGCGCAGGGCGTCGGTGATCTTCAGCGCGGTGCGCAGGTCCGCCGTCGTGCGCCGGGTCAGGCCCAGCAGGCGGGCCGCCTGAAGGACGTGGGTATCGACCGGCATGACGAGGCGGGCGGGCGAGACGGGCCAGAGGCCCAGGTCGATTCCGTCGTCGGGGCGGCAGACCCAGCGCAGGAACAGGTTCATGCGCTTGCAACCGCTACGCCCGGCCGGCGAGGTGAGCAGCAGGTGCGCGCCCGAGGGCAGGATCGAGCACTCCCCGGTGGCGCGCCGGAGCTGGCGCCGGCGGGGGCGCAGGCCGCTGGTGGGCAGGGCGGTCAGCGCCTCGATCCAGCGGGCGAGCGTCGGCACGGTGGTCGCCTCGCCGGGTTGGTCCAAGGCGGCCCACAGGTTGCCGAGCGACTGGTGGCGACGCAGGGCCTCGCCGAGCCAGCTCAGGTAGAGGCGCAGGTCCTGGGCGCGCACCCATCGGTAGAGGAATCCGCGGTAGTGTCGACCCCAGTCGGCGGGCGCGCGTTCGGCCAGCATCGCAGCGGGATGCGGGCCGAGGGGCTCGAGGATCGCGTTCAGGCTGGACCGAATGGCCTTCACGTTGCCGAAAGCGAAGGAGGCGGCGATGAGGGCGACGACCTCGCGGTCGGCCGGGTCGTCGTAGGTGCGCACGATGCCGAGCGGATCGGAGCCGAGCCACTCGGGCCGATGGAACTCGGCGTGCAGGCCCTCGAGCAGCACGCGCAGACGCGCCGCCGACAGTGTTGCCGCCGACAGTGCAGGGCGCGTCATTGGCCCTCGAGCGCCAGCGTGGCGAGCAGCGCCGTGCCCCGCCACAGGGCTTCCTCGTCGACGCGAAAGCGCGGATGGTGAAGCCCAAAGCGTTCCGTATCGTCGGGAGCTGCGACGCCGATCATGCCGAAGGCACCGGGGACGCGCGCGGCGTAGTGGGCGAAGTCCTCGGCGCCCATGGTGGGCGGAGCGTCCTGGACGCCGCCGGGGAAGAGGTCCGCCCGGCCGGCGGCCCGCATGCGTTCGCAGGCAGCGGAATCGTTCACCAGCGGGGGATAGCCTCCGAACGACACGTACTCGACCGTGCAGCCAAAGCCTTCGGCCACGCCGTTGGCAATGCGCCGCACGAGCCCGCCGTAGTGCTCCGCGATGTCGGGGCGGAAGCTGCGGATCGTGCCGCCGATCTCGACGGTCTCGGGCAGGACGTTGTGCGCCTCGCCGCCGTGGAGCCTCGTCACGCTGACGACGGCCGGCTCCAGCGGATCGACGGTGCGCGAGACGATCTGCTGCAACGCCGTCACGATGTGCGCCGAGGCCAGGACGGCGTCGTGCCCCATGTGCGGATAGGCCGCATGGCCACCCTTGCCGCGCACGATGAGGGTGAACGTCTCGACGCCGGCCATGGCGCGCCCTTCGATCAGGTGCAGGGTGCCCGTGTCGCCCCAAGGGAAGACGTGCAGGCCGTAGATGGACGTCACGCCGTCGAGCAGGCCGGTCTCGACGAAGTCGAGCGCGCCGCCCGGCGACGTTTCCTCGGCGCCCTGGAAGAACAGGCGCACGGTGCACGGCAGGTCGCTCTGGCGTTGCTTCAACAGACGCGCGACGCCCAGCAGCATGGCAGTGTGCGCGTCGTGGCCGCACATGTGGGAGACGCCGGACACCTGCGAGCGGAAGGGGCTCTCCGTCTCCTCCTCGATGGGCAGGGCGTCCATGTCGGCGCGCAGGGCGACGATGCGGCCGGTGTCGCGGCCGGGCAACTCGGCGCAGAGGCTGAAGTGGCCGGCAAGGCGCGTGCGCAGGTTCTCGTAGCCCAGAGCGCCCAGTTCGCGCTCGACGAAGGCGGCGGTCTTTTCCTCGCGAAAGCTGAGTTCGGGCTGGCGGTGGAGGGTGCGGCGTCGCTCGACGATCCAGTCCTGCAGCGCATGGGCCTGGGCGGCGACGGAAGGGGTACTCATCGGGGGTGGGTCTCCGGGGCAGATGCGCCCCGTGTAGCCGGGGGGGCCGGTCGATGAAAGGGAAATCCCGGCGGGGCGTCGGGAGGCGCTTCATCCGGCGGGGCGGGTCGGGCGGCGGGTTCGGCTGGACGCTGTCCGGGGCCGGTTGCAGCCTGCCGCCCATGACGCTGCGCGTGCTCACCTTCCTGCTCGTCGTCGCCGCTCTGGGCCATGTGTGGCTCCAGGTGTTCAACCGGCTGCTGCTGGAGATGGACGACAGGCCGCGCAAGCGCGCGCTGATGGACGTTTCGCTGGTGGGGATCGTGGTGCTGCCGGTGGCGCTGCTCGTGTTCTTCTGGGGGCACGAGCCGGTGGCGCAGGCGCTGGCATGGCAACCGGGGACGACGGGCGCGCGGGTGCTTTTTGGTGGGTTCGGGATCCTGTGGCTGGCGGGGCTTTGGCGCGGGTGGCTTTGGGCGTGCGACCGGGTGCTGCCGGTGCGCTCGCGGCGCCTGCGGCGCCAGAGCATCGCGGTGCCGACGGTGCCGCGGCCGGGCAGTCGTGTGCCGTTCTTCCTGCGCTCGTTCGAGACGACGTATGAACTGGAGGTCGTCGAGCGCGATCTGGAGGTGCCCGGCCTGCCCGCCGAGTTCGACGGCCTGACGGTCGCCCAGGTGTCGGACCTGCATTACGATCCGCGCTTTGGCCAGCGTGCCGTCTACGACGCGATCGCGCGGCTGGTCGAAAACTGGCAGGCCGACGTCGTGGTCTTCACGGGCGACTTCATCAACGACGCGCGCTTGATTCGGCGCTCGGTCGGTTTTCACGCGCGCATGAAGGGCCGGGCCGCGACGCTGGCGGTGCTGGGCAATCACGATTACTGGACCGATCCGCAGGCGATTCGCGACGAGTGCGCGCGGCGCGGCATCCGGGTGCTGGGGGGCGAGCGCTTCGTGCTCGAGCGCGCCGGGCGCGGCGTCCTGTTCGTCGGGACCGATGCGCCGTGGAACGGCGAGCGCGCGGACTGGCGACGGCTGATGGATCGTCGGCCCGGCGACACGGTGGTGGTGCTGAGCCACACGCCGGACAACGCGCCAGCGGCGGCCCAGGCCGGGGCGAACCTGGTGCTGAGCGGTCACAACCACGGCGGGCAGTACTGCCTGCCGTTCATCGGGCCGGTGGTCGTGCCGAGCCGGCTGGGGCATCGCTTTGTGCATGGCGTCTACGACGTCGGGCCGGACTGTGTGCTGTGCGTATCGCGGGGCCTGGGCACGTCGGACGCGGGAACGCATCGCGGCGGCGGGCGGTTGCTCTGTCCGCTGGAGCTGGTGCTGCTGCGCCTGCGCTCGCCGGCGGTGGACGTGGCCGTGCCCGTGGCGGAACGGCGCCGCAAACTGGTGGCGACCGTGCCCAGCATCTCCGGGCCGGCGTGAGGGGGTCGACGCATTCATGACAGCTTACTGGCCCTCCCTGACCGTCATTCCTCCCGTCGGCGTGGAGCTCGCCAGTTGGGAGGCCTTCTGCGCGTTGGCGATGGAGGCCGGCGCGGCGGGATTCGAGGAGGAGCCGCCGACGGGCGAGGGCGTGCCGGAGCGCGCGCGGTTTGGCTTCGCGGTGGGGGAGTCGTCCGACGTGTGCGACTATCCGGCGGTCGAGGCGGTGGCGGAGCTGGCGCGGCGGATGCTCGGCGAGGCCGGGTTGGTGCAGACGCCGGCGGTTGAGCCGGCGGTGGACTGGGTGGCGCGGTGGCGGGAGTGGTTCCACGCCGGACCGGTGACGCCGACGTTGTGGGTCGGGCCGCCCGAGGAACGTCCGGCCGCCCCGGAGGGCGCCACGTATCTGGCGATCGAGCCCGGCTCGGCATTCGGCACCGGCACGCATGCGACGACGCGTGGGTGTCTGGTGCTGCTGGAGCGTCTGGTGCGACGGACCGGGCCGGTGCGGTGCGTGCTCGATGCCGGGACGGGCAGCGGCATCCTGTGCGCGGCGGCGCGGTTGATGGGGTGCGAGCAGGCCGTCGGGTTCGAGCGCGATCCGCTGGCCGAGGATAACTTCCGGCTGACGATGGAGCTGAACGGCTGTGCGGCGGGGGTGCTCTTCGTGCCGGCCGGGGACGTGGAGGGGGCGCGTGCGCAGTGGCAGGCCGCGGGTTGGCCGGGGCCGGACCTGGTGCTGTGCAACATGCTGAGCAGCGAGTTCGACGGGCTGCTCGGGGCGCTGCGCCGGCTCGAACGCCCCTTGCTCCTCTCGGGGTTCCTCTGCGAGGAATCCGCGGCCGTTGGGGCGCGCCTGACGCAGACCGGCTGGCGCGTCGTCGAGCGCCTCGCGTTGGATGGCTGGGAGGCGTGGCGCGTCGAGCCGGCGTAGTGTGCAGGAGTTCCCTTCGGGCGACAGACGGGCCGCGCAGCGACCTGCCCGCCCCGCGAGAATCGGGTTTTCGAACTGACTTCCGTGTCCTCTTCCGCGTCCACGTGGTGGCGTTCGTCGAACGGCCCCGCGCGCCTGTGGGTGGCCCCCCGCTGGGAGGGCGACGGTGGCGTGCGCCAACTGCTGCTCATCAGCCTGCCGCTCGTCATCAACGGCCTGACGGGCGTCATCAATCTGTTCTTCGACCGCTTCTTCCTCGCGCGCTACGACTTGCAGTATCACATGCCGGCCACGCAGGGCGCGGGCGCGACGTGGTGGTGCGTGCAGGCGCTGCTGCTGGGCGTGGCGACGTATTCCTCGACCTTTGTGGCGCAGTACCACGGCGCGAATCGCCAGCATCGAATCGGGCCGGCGGTCTGGCAGGGCATCCACCTGGCCTTTGCGGGCGGCGTGCTGAATCTGCTGCTGCTGCCGCTGTGGGGACCGCTGTTCCACTTCGTGCACGAGGACACGATCCTGGCGACGCTGGAGACGCAGTACTGCCGGGCGCTCGGGATGGGTTCGGTCTTCCTGCTGTTCAACGGGGCGGCGAGCGCCTTCTACGCCGGTCGCGGGCGCACCACGCTGGTGATGGTGATCGGCCTGCTGGTGGCGGTGGTGAACGTGCTGCTGAACCGCTGGCTGATTTTCGCGCCGCCGGCGTGGTTGCCCTTCATCGAGCCCGGTGTGCTGGGCGCGGCATGGGGAACGATCTTCAGCCTGGCGCTGGGGTCCGTGATCTATCTGGCGTGCCTGATCTCGCCGAGCAACGAGCGGCGCTTCGCCACGCGCCGCGGCTGGCGGTTCGATCCGGCGCTGTGCGGGCGCCTGCTGCGCTTCGGTCTGCCGCAGGGTTTCCACTTCTTCGTCGAAGTGCTGGCGTTCACCTTCTTCTTCCTGATGATCGGGCGCGTGAGCCTCGAGGCGCTGATCGCCTCGAACATCGCGATGACGGTGAACCACCTGATCTTCGTGCCGATGATGGGCATCGCGCAGTCGGTGGGCATTCTGGTGGGGAGGTTCCAGGGTCGGGGCGACTCGAGTCTGGGCGAGCGGGCCACGGCGCTCGGGGTGCTGCTGAACTGCGGGATGATGGCGCCGGCGCTGCTGGCGTATGCCCTGACGCCGGATATCTTCATCAACCTGTTCGTCACGGCGGAGACGGCCCCCGTCGAACTCGACGAGTCCGTGCGAAACATGACGCGCATGTTCCTGCTGGTGGTCGTGGCCTACTCGTTCGGCGACGTGGCGAACCTGACGTACGCCTCGGCGATCAAGGGCGCGGGCGACACGCGCTTCGTGCTCGTCTATGCGGCGCTGACCTCGTTCTTCCTGGTCGTCGTGCCGTGCACGTATCTGGGCTACACGGGCGGCTCGCCCTTGCTGATGTGGGGATGTGCGCTCGTGTTCGTCACGGCGCTGGGGGTGGGATTCCTGCTGCGCTATCGCGGCGGGCACTGGAAGTCGATGCAGGTGATCGAATCCGAACCAACCACTTGATCCGCGACGCCGTCGCGTGGGGAGGCCCATCGCCCTCATGGCACCCGTTCCCGTCCTGCTGTACGTCATCAACGGCCATGGCCTCGGGCATCTGGCCAAGACGTCGCTCGTGCTGGGCGCGCTGCGCGAACGCCTCGACGTTGCCCCGCACGTCTTCTCGAACTCGCCCGTGGCGACCAGGTTCCTGGATTGCCCGGGCACGATCGTCGATCTGCCCCTGTCGCTGCCGTACCGCGAGCAGGCCGCCCGCTTCGAACGCGGGTTCGCCGAGGCACTCGAGTGCCACCGCCCGCGGCTCGTGCTGTGCGACACGCATTGGCTGACGCCCTGCATCCAGCAGGCGCGCGCCGCCGGAGCCCGCACCGCCCTGACCCTGCGCGTGATGAATCCATCGTACATGCAGCACGCGCTGGACCGCGCGGCCAACGACTTCGATGCCGTCTTCCTGCCGCACAGCGAGGACGAAATCGCCTTTCGCTTTGCCGACGCCCCGGAAGGGCTCGACGCGATACGTCGGGCGCGCGTGCGTACGGTCGGGCCCATCGCCCGACATGCGCCGGGCGACGATGCGCCGCGCGTGCTCTTCACGCTCGGCGGCGGGGGAGAGTATCCCCATGTTCGCACGACGAACACCGTGGCGTCCTTCCTGGACGCCTTCGCAGCGGCGACGGCCCGGTTGCGCATCGAGCGCCCCGACGTGCCGATCCGCTTTGCCGCCGGGCCGTTGATGGAGGACTCGGCGCTGGCCGCCTGGCCCGGGGCGGTGCTGCGCACGCTCGAGCTGCATCGGCACTACGGGCGCGGCACGGTCGTCGTCACGCGACCGGGATACAACTCCTGCTGGGAAGCAGTCGCCGCCGGCGCGCGGCTCGTGCTCGTGGGCGACTACAAGGGGTTCGAGGACACACAGGCCACGCGGGACTATCTGTCGTCGCGGGGACTGGCACGGTGCCCGGCGACGGATGGCGATGCTCTGGCGACGGCGATCCTCGAGGCGCTCGATGCCCCGTCGCACCCCGCCGCGGCCGCTGCCGTCAACGCCGGGCTGGCGGAAATGGCGACGATGCTGGTCGGCATTTTGCAATCGTAGATCGACCGAATCCCGTTGCGTTCCATCGCCGTTCGGCCGATGGCATCCTTCCATGATTCCGGGGCGCCTGCCACCACGCCGCCTGTTGGTCGCATGCCTGCTGGGCCTGCTGGCCCTGGGGGTGCCAGCGTTCGCATCGGACCTCCCGGTCGATGGCCCCGACTCGGCTGCAAACGACGCGCGTCTGTTCTGGGAGGACCTGGCGCGCCTGAGCGTCTTCGCCGTTCCGTTGCTCTTCGCCTCCGGACGCGGCGTGCGCCCCGAAGCCCCTGCAAGCACAGGCACGCCGGCTCATGCGGTGCTGCCCGGGCCGAACGGACTGCCCGCAGCGGCAGAGCCGTTCAAGGCGCTGCACGCCACGACCGACTCTCATCGCCCGCATGACATCGTTCGGCACCCCCTGCCGGCGCGTGGTCCTCCTGCCTCGGTTGGCTCTGTCTGAGAAACGGTTCGCCACCAGAACCACCGGTGCGTCCGCCTGTCCCCCGGGCAGTTCGGATCTCAGCCGGCGGCCTTTCGACCCGGCACAGGAGGACTTCCATGCCCACTCCCGCGGCGCGTGTGTGCGCCTTCACGTTGATCGAATTGCTGATTGTTGTCGCCATCATTGCGATTCTGGCGGCGATTGCCGTGCCGAACTTTCTCGAGGCGCAGGTGCGCGCGAAGGTCAGTCGCGCCAAGTCCGATCTGCGCACGCTGGCCACCGCACTCGAGGCCTATCGCGTGGACAACAACGACTATCCCTACATCACCGACGGCGCCGGCGGCACGATGGGCGAATGGACCATGCCCGCCGGCATTCCGCCGAATCGCACGGGACCCGGCGGCCTCACCACGCCGATCGCCTACATCAGCTCCGCCCTCGACGATCCCTTCGTCTTCGATCATCGCGGCGACGGCACCGGCCAGATGGCGCGCGGCCGCCAGTGGCTGCGCTATGAACGACTCGGGTTCGGATACAACGAGAACGGAACGCCGTACAACGACAATGGCAGCGGCATGCGCGGCGTGCGCGTGTGCGTGGACGGCAACGGCGGCCTGCTGGGCACCGCGCCGGACTTCAACACCACCGACCCGTCGCTCATTCCCGTGCGCTATGTGCTCTTCAGCGTCGGTCCGGACCGCACGCATCGCGTCTACAACGTGGACGGATCGATCCTCGTGCGCAGCCGCTTCAGCATCTACGCGCGCTACGATCCGACGAACGGGACGGTCAGCAACGGCTCGGTGCTGCGCTTCCCCGACGGGCTATCGTTCCCGTAGGACGGGCTGCGCGGCACGCGCGACGGAGACCGGCACGAACTTGCTGACCGGCGTGCGGCTGCCGTCGGCGACGGCGCCAACGGGCACCAGCACGTTCGCCTCCGGGAAGTAGGCCGCCGCACAGCCGCGCGGGATGTCGTAGGCGACCACGCGGAACGCGCGCGCCACGCGGCTGCGGCCGTCATCGAAGTGGCTCGCGATATCGACGACGTCGCCATCCGCCAGGCCGCGGGTGGCAACGTCGTCGGCGTGCATCAGGATCACCCGCCGCGTGCCGTAGATGCCGCGGTAGCGATCATCGTGACCGTAGATCGTCGTGTTGTACTGATCGTGCGAGCGAATCGTCATGAGGCGCAGTTGCCCGTCGGGCAGCGTGAGATCCGGAATGGCGTGGAACAGGAAGTTGGCCTTGCCGGTGGGCGTGTCCCATTGGCGGTCGCGCGCCGTGTTGCCGAGATGGAACCCGCCGGGGCGGCGGATGCGGGCCTCGCTGTCGGCGAAGGCGGGGATGACCTCGGCGATCTTCGCGCGGATGCGCGCGTAGTCGGCGACGAAGTCGTCCCACGGCACGTGCGAGGCGCGGGCGCCGAGTGTGGCCTTCGCGATGCCGGCGACGATGGCGGGCTCGGAGAGCAGGTGCGGAGAGGCCGGTGCGTTGCGGCCGCTCGACCCATGCACCATGCTCATCGAATCCTCGACGGTGACGCGCTGATTGCCGTCGCGTTCGGAGCGGCTGAGGCAGGGCAGCAGCAATGCCTCGCGGCCGTGGACCACATGGCTGCGATTGAGCTTCGTGGCGATCTGCACCGTGAGGTGGCACCGCCGCAGCGCGGCCCACGTGTATTCGGCATCCGGCGTGGCCGCGGCGAAGTTGCCGCCCATCGAGACGAACACGCGGGCGCGGCCTTCGGCCATGGCCTCGATGGCGCCAACGGTGTCCAGGCCGTGCGCGCGGGGGGGCTCGAAGGCGAATGCCGCGCCGAGCCGATCGAGGAACTCCGCGGCGGGCTTCTCGGTGATGCCGACGGTGCGGTCGCCCTGCACGTTGCTGTGGCCGCGCACGGGACAGGCGCCCCCGCCGGGACGGCCGATGTTGCCACGCAGCAGCAACAGGTTCGCGATGGCCTGGATCGTGGGCACCGCGTGCTTGTGCTGCGTCAGGCCCATCGCCCAGCAGACGATGACGCGTTGCGAGGCCGTGTAGACGCCGGCAAGTTCCTCGAGCTGCACGCGCGTCAGGCCCGATTGGCGCTCGATGGTCGCCCAGTCGATCGCCCGCACGCGCGCCGCGTAGTCGTCGAAGCCGCTCGTGTGCCCGCGGATGAACGCATGGTCGAGCACCGTGCCGGGCGCGCGCTCCTCCGCATCGAGCACCACCTTCGCCATGCCGTGCAGCACCGCCAGGTCGCCGCCGATCAGCGGCTGCGCGTAGTGCGTGGCGATTGGCGTGCCTGTGCCGCCGAGCAGCTCGAGTGGCTTCTTCGGATGCGCGAAGCGCTCGAGCCCGCGTTCCTTCAGCGGATTGATCGCGACGATCTTCGTGCCGCGGCGGTGGGCCTCCTGCAACGTCGTCAACATGCGCGGGTGGTTCGTGCCGGGATTCTGCCCGATCACGAAGATCGCGTCGGCGAGGGCAAAGTCCTCGAGCAGCACCGTGCCCTTGCCGACGCCGATGCTCTCCTTCAGCGCCACGCCGCTCGACTCGTGGCACATGTTCGAGCAGTCCGGGAAATTGTTCGTGCCGAAGAGTCGCCCGAAGAGTTGATAGAGGAACGCGGCCTCGTTGCTCGTGCGGCCGGACGTGTAGAAGATCGCCTCGTCGGGCGAGGCAAGCGCGCGCAGCGCGGCGCCGATCGTCGCGAAGGCCTCGTCCCAGGGGACCGGCAGATACTTGTCGCTCGCGGCGTCGTAGCGCATCGGGTGCGTGAGCCGGCCGTGGTCCTCGAGTTCGAAGTCCGTCTGCGCGGCGAGCTCGGTCACCGTGTGCCGCGCGAAGAACTCCGGGTCGGCGCGGCGACCGGTCGCCTCGGCGGCGACCGCCTTGATGCCGTTCTCGCAAAACTCGAATGTGGCGGGCTCGTCGGGATCGGGCCAGGCGCAACCGGGGCAGTCGAATCCGGCGTGCTGGTTGAGTTGCAGCAACGCGGCGGTGGTGCGCAGCGGCGCGCCTTGACGGGCGACGTGGCGCATGCTGCTCGCCAACGCCCCCATGCCGCCCGCGGGGCCGTCGTAGGCTTCAATCTTCTCGCGGTCGGTCATCTGTCGGGCATGCCTGCCGTGCGGAATCGTCGGGCGGAACGGACGGGCCCGACCGATCAAGACCTCTTGCTCCCATGCCCCGCCATCCTGTTGAAGACAGCAGCCTCGCACGCCGGGCGCTCAAGAGGAGAAACGCCATGCTCGAAGTTCTTCGCGGCCTGCAAATCGAGGGCGGGGCCGCGCGCGCGGTCGAGGACACGCTGGCCGCCGAGCACCCGTTGCAGGTCACAGTCAACGGCACGCCGTTCACCGTGACGATGCGGACTCCAGGGGACGACCGGTTGCTCGTGCGCGGGCTGCTGCACACCGAGGGAGTGGTCGCCGACCGGCACGCGGAGATTCGTTGGACGCCCGGACCCGCGGACCCCGATGGCGCATGGCGCTCGCTCGATGCCCGCATCGATCCCGCGTTGCTCGCGCCGGGCTTTCCGCTTCGGCGCTCGTTGCTCTCCACGTCGTCGTGCGGCATCTGCGGCACCACCGACGTGGCCGACACCGCGGCCGAAGGCGCGGCGCTCGCGGCACTCGCGCCGGACGAACGCCTCGATCCCGCCGCGATTCCCGGCATTCTGGAGACGATGCGTCGGCATCAGATTGCGTTCGATGGCTCCGGCGGCACGCACGCCGCAGCGCTGTTCGACGCGACAGGCGCGGTCCTCGTCGTGCACGAGGACATTGGCCGCCACAACGCGGTGGACAAGGCGGTCGGCTGGATGCTCGAGCAACCGTCCGGCGCGCGCGCCCGGGGGCTTGCGGTCAGCGGCCGGCTCTCCTACGAGATCGTGCGCAAGGCTTGGCGCGCGGGCCTGCCGGTGGTGCTCGCCGTCTCGGCGCCGTCGAGCCTCGCCGTGCACACCGCCGAGCGGCTTGGCATTTCGGTGCTCGCCTTCTGCCGCGAGGGGCGCGCGACGATCTACTCGCGCGCGGGCAACGTGCGCCTGCCGGAAGAGGCACTGGGACCGATAGGACGAATGGGACCGATCGGACGGGGCGAATGAACGTCTGCTTGCACAGCACGGGGTTCGTGCTCGCCGCGGGCATTCTGGCCGGCGGGGCCAGCTCGCGCATGGGCCGCCCAAAGGAGGGCGTGCGCCTGCCCGACGGCCGCACGATGCTCGCGTGCGTCGCGGCGGCTCTCGCGCCGCTGACGCCCGGCGGCATCGTCATCCTGGGCGACTGCCGCGGCCATGCGCTGGCGCCTGCATGGCGCCGACTCGACGACGATCCGCCCGGCGCCGGCCCGATGGGCGGCGTGCGCGCGCTGCTGCATTCGGGCCTCGCCACGCACTACCTGCTCGCCACCTGCGACCAACCGCTGCTGACGCCGGAGCTGCTTCGCCCGCTGGCCGCCGCGCATGATCGCCCCGCAATCCTCGCTCCGCCCGCCGGCGACATCGCGCCGTTTCCCTGCCTGCTGCCGGCCTCGTGCGCCGCGGCCCTCGACGACGCCTTCGCCGCCGGCGAACGCTCGCTGCGTCGCTGGCTGCTCGGGCAATCGCCCCTGCGCCTCCCCGCGCCCGAGGCCGCCACACACCTCGCCCGCAGCATCAACACGCCCGAGGAACTCGAAGCTCTGCTGCATCCTGAGCGTCCGTGAGCGCACGGGGCGCATCTCGGCACTGTTGCTTGAAAGGAGCGCGAGCGTCCCGCCCGCAC
>JAHCAW010000083.1 GCA_019634695.1 Candidatus Sumerlaeia bacterium
AGAGCATCTCGCAACAGTACCTGCTCGACTTCCTCAGCCAGATCGACGGGCTGGGCGAGTTCATGCGCGACGCCATGGCGAAGAACGACTCGATCAACACGGTCGAGAAGCTGGCCGAGGCGCGCCCCGAGCAGTTGCTGCTCTTCACGGGCGACGACATGGAGCTGGCCGAGGAGATCATCGAGGGCGCGCGCGAGTACCTCGACAACCTGCGCGAGCTGACCGAGAAGTCCGAAGCGGGCATGACCGAGGACATCCGCGAGCGCCTTCGGGCGGCCTCGAACCTTGCGGATCGCCTTGCCGGCCGCGTCCCGGAGGAAGCCCAACCCGCAGCAGGCGGCGATGCTCCCGCAGCAGAGGAGCAACCCGCCGAAAGCGAAGCACCCAAGGCGGAGTGACAGCCGCCCCTTCCCCGCGTCTCCGACGCCCGGCGGAGCCCACGCGCTCCGCCGGGCATCACACCGGATGCCTGCGATGACCGCGTCCGACTTCGCCACGCCCGAGGAACTGCTGGCCTTCGTGCAGGAGCGCCTGCACGACCGCGACCTCGACGCGGCGGGGCGGGCCGTTGCGGATGTGCCGACGTGCTTTCCGGACAGCCCGCTGGCGAACCACATCGAGGGGTTCGTGTGGGAGCAGACGTACCTCGAGCAGCGCGCGCTGGGCGAGCCGGCGTCGCTCGAACTCTACGAGCGGGCGGAGGCGGGCTATCGGCGGGCGCTGGCCTGCGCCGGCGACGACACGCGCGAGACGCACCTGGAGCGCCTGTTCGCGTGCCTGTTCGTGCTGGGCACGCAATACGAGGACCGCGCCCGGTTGGACGAGGCCCTGCGTGTGGCGAGCGAGCGCGCCGCCAGCACCGATGGCGCCGTGCGCGAGGGTTGCCAACGGGACTGTGCGACGGTTGCCACGGCCATCGCACGCAAGTCGCAGGACCTTGCCGACTGGGATCGTGCGCGGGCGTCGTTCGCGGCGACCCGTGAACCGGCCGAGGCCCGCGAGGCATTGTTTTATCACTACTATCGCGGCCTGACGTCCCGGGCTCTTGGACAGGCGCATGCCGACCAAGCGACGCTGCGCGAGGCGGTGGGCGCCTTTCAGGCGGCCCGTGCACACGGCAGCGTCCCGGGCCTCGATTACCTCTTGGCAGACTGCCTGCTCCAATTGCAGGAACCGACAGCAGCCGAGGTGCTCGAGATGAAGTCGCTCGTGCCGGAGCTTGTGGCCTCGCGCCCGGGCGACAAGTTGCTCGGTATCCTGGCACAGCGCTGGCACGCGCGGCAGGAGTTGCTCAAGGGCGAAGGACACGCGTTCGACAACGACGGGGACAACACATGATTCTGGTTATCGACAATTACGATTCGTTCACGTACAACCTCGTGCAGTACCTCGGCGAGCTTGGGGCGACGCTGCACGTTGTGCGGAACGACAAGCTCGACTTCGCGACGCTGGACAAGCTCTCGCCCAAGGCGGTGGTGATCTCGCCGGGGCCGGGAACGCCGAACGACGCGGGGGTTTCGTGCCGTGTCCTTCAGGAGGTCTCGCGCACGATCCCGACGCTGGGCGTGTGTCTGGGGCACCAGTGCATCGGCCAGGTGTTCGGGGGCGTGGTGACGAACGCGCCGCGCCTGATGCACGGCAAGACGAGCATGATCCGACACAACGGCAGGGGCATCTTCGCCGGCCTGGCGAATCCCTTCGAGGCGACACGCTATCACTCGCTGATCGTCGATGAAAAGAGCATTCCGGATTGCATCGAAGTGACGGCCTGGTCGGAAGACGACCGGCTCGTGATGGGAATGCGGCACAAGGAACTGCCGATTCATGGCGTGCAGTTCCATCCCGAGTCGGTGCTGACCGGCGAGGGAAAGCGGCTGCTGCGCAACTTCATCGACCTGGCGATGATGGCCTGACGGGTCAGCCTGCAGCCTTGAAGCGATCGAGCGCGGCCGGATCGAAGACCGCCGGGGCGCGCGGGATTCGGTCGAGGCGGAAACGCGCGAGCAGCTCCGCCGGGCCGAGGCGCTCCCCGAGTTCGCACTGCCCCAGCGTCCATGCAAGGTAGCTGCGCACGCCATCGGGATCGTGGCCGGCATCGAGAAGCGCAGAGAGATCCTCGTCGCCGGCGCGTTTCGAGAGCCGCCGTCCGTCAGCGCCGTGCATCAGTGGGATGTGGTAGTAGGCCGGCGCGGAAAGGCCGAGACACCCGAGCAACCAGCGCTGGCGCGACCCGGAATCGAGCAGGTCGTCGCCGCGGAGGACCTCGGTTACGCCGCTCAGCGCATCGTCGAGTGCGCAGGCGAGTTGGTAGGCATGCAGGCCATCCGCCCGTCGAATGACGAAATCGCCCCCGTGCGCGTCGAGGGGCAGGAACTCCTCTCCGCGGAAGGCATCGTGGAAAGTGACCGGGGCGGAAACCGTGTGCAGACGCAGGCTGGAGGGGCGCCCCTCGCTGCGGCGCCGAGCGATCTCTTCGCCCGTCAGAGCCCGGCAGGTGCCCGGATAGGCGCCAGAGTGCTCGTCGGCGTGCGGTGCGGACAATGCGTTCCGGATGTCCTTCCGACTGCAGAAGCAGGGATAGGCGAGCGCGTTGCGCAGAAGGTCCGCGCATGCCTGCTCATAGAGGTCGGCGCGGGTGGATTGGCGTATGGGCTCGTCATCCCATTCGATGCCGAGCAAGCGGAGGTCGCGGAGTTGGAGCGCCTCGCATTCGGGTCGCAGACGGGGTGTGTCGATATCCTCGATGCGCAGAAGGAAGCGTCCGCCGCGAGAGCGTGTGAAAGCCCAGGCGGCAAGGGCCGTGCGGAGGTTTCCAAGGTGCAGGGTGCCGGTCGGGCTCGGGGCGTAGCGCCCCACCGGAACCGGCGCGTCAGAGGCGCTCACGGAGTTCCTCGGCCATGACCTCTGCCCGGTGCCGCAGGCGGCGACGGGTGTCGTCGCGGCGGACGGCCTCGTCGTCGGTGGCTTCTTCGAGCAGTTCCACTGCACGCTTGAGCAAGGCGCGATCCGCCCGTCGTTGCTCGCGCAGCCGCGCGTTCTCCATCTGGTAGACGCGCGTGCGGTCCATGCTCTTGAGGATGAGGAACTCAACCACGATGACGATGAGGATCAGGCCGGCCGTCTTGTTGTAGAACAGGTCGATGATCTGTTCGAGCCCAAACGCGAAGAAGATCACGACGAGGAGGAAGACAAGGACGAACAGGAAGAGGTCACCGGAGCGCGGACCGCGCTGGCGGCGCGGACGGGCGCGCCGCCGCCGGCGCCGTCCGTCGGACGGTTCTGCCGACTGCGGCTCGTCCGCTTCGTTCAGCGGCTCTTCCCGTTCTTCCTCGATCACGACTCTCCCCCGTTGGGTCAGGCCTGTTCGTTGGCGACGGAACTGGCCGCTTCGATGTGCTCGACGCGGCAGACGGCGGTGCGCCCGTCGGGAAGCACCACGTCGAACTGCTCGCCCGCCGTGCGTCCCATCAACTGGGAGCCGAAAGGCGTCAGGTACGAGATGATTCCCTGCTCGGTGTTGGCTTCCCACATGCCGAGCAGCAGGATCGTCTCGACGGCATCCTCGGCGAGGCGCCGGACCGTGACCCGGGTTCCGAAGCGCACCTGGTCGGGCTTGACGTTGTCGAGGTCCACGACGCGCGCGCGCGAGATGAGGTCCTCGAGTTCGTGGGCACGCTGCATCAGGATCTTCTGACGATCCTTGGCGGCGTGGTATTCGGCGTTCTCGCGCAGGTCGCCCAGCTCGCGAGCGGCGCCGATGGCGGCGCTGTTCTCGGGCAGTTCGACGTTGAGGATGTGGCTGAGCTCAAGGCGCTTGCGTTCGAGCGCGTCGGCGGTCGCGTAGTGAATCCGGACAGCGTCGGCTTCTGCGGCCTCCTCCTGCTTTGTGCGCCTGCGCAGGCTCGGGTGCTCGAGCAGGACCGTCTCTTCCATGAGCGAGCGGATCTGGTTTGTCAGGCCGGGCAGCATCTTGATATGCGCAAGGAAGCGGCGCGCGGGCTCCAGTTCGGTCTTCCGGACGGCGACCTTGAGCAGTCGGGCGTGGCCCTCCTGCAGGATGGGCCGCATGCGGTTGGCAATCTGGCCCGCCTCACGGCGTTCGGCCTCGGAGCCGTCGCCGCGCACGGTGGCCTCCGCCTTGCTGAGCAATGTGGCGGCGGCGGTGCAGACGGCGATCGGAGAGATGCTCTCTGCAACGTGGGGCAGATTGCCCTCGATCACCTTGCGCCCGGCCCAGGCAAACAGGTCGGGATTGCGCTCCGGGTGGGCCAGTACGCGCTCGATGCAGTGGTCGAAGACCCCCTGCTTGCCGCGCGTTTCGAGGGTCTTCTCCATCCAGTCGACCAGCTTGGCGTCGGCCGAGTAGAAGACCTCGGTGCAGATGGACTCGATCTCCTGCTCGCGCAGGGTCATGGCGCTGGTGAGGGCGACGCGCTGCAGTTCGAAGACGCCGAGCGAGACGATCAGATCGCCGGGCTTGAGTTCCGGATGCGTGAGGAACCAGCCGATATCGACCGGGTTCTTCGCCTCGTCGGGGAACAGGTGCGCATATTCCTCGAACAGGACGCCGTGCCCGAACTTATCGGTGTCGGACTTGAGAAGGCCTTCCTCGACCGGACGGGCGAAGAGCTTGTAGAGGGCCTCGCGGTCCTCGGGCTTCATCTCGGCATTGTCGCCGTGACGGGCAACGTCGCGCAAGACGAGGCGGCGTTCGGTCAACGTCCGCGCCTTGAGGAAGCGCTCGAAGACTTCATCGACGAAGGAGCGCGGCTCCGCGCGCAGCACGAGGACCTGGTTGGCACCGGTGCCGCTCTGGTCCACATAGGGATCCGTGCGGCACTCGTCCTTGGCCTTGCCCCACCAACGCTTGTATTCCGCTTCGGTCAGGAGTTGGTCGGTGAGGAGTTTCTTGAGATCGGCAGCCTTCATCTTGCCGCCGCTGCTCTTCAGCGCATGGCGCACGATGGCGGCAGGGTCCTCGAAGGCCTCTGTCTTGACGGCGTCGGGAACGGTGGCGATGCGGGCGAGCAAGTGGTCGGCGGGAATGCGACGCAGGAAGTTCTTGAGCCCTTCCATGGTCATGCGCTGGCCGTGCTTGCGCTGGAAGTCGATGATGGCGACGCCGTCGCGGGCATCGAACTCGCGCACGACGCCAAGGCCCCACTGCGTGTGGCGGAAGACCTGGCCGCGGGAGGCGCCGAAGAGGTCCTCGAGGCGATCCAGCGCCTGGCGAAGGTTGGGTGTCTCGCCATCGAGTCCCGAAAGGCGAAGGAACTCGGCCACGCGTTCGGGATCGCGGTCCGCGTAGGTGATCTTGACGAGGTTGATCAGGACGGGCCGGAGGAATTCGGCGGTGGGGTCCTGTTCCAGAATCAGGGCGGCGACGGCGCGCGCCTGCTGGATGTTGCCCTGTTCGGCGCGCTGGGTGATGAGCACCGAGTAGAGTTCGGCGAGGCGGTCCGTCTCCTTGCGGTTGAACAGGTAGCGGATGACGGACTGATGGAATCCGAGGGAGCGCGCGGGCTCCTCGATGATGGTGAGCCAGAGCGTTTCGAGGTCTCCGAATTTGCGGGCCCGAATCAGGTCTTTGATTTGATCGCGGAGTTCCTGCTCGACTTCCTGCAAGGTGGGTGCTCCTGGGAGGGGATGGTGTGCGGGCGTGTTGTCACGCCGCGATGAGTCTTCCATTCTGGAGGGTATAGGTGCGGTCGGCGCGTGCGGCGATCGCGGGGTCGTGCGTCACGATGACAAGCGAGCGTCCTTCGCCGGCGGTGTGCTCGAGGACGAAATCGAGCACTTCCCGGCCGGTCTTCTGGTCGAGGTCGCCGGTGGGTTCGTCGGCAAGGACGACGGCCGGGTCGTTCATGAGGGCGCGGGCCAGGGCAACGCGCTGCTGCTCGCCGCCGGACAGCTTCACGGGGCGGTGCGTCAGACGCTCGCCGAGACCGACGCACTGGAGCAGGTGCGTGGCGCGTGCGATCAATTCGGGCGTGGGGCGGCGCTGGATCATTCCGGGCAGGAAGACGTTTTCGAGCGCGCTGAACTCGGGCAGCAGATGGTGAAACTGATAGATGAAGCCGATGCGTGTGGCGCGGACCTGATCGAGTTCGGCGGCGGACAAGGTCGCGAAGTCACGCCCACAGAGCGAGATTTCGCCGGAGGTGGCACGGTCGAGGGCCCCGAGCAGGTGCAGCAGCGTGGATTTGCCCGAGCCGCTCTGGCCGACGATGGAGACGAACTCGCCGGCGGCCAGATGGAAGTCGAGGCCATCGAGGACTTGCAGGGTGCGTTCGCCGTCGCGGTACGACTTCGAGACCTGTCGGGCACGCAGAACGTGGGGGTCCTTGGGTACGGCTTGGTCGCCGGGGCGGGGGGGCTTCGTGTTGGTTTTGCGCATCGGACGTCCGTTGTTCCCCCTGAAGGCGCGTGCCGCGACACTCAGGGCTTCTTCAGGGCCTCGAGTTCGCGAAACGCCTCGGGGATTCGCTCAGCGATCTCACGCACGAGCAGTCCGCGGGCCGACGACTGTCGCACCGCGAGGTCGGCGGCCATGCCGACGACAAAGGCGCCCAGATAGGCCGCCGGTGCCGGGTCCAGTCCTTGGGCGAGCAGGCCGCCGATCATGCCGGCCAGCAGGTCGCCCGTGCCGCCGCGCGACAGCGCCGTGTTGCCCGTCGGGATGTGCACGACGCCATTCTCGGGCGTGGCAATCAGCGTTCCCCAGCCCTTGAACACCACCGTGCAGTTCAGACGCTTGGCGGCCTCGGCGGCCGACTCCCAGCGGTTCTTCTGCACCTGATCGGTGGTGCGGCGCAGCAGGCGCGCCATCTCGCCGGGGTGCGGGGTCAGCACCACCTTGCTATGCAGGGCACTCGCAATGTCGCGATGCGCAGCCAGCAGATTCAACCCGTCGGCATCGATCAGCGTCGGGCCCTTGTAGCAGTCGAGCAGATGCACAAGGAAGGCATGCGGACCATCGCCCATCGTGACACCCGGGCCGAAGACCACCGCGTCGGGATCGAGCAACAGCGAGTCCCACTCCGAATAGGCCAAGGGGACGAGCTCGCCGCGGGCATCGCCACCCGCAAGGTGGAAAGTCGCTTCAGGGACCTGTGCCGCCACGGCAAGGCGCACGCTGCCCGGAACGTGCATGCGCACAAGGCCGACGCCACTGCGAAGGGCGCCAAGTCCGCTGAGCGCCGCGGCGCCGGGGAAGCAGGCGGAACCGGCACACAAGGCCACCGTGCCGAAGGTGCCCTTGTGCCCATCGATCGGGCGGGCAGGCAACAAGGCGGCTGCATCGGCAATCGTCATGGTTCGACGCCCGATCGCCGGATCGTCGAGCAAATCACTTGGAAGTCCGATGCGCTCGACGCGCACCTGGCCGCAAGTCTGAACGCCGCGCGGCGAGAGCATTCCGATCTTGGGCAGTCCCAGAGTCACCGTGCGGGCGGCGCGGATGACGGGGTCGCCCTCGCCCGTGTCTGCGCTCAATCCTGTCGGCAAGTCCACCGACAGCACCGGGACGCGGGCATCGTTGACGAGGCGAACGATCCAGTCGAGAGGCGCCCGGAGCGGGAGCTTGGACCCGGTGCCGAGCAATGCGTCCACAATCAGGTCGGCGCCCGTGACGAGATTCCAGAGCTCGGCCGGCTGGCCGAGCGCATGCAGCCTGACCTTGTCCTTGGGCAGCTTGTCGAAGGCGGCCTTCGCATCGCCGGAGAGGCCGTCCGCGTTGGGGACGGGGACGACATGGACGGCGTAGCCGGACTGGGCCAGCAGGCGGGCGGCGACATAGCCATCCCCGCCGTTGTTGCCCGGGCCGCAGAGCAGGAGGATCACGGCGGCGGGTTCGCTCATCGCCGCGGCGGCTTCGGCCACCGCACGACCCGCGGATTCCATCAGGTCCGCGCCGCGGACGCCCTTGTCCGCGATGGCCACGCGGTCGATCTCGCGCATCTGTTCGGCGGTGACGACGTTCACGCTCGAATCCTCGCAGTGCCGCCCGGTCCTGTTTCGGTCGCAGCCCGGGCAGCACCGGAGTGTGCCGACAGTGCCCCGGCAGCGAAAGGACAAAGTTGCACTGATCTCCCAACTTTTCCACCGGCCCCGCGGAAAAACCCCCTTTCCCACCGGTCCGCCCCTTGTCAGGACTCGCTTGGAACCCCTGACGACGACACCATTCTGCCGAGCTTAGCCGTGACCGTACCCCCTGAGACCGCCTTCCGCGCTGCCGCCGACCGCCTCTCCCGGCTCGTCGACCAGCGGCTGGCCGACCTGCTCGCCCGCGAACAGCAGGTCGCGAACCTGCACGACGGCCTGACTTACGCCCTCGGTCTTGACCTGCCCGAGGGCGTCGCGCGCGGCAAACGCCTCCGGCCCGTCCTGTGCCTGATGACCGCCGAGGCCCTGGGCGCCCGCAATGAGCAGGCCCTCAACTTCGCCTGCGCCATCGAGCTCATGCACAACTTCGCCCTCGTCCACGACGACATCGAGGACGGCGACGAGGTGCGACGCGACCGTCCGACCGTCTGGCGCCGCTACGGGCTGGCGCACGGCATCAACATCGGCGACTACCTGCTCTGCAAGGTGCTGTCGGTGTTGCTGGAGGACAACGGGCTGCCCCTCGCCACGCGCTACGAGCTGATCCGACTGATGTCCGAGACGCTGGACCACACCCACGTGGGCCAGAGTCTGGAGATTTCGCAGCGCGGCAACCGGGCGTTCACGCTCGAGGAGTACTTCCGCTTGGTGCGCGAGAAGACCGGGCACTATCTGGCTGCGCCGATGCTGGGCGGCGCCATCGTTGCCGACGCCGGTACGGAGATCGACACGACTCTGCGCGAGTTCGGGGCCTTGGTGGGTCCGCTGTTCCAGATCACCGACGACCTGCTGGACCTGACGGTGGGCAAGGGACGCGGCGGGCAGATTGGCAGCGACGTGCGCGAGGGAAAGCGCTCGTTTCTGGTCGCCCATGTGACGGCCCATGCACCGGAGTCGGTGCGCGAGCGCCTCTACGACGTGCTCGACAAGCCGCGGGAGGCGACCAGCGACGCGGATGTGGTGATGGCGCTGGGCATCTTCGAGGAACACGGTGCCATCGCCGCGGCGCGTGCGGAGTGCGACTTGCTGCTCGAGCAGGGGCTCGCGGTGCTGCGCCGGCTGCCGGCGCCGCTGGAGGCGATCCTGACCGTCTTTGCCCGGGAGATGGCCCGGCGGGAGCGGTAGAGCCGCCCCGGAGTATTGCGGGAGTTTCGCCCCCACTTGTCCACAACGGGATTGACGGTCGCGCCGGCCGGTGTCTACAGTCTCTCACCATGTGACGTCGCCGGCAAGGCAGACGTCGGACGGGATGGCACGATCATGAACACGCCGCTGGTTCTGGCCGGAGTCTTCGGGAACCTCCATGTCCCCGAGTTGCTTTTCATTCTGGTGATCGTCCTGATCATCTTCGGGCCCAAGAGCCTGCCCTCGCTGGGCCGGGCAATGGGCAAGGGCCTGCGCGAGTTCCGCGACGCATCGAGCAAGTTCACCGAGGCCATTCAGGATTCGGGCGAAGAGGATGCCTCGAAGTCCGGCGCCGCCAAGGATCGGCAACGGTTGGAAGCGGAGCCGCGCCGCGAGACGATCAAGCCGGCGCCGCCGACCAGCACCGTGCCCGCCACGCCGGCCACCGCGCCGTCGGAACAATCGCAGTAACCGCCCGCAAACCTCCCACTTCGCTGCCAGGGCTGGCTCCCGTTGCGTCTGCTCACGCCGCCCGACGAACGCCACATGACGGTGCTCGAGCACCTCGAAGAGCTGCGGGCGCGGCTGCTCCGCTGCCTGCTCGCGCTCGTCGTCGGGGTGGTGATCGGCTACTTCGTTGCGCCACCGGTGATCGACCTGCTGCTCAAGCCGATTCGCGATTCGGGCCTTGTGCGGCCCGAGCAGTCCCCCACCCGAGTCGAAGTGACGGAGGACGGCACGTTCCGCTTCACGGCAATGCCGGCTGTGAACTCCGACCCGACGGACCCGCTTCGGTTGGGGCGTCTGGAGTTCTTTCGGCCAAACGCGGAGCACCCCTTCGCGGTGCTCGATACGGCCGAACGCTCCGGCGTGGTCTATCTGCGACCGATGGATCCGTTCCTGATCCGGCTGAAGACCGCGCTGGTGCTGGGCATTCTGTTCGCGCTGCCAATGCTGGTGCACCAGATCTACCAGTTCATCGCGCCGGGCCTGCTGCCGCGCGAGCGTCGGGCCATCGCGCCGCTGTTCTGGGGAATGGTGACGCTGTTTCCGATCGGCGCCGCGTTCGCCTGGTTGACGCTGCGTTACGCGCTCGAGTTCTTCGCCGGCTTCGCCAGCGAACAGGCCTACATCTTCAACGATATCCGCGTGTACTTGAACTTCGTTCTGTTGATGATGGTGTCGTTCGGGGTGGTCTTCGAGTTGCCGGTCGTCGTGCTACTGCTGACGCGCCTGGGCGTGGTGTCGGTCGAGACGCTGGCGGCCAAGCGCCGTCACATCTTCGTGGCACTACTGGTACTGTGTGCGATCGTCACGCCCACGGGAGACCCGTTCACGCTGACGCTGATGGCGGGTCCGCTCTACCTGCTCTTCGAGTTGAGCCTGATTCTGGGGCGGGTGCAGCCCAAGCGGGACGAGGACGACGGGGGGGCGGCCGAGAGCTCGGAGTAGCGACGGCCTGAGCAGGGCGATGGTGCTCCGTCAAGCCCCGCCGAGCCTTCCAGTTGGCAATAGGCTTGCAAACCAAGGCCGGCGCCTACATCATCCACCCAACTGAGGGATACGGTCCGCTTCGGCGGCGCGCCCAGACGGATCGAAAACATTGGTACCGCGAATGACCACAGTGGTTCTCGAGTTGCCGGAGGGTGTCAGCAGCGACGACGCCCGCTTTGCCTTGGCCATCGGCCTGTGGATGGAGGGGCGGCTGTCCCAGGGCCAGGCGGCGGCGCTCCTCCACTGCTCGCGCCAGGAGTTCATCTCGCTGCTCGTCAAGCGAGGACTCCCCTTCACGAACATCACTCCGGATGATCTGCGCGAGGAGTTGGAAAATTGGCCGTCACAGCCGTCTCCAACACCTCCCCGTTGATCGTGCTCGCGAAAGCCGGCCTCGAAAGACTCCTCCGTGACGCCTATGAACGGGTCTTGGTACCCGAGGAGGTCGCGACCGAATTGGGATCCATTCCGTCATTCGTCGTCGTGCAGGCTCTCCAGAATAGGCGACTGATCGAAGAACTTGCGGTGGAGCTGGACCGTGGCGAAGCCGCGGCCGTGGCTCTTGCCGTGGAAGTCCAAGCGGATGCTGTGGTCCTCGATGACCGCAAGGGCCGGCTGGTTGCCCAGCGGCTTGGCCTCCCAGTGACCGGAACTCTTGGGTTGGTAGTTCAGGCCAAACGATCTGACCGCTTGGCATCCGCCCGCACTGCCATCGATCAACTCCGAGACGTTGGGCTGTACCTGAGTCCCCAGCTCGTTCGGGAGGCTCTTTCGGCAGCGGGCGAGCTGTAGCTTCTTGCCAGAGCCAGCGGTCGCGAAACTGCGAAATAGGGGTCCCGCTCAACACCCTCGATTGACCCCACCGCCCGGTGGCATGGCATTCAGGCAATGCCCATGGCATCAACAAGCAGCTCCCCCGCGGCCGCGTCGAATGTGCGCGGACGTGCACGACGGTTGCCGACGGCCTGGTGCGGCAAGTAGGGCAACTGAACACCTTCGCGAACATAGAGCGGCATGATGCCCAGTGGCACGGTCTCCTCGATTCGTGCCGGACCTTCGATGATGCGCGGGAGGAAGGCATGATGCCAACGCCCGGGTGGAATCCATGTCGCCGCGCGGCCATCCTCGGTGGTGACGGGCGAGACCAGCAGGGACGTGCCAAGCATGTACTGGAGTGGGACGCCGTAAGCCTCCTCGCATTCGGGGAACTCGTAGTACATCGGCCGCACCATCGCGACGCCCGTTTCCTGTGCCTCCCGGGCGAGATCCCGCAGGTGGGGCAGCAGGCACTTGCGCAGGCGCAGGAAGCGTCGGACGATGTCGAGGGCCTCGCGGCCGAAGCGCCAAGGCTCGCGAATGCCGTGGTCGCTGTGGAAGCGCAGGATCGGGCTGAGCGCGCCGAATTGCGCCCAGCGCACATAGAGATCCGTCGGCGGCTTGTTTGCGCCGCGATTCTCCGGATCGCGAAAGAAGCCGCCGATGTCGTGGGAGATGTACGCCCACAGCTTGTTCGCTGCGCGCTGAGTGCTGCGCACCTGTTCGCGCAGGACGTCCCATTGCGAGTGCGTGTCGCCGGTGAAGAGGATGGTCGAGCGATGCGCGCCGAGGCCGCTGGCGCGGGAGAGCACCGGTGGACGTTCGCGCCGACTCACATGCGTTTCGCGCCAGGTCAGTTCGTTCAGCACTGCCGTGCAATCCTGTCCCGTCTTCGGAGCCGAGACCATGCCGTCGACCCACCAAAGGTCGCAGCCCTGCCGCTCGATCGGCGGATGGAAGATGCGGAACCATGCCTCGCCTTGGCGTTTGTCGAAAAGATTGACCGCCTGACAACCGGCACGGAAGCGGTCGCTCTCTTCCTTCGTCATGATGTGATGCGTCGCGCCCGACTCGCGCAGAAACCGCGGGAGGCGCGAATCTCCCGCGGGAATCGTCAGCGGATGCACGTTGAAGGCCGCGTGCAGTCCCTCCTGGCGCAACCAGCCAACGAACCGATCCGGATCCGGGAACAGTCGCGTGTTCCAGTCGAAGCCGTGCCAGAAGAACCGATGCCAGTCCGTGTCCACGACGACGACATCGAGTGGCAGCTCGTGCCGGTCGAACAGGCGCTTCTCGATGTGGAACTGCTCCTCGCCCATGCGGCGGTAGCATGAGAACCAGACGCCGAGTGCCCAGTCGGGAATTGGCGGCGCCGAGCCGAACACCGCACGCATGAGCCGCACGCCCAGCTTGTAGTCGTGTTCGTAGGCGAACAGATGGAGCACCTGC
>JAHCAW010000084.1 GCA_019634695.1 Candidatus Sumerlaeia bacterium
CAGGCGTCGGCGCTCGTCGAGGGGTGGCTCGGCCGACGGCGCGCGCGGGAGCGCCTCGTCGAGCAGCCGCAGCCATTCGGGTTGGCGCTGACCAATAGGCGCGCCGAGCCCTTCGGCGACCGAGCGGCACGCGAACGAGCAATCGACGGCCACGCGGTCGCCCACCGGATGGAGGCCGAACGGGTAGAGACGACAAAGAAGCGGCTTGGTCTCGGGACCGAAAGCATCGTGCAGCACACAGCGATCGCGCGGATCGAGGAAGACGCAGGCGCCATCGGGTCGGCGGGCCAGGCGCTCGCCGCGCAGCCGCCCGGACTGGACGGAGGCGGTGTGCGGTCCCTCCGGCGGCGCGATGCCGGCGGCGGCCCAGTCGAGCGTCGCCAGGCGTTCGGCCTCGCCCGGGGCGAGCAGCACGTTGCCCGTGCGGCAGCAGTCGCCGCACTGCGTGCAGGCGAAGGTGACGCCGTCGGGGACCAGGAACTCGGGGGGCATGATGTTCTCGCGGTTCGGGGAAAGTCCTGCCGTTCCGGTTGCTCCGGGCGTGCGGGTGTGGTGCATGGCGACGCGACGCGACTGGCGGCAAGGGTAGAACGGCGATGGCGGCAGCGGAATCGAAAAACGGCGAGAGGGCGGTTTGTCCGCATTGCGGCGGCTACGGGTTGGTGGTGGCGCCGGACGGCAGCGTCTCGAAGTGCGCGTGCGGGCTCTGGGACGAGGAGCAGTACCGGGTCGCGGTGGAGCGGGCGCGGATTCCGGCGCGGTTTCGGTCGAAGCGTTTGGCGACGTTCAAGGTCGGCAAGTCCGACGCGGCGCGGCGCGAAATCCGTCGCTTCGCGGAGAGCTATGCAAAGACCTTCCGGCCGACGGAGGAGAAGGGGCTGGTGCTGCGCGGCGGCACGGGCTCGGGCAAGACGCACATCGCCACCGGCATCCTGCACGAAGTGCTGGCGCGGGGCTACTCGGGGCTCTACGTCAACGTCAGCAACCTGATGGCGCGCTTGCAGCACTCCTACGATCCGGAGAGCGCCGAGCGGCAGGAGGACATCCTGGCCGAGATCGAGCGGGCCGAATTGCTCGTCTTCGACGATCTGGGCGCCGAGTCGGCGAAGGACTGGATTCGCGACCGCATCTACCTGATCGTGAACAATCGCTACGAGAGTTGCCGGCCGATTCTGGTGACGACGAACTGCGACGACGCCGAACTGGCCGCGCGCAACGGCGACCGCGTCGTCTCGCGCCTGCACGAAATGTGCGCCGTCCTCACCTTTCCCGACGAGGACTACCGGTTTCTGGAGATGCGGTAGTGCGACACCGGGGGCTGGGCTTCGGCACTCCGGAGCGTCAGTGCATTCAGTTTCATTTGTTCATTTGCGAAAGTTCTGCCGCATGGACGGGTGCCCTGTGCCCGCACCGGAGCGTTGCGAATCCACGAAAGCGGCCCAGGATCGTGATGCACTCATACGACTTCGGGAAATCAACTTCAGCACCCCGAGCGTGAGCGAGGCGGCGTGCCCACGCGCTGCGGCTACGCCTCGCCATCGCCGATCCGTGCTTGGCATCCTTGCCGTCTGCTTCAGCAGATGCGACCTTGTGGAACAGGGAGTTCCTACTTGAGCAGGCCAGGATCGCGCATTGGAAGTCGCGCTGAAGCGCGCTTTATTGGATGAGTGTCAATTCTCTTCCCCACCGGGTGAACCCGGGGGCAAGGAAGAGCATGCTGAAGCATGCTGAGGACGGCTTCGCGTGCGGTCGTCACAATAGGAATGCCCCGGGTGAACCCGCGGTCGCATCCCAGCAAACTTGCCCCGCCGTGTCCATGACGAATGCTTGTGCGGACACGGCGGCTTTGGGCTGGACTTGCTCAGCGCTTGTCCATGGCGAGGTAGTCGCGCTTGGTGTGGCCCTCGTAGACCTGCCGCGGGCGGTTGATCACCGACTTCGGATCCTGGCGCATCTCCTGCCAGTTGGCGATCCAGCCCGGCATGCGGCCCATCGCGAACATGACGGTGAACATGTCGAGCGGGATGCCGATCGCGCGCATCACGATGCCGCTGTAGAAGTCCACGTTGGGATAGAGCTTGCGATCGACGAAGTAGGAATCCTCGAGCGCGCGCTCCTCGATGGCGCGGGCGATGTCGAGCAACGGGTCCTTGCGCTTGAGCGCGTCGAGCACGCGGTCGCACGCGGTCTTGAGAATCTTGGCGCGCGGGTCGAAGTTCTTGTAGATGCGGTGGCCGAAGCCCATCAGGCGGAAGTCGCTGTTCTTGTCCTTGGCCTTGTCGATCACCTGGTCGATCGTCATGCCGGCGGAGTGAATGCGCTCGAGCTGCTGGATGACGGCGAGGTTGGCGCCGCCGTGCAGCGGCCCCCAGAGCGCGGCCACGCCGGCCGAGACCGACGCGAACAGGTTCACGCGCGACGAGCCCACCATGCGCACCGTCGAGGTCGAGCAATTCTGCTCGTGGTCGGCGTGCAGCACCAGAATCAGGTCCAGCGCGCGCACGACGTCGGGGTGCCCGAGGTACTCCTTGTAGGGCTCGGAGAACATCATGTGCAGGAAGTTGGCGGAGTAGTCGAGCGTCGGATTCGAGTGGCAGAAGGGACGGCCGCTGGCCTTCTTATGGGTGTAGGCGGCGATGGTGCTGGTCTTGCCGAGCAGCTTGGCCGAGGCTTCGAGCAGCGTCTCGCGGTCGTAGTCCACTTCGAGCAGGTGGCTCGAGTAACAGGAGACAGCGTTGAACATGGCGGCCAGAATCGCCATCGGCGGGGCGCTGGCGGGGAAGCCCTCGAAGTGATGCCGCATGTTGTGGTGGATCGGGGTATGCTCGGCGATCAGCTCGCGGAAGTGGGCAAGCTCGGCCTTCGTGGGCAGCTCGCCGAAGATGACCAGATAGGCGGTCTCGAGGAAGTTGGACTTCTCGGCCAACTGTTCGATGGGATAGCCGCGGTACTGCAGGATGCCCTGTTCGCCGTCGATGAAGGTGATCTTGCTGCGGCAGGCGGCGGTGTTCTTGTAGCCGTCGTCGTAGGTGATGTAGCCGGTCTCGGCGCGCAACTTGGCGATGTCGATCGCCTTCTCGTTCTCCGTGCCGACGATGACCGGGAACGCGATTTCCTTGCCTTCGATGGTGGCCTTGACCGTCTCGCTCATGCCGCTGGTTCCTCTCGTTGGGGTTCGGGTTTCGTCGGCGGGCGGGGAGGGGGGACCCGGTTCGCCGGGCGCCCCACTGGAGCCCGCGCGCCGTAATCGGCTTGGATTTATCCGAAAATACCCTCGGACCTCCGCCCGGCGCACCTAACACCAGCGGCAATCGAGGCGTCAAGGCTTGCCGAAACGGCGGTTCTGGCTCAGTCGGTGGCCGCCAACAGGTGCGCCACAAGGGGGTTCTTGCACGTCATCTTGCTGACACTCTGCACACTGAACCCCAGCAGACTCCCCTGTTCGTCGACCCTCTCGTTGACGAACTGATTGTCGGTCTCCCGACTGTGGGCCCGGCCTGTCCGAAAAGAGGACCTCGAGGAAGTCCCCCTCGGGATCATACCAGATTTTCACGGTTTGGGCCATCGCAGGACACCTCGCTTTCCTGTCCGTCAGGTTGCCGGTCCGGATGAAGGCGGCTCGTTTCGTCCCAGCGCCGCCTCCCGACACGCCAAACCGAACAGCACCAGCGTCGGCCAGAGCTTGATCGACCCCAGCACCGCGTCGAACAGCCCACCGCGCGGCAGTTGCACGCCCCCGAACAGGACCCCCAGCAAGCCCTCGCGCCACTCGCCGGAAACCAGCAGCAGCGGCTGGCCCAGCATGGCGAAGTGCAGCCGCATCCCCCCAAACTCGATCCCCAGACAACTGACCCCCACGCAGGCGGCGATCACGCTCCGCGTCCGGCCGGTGACATGCGGCCACAGCAGCACCGCCGGCACCAGCGCCTGCACGAGGTAGTGGTCCCACATGAGGCTCGGCGCCAGCAGGCTCAGCAGGATGGCGACCGAGAACCCGGTGGCCTCGGTGGCGGGGGAGAGCGGGGCTTCGGATCGGGAGGTGCCGCGCCACCATGCCCAGCCCGCCGCACCGAGCAGCGCCAACGTGCCGAGCCAGGTGATCCCGTTCGCCCACCCCGGACCGGCGGCGAGCAGCGGTCGCGCACCCTCCCACGGCACCAACGCCCGATGCCAGAAGGCGTTCGGCGACTGGTTGTATGCGTCGCGCCAGAAGGTCTGGCCGTACTGCCACCAGGTGGACTGCCCGTAGCCCATCTCGCGCAGCAGCGGCAGGAAGTCCAGATGCAGACGCCAGCCGGCGATCAGGATGCTCAGCAGCAGCAGCGCCAGCCCCCAACCCGTCATCCACGCGGCATGGCGCCAGCGCCGCGTCGCCAGGAAGTAGACGAGCAGGATGCCGGGAGAAAGCTTGTAGAGCGCCAGCGCGCCGGCCAGCAAGCCGACCGCGGCCGGGCGCCAGCCCCGCACCAGCCCGAAGTAGACCGCGCCATATCCGGCCACCAGCACCATGTTCATCTGGCCCGCCGTGTTCTGGCGGAACAGCGCGAAGTTCCAAACCGTCGCGGCCGCCAGCAGCGCGACCGATTGCCAGGTCCAGCGCCAACCCGCCGCACGGGCCGCCAGCAGCAGCCCGCCCACCAGCAGCAGGTGGTTCAGCAGTTGCCACGCGATCACGGCGCGCGGAAACGACAGCGCCGTCAGCGGACTGGTGACCAGGCCGGCGAACGGCGGATAGACGAACGGAAGGATGCCGTAGCCAAAGCGCGGATCCTCGGCCTCGAAGAGCGCGCGGTACTCGAGCAGCGTCGCATCGTCGTAGGGATTGCCGCCCTGTACGAGCAGCCACGAGCCGAGGTAGATGTGTTTGAAGTCGTTCTGGTAACCGCCGGGATGCGGGTGAACGAGCGGCGGCAGGACCTGGAACAGAAGATAGAGCACGCCGGCGAGGACGACGGCGATCGCGGCGTTGCGGCGCGTGCGGTCCGGCGTCACGGTGGGGCGCCTCCGCTCATCAGGGCGAAGCGGGCGCGGGCACGCTCGATCGTGGCGCGGTTTCCGGGCGAATTGCGAATCCAGATTTGCCAGGGGATCCCGGGCGGCTGGGCGGACCAGTCGGCGACCAGGACCCAGGGCTCGTCGGGCTCGGCGCGCAGCCGCGCGGCCAGCGGCCGGTCGCCCTTCAGCAGCATCCACTCGATTTCCCAATGGTCCAGCAGCTCGCGCCACGTCGGGAAGCCCGAGTCGGCCGGTGGCTCCAGCGCGTTGGCGATGATCACCTCGTGCCGCCAGATCGTGCCGCCGAAGATGTCGAACCGCGGATCGGCGAAGACCTTGTGCGTCTCGGGCGAGAAGCGCCAGATCAGGTAACCGCCATAGTGATTTTCGTTGAACATGCGGCCGCGCGGGACGATGGCCTCGAGGAACGCGCTGGGCGCCGCGGGATAGGCCCACGGCAGGTAGCCCTCGCGGATCGTCACGAACTGCCGGTTGCGCTCGATGTAGCTCTGCGCCTCGGGCCAGTTGCGCACCGTGGCCACCTGCACCGCGGCCACGCACGCCAGCACCACGACGCCGATGGTACTGGCGACGCGCGCCGGGTCGGCGCCGGGCCGTCGCTCCAGCGCCTCCGCACCCAGCCGCGCCGCCTCCGCATACAACCGCGCCAGCAGCGGCACCGCCATCACGCCGTAAAGCAACAGGTGGCGCACATGGCGCACGCCCTGGTACAGGAAGAACACATAGATGCCCCACTCGGCCAGCCGCCGCGGCAGGCGAAGCTTCCAGAGAAGCACGCCGATCACGATCACCGTTGCCGCCAGCGTGCCGAGAAAGACGCGCACGAAGAACCAGTTGGGCGGTTGCAGCTCGCCGATGCTGGCCACGAGTGCGCGGTCGCCCAGCACGCGCGCGGGCAACTCGTACAGGCGCCAGCCGAACGGGTTCGCCCATGTGGCAACAACGCAGGCCGGC
This sequence comes from Candidatus Sumerlaeia bacterium, assembly GCA_019634695.1. GTDB lineage: Bacteria > Sumerlaeota > Sumerlaeia > SLMS01 > JAHLLQ01 > JAHCAW01. Next base: position 5,971 of record JAHCAW010000084.1, read on the forward strand.
ACGAGCACGGCCCACCAGCGCCACGGCACCGTCTCCGGCGCGGGCTGGAACAGACGGCGCACGCGGTCGGGCAACCGGATCTGTCCTGCGACATCGCCGCCCGCGTAGGCTCCGAGCACCACGAGCCCTGCCATCCAGGTGCCGTGCAGGTTGCTCCACAGCGCGAACATCGGCGGCAACGCCGCCAGCCACCGGCGGCTCCACCAGCGCTCGTGCACGCCGGTCAACAACAGCAACTGCGCGGCGAGCAGGACGTTGCCCACGAGGGGTGGGCGCGGATGAAACGTGCGCCGGCCCACCGCCACGGCGATGCTGGCCACCAGCAGCGCGATCCACCAGTTGCGCGAGATGCGCCCGGCCAGCACGAACAGAATCAGCGCATAGGCGGCGATCGTCGTCGAGGCCGCCAGAATCACGGCGCGCCATCCGCCGAGAGCCGTCGCCTCGCCCCGCATCCACACCTGCCACATCGCCCACTGCGTCAGCCACTCGTGGTTGTGCCACGGATAACCCTCGGCCGTGAACGAGAAGACATCGGTGTGCGGCAGGCCCTGCTCGGCGATGACCTTGCCCGACTTGACGTGCCACCAACAATCGTTGTCGGCGCGGATCGGCACCGTGGCGACCACGTAGACGAAGAGCACGAGCACCAAGCCCGCCAGCGCGCCGCTCCAGGCATGCGTTCCGGCCAAGATTGCGCGAACAGGGGGCACGATTGCCGATTCAACTCCCTTGCCGTGAAGAAACACGCGGTCAGGCAACGGGCTGGCGGCCAACGGCGTCAATCGCTGGCGGCGGGGGAGTGTCGGGAGTCGTCAGAATTCGGAACGCGGAAGTCGGCCGCGCGGGGAGGTCGGCAACAAGGCTCGAACCACGACCAACTCCTCACTCCTCGTGGTCGCGTTGCACCTTGTCCACGACCTCCTCGGCGACGTAGATCGCCGCCCGCACCTTCATCGCCAGGACGATCGCGTCCGAGGGGCGCGAGTCGATCTTGATGTGCTTCCCCTCGCGTGTGCGCACGAGCAGCTTGCCGTGGAAACAGTCGGCTTCGAGCGAGTCGACCAACACGCCCTCCAGCGTCGCGCCCAGTCCCTCGAGCACGTTCAGGATCAGGTCGTGCGTCATCGGCCGCGTCACCGGACGATCAAAGACGGCGTCGTCGGCCGCCTTCGCCTCGTTCTGCCCGATGTAGATCGGAAACGAGCGATCGCCGTCCTTCTCCTCCAGCACCACGATGTTCACCGGCGACACATGGCTCATCTGGATTTCGCGCAGTTCCATCTCGATCATGGCGGTTCGACCCCCGGCGGCAACTGACCTGCCAGACGGTTTCTTGGCGCCCGCCTCTCTGGCAACGCCAAAGCAGGCCCAAGTGCTCGCCGACCGCATGGATCAACGAGTTCGGTGCGCACTGCGGTGTTAGGAAGCACCGGGAGCACATGGGCCGGCCCCTCGCTCACGCTCGGGGTTCTGATTGCAGCTCCCCGGAGATCTGCTGTCCGAGCAGGATCCGAGGACCTTGGTGGTGGGCGGATACCATCCACGCACGAAGAACGCGGACGACCTTCAGATTCCCGTTGCCTTCGGGGGGGTGTTTGCGTCCGATGACCTCCCCGCGCGGGTGGCCCGTCTCCTGAGTCGGCTCGAAGCGCGCGTGCAAGTCCAGACAAATCAGTCACTTGGATACTCACTGCGGCTTCCGCGTTCACGGTCTTCCACCACACCCGGAGCACGCATCCGCTCGATCCCCGAGGAGTTCGACCCCATGCACCCGCTGATTCGCGAGGCCGAAGCGGCCCAACTTCGCACCGACCGCCCCTACTTCCGCCCGGGCGACACCGTGCGCGTCTCCGTCCGCATCATTGAAGGCAACAAGGAACGCATCCAGAACTTCGAGGGCGTCGTCATCGCCCGCCGGGGTTCGGGCATCAGCGAAAGCTTCACTGTCCGCCGCGTCTCCTTCAACGTCGGCATGGAGCGCATCTTCCCGCTCCACAGCCCGCGCGTCGAGGAGATCAAGGTGATCCGCCGCGGACGCGTCCGCCGCGCCAAGCTGTACTACCTGCGCGACCTGCGCGGCAAGAAGGCCCGCCTGACCGAGCGCCGCGTGTCGGCCGACAAGCTCGAGGCCGAGGCTCAGGTTGGCCAAGCCGCCCTCGAGGCCCAGGCCGCTCTTGCTCCTCAGGCTCCGCCCGCCGCGGCTCCGGCCGAAGGCGCCGCCGAGTAGTCCACCGGCAAGCCACCCACGAGACACACCAACGGCCCCGCCTTCCCGGCGGGGTCGTTGGCGTCATGGCCCGTCCCGGCCCGACAAGCGACCGCGCTACTTGGGCTTGGGTTCCTGCTCGGCCAGCACCACCAAGCCGTCCTCGGCCTGCAACCGGTCGTCGGCGGCCGGGTTGGCGATCGTGCGCCGCACGGGCGGCTCGCCGTTCTGCGAAGGCTCGGTGCGCCGCAGGCCGATCAGCGTGGCGTGGTGCTCGCGCTTGAGCAGCTCCTGGACTTCCAGACAGGTGCGTCCGACCCACCCGGCCGGGACGGGAATCTTGAACAGGCGGTTGCCCTGGTTGCTGAAGACTTCCTGGGCGATGTCGGTGACGCCGCGCACGCGCGAGCTGGTGGCGAGCAACGTGCCGCTGAACTCGTCGGCGACGACGATCTCCTCGATGCCCGCCATGACGAGGTGCTGCTGGTTGTCGCGCGAGAGCAACTCGGCGCTGCAGTAGATGCCCTTGTGGAGCTTCTCGATGGTCAGGCCGGCGAGCAGGGTGCGCGCGTCGCGGTCCTGGTCCGAGCGCTCGGGCACGCTCTTGTCGGCCAGCAGGATGGCGCGGGCGGCGCGCTCGACGCCGACGTTCTTGAGCACGTCCTGGCGCGTATAGTCCGCCTCGATGAAGATGAAGTCGGGGTCCTTTTCGAGGCCCGGCAGGTTGTCGGGTCGGCGCTCGGCGACCAGAACGATCACGCTGCGCCCCCACTCGGTGGACTTTCGCAGTTCGGCCACCACCACGCCGCCCGAGCGGTTCCACCCACAGATCAGCACATGGTCTTTCAGGTCCCCCAGGTGCACGAGCAGGCTCCCGCCCAGATTCCGAAAGCGCTCGGACATGATCGCCGAGACGGTACCGGTCAACACGGCGAAGACTGTCAATCCGGCCGCCATGATGACAAGGGTGAACAGGCGGCCGAGTCCCGTCTGCGGCTCCCCCCCGATGGGCTCCGAGGCCACGATCGACAGCACGGCCCACCACAGCGCATCGGCGAAGGTCTCGAACTCGGGATTGCCGCGCTCGACCTCCAGAATCGCCAGGCTGACGCCCAGCACCGTCACCACCACGACGGCGAACAGGTGCGCCTGCTCGCCCAACGTTCCGCGGACAACGGCCGCCAGCCGCCGGTTGCTGCGCGTCAGCAGCGGCCCCAGCCGCAGCAGCCGGATCAGTCGCACGAACCGCAGCACGCGCCACGCCCGGAACAGCGGCAGCACGGACAGGATGTCGAGCCAGTAGGTCGTCAGGTACTCGCGCGCCGAACGCGCCGCCAGATACCGCAACGTCAGCTCCACCACGAAGATGGCCATCAGCACCTGACCGGCCACGATCAGCGCCTCGTGTCCCGTGACGAACTCGAGGAACAGGAGCACAATGGACAGGACGATCAGGGCGGCGACGACCCAGTCCGTGCACCGATGGCCCATGAACGCGGCCAGACGGTTGCGCCACGGCGCACGGGGTTTCGGGGACCGGATCGACACGGAACACCTCCGACGGAGGCGCGATTCCATCTTGCCGTGGTGGACGGGCGCCAGCAGGATCGCCGGGAATCCCTGCCGGAGGACACGATGACCTTCGCCCTGACCGAGTTGCCGATCGTCCGTTCCGACGGGCCCCGATTCGCGCCCGACTGCCGGGTGCGGGCCACCAGTCTGGCGCTGCCGCCGACGTTGTCCTTCACGCGCGACCGCGACCGGATCGCCCTGCGCTTGCGGCAGGAGCTGGGGACGAAGGGCCTCGTGGCGTTCGGCGAGCAGGTGCACGGCGGCGAGATCGCCGAGGCCGTCGGCAACGAGCCCGGCGCCGAGAGTGGGTGGCTGCTGATGCCCGGGGCGGATGCCGTGGTCGTGCCGGGGGGCGGGGCAATCGCGGTCGCCCGCACGGCGGATTGCGTCCCGATCCTGGTGGCCTCGGCGGAGTCGCCCTGGGTGGCGGCCGTGCATGCGGGTTGGCGCGGGACGCTGGCGCGCCTTCTGGAAAAAACAATCGACGCTGCCGTCGCCAGCGGACTATCCCCCGGACGACTCTCGCTCTGGGTGGGGCCGCATATCGGCGAAGAGGTCTTCGAGGTATCGCCGGAGTTGGCCGCCACCTTCGGGCGCGAGTTCGCCCCGCTGGGATTCCGTCCTGCCGGCCGCCATCTCGATCTCGGGCGGCTCAACGTCCTGCAGGCGGTGGCCCGCGGAGTACCGGCCGACCGGATCGGGGTGTCGGGGCGCTGCACCTTCCGGTCCGATGGAGAGTTGCCCTCCTACCGCCGTGACGGCAGGTGTCGGGGGCAGATTTACTCGGCCATTTGCGCCTCCGTATGAGGATGTTCTCCCGTGAGCCGTCTGGCCAAGAAATCGACCAAGCCCGTGACCGCCGTCCGCATCGACGGCAACACGTTGCAGGCCGCCGTCGTTTCCCTGGAGCCCGATGGCACGCCCCATGTCCACGCGCTCAAGACCTTCGAGGCCGACGCGCTGCTCGAACGCGTCTCGCGCATCTCGCATCCCATCTTCATGGACGTGGACTTCCTCGAGTTTCCCGACACGCCAACCCTGACGCGATGCCTGCACGAACTCCTCGCTGAGGAGATCTTCCGCAATCCTCTCGTCGGAGTCTTCCCGTCCGAGTGCGTGCAGGAGTGGAAACGCGTCGGACCCGATCAACCGGATCGGCGCCACCAGCGCCTGGTGCGCGGGCTGCGCAGCCTGCAGAACGCGAACCCCTACTCCTATCCGCAGGTCTTCGGGTTCGACGAATTCCCGGCCGAACCCGGCATGGCCGAAGTCGCGATCTGGGCCGCACGCTTCGACGATGTCATGGTCGTCGCCGAACAGTTCCTCTCGCTCACCTATTCCGAGACTCCCTTCCAGGGACTCGTGACCGGCAAGCGCGCCATCTCGGAAGCCCTGCGCCTGATGGCAGGTGGTGACCCGAACCGCGCGCTGACCCTGATCGACGTCGGCAAGCTGCGCACCATCTACGCCGGTCACCATCGCGACCGCGCGGCGTTCATCCATGCGATTCCCGTCGGACTGCTGCGCGACGACCTCCACTACTTCCGCGCCATCCCGATCGACACGGTTCGACTCCTCAGTCTGGCCGACGAGTTCGGTCCCTTGTTCATCGCTCCGGAAGTGCCGATGCCGCCAGTGCCGGATTCCGACGCGGCATCGCCCCAGATCGACTGCACCCGGCTCGGCGTCCAGATCTCCCGCTACGCCACGCGGGTGATGGACAGCATCTGGCAGGAGGTCGCGCCCCGCGCCAAGCCTACCTGTTGCCTCTCCGGGCTGCCGACCCGCCTGCAGGGCCTTCATGAGTTCATCGCCGCGCGGACCGAGACCGAGATCGCCCGACTGGGCGACAAGCCCATCCCGGGCATTCGGGTGGAAGCCGGCATCGAGTGGGAGGCGGTCGCCAACTCTCTCGTCGCCATCGGGGCCGGGGTCGCCTATCACCACCGCGAGCGCACCCGCTATGGCATGATCCTGCGCGACCGGCGCCCGATTCGTCTGCCACCCAACACCTTGGAACGCACCCCCTTCAAGGGCGGCTGCGTCTACGTGATCGAGGGCCCCTTGGCTCGAGGCGCCCGCCGCAACGGCGGCACCGACACCGCCGAAGGCCGCCCCGCCGCCGCCCGCGCCCCGTCGGACTTCGACCGCTGATCCCCACCCAACTCAGAACCCCGAACGTGAGTGAGGGGCACCCCCCGGCCCCCGACAACTCCTCACGCCAACCCGCCCACCAGATTCAGAACCCCGAGCGTGAGTGAGGGGCACCCTCCGGCACCCGACAACTCTTCATGCCAATCAGCAGGCGGCATGCCCTCGCCGACTCCGCGCACAGGGGCTAAAAGTACTAGCCGCGACGACTGGGGAGTCGTCGCGGCCGTGGAGGGGGTTATGGGGTGGGGATTATAGCCTTTAGAAAATCCCGGACCAGTTTCTCCGAAAACAAAGAGTGCTCATTATATTGACCTTAGAAAAGCATGAGAAGGGCGCCCGAAAGTCTCTCGCAGAGACTTTCTCTCAAATAGTCCACGATTGAGAAATATGGCCGAAATTCCGGCATCATCAGGGGCTTCCGCCGGCGCCGTTGAGGCCTCCGAGGGGAAAAGGGTTGCCCAGGCTCGGGCCGACGCCTTTCCCTTCCCGCACCCAGCCGACCGGTTTCTCACCCGACGGCAACGCAATCTCGAGGCAAGCAACATGGCGATCAAGAAGAGCAAGACGGCCAAGCCGTCAACCACGGCGGCGGACAAGCCCATTCTCAAATTGGGACTGCCCAAGGGCAGCCTTCAGGAGTCCACCCTCGAGCTCTTCGCCCATGCCGGCTTCCACTTCGCGGTCGGACCCCGCAACTACCGCGCGGTCTGCGAGGACCCCGAAATCGAAGCCCTCCTCATCCGCGCCCAAGAGATGGCCACCTATGTCGAGGACGGGGTGTTCGACTGCGGCCTGACCGGTCTGGACTGGATTCGCGGCAATCGCGCCGACGTCCATGTCATCTGCGACCTGGTCTACTCCAAGGTCTCCCGCCGCCCGGTGCGCTGGGTCGTCGCCGTCCACAACGACTCGTCGATCCAGTCCGTCAAGGACCTGCAAGGCAAGCGCATCGCGACCGAGGCCGTGAACCTGACCAACGACTACCTGGCCAAGCACGGCATCACCGCCAACGTCGAGTTCAGTTGGGGCGCGACCGAGATCAAGT
>JAHCAW010000085.1 GCA_019634695.1 Candidatus Sumerlaeia bacterium
CGACGACGACGGTGACTGGCACCGGACCCCTCTCTTTCCGCGCGGGCCCCGCATCGGGCGCCGCGCCGTTGCGTGCGCTGTGGGGATGACCACGCGGGCATCCCCGGATGCTGCTTTGCGCCGGACAGTCAAATCGCCCCGGGGGCTTGCACCCCGGGGCGATGAATTCGGCTCTGACTCGCTTCAACCGCTGCGGGCCCGCCGACGGCCCGGCTTTCAGTCTTTCTTCTCTTCCTTGTCCTGGCCGAGGTCCTTGTCTTCGTCCTCGAAGTCCTCTTCGTCGTCGAAGCCGAAGTCGTCGTCGAACGAGGAGAAGTCCTCGTCCTCGTCGTCCTCGAAGGGCCGCGGGCGCAGAAGGCGCCACAGGATCACGACGATCACCACGATCACCAGCAGGATGATCAGGTACTGCCAGAGGCCGAAGCCCTTCGAAGCGGCGGCCTTCTCGGCCTCGATCTTCTGCTTCGCGACGCCGGCCGCTTCCTGCAGCTTGCGCACCTGGAACGACAGATCCTCGATCTGCCGGCTCTGCATCTCGACCGCCACGCGAAGGCTGTTGTTCTCAGCCTTCAGCTTGTCGACCGCCCCGGCGATGTCGTTGGCGGCCTTCTCGACCGTTACCGTGATCGTCTCGCGGTCCTTCTGAACCTGCTCGAGCTTCTCATTGCTCCCGCAACCGGCCAGCACCAGCACGCCGACCAGCGACAGGCACAACACAAGGCGCGACATCAGCAGCTTCACGCGACGTTCCTCCGTCATTTGTGCGATCTCAGAATCCGAAACGATTGCTCCGAGCCCCAAGGCAAGTCATCCCCCGCGGATGTGTCAAGCCTTTTGGGCGCGACGCACTCATGCCCGCCGAGCACTCGGAAGCCTGATATACCTTGGGTTCGCTTAAGGAGAGACGATGGTGGCCCAGGGCGGAGTCGAACCGCCGACACGCGGATTTTCAGTCCGCTGCTCTACCAACTGAGCTACCGGGCCACGGTACCCAAGTCGTCGGCGCGGCAGGCCGCCACGCCCGCGACAAGGGCGCGCATTAGTCCCCCCACCCGCCGCGGAATCAAGCGGGAAATCGCACTCCGAACACAGCGCGTGAACGACCGGCAGACCCGCTTCGCCCCCGTCAGCTCGCGATGTTGATCGCGTAGAAGATGTCGTCCTTCATGAAACCCAGCGCGTTCGCCCGCCGCGCCCCGGGCAGCACGGCCACGTCGTACAGCTCGTTCACCGAGCCGCTGAACGTCAGCTCGTGCACGATGCGCCCCGCGGCGAGGTCGATCACGAGCAGCGCGCACCGGCTTTCCGTCGCGCCGTGCGCCTTCAGGTTCGCGTCGAGCGGCACATCGCTGAACGTGCGGTTCTGCCGCTGCGACGAGATGCCGACCAGCGCGAAGCCCTCGTGGATCGCGAGCCCGCGGGCGAAGCCCGGGCAGAAACAGACCTCGCGCACGGCACCGCCCGCCGGGTTCGCCTCGCACAGGAATCCCGTGCCGGCGTTGATGAAGAACAGGCGTCCGTCGTGCCAGCGCGGCGAGTGCGGCATGCACAGCCCCTGCGCCACCGGTCTGTCCTCGACGATGTCCCACAGGACGCCGCCGCCATTGCGGCCCGCGCGCCATCCCTCGCGGCTGTCCGTTCGACCAACGGCGGTCACGTAGCGCGCCTTGCCGTCGCGCACGCACAGACCGTTGAGGTGGCAGCGGTCCTCCGGCGCCAGCGCGCTGATCCAGGGCGGCTTCCACAACGGGCGGAAACTGAACCCGTCGGCGAACGTCGCCACGCAACTGTAGAACGTGTTGGCGAAGACCACGCGCCCGTCGCCCTCGAAGGCCATGTCATGGATGTCCAGCAGGCCGGTGACGTGACAGGTGCGCGGGGCGTAGAAGATGTCATAGTCGCCGAACCGATTGCCCGGCGCGAGCAGGTTGCGGAAATGCCAGACTTGGTACAGGGTGCTCAGGTGCAGCTCGTTGCGGTCGAGGCAGAGCCCCATGGCGCGCTCGAAGGTGCGGGCCGTGTTGACCAGTTGGCCGTCCTCCTGGCAGCCGAAGAAGATGATGCGACCGGATTCGTAGGTGGTGACGACCAGGACGGCGCCGAGGTCGGCCAGCCAGCGATCGAAACCCGGCGTGGCCGCCACGCCGTAGGGGGCGGAAACGAACTGGCCGGTGGCGGCGCCGCCGGGCAGCATGGGTTGGGGAGGAGCGGGTGGTTGGGGAGTCATTCGGAGCTGTCCGAAAAGGACGACAGGGTCGCGGCGCGATGCCGGACCCTGTCGTGGATGAGACGCGAGAGTGATGGCCTTGCGGCCACGGGTCAATACTGCTGGAGCATCCAGGTGCCGACGGAGGCAGGCGCCTGGATGGTGATCGTCTGGGAGGGCGGAGCCGTGAAGGCGGTGCTGCTGGCACCACCGGGCGACCAGCCCATGACGTGTTCGGCACCGCCTTCGGTGACGATCAGGTTGCCGGCGGCGTCGAACTGCATGTCCGTCGCGGCGTCGTTGATCGCGCTGGTTCCCGGCCGGAACTCGGTCTTGGTGATCTCGGCCGTCAGCGTGCTCAGGTTCAGTGTCAGCGTCGCGGTGCTCGTGTTGCCGACCTTGTACAGGCCCTGACCGTCGTTGCCCGACAGGACATAGACATCACCGTTGGGCGCGATCGCTGCCGTCACGATGCGCTGGCGCACGGTCAGGTCGTTCGTCACGATCCAGGCCGCGTTGGCCGTCGTCAGAGGTGCGCCGGCCGGGTTGGCGATGGCCGCCTGCACCGTCGCGGAGTCCCAGCGATACAGCTTGCCGTCGGCCGTCGCCGTGTTCGCCGCCGTACGGTTGTTCACCCAGTACATGTTGCCGGCGCTGTCGAACAGCACCTGCTTCGAGTAGCGGCTGGCCGTGCCGAACTCGGCCGCCAGGATGTTGCCGACCAGGGTCGCCAACTCGTTGCTCGCGTTGACGGTCGCGACTTCCACGATGCCGTTGCCGCGGCAGTAGAAGGCGTACTTGGTGCTGCCGTACTGGTGCACCCGCACCGTGCGCGGGACGGTGCCGATCAGGGTCGACGGATCCGCGTTCGTGCGGAACTGGGGCAGTACGCCGCCCACGCCGAGGGCCGTGAAGTTGTTCGGCGAGCCGGCGTTCGTGCCGTTGGCGCCGGCGCCCGAGGTGGCCTGACCCGTGACCCAGACGCGGTTGCTGTCCGTCGGATCCCAGCAAAGGCCCCACGTCGTGTAGCTGCGCGGATGCGGCAGCGTCTCGTCGTCATTCGGGTGGCGCAGCACGCGGCTGGCGTAGCCGTTGTCGCCGGCCTTGACCGACAGGTCCGACCGGAACTCGACGACCGCCGAGGCGTTGGCGAAGACTGTAGAGTCCGTAATGTAGCCGAAGCCCACGAGTGTCGTGCCGAAGAAGTCGCTGTCCGGGTCCGTGTTGACCGCGATGCCCTTGGGGAACCAGTCGGCAACCAAGTCGGTGGCCGTGCCGGCCAGCGGGTTCGAGTTGCCGGTGCCCGTGTTGGCCTTGTAGCGGTTCCAGCCCGCCGCCTCGGTGCCCGTCACCGCGACGCGCACGCGATAGCCCGAGCCACCCGCCACCGGCGTGCCGCCGGCGTTGTTGCCCGTTCCGTCCCAGTTCACCGTGTTGACGCCGGCGGCCGTCGTGCCCGCGAACGTCGCCACCACGTTGTTGCCGCTGTCCAGAATCTGAACCGTCGCCGTCGCCGCCGCATGGTTCAGGGTGTACGTGATCGACGTTCCCGCGCTGTGTGCGATGGTCGTCGAGCCGACCGAGATACCGGACGCGTAGGGGATGGCCGTCGCCAACCCCGCCGTGCCCGCAAGCACTGCCGTTGCCAAAACCGTCTTGAGTGGCTTCATTTGAATTCTCCTATAATGGCACTACCGCATGGTTCGCATCCATGCTCAACGACCGGTTCCTGTCAAGGCCCGAAATTCCCGGCGCAAAAAGCCCCCGTCCAACTTCCGGACGGGGGCTTTGGGGCGTCCAAGGATTACTTGGTACTTCAGGGCGAGGTCAGTCGCGTCGGCGCCGCGGGCCTTCGCTTTCACGCACGAAGTCCTCGTCGTACTCCACCTTCATCGCCGTCAGCGCGTCGCGCCGGAACTCCTGCACGAACATCCGGCGCTTGGCCATGTTCAGCCCCAGCTCCAGCTCCTGCATCTGCTGGAGGAACTCGCGCTTGTCGGGCTCCTGCTTGGCGACGATGCGCAGGGCCAGCCACGAGTCGGTGAAGTCGCCGAAGCCCGAGCGGGCGACCAGCACGTCGCCGGCCTCGGCCCGCAAGGTCAGATTCGGGAAGTCCTCGACGCCCATCAGGTCCACCGGGCGGCGCAGGCGCCCGAACGGCTCGGCCGTCTCGCGCGCCACCAGGTTCAGCTCCGCCGCCGCGCTCGTTGCCGAGTCGCCTCCGCGCACCCGCGCGGCCACCTGCTCGGCTGCCGCCTTTGCCAGTTCCGACGCCTTGTCCCGCAGCACCGCGGCCTCGACATCGGACCGCACCTCGTCCAGTCGGCGATTGCGCTCCGGGATCACCTCGGCCACCTGCACGATCGCCAGCCGGTTCGTCCGGTCTGCCAGCATCACGGGGCTGATCTCGCCCACACCCAGCCGCCGCAGACTGTCGGAGTGCGACGTCAGGTCGCCGATTTCGGGCAGGAAGTAGCTCGCCGCCAGCGTCGGGCTGGTGGTCTGCACCTCCAGCTCCAGCGACCGCGCGATGCTCTCGATCGACGTGCGCGCCGCGGACGCCTCGCTCATCTCGCGCTGCAAGCGCTGCAACTCGGCCGCCCGCCGCACCTCGTCCGCCGCGCGCAGCTCCGTGCGAATCCGCGCCTCCAGCACCGGCCGCGCCCGGTCGAACGGCAGCTTGCCGTCTGAAATCCGGTCCACTCGCACGATGAAGAAGTTGCCGTTCGACTCGAAGACGTTCGACACCACCATCTCGTCGAAGAACCCGACGCCCTCGACCCAGGCCGCGCCGTAGCGCTCCTCGAACAGCCCGCGCGTGGCATCGTTCAGCCGTCCACGCACCAGGCCGCCCGCCTGGGCCTGCGTGTCCTGATTCTCCAGATTCGCCACCACGGCGAAGTTCTCTTCATCTTCCACCAGCCGCCGGCGGATTTCCTCGGCACGCGCCAAGGCCTCGTCGCGCGACTCGCCCTCGGCCGGCGCCAGCATGATGTGCCGGACGATGCGGCCGGACTCCTCGCGCACGTCCGCGTCGACAGCCGGGTCCAGCGCCGCGTACAGCTCGCGCACCCGCTCCTCGGCAACTTCATAGGCCGAATCCGGCGTGTCTTCCACGCCCTTCACCACAAAGCGGTACACCCGCTCGGCCGGCTTGATGTAGCGGTCCAGGTTCGCCTGATAATACGTCTCGACCTCCTCGTCGGAGGCCGTGACATCGTCGAGGAAGTTGGCGACCGGGGCCTTGACGTACTCGACGCGCAGGCGATCGTTCTCCAGCTTGTGCTCGAGCCAGAGCTCCAGAAGCGAGACCTTGGCCATCGAGCCGACCAGGTCCTGCACGCGGGCGTCGCGCAGGCGGAAACGCTCCTGCCGCAGGAAGTCCGCCTCGCGCATGCCCTGCTGCTGCAGGAACGACCGGAACTGCGCGCCGGTAACGCCCTGCTCGCGCAACTGGCGGCTCACCTGATCGTTGGAGACCATGATGCTCTGCGCGTCGCCCAGCTCGTTGAAGGCCACCATGCTGACCGCGTACTCGGCCACCTGGCGGTTCGACAGGCCGCTCTCGATGCGCGACAGGTCGCGCCGCTCGGGCTGCCGCCCCGTCGCCAGCATATAGGTCATCACGTACTGATTGGCCAGTTCGGACTTGGCGGCCCGCATCTCGTCGGTGCCGATCTTCACCTTCCCGCGCGTGCCCTGCACGGTCACGAACGCATCGCGTCGGAACGGCATATCGGGCGAGCTGCCGCCGGTGTCGCCGAAGCCATAGAAAAGCACGAACGACGGAATCGTCAGGACCAGAATCGCCCACAGCCCGTATTTCAGGACTCTGGGGTTGCGCAACGTCTGCATCATGGCTGCCGGGAACTCCCTTGCCCCAACGGGCGCCTGCCGGAATCGCAACACCTCAACCCCCGGGCCGCAAAACCCCCGGCTCGAAGGGCCCAGACTCATCCGACCCCGCCCGCCCCGCCGTCAAGGACAACGCCCCCGGGCGAAAGGCGGAAGTCAGAAAGCAGAGGGCGGACCTGTCTGTCCCGTCCCTGCCCAAGGCGACGAAGCCGGCGTCGACACCAGCGACCAACCACTCACAACCAACCCCCAAAAACTCTCACCCTTTTGCTCTTGACCGCCCCCCGGGGTCCATGCACCCTCCCGCTCCCGTGCTTGGGCGGGACTAGCTCAGTTGGCTAGAGCGCCACCTTGCCAAGGTGGAGGTCGCGGGTTCGAGCCCCGTGTCCCGCTCCATTCAAGCTTCTGACGTTACAAGACTTACGCGCCCCTGACGGGGCGCGTAAGTCGTTTCCGGGAGCGCCGAGCCCCAGCTCGGCACGGTCGGCTCGCGTCTGCGGGTCACTTGGCCGGCAGCGCCTCGGCCCGCGGGGCGTCGCTGGGTCGTGTCGAGAACGTCGTGTCATCCTCCACGTGCACCTGCCGGTCGTCGTCCAAGTAGACCAGACGCGTCCGGATGCTGTTGGGACCGACATCCACGACCACGCAGCCGATCGTCTTCACCGAGCTTTCGCCCGAATGGGTCTGGCTGGAGTAGGTCAGCGCCAGCTTGTCGGCATTGTGCGTCAGCGGCCCCGCCTTCACGCCCCGCTCTCCGTCGGACGAGGGCGCCACCATGTAGACGGTGCCGTGCCCGGGCTCGACGACCTGATCGCCGCGCAGCGCGTGCGTCCGCTGATAGACGTGGTTGTTGCCGCCCAGGGCCAGCGTCACCTGGTGCTCGTCGCAGAACTCCTTCCACTGCTCGTACCAGCTCGACCGCCCGTTGCGCCCGTCGAACCACTGGTAGTGCTGGGCAATGAAGATGCGCTTGTACCTGCCCTGCTGCTGCTCGATCACGCCCGCCGCCCAGGCCTTCGCCTCGGCCAGCGCCTCCGCACTCGTCTTCATCGTCTCGTTGTTGAGCGTAATGAAGAGCACGTCGCCGTAGATGAACCAGTAGCAGACGCCCACCTCGCCCGCATAGCCGTTTGGCGGGTTGTTGTGCGTCACGGCGAAGAAGTCGTTGCTGCCGCCATCGCGCCGCTTCATCCAGTCGTGATTGCCGATCACGTCGGCGAACATGTAGTTGGCGGCGAAGGGCTGTTTGAACAGATCTCTCGCTTTCAGAACGAGAAGTTGAGTTCCCCACGCGATCGACATCCCTGGTAGGCGATGCACGAAATCGACGCTCGGCTCAAGGCGCAGGCCCGCCTCGATCGCGCTGTTCATGTTCCGCAGTCGGCTCGGGATCGGCGTGTAGATGTGCGAGTCGCTGATCCACAGGAAGCTGAACTCGCTCGCTCCGGCGGTCTTGAAATGGCGCACCACGTTCGCGCTCGCCTCGTCGCCGCCCGTGATCCGGTACATGTACTCCGTGTCGGGCTTCAGCCCCGTCAGCGCGACGCCATAGTTCAGGAAGATCGCTTCCTCCTTCCAGTCCTTCCCATCCGACAGCTTCGAATCGATGCCGTCGAACACCTCGGATCGCTCCGAAGTTCCCGCCACCGTTCGCGCCTGCGCCCACGCGGCGTCCGCCATCTCCGTGTAGACCACCTTGCAATCCACCTCGTCCAGATCCGCATGCCAGCCAATCCTCATCTGCGTCGAGCAGTCTTCCCCCGGACTCGCCGTCACCACCCGGATGTCCGCCGCCGCGGGCGACAGAATCAGGCACAACCATGCGAGCACCATCAGGGTCAGGCCGGTCGGCCCAAGGCGGAGACCCGCCCCCGCGCGTTGTTCGGTACGGAAGCCAATCGCGATCGATGCTGATTTCATGATGGATGCTGTCCTTCTCGTCTCGATTGGGATGTGCCCTGTGTGGCAGCCGCCGCCGCCGGAGTCAAGCAAGGCACCGCCCTGGGAGCGCCAAGCCCCAGCTCGGCACGGCGCAGGAGCAGCCTTGCGCCGTCCGCGGCAGAGCAACAATCTCCCCGCACTCTTGTCTTCGGGAGCGCGTGCATGCGCGACGCAGCGCTCGTCCTGCTCGGTGGAGCGATTGGTTTGGCGGCGGTCGGCTGGCTGGCGTGGCGGCTGGGTTCGCGCCGGCACGCGCTGCCGTGCCCGGTCTGGTTGCGGTGGATGGTTGAATTGGACAATCCGTTCACGCGCACGAACCGTGCTGCGGTGATCGTGGGGCTGCTGGACGTGCGGCCGGGCATGACGGTGCTGGACGCCGGGTGCGGCCCCGGGCGGCTGACCGTGCCACTGGCCGAGGCTGTCGGGCCGCAGGGTCACGTCGTGGCGCTGGACGTGCAGGCGGGCATGCTGGAGCGCGCGGCCGACCGCGTGCGCGCCGCCGGCTGCGGCAACGTCGCCTTCGTGCGCGCCGGCCTGGGCGACGGCGCGCTGGGGCGCGATCGCTTCGACCGCGCCGTGCTGGTCACGGTGCTGGGCGAAATCCCGGACCGCGACGCCGCGCTGCGCGACCTCTTCGACGCCCTCCGCCCCGGCGGCGTCCTCTCCATCACCGAGGTGATCTTCGACCCCCACTTCCAGCCCCGCGCCGCCGTCCTCGCCCGCGCCACCGCCGCCGGCTTCCGCCAATCCGCCCTCCACGGCCACCGCCTCGCCTACACCCTCCACGTGCGGAAACCGGAGGGGGAGTGAACCCGGCAGTGGCGGAGCGCACCCGGCTTGCCGGGCGGTATCCGCGTGAGGCCGCGACTTCAGTACCCCTTGGAGAGGAAGTTGCCGCTGGGTTTCCACGGCGCCGGATTGAGCCCGCAGCTGCTGCTCAGTCAGATCGGGTGTGTCGGGTACCACCCGCCGCCGATTGGGCGCCTTGGCCAACTTCCGATGGATGATTGTCGATCATCGGTCGCCTTCGAGAGAGCATGCCGAAGTAAGGTGCTGACGATTGGTGAGTCAAATCAGCGGACAGATCGCACAAGTTCCCCGCGTGACAACAACGCATGTCTACCAATCGTCTTCCAACGCTTCAGCCTCCACTAGGGTAATGACCCAAGGATAGCCACCGAGCCTCAGCGATTGCTCAAGAACCCTGTGCCTTCTGAGGTCGGGGAACCAAACCGTAGACTCGATTTCGGTCAGGTCCGAGTTGCCTGGTCTTCCGTCTTGGCAGTCCGATGCGTCTGACTCGGTAGGCACATGCTGATCTCTGCGCAAGTAGAAACCGTTGACGCGCCCAGAGGTATGCCACCACTTTACGCGCCGGGCTTCCGACATGATAACCATCAGACTATCGCGTGATTCATCGACGAAACGGCGGGCTGTCGCTATGAAGGACGTACGATAGAGCTCGGCCAGGCGCTCGATGCCGCTGACGCAAAATGCAGATCGCGCCGCGTCGGCAGCGAACATTCGCGATGGCATCAGCAAGTGGGCTGCGAACATGTTCGCTTCGATTTCCTGCTGACTGTTGTGGTAGTCGCCCATGGCGCTGGGCGAGTCCTCGCAAAGCCATGCCTGAGTCTGGCCCACATGAAGCTTAAGATGTCCGATCTCGTGGGCGACTGCGAAACGGACGCGGCCCTGTCCCCCGACACTTGGATCAACGTAGATGAGGGCACTCTTCCCACTGCGAATCAACATTCCTTCGGCATTTGCAAGAGGCTTGTAGAAGACTGTAGCTCCCAACTGATAGGCAAGCACGTCTAAATCGATGTCCTCTGGTCTTCTGATCAACAAGAGGGCGAGGACTTCGGTCGCCGCGCGACGGATGCGGAAGAGGTCAATCTCAGGCATCGCCCTTCTCTTGGTTAGCCTCGATCTCGTCGAGCAACCGCAGCGCCTGCTCGATCTCCTCGGGATTCTGCATATCCTGAAAGGAGCGGAAGACGATCGCGAGTTCGGGGCGCGCCTGCACCAGTCGTTGGATCCGCTGGCGTGCATTGTCAGCGGTATTGGTGGCCGAGCTCATGATGAACCGTGCTCTTTGCCGAATGCGGTCGATGCCCTGTAGGGCGTTTGCGCGAGTTTCGCGGTCGCGCGCCACCGCGAGGGCCTCCTGCGTCCGCATCATAACCTCAGCCGTCTTGAAACCGTTCTTCCTAGTCCTCTTGGAGACCTCTTCCTGACTGAGGCCGTCGATCTCACTATCCACGTCCTCGCTCAACAGAAACTCCAAGCGCTGGAGTGCCTCAAAAGCCTTGTCTTGGTTGCCGCTCATCTACTGGCTCCCTTCGCTGCCGTCGAAACTCTTGCGGGGGCGACCGGAGACTTTTCTAGCCTCCGCCTGAGCCGCTTCTTCAGGCTGTCGATCTCGTCCACCGTCTTCCCAAGAACATCAGCGAGCTCGGAGCGCTTGTATCCATCTTCCAAGCCCATCAGCAGCATCTCAAGGTCCGGATCATCCACTACGCTTGTCTTGAGCAAAGCCCAGAACTCGACAGACGCGGCCTGTTCGCGCGGGGACGGCTTTCGGCAAGCCGGGAAATCATGGAGGGCGTCGGTGTCTTCGTTCCCATCGTCGGGAAGTCCCACGGTCTCGCGATTCTCGGTAGACTCAGCAAGATGGTTCACCATGCTTCTGATCACGGAACGAAGAAACTTCTCGATGGTTGGATACCGCTTCCTGTTCCAATTCCTGCCGCCCGCTTCGCGTCCGTTGATCCCGGCGAGAATGGCCTCCGAAACAAGATCCTCGTGGGTGAAGCCGTTGGGAAGTCGGGTCTGTCCGGCGACTCTGTGCCAAACTAGATGGGCACGCCCTGTAAGCTCTTTGGAAAAGAGGCCAAGGCGTTCTATCAACTGCTGAAGTTCCGGTGGCGAGAGTCTCTCCAACTCAGCCTGAAAGCCCGTGCTACTCATAGGTTCTGGTCCTCATCCGGTGTACCTCCCAACTTCCATATGCCGAGTTCGTGGCGGAAATCGCCACGGAGAAAAGAAACCTCCCCGCGGCGATCTTGAACTCCTTGCTAGCACGCGAAAGCAACGGGATTGTCTTCAAAATCTCTCCGAGGATAGGATTCGAGGTCCAAAGACGCAAGCCCCCGCGCGCCTACCGTAGCATGTGGCATCCCACCTCCGGGAGGTATTCTGGGCTCGAGATCATGGCTTGCAAGCTTGGACGTATCCCGGTTCCGCCGGGGCGTGTCATTCTGATACGCCTTGCTATTCGTCAGCCCACGAGAGCACTTGGTTGATCTGCCAGTGACTGCGGGGGATCTTGGAGTGTGTTGGGGCGAGAGAACCGAGTCCACGCGATTGCCAGAATGCCTGCGCTATGGTTTGCTGATGTCCCTGAACGCCCTCTGAGGGTTGGAAGCCGAGGAAAACTCGTCAAGGCAGGGTGAGAATCGAAGACTGGAAGACGACTCAAACGAGATCATCCCAAGAGTTCGCATAGGCCCGGCACGTCGATTGGCAGGTTTGCAGAACTCAGACAACGCCGTCTGTTGCCTAATGACAGATAAGAACCGATTGAAAGAAAAATCGTATCGGGTGGATGGCGATTTCGAAAGAGAACCGGGCATAAGGAAGTAGGAGCGCATTCCGTCACTCCATTTCAAGGGGAGAATCCCCGACAATGAACCATCCAACCGCACCACAAAAGCCAGCCCCCCACCCGGGAAAATGGGCTGCC
Organism: Candidatus Sumerlaeia bacterium; assembly: GCA_019634695.1. Lineage (GTDB taxonomy): Bacteria > Sumerlaeota > Sumerlaeia > SLMS01 > JAHLLQ01 > JAHCAW01. The sequence goes on from JAHCAW010000085.1 coordinate 11,751, forward strand.
CTGGTCAACGACCGGGTCGTTTCCATGCCGCGCCAACGTGTGCCCGTGTCGGTGATTCGCCATCAGGCGGGCATCCCGGCCGATCATGCCTTGGTCCGCGACCACGATACCCCCAATGACCCCGTCATCGAGGACACCGCCACGCTCGATCTTGCGGATGGAAACGTGTTCTACTCCATCCCGGCGTGTGAGGCGAAGCCGCGCCCGAACTGTTTCGGCGAGCCGAAGTGTGCCTTCTTCGTGAACGATCGCTGGGAGCTTGCGGGACCCGTTGCCCAAACCGGGCGCTCGATCCGCGAGCTTTTCGGTCTCCGTAGCGATGTCGAGTTGCTGCGTGACCTCGAGTCGCCAAACGACACGCCGGTCGGTCTCGATGATCCGGCATGCTTCGGCTCCGGTCCTGTGTTCATCACTCGGCCGATCTGCACGACCTACGAGATCATCGTGAATTCACGCCGGAAGACGGTACCGGGCCGGTGCGTGACATTTGAGCAGGTTGTGCAACTCGCATTCCCAGGCCAACACGGACCCGAGATCGAATTCTCAATGACCTACCGTCACGCAGCTGCGCCACCGTATGCGGGGGAGCTCGCGGCTGGAGGGAAGGTCGAAGTCAAGCACGA
>JAHCAW010000086.1 GCA_019634695.1 Candidatus Sumerlaeia bacterium
CGCGGCAGGGTTGGCTCGTCGAGCAGCGTCGTGACGGCGAACATGCGGCCGGCGCCCTCGCAGTCGTTGGCCGTCACGATGGGCGTGTGGAGATAGAGGAAGCCGCGCTGCTGGAAGAACTCGTGCGTGGCATGCGCGAGGCAGTTCCGCACGCGCATCACCGCGCCGATCGTGTTCGACCGCGCCCGCAGGTGCGCCACCTCGCGCAGGTGCTCGAGCGTATGGCGCTTCTTCGCCATCGGGTAGTGCTCGGGATCCTCGACCCAGCCGAGGACCTCGACGCGCGCGGCATGGATCTCGACCGCCTGCCCGGTGCCGGGTGACTCGCGCAGCACGCCCTCGACGCGCACGCAGCACCCGGTCGTCAGGCGCTTGACGTCGCTCTCGTAGTTCGAGAGCTCGCCCGGCGCGACCACCTGCACGTCCGCCAGGCACGACCCGTCGTTGATGGCCAGGAACGAGAAGCCGCCCTTGGAATCCCGTCGCGTCCGCACCCAGCCGTGCACGACCACCGCCGCGCCGAAGTCCCGACGCCCCAGGATGCCCGCCACACGCTCTGTCGGATTCAGCGCCTTCATCGTTCCGTCAACAAGCCTCAGTCAAGTTCGGTCCGTTCACTTCTGCACCCGGAGCGTGAGCGACGGGCATGCCCTCGCCTTCCCTGCGCCTTGTGCTCCATCCAACCAGATTTCGCTGTCCCTGCCGACTGATTGCAGCTCTTCGCCCCTTTGCTTCACGAACAACGAACTACTTCCCCGCCGCCTCGCGAAACGTGGCGACGACTTCCTGCTGCTCCTCGCGCGTGATGTAGGAGAACAGCGGCGGGTTCAGGATGCTGCGGCCGAGCACGCGGGCGTTGTCGCCGCCGACGTGGCCACCGTGCCAGCCGCGCGCGCCGGGTTGCTCGCTCATCGCCGACGGGTACACGTTGCCGAAGCCGATGCCGCGCTGCTTCAGGTGCGCTTCGATGGCGGGGCGCTTCTCGGGGTTCGCGATCAGCGCCACCAGATACCCGTTGTCGTCGCAGCCGTCGGGCGGGCCGACCACCGGCAGTCCGGCGACGCCGGCGAATTGCTCGCGATACCAGCGCGCCGCTTCGATGCGCGAAGCCAGCCGCGCGTCGATGTAGTCCAGGCACAGGTCCAGATAGGCCGCGTCCATGCCGGCCATGCGGCTGTTCCAGCCGATGACGCCGTGGAGGTAGTGCGTGACGCGGCCGTGGTTTCCGTGCAGGCGAATCGCGTCGGCGAGCTCCTGCGTCGAGCAGAAGACCGCACCGGCGTCGCCGCACGAACCGAGCACCTTGGCGGGATAGAAGGAGGTCGTCGCCATCCACGCGTCGGCGTAGATGGGACGGCCGCGCCAGACGACGCCGAAGCACTGGGCGCCGTCCTCGATGAGCGGCAGGCGGCGCTCGGTGCAGAACTGGCGGAAGTCGTCGAGCCGCGCGGTGCACCAACCGTACAGGTGCACCAGCAGGGCCGCTTTGGGGCGATACTCGGCGACGGCCTGGCGGAAGAGATCGAAGTCCATCTGCAGATCGGTCATGTCGATATCGACGGTGACCGGGATGGCGCCGACGTTGACGACCGCCTCGAAGGTTGCCCAGAAGGTGGCATCGGGGAGCAGGACGCGGTCGCCCGGTCCGACGCCGGCGACGCGCAGGGCGAGCTGGAGCGCGTCGGTGCCGTTGGCGCATCCGACGGCGGCGCGCGCGCCGGTCACGGCGGCCAGGCGCTTCTCGAAGTCCGACACGACCGGTCCGCCCACGAACATCGTGTTCTCGGTGACGTGGCGGGCCTTCTGCATCCAGCGGTCCATGAAATCGGGTTCGAAGCGGCGCAGGTCGATGAACGGAACGGGCATGGGGGCACTTTCGGTCGGGGTTGGCGCGACGCTCTGGCGCCGCGCGCGGCGATAGGACCCCCCGCGCCCACAGAGCGTCAAGCGGGGGCATCCGGTGTCAGCGGGCGGTGGCGGCCACCTCTTCCAGAAAGGCGAGCACCCGCGGGTTGTCCCACTCGTAGGCGCCGTAGTGCTGGAAGACGATTCGGCCGTCGGGAGCGATCACGAAGGTGGAGGGCAGGTAGCGGTCGGGGATCGTCTCCGGCACCCGCCCGGCCGGCACATAAACGGGCGAGTTCTCGAGTCCCAACTGCACGATGGCGTCCTCAACGATCTCGAGCGACTCGTCGGTGGAGACCAGTACGAGCAGGATGTCGTCCCGTCCGGCCAGTTGCTGGCCCAGGCGCACGAGCGACGGCATCTCGACGAAACACGGCGGGCACCAGCTTGCCCAGACGTTGACCAGCACCGTCCGGCCGCGCCACTCGCCGGCAAGCACGCGTTGGCCCTCTGGCGTGCGCAGCGTCCATGTGGGGTCGATGGGCTCGCCGACGGGCCGCATCTCGAAGCGCGGCCCGCCACCCGGCAGCGCCCGCAACACGAACAGCACCGCAAGCACGGCGACGGCAATTCCGAGGCGCTTGCCGATGCGCCCCGACAGATCGCCGGAAACATCCGCTGCGGCGTCGGGCGGGGGATCGAATCGGGTCATGGGCGCGCGGGCGCCTCAGAACAGGGTGTAGATAAACGGCGCGGCCGCCGTGCCGCCGACCAGCACGAGCAGGCTGACGCCCAGCAGCACGATGATGATCGGAGTCAGCCACCACTTCTTGTTTGTGCGCAGGAAGTAAACGAACTCGCCGACGACGCTCTGGGAGCCTTCGGCGGCTTCGCGGGCGAAGGCCTCGGCGTCGGGATTGGGGGCGTTGGGAGCGGGCTTCTTGTCGGTCATGGGATTCCGGCGATTGCTGGCAGGGATGGGCGAGGGTGCCCGCGCGGGGGCGCCCACGCCAGCGTTTTCTTGCGGTCAGCCGACCGGGAACTGGCCGGCGAAGACCATCGTCAGGCGCTGGACGCCGTTGGTCTCGTCGAGCTGGACCAGCAGGCGGAAGGCGATCTTCTTGCGCGTGACCGCCATGGTGGCCAGCTTGCCGGCGCGCAACCAAGGCGACAGGCGGGCCATCACCTTCAGGCGGGCCGCCATCTTCTCGCCGGTGGTGCCTTCGAGGGGCAGGACGTTCTGGCGCGCGCCGAGGTGATCGTATTCGGCCCAAGCGCCCTGCTGGCGCGTGAAGGCCAGTTGGACGGCGGCCATGTCGGCCATGATCGCCTGGCGGATCAGGCCATGGAGGTGCACGAGCAGGGGGATGCCGTCGTCCTGGTCGAGGTCGAAGGCGGCGGGGGGAAGTTCGCCGGCCTGAGTGGCGGCGGAGAGGTCGAGCGCCTCGGCCGGCAGGGTCTCGGAGTCGAGCAGGGGCGCGGGGTCCTCGGCGGGGCGGCGAACCGGAACGGCGGCGCTGGAAGGCCGACCGTCGGGGCGGACCGGTTCGGGGAACTCGGCATCGTCCTCGGCGAGGTCCAGCACGGCGACGCCGTCATCGTCGCGGCGCAGGCCGGGCACGACCGCGGACGGACGCGCCGGCGCCGGCACGGGCGACGCCACCGGGGCGGCCTCGATGCCAAGCAGCCCGCGGGCATCGTCCAGATCGTACGGATCGGCGATGGGAACGCGGCAGATGGCGACGTCGAGCGGCGTGCCGCGGTCGAGTTCGGCCTCGAGGCGTCGGGCCTGGGCCGCGGTGATGCGCCCGGCGCCCAGCAGCCAGCCCAGCACCTTCTGGTCGTTGAGGCGTTCTGCGGACACGATGCGGCGCTCCTGAGTTGGACCCGAATCTTCCCCGCCCGATGCGGCATGGCAATGGAAAGACCACTACCGAAACAGCCGCCCCAGCCGCCGAGACGCCATCGAGAAGAGGACGCCGGAGGCCACGAGCAACACGAGGCGATTGATGACGAGCACGCGGTTGAGGTCCATCTCGGCGCGGAAGGCGCCGCCGCCGGCCACCAGGCGCGCGTGCTCCACCACCGGATTCGTGAACGGGTTGAAGAAGGTTACGCGGTCGCCCAACAACAGATAGAGCACCGTCAGCGCGAAGGCGCCGAGCAGCCCGCCCGCCCACGGATGCGGCACCAGCGTGCCCGCCCACGTCATCGTCGCCACGATGAACAACGCGTTCGTCGCCAGGAAAACCAGCGCCGCGCCCGTAGGGAATCGTCCTTCCAGGAACCAGGCCACCACGAGCACCGCCGGCACCAGCAGAGCTGTGATGCCGGCCAGCAGCACGAAGGCCTTGAACCGGATCAGCGACGCGGCCGACCCGCGCGCCAGCCACAGAAGTTCGAGCGTGCCCTGTCGCTGCTCGCCGGCGAACATCGTCGCCGAGGCCACCATCGCCCCCAGTCCGGCGAATACCATCAGGAAGCGATACGCCTCGGCCGCCGTCGCCACCTCCGTGTGGAACAGATACACGCCGACGGCCACCGCGACGAGCAACCCCATGACGGGTCGCACGCCGATGAGCCCGCGCAGTCCCAGCAACGCGAGCCGGTAACCGCCGCGGCGGAATTCGTCGTCGCGCAGCAGCGCCAACTGGCGCCCGGTGCGCCGAAACCATCCGGCCAACGGCAGCGGCTCGTCCCTCATGCGGATGCCTCGATGACCTGGCGATCCTCGTTCGCGAGCAGGATGTAACCGTCCTCGAGCGTTGGCTCCACGGCGATGGCGCCCTCCGGCGGATCGCCGACGACGCGCGCGCGACAGCTTTCGCCTTCGGGCATCAGGCGCACGATGCGCCGGTCGCGCTCCAGTGCCGCGATTGCCTCGGTGGCGACGGGTGCATCCCATGTGCGCCCTGCTGCGCGCGCGGCCAACTCCGCCGCCGGCCCGCAAAACAACACCCGACCGCGCGCGAGCACCGCCAGATGGTCGCAGCAGCGCTCGATGTCCGGCACAATATGCGTGGACAGGATCGTGACCGTGTCGGCGGACAGGTCGGTGACGAGTTCACGGAAGAGCACGCGTTCGCGCGGATCGAGACCGGCGGTCGGCTCGTCGAGAAGCACGAGTCGCGGATGACACAGGAAAGCGGCGGCGGCGGCGAGGCGCTGCTTCATGCCGCGCGAGAAGTCGCGCGCGCGTCGCCGTGCGGCGTCGGCGAGCCCGACGCGCTCGAGCAGTTCGTCCATGCGCGGCCGCAACGCGCGCGTCGATTGGCCCGACAGCAGCGCGCATTGTTCGAGGTACTCGCGGGCGCTCACGTGCGGCACGAAGTCGAAGGACTGCGGCATCAGGCCGAGACGCTCGCGCCAGGCGCGCGGATCGCGGCGCACGTCCCAACGCCCGTCGAGCGTCGCGCGCCCGGCCTCGAAGTCGAGCCCGCCGGCCAGAATGCGCAGCAGCGTCGACTTGCCCGCCCCGTTGGGCCCGAGCAACCCGAACACCCCGGCGCCGCACTCGAACGACACTCCATCGAGCGCCGTGCGCAGCGTGGGATAAACCTTCGTGACCGAGTCGACGACGAGCATGGTCCGCAGCGCGGGCTCTTTCTTCCCGCAGGCGACCTACGACGCGTACTGCGCGTCGCGGCTGGGGCCGCGGGATTCGGGCTGGCGCAGGCCTTCGGCCAGGCGCCGGCGGCGGAAGTACTCGCGCAGGCTGTCCTCCCAGTGGGGGAGCAGCGGCAGACCGAGCCCCTCGAAGCGCGTGTTGCGCAGCACCGAGTGCCGCGGACGACGCGCAAGGCTCCGGAACTGGTCCGACGAGATCGGCTTCACCGTCACGCTCTTCTGCGCGATCTCGAAGACCTTCGTCGCCAGATCGTACCACGTGCATTCGCCTTCGCCCGTGACGTGGTAGACGCCGTAGGACTTCACGTCGAGCAGCAGGCCGATGGCCGGCGCGAGATCGAACGTGAAGGTGACGTGGCCGGTCTGGTCGTTGACGACCGACAACTGGTCGCGCGTCTGCGAGAAGCGCAGCATCGTCTCGATGAAGTTGCGGTTCACGACGCCGCCCAAGCCGTTCAGCCAGGAGGTGCGGACGATCTTGTGGCGCTCGCACAGGGTCTGCACGTTGTGTTCGCCGCGCAGCTTCGAGTCGCCGTAGACGTTGATCGGGTTCGGCTCGTCGGTCTCGACGTAGGCGTCGGCCTTCGATCCATCGAAGACGTAGTCGGTGGAGATGTAGAGAAACTCGGCATCGAGCTCGCGGGCGAAGAACGCCAGGTTCTTCGTGCCCTCGGAGTTGACCGTGTAGGCCTTGAGCGGTTCCTTCTCGGCGGTGTCCACCATCGTGAAGGCGGCGCAGTGCACGACGTGCGTCGGGCGGTGGCGCTCGAACGCCTGCTTGACCGCCGCAAGATTCGTAATGTCGAGCGAGTCCGCCGTGCCGCGCACGACGCGCACGTCGCTGCGGCGCTTCAGATGCCGCACGACCTCGCTGCCCAGCATCCCCTCCGAGCCGGTGACCAATACGTTCTTCACGAACCTACCCCGTTGCCTGGGATGTCCCTGCCGACTTCGTGTTCCAATTCCCGCAGCGCGAACCGGGCCGCCTCGTTCTCGGCCCACTTGATCCGCGCTCCCTCGCCCTGCCCCGAAACCCGTCCGCCGACGGCCACTTCCACCCGGAACGTGCGACTGTGGTCCGGTCCTTCGGCCGCCAGCACCCGGTACTCGGGCACCTCCTGGTGGTGCTTCTGCGCCCATTCTTGCAGGCGCGACTTATAATCGACCGCCACCCGGTTCTCCGTCAAGCGAAGCGCAGGCCGGATCACTACCTCCCGGATCGCGGGCTCGGCCAGCTCCCAAGGGTAGACCAGGCTGAGCGCCCCGCAGAAGGCCTCCAGCGCCGAGCCGGTGATCGAACTCCTCCGCCGGCCCCCATTGCCCTCCTCGCCCACCCCCAGCAGGATCAGCTCGCTGACCCCCGACTCCTGGGCCAGGCGCCCGAGCACCCGCCGGCTGACCATCGCGGCGCGCAGCTTGGACAGCTCGCCCTCGTCGGCCGCCGGGCACTCCTTGTACAGGAAGAGGGAGGCGACGGCGCCGATGACCGCGTCGCCGAGGAACTCCAGGCGCTCGTTGTCGCCCAGCCCGGGGTTCTCCTTGCTCCAGGAGCGGTGCAGGAAGGCGCGGGTAAGCACTTGCTCGCCGGCCGGATCGGGCTCGGGCAGGCCGCACCGCTGCAGCAGCGCCCGCACGCCGTGGCGCAACTGCTCGGGAACCGGAATCGCGCTCATGCTCGACGCTCGGGGGCGGATGCGCGAACCCGCCACCCGCGGGCCTCAGCCCGCGGGTGACCAGTCCAGCTTCTTGAACACGATCGTCGTGTTGTGTCCGCCAAATCCCAGCGAGTTCGACAGGGCCACCCGGACCGGACGGCGACGCGCCTCGTTGGGCGTGTAGTCCAGGTCGCACTCCGGGTCCGGCGTCGTGTAGTTGATCGTCGGGGGGACGATGTCGTTCTGGATCGACAGGGCCATGGCCACCGCCTCGACGCCGCCGGCCGCTCCCAGCAGGTGCCCGATCATCGACTTGTTGGAGCTGACCGCGATCTTCGGGGCATGTTCCCCGAAGACCGTCTTGATGGCGGCCGTCTCGTTCTTGTCGTTCATCGGCGTGCTGGTGCCGTGGGCGTTGATGTGGTCTACGGCAGTCGGGGGCAGGCCGGCATCCTCGAGCGCCATGCGCATCGAGCGCGCCGCGCCTTCGCCCTCCGGGGCCGGCGCCGTGATGTGGAAGGCGTCGCCGGTCATGCCGTAGCCGACCACCTCGGCGTAGATGCGGGCGCCGCGGGCGCGCGCGTGCTCGAGTTCCTCGAGCACCAGCACGCCGGCACCCTCGCCGATCACAAAGCCGTCGCGGTCCTTGTCGAACGGACGGCTGGCCGTCTGGGGCGAATCATTGCGGCCCGACAGGGCCTTCATGTTCTCGAAACCAGCCACTCCCAGCGCGGTGATCGCCGATTCGGCGCCCCCGGCAAGGATGATTGTCGCCTGGTCCCGCTGGATGATCTTGAATGCGTCGCCGATCGCATGCGTGCCCGTCGCGCAGGCCGTCACCGGACAGGTGTTCGGGCCCTTGAGTCCGAAGCGCATCGAGATGTGCCCGGCCGCCATATTGCAGATCAGGCGGGGAATCAGGAACGGGCTGACGCGCCCGGGGCCCTGGTCCCGCAGGATCTGCTGCTGGTCGGCCATCACCTGCAAGCCGCCGATGCCCGAGCCGACCACGACGCCGATGCGCTCGAGGTCTTCCTTCTCAAGGTCGAGCCCGGAGTCCTTCAGCGCCTCCTCGGCCGTCACGAGTGCGTAGACGACGAAGGTGTCGAGGCGCCGCAACTCCTTGGAGTTGACGAAGTTCTCGGGCACGAAGCCCTTCACTTGGCAGGCGAACTTGGTCTTGTGATTGGAAGCGTCGAACTGCGTGATGGGTCCGGCGCCGGACTTGCCGGCCAGCAGACTCTCCCAGAACTCGGACACGGTGTTGCCGATCGGGGTAATGGCCCCCAGACCGGTGACGACGACGCGTTTGGCGCTCATGCTCGATCAGCCGTTTCGGCTCGGGCTCGAGTCCGCCGGGGCGGAATCCCCACCCCTCACGGGCCCCCTCACCCCTCGCCGCCCTTCTCCGAGATGTACTTGATCGCATCGCCCACCGTGCGGATCTTCTCCGCATCCTCGTCGGGGATCTCGATGCCGAACTTCTCCTCGAAAGCCATCACCAGCTCGACGATGTCGAGCGAGTCCGCCCCGAGGTCGTCGATGAAGGAGGCTTCCGGATTCACTTCCTCCTCATTCACGCCCAACTGGGACACGATGCATTCCTTGACCTTCGCTTCGATCGCCGCCATGGCAGGACAGGCCTCCGTCTGGAGTGAGTGGTGTCAGGGTCGAACTGCACGGGCCGGGGCGAAATCCCCCCCAGCCGAAAGAGGAGCGCGTGATAGCGACCGCCCCGAAAGGCCTGCAACAGAAAACCACGACCCCCCGACAGCCCGCTGTTCGGGCAGGTTCGCGGGGCGGGCAGGGGAGCATGGGGCGCAGGGGCCAGCCGCGCCTGCCTACAAGTCCTTGATCAACCGGTTCGCCTGAATCGACCGGAGTTCGCAGACCATCTCCTCGACCTTCGCATAGGCCTGGGCGGAGGTCGCGTTGCCCCCGATCGGCACGTTCGTTTCCCCGACGGAGTCCAGCCGGGACAGCACGTCGGCCACGGTCAGCTCGCCCACGTCGCAGGCCGGCTGGTAGCCGACCGACTCCCCGTCGTCCAGCAGGGTCCGGGAGAGCAGGCGCGCGTCCTTCAACTCGTCCAGGCAGGATTGCAGCAGCACCCGAGGGGCGTCCACCTCCTGCTGGAGCTGCCGGAACGTGGGGGGCTCGGCCCCGGCGCAGAACCGGTGCACGCTCACCCGCATGATCGCCACCTGCACCTTGTGGCGCAGGTGGCGGGCGGCGCGGCGGCTCTCCTGCCCCCACTCGAACCGCTCCAAGTTCTGGTGCGCCCAGGCCACCTCGGCCCCGAACAGCACGATGATCCAACTGAGCTGCAGCCAGGTCAGGAACAGCGGCAGTGCCGCGAAGCTGCCGTAAATCGCGTTCGCCTTGCCGGCCCCGATCTGCAACCGCACGTAGGCCACCTGGAGCAGGAAGAACAGGGTGCCAGCCAGAATGCCCGCCACCAGCGCCGACTTCACCTGCACCTTCGTGTTGGGCATGAACAGGTATGTGAAGGCCAGCAGCACCCACAGGATCGCCAGCGACAGCAGCCGGACGGCGGAGATCAGCAGCGCGGCAACGGGGCCAAGAAACTCCAGACGCGTGATGATCGTCTCCAACTGGCTGGTCACGAAGACGGTCATGCTGCTGGAGATCAGGAACAGGATCGGGGCGACAAAGGCGAAGGCCAGGTAGTCGCTGAACTTGCGCAGGAACGGCCGGCCCTGCTTCAGCTCCCAGATGTCGTTGAACGAGTGCTCGATGTGCCCGAGCACCTTGATGACGGTCCAGAACAGGACGATGAGACCGATGCCGGCGATGAGTCCGCCGCGGGTCTGCTCGAGAAGTTGCTGGGCGAAGAGGATGAAGCGCTCGATCACCTCCACCTGGCCCGGCAGGGCGGCGCGCAACTCGGTCTCGAGGCGCTGCTCGAAACCGAAGCCCTTCGCCACCCCGAAGGAGAGCGCCAGGATCGGCACCACGGACATCAGCGTGTAGAAGGTCAGCGCCGAGGCGCGCAGGCTGATGCGATCCGTCTCGAAGTCCCGCACGGCCACGGCGAGCACGCGCAGCGTACGGACCAGCATCGCCCGCCGCGCCGGCATCTCCTCCACCTTCAGCCGCCACAGGTCCACCGTCAGGAACTGCCTGGCCCGCTGGATGAGCAGCACTGGTCGCCTCCTCAACGTCAAGTCACTACTCGCAGCCTTGCGCGCGCTCCTGCCGAAGCCAAGCCGATTCACGCGGCCCCCGACGTCGCGTCGCCACGTGCCCCTTGCGTCCCGAAGGCGCGTCGGTTCACACAACACCTCCCGTCCGGCCACGGCCCGACGCACCCGGTATCCAGGATTCCGCTTCCATGACCGCCTCGCCCCGTCGCATCCTGATCGGCGTCGCATGGCCCTACGCCAACGGCGAGCAGCACATCGGCCACATCGCCGGCGCCTACCTGCCCCCCGACATCTTCGCCCGCTTCCAGCGCATGGCCGGCAACGATGTTCTCATGGTCAGCGGTTCGGACACCCACGGCACGCCCGTCACCGTCAAGGCCGACGAGGAAGGCGTCACCCCCAAGGACATCGTCGAGCGCTACCACCCGCTCTTCATCGAGTCCTACCTCAAGCTCGGCCTCACCTTCGATCTCTTCACGCACACCGACACCCGCAACCATTGGGACGTCACGCACGACCTCTTCCTGCGCCATCTCGACAAGGGCTACATCTACACCGATCGCGAGCAGCAGCTCTACGATCCGAAGGCGGACCGCTTCCTGCCCGACCGCTACGTCGAGGGCACCTGTCCGCGGTGCGGCTTCGAGAGCGCGCGCGGCGACCAGTGCGACCGCTGCGGCGCGATCTACAACCAGATCGAGCTGGGCAACCCGCGCTCGAAGATCACCGGCAACACGGACCTCGAAGTCCGCGAGACCGAGCACTTCTACCTCGATCTCGGCAAGCTCAACGAGCCGCTGCTGCAATGGGCGTCGTCGGGCAAGGAACACTGGCGCACCACGGTGCGCAACTTCACCGTCGCCCAGCTCGAGAAGCGCGAGCTGCGGGGCCGCGCCATCACCCGCGACATCTCCTGGGGCATCACGATCCCGGTTGCCGGCTACGAGACCAAGCGCATCTACGTCTGGTACGACGCGGTGATCGGCTACCTGTCCGCCTCGAAGGAATGGGCCGCCCTGCACGGGGAGCCCGAGGCCTGGCGCCAGTGGTGGGATGCCGAAAGCGCCACCGACGCCCGCGCGTACTACTTCATCGGCAAGGACAACATCCCCTTCCACTCGATCATCTGGCCGGCGATGCTGATTGGCTATGGCGGCCTGAACCTGCCCCACGACGTGCCCGCCAACGAGTACCTCAACATGAAGGGCCGCAAGTTCAGCAAGAGCCGCGGCACGATGATCTCGATCCGTGGCGTGCTCGAGCGCTACCAGCCCGACGCGTGGCGCTACGCGCTGACATCGATGGCGCCCGAGACCGCCGACGTGGACTTCACGTGGGACGACTTCGTCGAGCGCGTGAACAACGAGCTGATTGCCAACTGGGGCAATCTGGTCAATCGCACGCTGTCGTTTGCCTACAAGCGCTTCAACGCCGAGGTGCCCGTCGGCAACCCCTTCGGCGAGGCCGAGCAGCGCCTGCTAGACGGGATCCGCGAGGGCTTCGACCGCGTTGGGGCGCTGTACAGCGCCTGCCGGTTCAAGGCGGCCGTCGCGGAACTCAACCGCCTGTCGCAGACCGCCAACCAGTTCGTCACCGACACGGCGCCCTTCGCGCTCATCAAGACCGATCCCGAGGCGGCCGCCACCGTGGTGCGCGCCGTCCTGCAGGCAATCGCCTGGCTCAACACGATGTGGGCGCCCATCCTGCCCCACGCCGCGCAGAGCGTTCATGAGATGCTTGGCTTCGACGGCCTGCTGTTCGGCCGCCAGTTCGTCCAGCACGTCGACGACGCGCACGGTCGCCATCTGGTGTTGCGATACGACCACGCGGGCGCCATCGGCACGTGGCAGCCCGTCGAGCTGCCCGCCGGCCAGCCCCTGAGCACGCCGCAGGCACTCTTCATCAAGCTCGAGCCCGGCACTGCCGAGAAGGAAGCCGCCGCACTGGCGGAACCCCAACCGGCACCGGAAGCGTGAGCGACAGGCACAAGACAACGGCGGAGCCCCAAGGGGAGCCCCGCCGTGTCGAGT
>JAHCAW010000087.1 GCA_019634695.1 Candidatus Sumerlaeia bacterium
AACAGCATATTGAGCTGGTGCGGCTCGATACCGATGCCCGTGTCCTCGACGCAGAAGCAGATGGTGTGATTCAGCGGCTCCTCGACAGAGAGGGTGACGCGTCCGCCCGAGGGGGTGAACTTGACGGCATTGGACAGCAGGTTGAGCAGGATCTGGCGGAACTTGCGGCGGTCGGCAACGATGCGGACGGCAGCTGGGTGGTACTCCGCGTGCAAGGTGATGCCCTTCTTCTCGGCAGTGTTGCGAACCATGGCGAGCGCGCTGTTGCAGGCGTCGTGGATCGAGAAGGAGGTGGGCTCCAGGGTCATGGCGCCTGCATCAACCTTGGCCATGTCGAGCAGGTCGTTGATGAGTTCGAGCAGGTGGCGGCCGCTGTCGTCGATGTGGCGTACGTAGGCGATCTGGCGCTCGTTCAGGACGCCGGCGAACTGGCCCTTGAGCAGGTCGGTGAAGCCCAGGATGGAGTTGAGCGGCGTGCGCAGTTCGTGGCTCATGTTCGCGAGGAAGCGGCTCTTGGCCTCGTTGGCGGCCTCGGCCGCCTCCTTGGCCTTCATCAGCTCTTCGCGCGCCTCCTGACGCTTGATGTGATTCCACATGCCGTTGATCAACAGCGCGAACTGGCTGACGTCCATGTCGTCGTAGGGTTCGCGCTTGTTGGCGACGGCGGCGATGGCCTCGACCTTGCCGCCCTGACCCAGGATGGGGATCGCCAGGAGGCGACGACCGGGGCATTCGGCGACGGGCCACACCTCCTGCGCGGCGCGCGCGGCGTCCTCGTCTTCGACCATCTGGGCGCGGCGCGCGCGCAACACGTGCGTCCAGATGCTGTCGTCGCCGCCACCCAGTCGCAGGGGATCGCGATAGAGCGGACAGGTGCGCAGACCGTCGCCGGCCCAAGCCACGGGGCGGAAGAGCCACAGCTCGGGATTGACCTCGCCGATGACGGCGACGGCGCTCTTGGTCAGGTGCGCGGCGTCCTCGAGGACGTAGGCCATGATCTCGTCGGCGGAGCTGTCGGTGAGCGTGCTGAGGTGGACGAGTGTCTCGAGGCGCGACTTCTGCAAGCGCAGGGATTCCTCGGCGCGGCAACGCTGGATCGCGGCGACGAGGATCTGGCTGACGACGCGCAGAAGGTTGATGTCCTCGTCGGACCAGTCGCGGTGCTCGCGGTAGGAGTCGAGCCCCCAGAAGCCGAACAGCACACCCTTCCACATCATGGGAACGGAGACGGCGGAATGGACGCTGCGCTCCAGCCAATGGCGGCGCAGCGGGGCCGCCTCCTCGGGAAGCTGCTCGACGCGCGGAACGTGGATCACCTCGCCCTTGAAGATGCGCCGGCGGAACCACTCGAAGTCGGTGAGACCGGCCATGGTCTCGAGCGGCGTGCGGCCTTCCCACTCGGGCGCCATCCATTCGTAGTAGGCATCGGCGGAAATCTGGCCGTCGCGGACGAAGAAGATGTAGCTGCGCTCGACGCCGGTGAACTCGCCGATGGTGCCGAGGGCCCCCTGAAGGGCGACGTCAAGGCGCTCGGAGGGAAGGTTGAGGAAGAGGCTGGAGACGGAGGCGATGAGCTTCTCCATCGCGACGCGGTGGAGCAGCGACTTCTCGGCGGTCTTGCGGAAGGTGACTTCGCGGGCGTTGACGACGATGCCCCGGACCCGGCGGTTGTCGAGCAGGTTGTTCCAGAAGGCCTCGATGTCGACCCAGCAGCCGGAGGCGTGCATCCAGCGATACTCGACGCGGACGATCTCGCGCGGCGTGCGGAGGCAACGGGCGAAGGCCTCCTCGGCGGCCGGGCGGTCCTCGTGGTGGATGCGGGCCATGGCATCGGTGCCGAGGAAGCTCTCGGGCGGGAAGGCGGTCAGGTGCCGGACCGAGTCGCTGGCGTAGCGATAGACGCCATCGCGGTCCATGATGAGGATGCTGTCGGTGGAGTTCTGGACGAGGAGGCGGAAGCGCTCCTCGCTGTCGAGCAGCGCGCGCTCGGCGCGGCGGCGCTCGGTGATGTCGAAGGCGACGATGACCATGCCGGCGTGGGCGCCGGTTTCGTCGCTGATGGTGCGGGGATAGAAGGCGACGTCGCGCTCGCGCTCGTCGAGCGTGTGCAGGGTGAAGTGGAGTTCGCCGATGACCTCGCCGCGGGTGGCTGCCTTCAGGGCCTTGAGAACGCGGGCGCGTTGCTCCTCGTCGGGGAAGGCCCACTCCCAGACACGCGCGTTGCCGAGCACCGACTCGCGCTTGTAGCCGGTGATCTGCTCGGCGGCCTTGTTCCAGACCACGAAGTTCTCGTCGCGGTCGAGCACGCTGACCCAGACGGTGGCGTCGTCGATGATGACCTCGCGGAACTGGTTGAGTCGCAGGATTTCCGCTTCGGCGCGGCGACGCTCGGCGATCTCCTGTTCGAGTTCGGCGTTGGCGGCGAGCAGGTTGCGGGTGCGCTCGGCGACGAGTTCCTCGAGCTTCTCGCGGTGGCGGTCGAGTTCGGCGCGCGCGCGCGTCAGGTCCGTGATGTCGACGCCGACGCCGAGGACGGCCTGCCGGCCGGACTCGTGCTCGACGAAGGGAATCTTCGTCGTCTGCAGGATGCGGGTGCGGCCCTCGCGGTCCTGAAAGGTCTCCTCGGGGATGAACAGGCGCTCGCCGGTGTCGATGACGCGCCGGTCCTCCTCGATGAAGCGCTGCACGTCCCCGGGGCGGTCGTAGACCTCCTCCTGGAGGCGGCCGGTGAGTTCCTCGGGGGTGGCGCCGTAGCCCTCGGCCATGGCGCGATTGAGCATCAGGAAGCGGCCGTCGCCGTCCTTGGCGAAGATCATCGCGGGCACCAGGTCGATCACCTGGCGCAGGCGCGCCTCGCTGCGTGCGCGTTCCTCCTCCGCCTTGCGGCGCTCGGCCACCTCGGCAACCAGCGCCCTGTTCTTCTCCTCAAGCGACTCCATGAACGAGTTGAAGCAGGTTGCCAGCCGGCCCATCTCGTCGTTCGACACATGGTCCATTCGGATGGAGGTGTCGCCGCCGGCGCCGCGCGCGAAACGCTCCATCAGGTCGCGGAAGGGGCGCACGATCACGTCGCCCACCCAGATGGCGCACGGCACGGCCAGCAGCAACGCCACAAGCAGCGCGTACAGGAGCATCTTGCGGATGTCCTCGAGCGCGGCGAGCAATTCGGCGCGCGGCACCATGGTCGCCACAATCCAGTCCATCTCGTCGACGTAGTCGAAGACGACGAGGCGGACAGTGACCTTGCCGGTGTCGGGCTCGACCCAGCGAATCTGGTAGCGGCCGCGCTTCTGGACGCAGAGGTCGCGCATGAAGGCCCAGCCGGTCTCGTCGCGCAGGTCGAGCAGGTTGCCTTCGGCGATGCGCGGGTGGACAATGACGTCGCCCTTCGAGTTCACGATCCAGCAGGTGCCCGTGCGGCCCGGGCGATTGGCGAGCACATAAGCGCGGAAGTCCTCAACAGCGACAAGAGCGGGCATGTTCGCCCGCTCGACCGCGGTGACCAGAAACCAGCCCCACGGTTCGAAGGGCTCGACGTGCAGGGCCATGATGGGCGGATTGCGCTCGCCCGGTTCGCCGCGATAGAAGCCGGCAAAGCCCTCGCCGCGATCGAGCACCGCGGCGAACAGGTTCGTGTCGTAGGCGTCGCTGCCCTCCCATGCCGGATCGGGGTGCAGCATGACGCGGCCATCGCTCTCGAAGATCATGGCCGTCATCGACGCCGACTCTTCGGTCAGCCGACGGCGAATCTCGGCGACGGCGAGCTGCTGCGCCTCCGGGCGATCGACGCCGCCGGCTTCGAGCAGGCTGTTGTAGACGGCGAGCGGTTCGCGCAGCGTGTCCGCGTGGGTGCGCAGGTGCTGGCGGACGGAGACCTCGACGGCGCCGCGGACAAGGTTGGTCGTGGCGCCCGTGGCGTTGCGCAGCTCGGCTTCGGCCGAGGCCTCGAGCTGGCCCGAGACAAACGAGGAGACGAAGAGGCTGCCCAGGCCGACGATCAGCGCCAGCGTGACCGCGTAGGCCAGCAGCAACTGGGAGCGCACCGGCAGCGCGCGGAATCGTTCGCCCAGAGTCATCGCACGCCCACGCGTGACGCCCCTTTCTTCGCCCAGTCCGGTCATCCAATCGGCGCGCGCCAGCGGCGGTCAAGGGACTCATTTGCGCCGGGGCCGGGAACCCGGCCGGCCGGGCCGTTGTCCCATAAGTCGCCCGCATTCCCCCCAACGGGAGAGGCCGTCTTGGCAGGCTGGGGTATCCCGTGGCGACGGCAGGGTCGCCCACAACAGGTGGACCCCGCCCGGCAGCTCCTCGCTGCCGGGGCGCTCTTGCTATTCCTGCTGGCCTTCGCGATGCCGGTCATTCTCCTCAGCACGAAAATGGCGTCAGAGCGCATCGGGGAGGGGCAGCCGAAGACAACGGGTACGACGGACTGGCGGGGGTACCAGGATATCAACCCGCAGCCCGAAGGGGTTCTCGCCGCCATTCGGGCTGCCGGTACCGGAGTGCCCACGGAATACGGAATCGAGCGAATCTTCGAGAAGGTCGGCACCGTCAAGCCTATCGGCTTTCTCCCGGCAGGCCCTGAACACCCCGATCTCCGCTTTCTCCTCCTGACAACCGACCAATTGTCAGTCATACACCTTGACGGCACCATCGACGTCCGGCCACTGGGCGAGTTGATCCCGTGGCGGGACGAACCCCATCTTCAGGTGCTCCGCACGCCGGACGGCTGGCGTCTGGCGGCCATCGCCGAGAGTCCCCCGCGCATCGTATGCCTCGATCTCGACGGCGTTGTCCGGTGGCAGTATCGGCCCGAGATGTTCGACT
This sequence comes from Candidatus Sumerlaeia bacterium, assembly GCA_019634695.1. GTDB lineage: Bacteria > Sumerlaeota > Sumerlaeia > SLMS01 > JAHLLQ01 > JAHCAW01. The sequence continues at coordinate 4,828 of JAHCAW010000087.1, forward strand.
TGCTGCTCGCCAGCCCTGGTCCCTTCTGGGCCACCACTCTTCCGACCGCGCGCCTGTCCCAAGGGACGGACCGCGAGGGCCGACCGCTGCTGTTCCTCCACTCCGAGGATCAGGAGGGCATCGCCTGCCTGTCTGCCGAGGGGGAGCTCTTGTGGTATCGGCGCGGACCGGAGGACCGGCGCACAAGCTTCGTCATGGTCTGGGCGCCGACGCCACCCGACTGGCCCGGCGAGGTGTTCGCATGGACCAAGGACGGCGAGCGTCAGGTGGGCATGGGGCCGGATGGCGAGTTGCACCGTATCCCGGACAACCCTGTCATCCCGAGGGCTCTGGGCAAGGACCGATTGTCCTCCCTGCTGTATGCCCCAAACGGCTACCCATCGAACATGCCGGACGTGCTGCGGGAGCGCGCGCCCGCAAAGCCAGATGTGCCGGATCCGACGCGCACGCAGATTCTGCTGCCATTCGGGCCCGATGGCACCGTGGGCGTGCAGAATACCTTCCAGCAGACGATGCGCGAACTCGTCGCCGTCGAGGAGCATTCGGGCAGATGGATCGGCACGGTCGTCCTGGTGCCGGACTACTCGGAGTTTCACCTGCGGATCTACCATACGGGACTGCTGTCCGATCTGGGGGCAGATGGGGTGGGGGTGTCGATGCTGAGCCGCACAGTCCACTGGAAGGGCGAGACCTACTCGTTCGAGTTCCTGGATTGGCCGAAGGCCACACAGCGGATTGTGGACGCCGACGAGCGCATTGCCGAGTGCCTGCCGTTCCTGCTGCCCGATGGCCTGCTGTTGGCCGTGCGCATCGAGGGGCCGCGTGCACGCGTGATGCTGCTGCGGCTGGTGCGCCGCCCGGCGGAGGAGACGCCATGAACACCCACTGGCAACGGCGATGCACGCGCGTGCTGCTCGGACTGTGCGGCCTGGTCCTGCTGATGACGTTGTTGTCCATCGGGGTCGGCGTGCGCCGGGGGCTCCACGATCCGCAGATTGTGAGCATGTTCGCCCGCGTACCGCAAGCGCACCGGCTGGTGGATGCGCGCATGCTGCAAGGGGTGCTTCCCACGGGCAAGGATGGCCGCCTGCGGCTGGTGGTGCTCGGGACGCACGCCGTGGGGGATCCGAATGCGCATCAGCCCATCACGGGCGACTTCCTTGGCAACGGTACGACCCTGATCTATGCCTCGCACTCGTCTTCTACCGGGGCCGTGATGACCCTGAAAGGCGAAGTGCTGCGCACGTCCAACGTGTTTCCGTGGCAGCCGATCCTGGACTACTACAAGGCGATGATGGCGTATCAGCCCATCGCGCTGCCGGAGGCTCGACGCGACCTGTTGCTCGAATTCGTGGGGCCGAACTTCGTGCAGGCCCGACGTATGGACAATGACGAGGTCGTCTGGCAGACTCCGTTGCCCGGAGTCGTCGAGTCGAGCTTGGGGCGACTCGGCATCCTGAAGGACGCGACAGGCCGCGTGCGCACGATCTGGGTGCAGGTGCTGGAGACGGGCATGGTGCACCTGTTGAGCGGCGACGGTGAGTGGCTCACGGCGTGCCCGATGCGGCAGTCGGCGCTTGCGGTGCCGGGACCCTTTCTGGACGACAGCGACGACGAGGCGTTGCTGCTGCTGACGGCCGACGGCGACTGGGTCTGCTACGATGCGGACGGAACGCTGCGCATGCACACGCGGACAACCTTTCCGTCCGGAGCCCTGGCGCACGCGATGCCCGCGCGCCTGCCCGACGGCTCGACCGGTCTGTACGTCGAGATGCGCAGCGCCGCCCCCGTGCTCTATCGCCTCGACGGCACGCTGGTCGGCAACGTCCACGAGGTGGGAGCGGTCTCGCTGGCCTCCTGGATGCCGGGTCTCACCACGCAGGTGCAGGAGCTGCCTTCGGGCCAGCGGCTCACCGCGGCGCTGTCGGCCATCCGCCTGCACGACGCACAGGGCACGATCCTCGACGTGCTCGGCCATCCCAACGAACTCTTCCAACTGATTGGGATCGACCGGCAATCGGGCAAGGCGCTCGTCGGTGGCTTCTCGGCACAATTCTGCGTGCGCTACATTGCTCTGGTGGAGATTGAGGACTAGCCCTGATGGATCGAGGCCATCACATCGCCGTGCCACTCGATGCGCGGTTGGTGCGGGTTCTGTGGATCGGGCAGGACCACGACGGCATCGAAGCGCACGGCCGGCCGCGGGCGAGGCAGCGTTGCCAGGTACGCCGCTGCGGCGCCGCGCCAGTTGCGCTGGCGATGCGCGTCGCGCACCTGCACGAGCGGGTCCGCGTCCTGCGGACGACGCGCCTTCACCTCGACGAACACGAGCACGTCGCCCTCGCGCACGACAAGGTCCAGCTCTCCCCCGCCGCCGCGCCAGTTGCGCGCCAGCACCGCCCCGCCGCGCGTGCGCCAGTAGTGCCATGCCGCGCATTCCTCGCCCCAGCGCCCCAGCTCCGCGCGCGTCCACTCCGCATGCCATGCGCGGGGACGGCCCCACAGGTTTCGCAAGCTTTCGAGTATTCGCATGACTTCGTCACCCGACCATGCCATCATGGGCACCCGAATGGGGCGGGGCCGGCAAGCGGGAATCGACCGATGACGCGGCGAGTCGCACCATGAAGTGGCTGCGTCGCAAGCCACAGACGCCGCGGGCGGCCGGATGGCGCGCCTGGGCACGCGTGCTCGTCTGGCTCGCGCTCGCCCTGCCGCTGGCGGTCCTGGAGTGGAAGTTTGCCATGCAGGAGATTGGCTCCCGGCCACTGGAGGAAACGCGCGGCAGAAACCGCCCGGAGCCGATCCGGCTCGAGCCCGCGCCGCGACCCGATCCGCTCCTGAGCCAGTCGCTGACCCTGCGGCACATCGCCACCGTTTCCGGAACCGACTTTCGCGGTTTCGAGTTCCTGACGGCCAGGCAGGCGGACCGGTTGCCGCGGCTTGCGGTGCTCGACGGCAACGCCCTCACTCTTGTCGAAGCCGACGGGGAGCGCGCGCAGGTGACCGTGCCATTCCCTGCGATAGAAGGACCCGACGAGCCGCCCGGGGCGGCGTGGACCGCGCCGCGACGCATGCACGATCTGCGACTGCCCGACGGGCGCACCCGCCTGCTGGTGTGGCGCGACGGCGCCATCCACGCGATCGATCCGGACAGTGGCACGATCGAGTGGTCGTCACCCGTCCCATCGGTCTCCAAGGTGATCGTGCAGCCACTTGCCGGCGGCGAGGACGGCATCTTCATCACGACCACCGGCGGCAAGGGCCTGGTGTTGCTCGACGCCCTCGGCAGCAAGGTGGCCGAGACCGATGCGCAGATGCCGCTGCCGGGTCAGCTTGAATTCCTCTGGTCGCCGATCGCATGGCCCGACACGCCGGAGACGATCGTGGCCATTGCAGAGGCCCAGCAGCGTCTGCTGATCGGGATCGAGAGCGGACAGTTGACCTGGCGCGCGACGAACGACACAGTCACCTTCCACGGCGTGTTTCCGATCAATGCCGCGTCTTCGCTGCTGGCGCCGCCGGGCACGCACGAGGTGCGCCGGCCGATCGACCTGCGGCCCCGCGGATACCCGGTCGGGGAGCGCTATCCCTACGCCCCCGGCACGGAGGTCGTGCCCGCAACGACGTTGCGACAGACAACGGTCGGCATCGACAATCGAGTGGTGTCGATGGGCCCGGACCTCATGCGGCCCAGCCTGCAACGCTATGAGGTGGTGGACGAACGCGGCGGGCGCGTCGGTCATCTGTCGATCAATCCCCTGGCGCTGATCAGTTTCGGGGGCATCCACGACACGATTCCGCGAACGTCGCCCGATGTGGTGCTGCACTCCTCGGTGCGGATGCTGGAGTATCAGGGGGTCGCGCGGTCGCTCGAGCATCCGGACGGCCCCGACGCCCCGTGGGTTCTGGAGCCCGGCCAGCGGCCCGTAGGCTTGCGGCTCTTCATGCTGCCGGACGGATTGCTGCTGGCGCTGCGCACCGGCGGCACGATGCCGGCGATCGTGCTGTATCGGCTCCAGACAGGACTACTCCAGACGGAGGAGCGCCAACCATGAGCGACTTTCTCACGCGGCGCCTGCCGCGCGCGCTGGTCCTGTGTCTGGTGCTGCTCTGCCTGGGGCTGGCGACGGACCTGGGGCGGCGGGCGCTGTCCGACGAGCGCATGCGCAACGAGGAGCCGCTACGCACGCTGCTGATACGAGTCGCGCGGCAGGGGCTCCAAAGCGACAATGGCCTGCTGCGCGCGCGCCCCGTCATGCGAATGCCGGACTTTGCCCAGCAGCCGCTGCACCTGATGATCGGAGACTTCGGATCGCGTGGCACGCCGGAGGTGCTCGTCGTCAATGGTCAGGGGGAAATCTGGCACGCGACGCAGCGATTCGGACGGGCCACCAGGTTGCATCAGATGGATGTGCCCGTCGCGGGCGAGTGGATGGACCGCGCGCGCCTGTGGATGCCGGCGCGTTTTCCCACGGCCACCCGCGACGAGATGCTGCTGCTCGATCCGATGGACGGCGTGCTCCGGCTGTTCGAGGTACCGACGATGCGCAAGCGATGGGCACTTCCATTGACCGGCACGCGCGGCACCGTCCAGGGAACAATCCTGCCGCTCGTCGAGGGGAATCGTGCCGTGGGCATCGCCGTGTTCGCGATCGACGCGCGACGCCTGTTCTTCGTCTCGCCGGAGGGCGAGTTCCTCGACGACGTGTGGGCGCGTGGTGACGCGCGCATCGTGGCGCTGGAGATGGCCGGCCGCGCGCGCCTGCTGCTCGTCGATCCGGACGGAGCCTGGCGCCTGTTCGAGGCGTCGGGTGCGCTGGTGCGCGAGGATCGATTCGACTTCCCGCGCGAGGCGACCGCGCTGTCGCTGGTGCCCGTGCAACTGGCCGACGGCCGCCTTGGCCTGCGGGCCGACTTCCCCCGCGCGGTGCCGATACTGTTCGATCTCGAAGGCGGCGCCCCGCGATACATGGAGAACGAGAACGCGCGCGGGAACTCCTGGGGCGCCCTGTGGACCCAGAGGGACACGCTCGACGACGGACGCATTCTGATGTCGGCCGGCATGAGCGTCACCCTGTTCGCCGCCGACGGCCGCGTGCTCGACACCACCCAGGCGGACGACTACTACATCAGCCTGATCGATGGACCGCCCACGCACGACGGCGCACGCCCCGCCATCATCCATGACAGTATGAACGACACAACGTCGCTGGGCGAAATCCGCATCCGGCGGTGATCGAAGCCCAGGAACGCACTCCCTGAGGGGCTTTCCGTGGTTGAGCCCGCTTGTGGGCCATCCCAGGTCTGCCCGTCGCGTTCCACCGCGCGATGTCGTTCGACGCGAAGAGTAGCGGGAAGGCGAAGGCATGCCGCCTCGCTCGCGCTCGGGGTGCTGAAGAGACACTGGGTGCTGAAGCGGCCCTCAGCCTCTCCTTCCGTTTCTTCCGTCCCTTCCGTGGTTGAGCCTGCTTGTGGGCCATCCCAGGTCTGCCCGTCGCTCACGCTCCGGGTTCTGATTGTGGTGTTCGTCGCGTTCTACTGAAGGAAGTCGTTGGTGAACAGATCCGCGGTGCGCACGGCGTCGGGTCGGACGATGTCGAGGTCCTCGAGTTGCGCGCGCAGCGTATCCCAGCGCTCGGCGGTCATGCGGCCGAAGTCCGCCGCGGGGGCGTCGTCCGTGAAGCACAACGGCCGCAGCACCTCGACGCCGTAGGCCAGGATGCCCAGATCCATCTCGGGATTCAGGCTGTTGATGTGGCGATTGGTTTCCTCGGGATGCTCGAAGTAGTGGAGCCATCCGCGCACGGAGGCCTGGACGACGCGGCGGACGAGGTCCGGGCGCTGCTGCAGCGTGGCGCGGCGCACGAGCAGACAGCTCGCGTACGGATCGAAGCCCAGGTCCGAGACCATCAGCGAGCGCGTCGGCACGCCCTGCTGCTCGGCGACGTAGGGTTCGCTGAAGACGTAGCCCTGCATGGCGTCGACCTGGCCGGCGAGGAACGGCGCGACGTTGCCGGGATAGGCGACGATGGAGACGTTGTTCAGCGGCAGCGTGCGGCGCAGGAAGTGCGCGAACGGCGCGCGCGGCGACATCGCCAGCGTCAGGTCGTGCAGGTCGTCGAAGGACTGCACGCGCGAATCGGCCCGCACGACAAGGCACCGCGGGCTGACCTGGATCGGTGCCATGACGGCGACGACGTCGGTGCCCTGCCCGCGTCCGATCAGAATCGGGTCCGCGTTCGCCACGCCGAAATCCACGCGCCCCATGTCCACCATCTGGATGACCGGGATGTCGACGCCGCCGGGGCTGATCTCCATGTCGATACCGGCCTCTCGATAGTACCCGTGCACGAGCGCGGCGTAGAAGCCGCCGTGCTCGGCCTCGGGGAACCAGTTGAGGACGAGCGAGACCTTCTCAAGGCCGCCATCGGCGGCGGGCGCGCGCGGCGCGGCGCGTTCGCCCTCGCCACAGGCCGCGGCGAGCAGCGCGACGAGAACCAGCAGGGACCAGCGGACCATGGTGCACCTCCGCGTGAACTGCCGGCGCGGGCCGATGCATCGGGCGCGCCTGCGTGGCACTTGGCCCGCGACGCGCGGCGCGTGTCAAAGCCCGAAAAGCGGCACCGGCCGACGGAATTCCACGAAAGCCAATAGATTCAGGAGTTTGAGAGCGCATGCGACAATATGCGCCATCGGGAACAAATGCCGGAACAGGCACGTAATCTGCCGTTTATCCGTGAATTTTCCGCGAGTTCGGGCATGGTGGGTTGACACGCGGGGAAGCCGGCGACAACGTTTGCTGCATCTTATCGACGTGCGACGCGCAGGCGTTCTCGAACGACTTCGCGGGATCCCCACCCGACACCTGGCGCGCTGGCACGCAACCCGGAGGCACCACATGAAGAAAGTTCTGAGTATCGTCGCCGCGCTTTCGCTCGGCACCGCCGTGGCCACGGCGGAGACCTTCACCTACAACTTCGGCACCGATACGGGAACGTTTACGACCGCGAACACCGTGGACGAGACTTTCCTTCCTGCTGCCCCAAGTGGTAACGA
>JAHCAW010000088.1 GCA_019634695.1 Candidatus Sumerlaeia bacterium
TTCCTCCACGCGCCGTCCTCGTCGTCGTCCGTGGCAACGAACGTGCGCAGGGCCGTGCCGACCGCGGCCGGGAAGGTGCGCGCCTCGGCCTCAAAGCGCAGCAGCGGCTCGAGCACGTCGATGTCCTCGCGCAGGCGCTCGAGGTCCGCGTCGGCCTCGCCGCCGTGCAGCAACTTGTCGCGCAACGCCGCGCGGGCCGGAGCCGTGAGCAGCGGAACCCGTTCGAGTGCTCCGACCGCAACCTCGAGAGCCGCGGCGTGGTCGGCGCTTCGATCCAACCGCGCGGCGAACTCGCCCGCACCCTCCGGCGCCAGCAACGCCGCCGTCATTGCCGACACCATGGGCGCGCCACCCGGATGCCGCTCCACATGGGCGACACCATCGAGAAGCGCCGTCAGCGCATCGAGTCCCGCACGCAGCCCCACGTCGTCGGCCGGCACGGGCACATCCGCCGCAAGATGCTGGTTCCAGAAGCCGCGCAGCAGATTGCGCGCATGCACGCCCTCGAGGAATGTCTTCCCGCGCGCGGCATTCACCGCATTCGCAACCAAGCCAAGCGGTGCGAGGGCCTCGCGCGCTCGCGACCGCACGCCGAACCGGAAGAAGCCCGCGAACCCCTGGCCGCGTGCAAGGTACTCCGTCAGATGGGCAACGGCCGTGACGACGCGGCCTGCCTCCCAGGGCGAGAGCGCGAACGTGGCAAACAGGTCCGCATCGAGCGGACCCCGCTCGAGTACTGTGCGCCACGCGGCAACCTGTGCCAGCGCCTGCCGCAACGCATCCCACCCGGCCGCCCCACGCACCAGCACGGCGCGCCGCAGTGTGAGAGGGACCGCTGCCTCCAGTTGCCGCACGCGTGCTGCCAGGTCGCGACGGAATGCTCCTTCGCCTGCAACCGACTCCGGGAACGGGGGCAGCTCGCGCACGGCCAGCGCGCGCGACTTGCCCGCCGCCTCCGCTGCGTTGCGCAACGCCTCGCGAATCGCCGGCGGCGACTGCGTCATGTAGTCCTCGAGCGTCGTCGCGTGACGTCCCTCCCACGCGTTGTCGCCGGCTCGCGCGGCCAGCAGCCGACGCACCAGCCCGCGGACGTCGCCCTCGCGCGCCAGCATGTCCTCGGGATCGAGATCCGTCACGCCGGGCGGCAAGGTGTCCGCGCGCGGCGGAAAGGTCTCGCCACCCGCCAACAACCAGCGTCCCGCGATGTCGTGAAACGCTTCGCCGAGGCGCTCATCGTTCGCGGCGAGCGCATCGTAGTAGGCGCGCAGATCGGCCTCGAGTCGGGCAATCTCGTCGTTGACGCGCTTGAGCTGCCGCGATGGATCGGCGGGCTCGGGCGCACCGGCCAGTCCCTCGAGCTGCTCGCGCAGTCCCATGTACAACGGCGTGCGGTCGTGCGTTGCATCATGCACCACCGCGCACAGCGGCCCAAGGCCCCGCGCGTCGAGGCGATGCTTCACGACGTCGAGTGCCGTGCGCTTCTCGCACACCAGCAGCACGCGCTTCTGCCGCGCCAGGCAGTCGCCGATGATGTTCGTGATCGTCTGGCTCTTCCCCGTTCCGGGTGGGCCGTGAATCACCAGACCATGCGCATCGCGGGCGCGCAGCACGGCTCGCCGCTGGCACGGATCGGCGCGATCGATCAGGTGCTCGTCGACCGGCGCGACGAGGCTCGTGCCCTTGTCATTGTCGTCGCCATAGACCTCGTCGTCGCCGGCGGCCTGCGTGGCCTCCAGCGTCAGGAACGGTCGCACCGTCGGGGGAAACTCCTCGCTCGCATGCAACGCCTCCATGTCCTGGATCGTCGCCTGGTTGCGCAGCGGATACATGCCGAGCACCACACCGGTCAGCACGGTGGGCGCATCGGGCAGGTCGGCCGAGAGCGGCATGCGCGTCACGGGCCAACCGGTCAACGGTGGTGCCTCGGGCATCTCGAGCAACCGGCACACCTCGCGTGTCAGCTCGGCGATTTCGCGCAGCGGATCCTCGCCCTCCTCGTCGTCGAACAACTCGGGGAATCTTCGGCCAAGTTGATGTTCGAGCCACGCCTTCAGAGCCACGTTGGGCACCACACGATCGGCGCCCGATTCGCTGCACAGCAGCTCGACGAACGGGCGCGTTCCCGTCGAGACGCGCAGCTCGACCGGCACAAAGGCGAGCGGCGCGAGGATGCGCGACGTGGCCCGCAGCTTGCCCGCCGGCGCCTCCGGCAGCGACAGGATCGGATAGCCGACATAGAGCACATGCGCGCCGGTGTCGCGGCGGTAGGAATCCGCGTCGGACGCGATCGTCGAGAGCTTGCGCAGGAGTTGCTGGCGTTGCTCGTTCGCGCGCCGCTGGGTCCGCACCTCGGGCGGCTCGTCGTCGGCGCTCGCAGGCTTGGGCGGCAGCTTGGCCATCTCGGGCCGCACGCGGCACTTGCCCTCGGGCCCAAGGAGCTCTGCCAGAAGCGAACCGGCGGTTGCCTCGCCGAGCCGTTCGAGTTCCGTCAGGTCGATGCGCTGGCGACTGTGATGCGGCGCGCAATTGATCGCCGGCCCCCGCGCCAGCGTCGCGTAGAGTCGGTCGAGCAGGGCCTCGACGATGCGATTGGCGGTGCGGCTGTCGGCGGCCATGAAGAGTTCTCCGGCGCGTGGGGGACTCTGGCAGCAGAAGCGTTCGCCGACGCGGCGTCAAATGGTGCTTCGCGTCCGTGCGCAGGGGTCACGCCTTGCGGGCGGCCTTGTCGCGGTGGGACGCGAAGAGCGGTCGCAGGGCGCGCGACAGTCCATCGTGCAGTTCCTGCAAGTCGCCGTAGAGTGCCACGTGCGCCGGGTCGGGTTCGGCGCGCGTCGTCGCATCGAGGCGCACCCACTCCGCCGCCAGCGCCGCGAGCGAGACGCTCGGATCGGTCCGGCGCTCGAGAATCCAGCGCGCCTGCAACGCCGCGCCGAGCGCGGCGCCCTCGGGCTCGGTGCAGCACACCACCGGCGTGCCGAACACGCTCGCGGCGATGGCGCGCCAGACGGCGCTCTTCGAGCCCCCCCCGGTAAGACGGATTTCGTCCGGCGCGATTCCGAGATCGCGCATGCGCCGGAATCCGTAGTTCAGTCCCATCGTCGCGCCCTCCATGGCGGCGCGCGCGAAGTGCCCCGGCGTGTTCGTGCGTGCGCGATGGCCGAACCACACGCCGGTGCCGTCGGGCACGTTCGGCACGCGTTCGCCCTCGAAGTACGGCAGCAGCAGCAGGCCCTGCGCGCCGGCCGGCACGGACGCCGCGCGTGCGTTCAGTTCCTTCGTGTCGAGCCCGAACAACCCCTTTGCCATCTCGCTCGCCACCGTCACGTTCATCGTGCACAGCAGCGGCAGCCACTGCCCCGTGCTGTCGCAGAACGCCGCGATCTCGCCCTGCGGATCGATCACCGGGCGACCGCTGCACGCGTAGATCGTTCCCGACGTTCCCAGGCTCATCGTCACGACGCCGGGCTGCACGTTGCCTGTGCCGATGGCGCCCATCATGTTGTCGCCGCCACCCGAGGCGACCAGCACTCCGGGCCGCAGGCCCAGCGCTTCGGCCGCCTCGCGCCGCAGCACACCGCACGGTTCGCTCGATGGCCGCAGCGCCGGCAGGCACGCGGACAGGCGCTCGTCGATCGCGCGCACCGCCTCGTCGCACCACGAGCGCGAGCGCACATCGAGCAGTCCCGTGCCCGACGCGTCGCCCCACTCCATCGCCTTCTCGCCCGTCAGCCAGAAGTTCAGCCAGTCGTGCGGCAGCAGCACTGTCGCCAGCCGTGCGAAGTGCTGCGGCTCGTGGCGCTTCAGCCAGAGAATCTTCGACGCGGTGAAACCCGCCGGCAGCGCGTTGCCCGTCATCCCGGCAAAGTGTTCGGCGCCGCCGCAGGCCTCCAAGATCGCCTGCGCCTCGGGCGCCGTCGCCGTGTCGCACCACAGCTTCGCCGGCCGGATCACTTCATCCGACGCATCGAGCGGCACGAAGCCGTGCTGCTGGCCGGACACGCCCAGCGCGACAACCGACGCGCCGTCCAGTCCCGCTTCGCGCAGCGCCATCGCAAACGCCTCGCGCAGCGCCGACAGCCATGTCGAGGGATGCTGCTCCTTGTGCCCGACGCCCAACCCCTCGATCAGACCATACGTTGCCTGACCCCGACCGACCACCCGGCCCGACTCCTCCACGATCAGGACCTTCGTCGACTGGGTGCCGCTGTCGATTCCCGCGTAGTGACGCATCCTCTCCTCCCGGTACTACTGCCCGCTTCCGACGGCCGGCGGGTCCTCGATCGCGGCGATCATCTGGTCGCGCACGTGCTGGAACGCCATCGAGAAGGCCGCCCGGGCGGAACGCTGCAGGGACTGCATCATCATCATATCCGCGTCCGACGGCGACACCGCCGAGCCCCGCCCCCGCACCTTGCCCTGCATCAACGTCATGTCGAGGAAGCGGTCGCGGAACTCGACGTCCATCACCACGTGCGAGCGCGACTGCTCGAAGATGTAGCGTGGATTCGAGAGACGCAGCAGGTAGCCGCGATTGCCGCGCACGAACTCGGGAATGAAGTCCGTCTCGAAAGAACTCTCGGACTCCTGCTGTTCGGCAAGGGGCTCGAGTCCGGGCAGCAGCGCGAGCGGCTCCTCCGGCGGCGCGGCGGTCAGCTCCTCGAGCAACGACTCGCTCACCACCACCACCTGCGAGAACATGCGCGCGAACCGCGCATGTGCCTCGTGCCGCATCGCCTGACCCCAGAAGACACGGAAGCGCCGCGGCGCGATTGCGCCGGACATCTTCACCGTGTACTGCTCCTTGTCGATGTCGTCGGGAACGACGATCACAAGGGGCTGGGGATACGACACCGACGACGGAAACGGCGCGTGCGACGAAAACCCGATCGACTTCGAGCAGCCCGTTGCCAGCACCAGCAGGCAGGCCACCCCCGCCAACATCCACCAGCGACCCCGTCCGAGTGCGTTCATGGCGTCAGTCCTTTCGCAGCAGATCGATCGCGCGGAACTCGTCCTGCGCGCCCTTGCGCACCGTCAACGCCGTGACGAACGCCGACGTCTCGAACAATCCCGGAGTCACCTCCAGCACCTTGCCCTCGCGCCCCAGCAGCACGCTCCACGGGCGCTCGACCGTTCCGCCGCGCGCCGGCGCCACGCCGAACACGCGCGCGCTCCACGACGACGGGTCGTGCAGCACCGCCACTCCGAGCTGCTCCCCGGCCGCCACTTGTGCATTCCGGTCGGGCCCATCGGGCGTCACCACCAGAATCTCGCACCGACTCCGCGTTGCATGCGTCTTGTTGCGCCGCACCCACTCGTAGACCGGCCGCGTGTGCGGCGCGTCGTCGCCGGCCGTAAAGATCAGCAGCGCATCGCCTCCGGTCACGAGTTCGGCCGTCGTCACCGCGCGCCCCGCCTGATCGAACCACAGGAACGACGGAACGGGCTCGCCCGCGGCGATGGGGCGCCGGCGGGGTTTCAAGTTGGCGTTCTCGGCATGCACGCCGATTGCGGCCGAGGGCAGGTCCACCGCCTCGGGATCGCTGATCAACGGCCCACCGCATCCCATCAGCATGGTCATGCCCAGCCCCACTGCCAGCAGGAAACCGGCTCGAAACCGCTCCCGGCCCGGCCTATCCAGCTTGCGCTCGCGTTCCATCGGTTCTAGCCCTCGCTGTCAGGTCGCGCGGAGGTCGCCCGCCGATGGTTCGCCATCACGCGTCCGGTCCCAGCGTGTCGCCATCTGCCTTTCCGGGGGAAGAAGAACCATGCACCTCTTGTCGAAATCCATTCGTTTTGCCCTTGGGGCTGTCGGTTGTGCGGCCCTGCTGGCGTTCGTATCGGGCTGTGCCACCAGCAGCTCGGGACCCGCGGTCGGCGCGGCGCTCTCCGCCGGCGACCGGTTCCAGAGCGTCGAGGGACCGCGCGTGAAGTCCGGCCTGGACGTCCTGGCCGAGGAGGGCTTCAGCCGCCTGGCCGGCCGTCGCGTCGGCCTCATCGTCAACCACTCCGCCATCAACGCCCGCGGCGAGCACCTGCTCGACCTGCTCCACGCCAATCCCAACGTTCACGTCGTTGCCATCTTCGCTCCGGAGCACGGCTTCCGCGGCGAGTCCGACACCCACGTCGCCGACGACCGCGACGAGAAGACCGGCATCCCCGTCTACAGCCTCTATGGCGCGACCCGCGTTCCCAAGGACGAGCACCTCGAGGGCATCGACACCCTCGTCTTCGACATCCAGGACATCGGCGCCCGTTTCTACACCTACATCGCCACGATGGGCCACTGCATGGGCAAGGCTCAGGAGAAGGGCCTGCGCTTCGTCGTGCTCGATCGGCCCAACCCGATTCAGGGCAACTGGTTCGACGGTCCGATCCAGGACGCCGACCTGACCGAGAAGTTCACCGCCTTCGTCAGCATGCCCGTCGCGCACGGCATGACCGTCGGCGAAATGGCACGCTTCTACTACGAGTACCACAACATCCGCCCCGAACTCGAAGTCGTTCCGATGAAGGGCTGGGAGCGTTGGATGTACTTCGACGAGACCGGCCTGCCGTGGGTGAACCCCTCGCCCAACATGCGGTCGGTCAATGAGGAGCTGCTCTACACGATGGTCGCGCTGACCGAGGCGAACAAGATCGTCTCCGTCGGCCGCGGCACCGACCGCCCCTTCGAGTACCTCGGCGCCCCGTGGATCGACGGCGACGCCCTGGCCGAGAACCTCAACGCCCGCAACCTGCCCGGCCTCTGGTTCATGCGCACCACCTTCGTCCCCGCCGTCAACGACATCACCGGCCGCAAGTTCGACTGGAAGTATCAGTTCACCGGCGAAATCTGCCATGGCGTTCGCATCGTCGTCACCGACCGCCATCGCATCCGTCCCGTCGAGGCCGGCGTCCACATGCTCGCCGCGCTGCTCGAGGTCGGTGGCGAGAAGTACTCGGTCGATCAGTTGCGCGGCCTTGTCGGTGCCCAGTGGGTGCTCGACGGACTGAAGCGCGGCGAGGACCCCAGCGCCATGGCTGCCCGCTGGCGCACGAGCCCGGAATTCCTCGACTTCGCCCGCAAGCGCCAAGCCGTCCTGATGTACTGACCGGCCGTTTGAGCCATGCAATCCCACCCCGCGCGGCCCGGACACCTCCTGTCCGGGCCGCGCGTCTTTGCAGACACGCCGCCGAAACACGTTGAATGCGGGCCCACATTTCGCGTAAACAAAGGCGGAGCCTGCCTTCCCGGCCTGACTCCCAACCCCTGACAACTGACAACCATACCCGAGCTCCGACCATGACCGCCTCATCGCCCCTCGACTCTCCGCAGCCCTCCGAGACCCGCGAGCGCTCTCCGCGGTCCCTCGGGCATCTGGCAGGTCGCCTCGTCGAGTACGGGCGACTCTTCCGCCAGATGATGCGCGACCGGTCGTATCGCATCGACTGGGTCGTGAAGCTCCAGTTTCTCGCTTGCGGCATCTACTTCATCTCGCCGATCGACCTGATTCCCGACTTCCTGTTCGGCATCGGCTATGTGGACGACATGGTCGTGCTGGGTTACGCGGTCACGCTGCTGCGCGACGTGCTCGACGAGTACCGTCGCTATCGCATCCAGCGCGCCGGCAATGTCGTCGACGTCGAAGCGACGCCGGTTTCTGCCGACAAGCGCCTGCCCTGACGCGTCAACGCCGCCGGGCCCGCGTGACGTCCAGACCCCCGAGCGGCGTGCGGAACGCTCCCTCGATCTCCGGCCGCTGCAAGTACACCGTCGCAACCTCGTAGAGAGGCGCCACCACGGCGTCCTCGGCCACCAGACGCCGCTCGGCCTCCGCGAAATAGCGCGCGCGCTTGTCGGGATCGAGTTCGATGCGTGCCCGGTGCAGCAGATCGTCGAACTCGGCGCTCGCGTAGCCTCCGAAATTCTGCGAGCTGTCGGACGCGAACAGCTCGAGAAAGGCGAGCGGGGAAACATAGTCGGCGAACCAGGTGAAACGGGCTACCTGGAAGTCCCCGCTTCGCAGCGCCGCGCTGTAGGCGTTCCAGTCCAGCGGACGCGCGGTGGCTTGCAGGTTGACGGAGCCATTCCACAGCTCCTTCAGCGCCGCCACAACGGACTCGTTCGTTGCGCTCGCCACATAGTCGATGCGGAACGGCGCGGGACTCTCGCCGCCGGCGATGAAGCCCAGCCGCATCAAGTGGCGCCGCGCATAGAGCACTGCTTCGGCTTGCGCGGCCGGATCGATGGGAGGCGGTGCGACCTCGCTCCAGACACGCCCGTCGGCCAGCCGCATGCCGCGCGGCACGATGCCGCCTGTCGCGCGGTGACCCGCCGGCAGCGCCCGCGCAACCAACGCCCTGCGGTCCAGCGACAGGCTCACCGCCTGCCGCATATCCCTGCTGTCGAAAGGCGGGGTCGTCATGTTGAACAACAGATAGCCAACTGCCAGCGCGGGCGCGGCGACGTACTCCGGCCGGCCCGCGAAGCGCTGCGCCGCCGCCGCGGAGAGGCTCTCCGTCATGTCGAGTTCCCCCGCCTCGAACGCAGCCAGTTCCTGCTCCGGGCCGGCCACGACGACGAACTCCAGTTGCTCGAAGAACACCGACGCCACGTCCCAGAACGTCTCGGCGCGACGCAGCACCAGTCGGCTGCCCGACCGCAGGTCGGCCAACCGGAACGGCCCGTTGCCGATCAACCGATCCGGCGAGCGGAACCAGTCGGGCCCCGCACGCTGCAGTGAGGGCTGGTGCAGCGGATACCACGCCGGATGCGACACCAGTGTCGGGAACCAGGGCGTGGGGTGGTTCAGCAGAAACTCCAGAGTATAGGGATCCGCGGCCCGCACGCCGAGGTTCGAGTCGTCCCGGCCCTCGGACTCCAGGAACGCGCGGCCGCCCTCGAGCAGGTCCGCCACTTGGCTCGCCGACGGCGCACCGGTCGACGACAGCAGAACGCGGCGGATGCCGAAGACGAAGTCATCGGCCGTCACCAAGTCGCCGTTGTGCCAGCGCGCATTTTGCCGCAGGTGAAAGGTCCACTGCTGGAAGGTGCCGTCGTGATGCCACTGCTCGGCCAAGGCCGGCTGCGGTTCGGCGCGCTCGTCCAGACGCACAAGCGGCTCGAACAGGTGATTCAGCACCCGGAAGTCCGGAACCCCCCAAGCCAAGTGGGGGTCCAGCACCACGCTCTCGGTGGCCGTGCCGAAACGAAACACCCGGGCGCGGTCCGTGTCGGGTTCCGCCCTTCGGGCCACGCCGGCCTGCGCGGCCGAAGCCGAGGCGCCGTCCGGTCCGCAGCCGGCCACCAACGCAAGCAGCGCCCCAAGCAGCAGGACGGCGGACAGGGGCCGACTCATCGGACAGGACTCCAGAAAGGAGAGGGAGCGAACACCGCTCGCCCGAAAACCGCCGCCAAGCTGTCGAATTCCATGTCGGCATGTCAAGAACGTGATTCTGCTGCCCGGCTCCAACCGGGCTTGACGGCCAAACCTCACGCATTCTTAATCTGTCCATAATATCGACGGCATACTGCCGGCGTCACCACCTCCTCCGCTCCTGTTGTCAACCCTCTCACCATGACGCACTTCGAAGTCTTGCGATCCCGCCGGTTTCTCTACGCTTTCGCAGGGATTTTCCTCTTCATCTCCTGGATGGCTCCGCCGCTATCATGGGCGTGGGAATGGCTCGACGCGCGTCTCTTCTTCGCCCTCAACGGATCACTGGCATGGGGCGACGGCTGGCAGCGCCTGTGGGCCGTGGCGAACACGCGGTTGATCGACGTGCCGGTGGCGATCCTGTACCTGATCCTGTGCGCGTGGTATTGCTTGGACGGTCGGGGCAAGCACGCCGCGTCCCGGGCCGCGCGGATTCTGGTGATGCTCGTCGCTTTCGTGGCGCTGCGGTTTGTGGTCGATGTCTTCTTCGATGGGATCGACTACCGCCGCGAGAGCCCGACGCGGGTGCTGCAACCGGCTCTGATGCTCTCCGAGCTGCAGCCCGGTCTGCACGCCAAGGACAGCTCGAAGTTCAGCTTCCCGGGCGACCATGGCTTGGTGGCGTTCTGGATGCTGCTGTACTTCTGGGTATCGTCGGCGCCGCGATTTCGTTGGGCGGCACTCAGCCTGGCCCTGCTGGCAGCAATTCCGCGTCTGTTCTCCGGCGCCCACTGGGCATCGGATCTGTTCGTGGGCAGTCTGGGCTGCGCACTGATCGGCTACGCGGTCGTCGCCTCGGGAGCATGGTATCCGTGGGCCGTCGGCCGGGCAGAACCGGTGTTGCGGCGGATTGCGGATCCGGTGTGCCGTCGCCTCTTTCCGTCGCCCGCGCCGGTGTCGTCGTTGACGCCGCAGCCGGTGTCCGACTCCGGGAAATGACGGCTCGCCCCGATCAGGCCACGCCGTCGTCGGCGGCCGGTCGCGCGGCTGTCTGCTCGCCTGCCAACCGACCCAGCGTTCGCAGCGCCGGCTCGTTCTCCTCGGTCGCGAAGGCGGCATTCAGGCGGATGCAGTTGCGGTACTGCCCGGCGGCCGAGAAGAGCGACCCCGGCGCGATCGTGATCCCCTGACACAGCGCGGCCCGATAGAGCTTCACCGCGTCCAACCCCGGCGGCAGCACCACCCAGGTGACCATGCCGCCGGCCGGCTCGACGATGCGCGTCGGGCGCGGGAACGCCTCGCGCACCACGCGCACCAGACGCCGCATGCGACAGGCCAGGTGCTTGCGCATCCGCCGCAGATGATAGTCGTAGCCGCCCGTCTGGAAGAAGTCGAGCAGCGCCAGTTGCGGTGGCGTCGGCGACGTGATGTCGAAGACCATGCGCAGCCGTTCGATCTCGCTCTTCCAGCGCGCGCTGGCGACCCAGCCCACGCGCCAGCCCGGCGCCAGCGTCTTCGAGACCGAGCTGCACCAGAGCACCACGCGCCCGTCGGCGTCGTACGAGGCCGCCGCGCGCGGCCGCGGGCCCTCGAAGCCCAGTTCGCCGTACAGGTCGTCCTCGATCAGCGGGATGTCGCGCTCGCCCAACAGGGCCACGAGCTCACGCTTGCGCTCGCCCGGCATCAGCGACCCCAGCGGGTTCGAGAAGTTCGGCGAGGCGATCACCGCCTGCACGGAATGATGGTCGAGCGCAAAGCGCAGCGCCTCGATGCTCAGCCCCTCGCGCTCGTGTGTCGGAATCTCGAGCACGCGCAAGCCCAGCGTCTCGAGTGCCTGCAAGTGCCCGAAGTAGACCGGCGACTCCAGCGCCACCGTGTCGCCCGGTCGGCACACAACGCGCAACGCCAGCGTCACCGCTTCCATGCAGCCGTTGGTGACGACGAAGTCGTCCGGACGCGCGGCGCACCCGGCCTCGACGGCGCGGCGGGCCAGCTCGGCGCGCAGCTCGGGCACGCCGTCGGGGGGCTGGTAGCCGATCGCGCGACTGCCCGCGCGACGCGTTGCCACGGCCAGCGCGCGATTGAGCTTCGTGACCGGCAACAGGTCCGGACTCGGAATCGCGGCGCCCAGCTTGACGAGCCCGGGCTGCGCCCCCTCGCGGAAGATGTTCCAGGCCAGCTCGCGCGTCGTCACCGTGCGCGGCTCGGGACAGGTCGGCTTCTCGGCCGGCGACGACGCCACGCGCACCAGCGGACGCGGCCGCACGTAGTGCCCCGACTGCGGACGCGCCTCCAGCACGCCCGCGTTCTCGAGGCGGCGATACGCCTCCTGCACCGTCGTGATGCTGACGCCCCACTCGCGGCTCAGTGCGCGCACCGACGGCAACCGGTCACCCGGCCCGAACGTGCCGTCCGCAATCAGGCCCTCGAGCCGCGACGCGATTTCCTCGTACAGTGCCATCGGGGTGCTTCGCTCCATCGCGGT
>JAHCAW010000089.1 GCA_019634695.1 Candidatus Sumerlaeia bacterium
TCCGCACCCTCGACGACGACTTCGGTCAGCTTGGGCGCGGTGATCGTGATGCCGGCCGGCGGCTGGAACTCGATCGGGTGCGAGTAGCCGAGGCTGAGGACGAGCTTCGAGCCCTGCATCTGCGCGCGGTAGCCGACGCCCTGGATCTCGAGCTCCTTGCGGAAGCCCTTCGTGACCCCGGCGATGCTGTTGGCGATCAGGCGCTGGTAGAGCCCATGGTACGCGCGCGACTGGCGCGCGTCGTCGAAGCGGCTGACGTGAACCTTGCCGCCCTCGAGGGCGACCTTGACCCGGCCCACGGTATCCACGGTCAGCGTGCCCTTGGGGCCCTTGATGCTGACGTGCGAGCCGTCGATCTTCAGATCGACGCCTGCGGGGACGGGAATGGCAATCTTTCCGATACGCGACACGGTTTCGTTCCTCCGTGGAGACTCACCAGACGGTGCAGAGAATTTCCCCGCCGACGTTCTGGCGCCGGGCCTCGCGGCCGGTCATGATGCCCGAGGACGTCGAAAGGATGACGATTCCGAGGCCGCCGCGCACGCGGGGCAGCTCGGTCGAGCGGGCATAGCGACGGATGCCCGGGGTGCTCACGCGCGTCAGGCCGTTGATGACCTTCTCGCGCGCGGGTCCGTACTTCATGAAGACGCGGATCGTGCCCTGCTTGTTGTTCCGCATCACCTTGTAGTACTTGATGAATCCCTCGTCCTTGAGGATGCGCGCGATGGCGACCTTGACCTTGGAGTTGGGGATGTCGACGTGGTCCTTGCCAACCATGTTGGCATTGCGGATCCGCGTCAGCATGTCTGCGATCGGGTCGGTGTGCATCAGACTGCGAAACCTCCGGGTTTCTTCTTCACGAGGGTGGACGGGTCACCAGGACGACTTGGTGACGCCGGGAATCTGGCCCTGGCTCGCCAGCTTGCGGAAGCAGAGCCGGCACATCTGGAACGTGCGCATGTAGGCGCGCGAGCGCCCGCAGATCCGGCACCGGTTGTGGTGCCGCACCTTGAACTTCGGGGTCTGGGACATCTTGGCCATCTTGCACAGGCGAGCCACGGCGATACCTCCGGGAGAGTCGTCAGTTGCGGAAGGGCATTCCGAAGAGGCGCAGCAGCTCGCGCGCTTCCTCGTCGTTCTTGGCATCCGTCACCATCGTGATGTTCATGCCGCGATTCTTCGAGATCTGGCTGTAGTCCAGCTCGACGAAGATGTTGTGCTCGCGGATGCCCATCGAGTAGTTGCCGCGGCCGTCGAACGAGTTGCCGGGCAGGCCGCGGAAGTCGCGGATGCGCGGGATCGCGACGTTGACCAGGCGGTCGAGGAACTCGTACATCCGGGCGCCGCGCAGCGTCACGAAGCAGCCGACCGGCATGCCCTGACGGATCTTGAACTGGGCGACGCTGACCTTGGCGCGCGTCCCGCGGGGCTTCTGGCCCGCGATGATCGTCAGCTCGCGCTCGGCGGCGTCCAGTTCCTTGATGTCGCGCGAGGCCTCGCCGACGCCCATGTTCAGCACGATCTTGCGCAGGCGCGGGATCTGCATCACGTTGTCGTAGCCAAACTTCTCCCGCATTGCCGGGGCGATCTCCGCGCGGTACTTGCGCAGCAGACGCGGCACCGGGCGCGCGACGACGATGTTCTCGGACTGGTCCTTCTTCTTGGCCATGGTTCGCACCTGTTCCTCGACTCGAAAGCGTTCGGCGGTCGGCTTAGTCCAGCTCGGACTTCGAGCTGTTGCGGCCGCGCGTCACGCGGCGCTTCTTGCCGTCCTCGCCCACGACCACGCCCAGCCGCGCCGGCTTGGACGTCTTGGGGTCCACCACCATCACGTTGCTCAGGTGCAGGGCCGCCTCCATCTCGACGATCCCGCCCTCCTGACCCTTGTCCGTCATCCGCACCTTCTGGTGCTTGACCACCAGGTTGATGCCCTCGACGAGGACGCGGTCCTGCTTCGGATACACCGCGAGCACCTTGCCGCGCTCGCCGCGGTACTTGCCGGTGACGACTTCGACAAGGTCGCCCTTCTTGATCAGACTCATCGTTCCAATACTCCGTGACGGGACGGTTGCCGTGCGCCTCAGAACACCTCGGGGGCGAGCGAGACGATCTTCATGAACTTGCGGGCCCGGAGCTCGCGGCCCACCGCACCGAAGATGCGCGTGCCGACGGGCTCGTTGTCCTTGTTGATCAACACGGCCGCGTTGTCGTAGAAGCGCAGGTAGCTTCCGTCCTCGCGGCCGACTTCCTTGCGCGTGCGAACCACCACCGCACGCACGACCTGTCCCTTCTTCACGTTGCCCTGCGGGTCCGCCTCGCGCACCGACGCGACGATGATGTCGCCCACCGAGGCGTAGCGGCGCTTCGAGCCACCCAGCACCTTGAAGCAGCGAATCTTGCGCGCGCCGCTGTTGTCCGCCACATTGAGTACTGTGTATTCCTGAATCATGTGCGTGCTCTCTCCTGGGGGCCCGGGGGCGGCCTCTTACTTCGCGCGCTCGACGATCCGGACCAGCCGGTAGCGCTTGAGCTTCGACAACGGACGCGTCACTTCCTCGACCTCGATCCGGTCGCCCGCGCCCGACTCGTTCTTCTCGTCGTGCACGTACAGCTTCTTGTCACGACGCACGTACTTCTTGTAGAGCGGATGCTGGACCAAGCGCTGGATCAGCACCACGCGCGTCTTGTCCATCTTGTCGCTCGTGACCAGACCGACGTGCCGGCGGGCCTTGGAGGCCTTGCCTTCCGCGGTGGTCTCGTTCTCTGAAGCCTGGTTCTGGTCGGCCATGGGCCACTTGCTCCTTGGGCGCGTTCGGACGTCGGGGCCGTCACTTGGCGGCGGTTTGCTTTTCCGTCAGGATGGTCTCGATGCGGGCGATGTCGCGACGGACGATCCGCATGCGCATCGGGTTGTCGAGCTCCTTGGTCGTGGAGCGCACCCGCAACTTGAAGGCCTCGGCCTTCGCGTCGTCGAGGCGCAGGCGAAGCTCCTCGACCGTGTGCTCGCGCAGCTTGGCTGCCGTCAGTTCGGACTTCGTCTTGGCCATGATGACTCAGGCTCCTGTCTGCTGTTCCGAGGCGGCGAGGTCCTCGCGCTCGATGATCTTGGTCTTCAGGGGCAGCTTGTGCATCGCGCGCGTGAGCGCCTCGTGCGCCAGCTCGCGCGTCACGCCCTCGATCTCGAACAGGATGCGGCCCGGCTTGATGACGGCCACCCAGTGCTCCGGGTTGCCCTTGCCCTTGCCCATTCGGGTTTCGGCCGGCTTGACCGTCAGCGGCTTGTCCGGGAAGATCGTGATCCAGATCTTGCCGCCGCGCTTGACCGCACGCGTGATCGCCACGCGCGAGGCCTCAATTTGCCGGTTCGTGATCCAGCCGCACTCCATCGCCTTCAGCCCGTAGGAGCCGAAGCTGAGCGTGCTGCCGCGCCAGGCCTTGCCGCGCCGCTTGCCCTTTTGCATCTTGCGGTGTTTCGTGCGTTTCGGAAGAAGCATCGTCCCGTTTCCTTCGCGTTGGCCGTGTAGGACTCGCGGTTACCTTAGATCTTCTTGTCCTTGG
Organism: Candidatus Sumerlaeia bacterium; assembly: GCA_019634695.1. Classification (GTDB taxonomy): domain Bacteria; phylum Sumerlaeota; class Sumerlaeia; order SLMS01; family JAHLLQ01; genus JAHCAW01. Next base: position 3,559 of record JAHCAW010000089.1, read on the forward strand.
CGAACACCTCGCCCAGGAAGATCCACACCTTGACGCCGATGATGCCGTACTTCGTGTTGGCCTCGGCAAACCCGTAGTCGATGTTGGCGCGCAGGGTGTGCAGGGGGACGCGTCCCTCGCGGAACCACTCCTGGCGGGCCATTTCCGAGCCGCCGAGGCGGCCCGAGCAGAAAATCTTGCAGCCCAGCGCGCCGTTCTTCATGCAGGCCTGGACCGTCTTCTTCATCGCGCGGCGGAAGCCGACGCGCCGCGTGAGCTGGGAGGCCACGTTTTCCGCAACGAGCTGCGCGGACAGGTCCGGCCGCTTCACTTCCTCGATGTTGACGATCACGGTCTTGCCCGTCATCGTCTCGAGTTCCTTGCGAAGGTTCTCGATCTCGCCGCCCTTCTTGCCGATCACGATGCCGGGACGCGCCGTGTGGATGATGACCTTCAGGCGCGTGGTCGCCCGCTCGATCTCGATGCGCGCGATGCCGGCGTGCTGCGCACGCTCCTTGACCAGCTTGCGGACCTTCAGGTCCTCATGCAGGAAGTCGGCGTAGTTGCGCGGCGAGTACCACCGCGAATCCCAGTCGCGGATGACTCCCAGGCGGAATCCGATCGGATTGACTTTCTGACCCAAGGTACGGTCTCCTCTTCAAGGGGCGAAGGATCGGGGCGCGGTCACGCGTCCTCGTTGGTCAGGTAGATGTGCAGGTGGCTCAGGCGGCGCCGGACACGGAAGGCGCGACCCATCGAAGCGGGCTGGATGCGCTTGAGCATCGGCGCCCCCTCGACCCGGATTTCCCCGATCACCAGTGCATACGGATCGGGGCTGACGTTCTCGGCGTTGGCGACCGCCGACTTGAGCGCCCGCTCGATGTACGGCACGGCCGACGGACGGTGCGTGAACCGCAGGATGTCGAGCGCCTCGGCGACCGTCTTGTGGCGCAGTTCGCGCGCGACGATGGCCACCTTGCGCGGGGCGCAGTGGAGGTAGCGCGCCGTCGAGCGCGCCACGACCTCGCGGCCGTCGGCCGTCATCGCGACCGCCTCGGTGCGATTGTGCTTCTTTTCTTTCGCCCTTCTGCCCATGACTGTCGGGTCCTCGCTCGTCGAAGTCTACTGTGGCGTCGCCTCAGCGCTTGACCACTTTGGCCGTCTTGCCGCCGTGCGCGCGGAAGGTGCGCGTCGGCGCGAACTCGCCCAACTTGTGGCCGACCATGTTCTCGTTCACGAACACCGGCACGAAACCCTTGCCGTTATGGATGGCGATCGTGTGACCCACCATCTCCGGAATGATCATCGAGCGGCGCGACCAGGTCTTGATGACGCGCTTCTGGCCGGACTCATTGAGGGTCTCGACCTTCTCGAGCAGGTGATCGTCCACGAAGGGTGGTTTTTTCAGCGAACGCGGCATGATGCGGGAGCCTTCCGTAGTGTCCTGGCGGGTGGCATCCGGGGCGGATTACTTGCTGCCCCGGCGCTTGAGAATGTCCTTGCTGGACTGCTTGCGCGGATTGCGCGTCTTCTTGCCCTTGGAGGGCTGGCCCCAGGGCGAGCACGGATGCCGACCGCCCGAGGTCTTGCCCTCGCCGCCGCCCATCGGGTGGTCGACCGGGTTCATCGACACGCCACGGTTGTGAGGCCGGCGACCCAGCCAGCGCGAGCGACCAGCCTTGCCGATCGTCACGAGGTTGTGGTCCGGGTTGCTTGTCTCGCCGATCGTTGCGCGGCACTCGACCGGGACAGTGCGCAGCTCGCCCGAGGGCAGGCGCAGCGTCGCCTTGAGGTTGTCGCGGGCGACCAGCATCGCGGAGGTGCCGGCACTGCGCGCAAGCTGCGCGCCCTTGCCCGGCTTCATCTCGATGGCGTGCACGACGGTGCCGACGGGCACGCGGTTCAGCGGCAGACAGTTGCCCACGCGCGGCTCGGCATCGGCGCCGCTCATCAGCTTCTGGCCGACTTCGAGGCCGCGAGGAGCGATGATGTAGCGCTTCTCGCCGTCCACGTAGTGCAGCAGCGCGATGAAGGCCGAGCGGTTCGGGTCGTACTCGATCGAGGCGACCTTGGCCGGGATGCCGTCCTTGCGACGCTTGAAGTCGACGACGCGGTAGTGGCGCTTGTGGCCGCCTCCGCGGAAGCGGCTCGTGACGCGGCCCGTGTTGTTGCGGCCACCGGAGCTCTTGAGCGGCTCGAGCAGCGAGCGCTCGGGCTTGTCCGTGGTGATCTCCTCGAAGGAGTTCACGGTCATCGAGCGCCGCGAGGGCGTGTAGGGCTTGAACTTCTTGATTCCCATGGGTCGGTTCTCCGCTCGGCGGGGGCCGCGTTCCTTACGTGTATTCGAGTGCCTGGCCAGGGGCCAGGGTGATGATGGCCTTCTTCACGTCGGCCTTCTTGCCGGGACGGCGGCCGAAACGAACCACCGTCACGCCCTTCTTCGTCGTGGTGTTCACGTCGAGCACCTTGACGCCGAAGGCCTTCTCCACGGCGGTCTTGATCTCCTTCTTGTTCGCCGAGATGGCGACCTCGAAGGTGTACTTGTTGAGCAGTTGCTCGGCGAGGGCGCGCTCGGTGATCAGCGGGCGGACCAGGATGTCGTAGGGGTTCTTCATTGGGCACGCTCCTCGATGACGGCGACGGCCGCGCGGGTGAGCACCACCGTGTCGGCGACGAGCAGGCTGTAGACGTTCAACTCGTCCACGGGCGTGACCTCGACGTAGGGCAGGTTGCGGGCCGAGAGCAGGAAGGTCGGCTTGACGTCCTCGGTGATGAACAGGACGCGGCCGTTGGCGCCCAGGCTCTCGACGAGTTGCACCACCGCTTTCGTGCTGGGCTTGGCGCCGAGGTCCAGGCTCTCGACGACGAGCAGGGCACCATCGGCGGCGCGGGCCGACAGGACGGCGCGCAGCGCTGCCTGACGCTTCTTGCGGTTGACCTTCTCGCGATAGTCGCGCGGCTGGGGCCCGAAGATGATCGCGCCGCCGCGCCACTGGGGCGCGCGGATACTGCCCTGACGGGCGCGGCCGGTGCCCTTCTGCTTCCAGGGCTTCTTGCCGCCGCCGCTGACCAGTGCTCGGGTCTTGGTGGCGTGGGTTCCCTGGCGCTGGTTCGACAGGAAGGCGTTGGCGGCCTCGCGCACCAGCACGCGATTCTGCGGCGCGTTGAAGACCTTTTCGGACAGCTCAAGGCTGGCCGCGTCCGTTCCGTCGATTTTCTTCACCGTGATGGTTGGCATCTTGCAGCCTCGGAATGCGGGGACTCGGTTGGGTGGTCCGTCACTTGGTGCGCTTGCGCACCATGACGTAGCCGTTCGTGGCGCCGGGGACGGAGCCGCGGACGAACAGGATGTTCTTGTCGGCGTCGCGCCGGATGACGAGGAGGTTTTGCGCGGTGACGCGCGTGCCTCCCATGCGACCGGGGTTCGGCTTGCCCTTGAAGGTGCGCGACGGATACGAGCTCGCGCCGCCGGAACCAGGGCGATTGTGGTACATCGAGCCGTGGGACTTCGGTCCCGGCCGGCTGTTGTGACGCTTGCGGACGCTGGTGAAGCCGCGTCCCTTCGACGTGCCGATGATATCGACCTTGTCGCCGTCGGCGAAGACGTCGTTGACACCCAAGCGCTGTCCGACCTCGAGCCCGTCGGCGGCATCGCCGCGGAACTCGCGCAGGAAGTAGCAGGGCGGCGCGTCTGCGAGACGGGCGCGTCCGAGTTCGGGCTTGTTGGCCCGGCGCTCGGGTTTCTCGTCGAAGCCGAGTTGGACGGCGACGTAGCCGTCCTTCTCGATGTCGCGCTTCTGCAGGACGAAGTTCGGTCCCACGAGAATCGCGGTGACGGGAACGAGAGATCCCGACTCGTCGAAGATCTGGGTCATCCCCAGTTTCTTGCCTAGTAGTCCGAGGGGCATGTTCTTCAACCCTTCTGGAATCCGCGGGGGCGGGCCATTGGTCAGCGCGAAGGCTGGGTCAGCTTGATTTCCGCGTGCACGCCCGCGGGAAGGTCCAGGCTCTGAAGTTCGTCCAGGGTTTTCTGGGTGTACTCGACCAGGTCGATGAGGCGCTTGTGCTGGCGCATTTCGAACTGTTCGCGCGACTTCTTGTCGACGTGCGGCGAGCGCAGGACGGTGAAGCGGCGGACACGTGTCGGCAGCGGAACCGGACCGGCCACCGTTGCGCCGGTCTGGCGCGCGGTGTCGACGATCGATCCCACCGAGGAGTCGAGCAGCCGCGAGTCGAAGGACCGCAGGTTGATGCGAATGATCTGGCGCGACATGAACTTACCTCGTTCGGGTGGTGCCGGCGGTGGACACGAACGGGGCGGCGGCCCTTTGCGGAACCGCCGCCCCGATACTGGGTTCGGCTTACTCGATGATGTCGGTGACGACGCCGGCACCGACGGTGCGACCGCCTTCGCGGATGGCGAAGCGCAGTTCCTTCTCGATGGCGATCGGCGTGATCAGGTTCACTTCGATGTCGATGTTGTCGCCCGGCATGACCATCTCGACGCCCTCGGGCAGGATCACCTGGCCGGTCACGTCTGTCGTGCGGAAGTAGAACTGCGGGCGATATCCCTTGAAGAACGGCGTGTGACGGCCGCCTTCCTCCTTCTTGAGCACGTACACCGAGGCCTTGAACTTCGTGTGCGGCTTGATCGAGCCGGGCTTGGCGATAACCATGCCGCGCTCGACGTCTTCCTTGGCGGTGCCGCGGAGCAGCAGACCGACGTTGTCGCCGGCGCGCGCCTCGTCCAGCAGCTTGCGGAACATCTCGACGTCCGTGACGACGGTCTTGCGCGTCTCGCGCAGGCCGACGATCTCGGCTTCGCCCATCTTCTTCAGGATGCCGCGCTCGCAGCGACCGGTCACGACCGTGCCGCGGCCCGAGATCGAGAACACGTCCTCGATCGGCATCAGGAAGTCCTTGTCGATCTCGCGGACCGGCTCGGGGATGAAGGTGTCGATCGCATTCATCAGGCGCTCGATCGACTGGATGCCGTACTCGCTGTCCTCGCCCTCGAGGGCCTTCAGGGCCGAGCCGCGGATGATCGGCACGTCGCCGAACTGGTCGAAGCTGTGGAACGCCAGGAGCTCCTGGACTTCCATCTCGACCAGGTCGAGCAGCTCGCTGTCCTCGACCATGTCGCACTTGTTGAGGAAGACGACGATGCGGGGCACGTTGACCTGCTTGGCCAGCAGGACGTGCTCGCGGGTCTGGGGCATCGGGCCATCGGTGGCGGCGACGACGAGGATGGCACCGTCCATCTGGGCGGCACCGGTGATCATGTTCTTGATGTAGTCGGCGTGACCCGGGCAGTCCACGTGCGCGTAGTGGCGCTTTTCGGTCTCGTACTCGATGTGGGCCGTGTTGATCGTGATGCCGCGTTCCTTCTCTTCCGGCGCCTTGTCGATCTGATCGAAGTCGACCTTGGTGCCCAAGCCCTTGTTCGACTGGCAGCGCGAGATCGCGGCCGTCAGCGTGGTCTTGCCATGGTCGATGTGCCCGATGGTGCCGACGTTGACGTGCGGCTTATCCCGCTTGAAGACTTCCTTCGCCATTGTGGCCTCCGACTTCGTGAGGATTCGAGAGTCTTTTGGGACTTCAGTCCAGGTCTTCGGGTGCGGCCCGGGGGTCCCGCGAGCGGGGTCCCATCCAGACCGATTCGCCCCGGTCCGCCTCCCCCCCGAGAAGTTCTCGGCGGCGGGCCATCCGGGCCTCATTCGGCTGCTTGGTCAGAGAGAGAAACGGTCGGAACCTGCACAACGGCCGCGCCCGGACGCAAGGGTGGCGGGCGAACCGCGACGGAAGGCGCCCTCGACTTCCGGTTTCTCTCTCTTTCGCGGTCAGCCTCCGGGGAGACCATGTCGCGGGGAGGGACTCCGCGACCCGCAAATGCTGCGCAGAGGGCGAACCCTCATGCGGCAGGGGCGCGGAATGTAGGAACGACCCCCCCGGCTGTCAAGTGGGAACGGGGAAAACTTTCGCTCTTTTTTTTGCCTGTGTCCTTGCGCGTCTTCCGACCGGGTTGCGGCGCACCCCACGCTGTTTGCGCTCGACGCGGTAAGACGGCTGCTGCCAAGGGTCTCGCATGACCGACGCACCCGCCACTCCCCCGCCCAACGACGAGCCGCCGGCACCGCGCCGCACTGTTGTCCTGCTGCCGCCCCTTCTCGTTCCGGCCCATCCGCTCTTCTGGCCGATGGCCTGGACGCTGCGCCGCGCCGGCTTTCAACCTCGCATCTTCCGCTATGCTTCGTGGCGGCGCGACATTCCGGACAACGCCGCCCGGCTGGCCGAGTGGCTGAAGAGTCTCGGCGAGGAAGAGGTGGATGTGGTCGCCTTCTCGCTGGGCGGGATCGTGCTGCGGTGGGCGGCCACGCATCACGACCTGCCACGGCTGGGGCGCGTGGTAATGCTGGGGCCGCCGAATCGCGGGGCCCAGTTGGCCGACTGGCTCGACGGCCGGCTGGGGTGGCTGTTCCCGGCAATCTGGGGTCGGTGCTCCCGACAACTGCGACGCGGCGAGCGCGGCCTGGCCGAACGCGCCGGCGCCCTGACCGCCCCCACCGAGTTCGCCGTCATCGCCGGAGGCTCCGGCAAACCCAATGGATTCAATCGTCTGGTAACGGGCGACAACGACTTCACGGTCTCCGTCGAGGAAACGATCCTGCCGGGGATGCGGGACTTCGCGTTGGTGCCGCTGCGCCACACGACGCTGCCGCTGCACAGCCGCTCGCGCCGGCTGGTGGTGCGGTTCCTGACCGAGGGGCGTTTCCGCGAGCGCAAGGCCGGCCACGGCCATTGAGGTCCTGAGAGCTTGGGACGGGGGCCGCGCCTGTGGCGGGTCGCGCTTGGGCTATTTTTATGGGGCCGAAGCGCCGAGGGACTTCGCACCCCCTCAACTGGCATTGCCCTGATTCGGCCGCCCCAGTGGATTGCCATGTCGTCGGTGAAGTGAGGGGTCGTGCCTGTGCCGGGCGAGCTCTCTATCTTGCCCCGGCACTGGCAGTCCACACCTTCGCCAAGGAAGCAATCATGAGATATCGGGGGGGTCGACGGGGGCTTGTTGGTGCGATCATGTCGGTCGTGCTGATGTTCGGGACGATTACGCACGGTGCAGTCTCCTTTGATGGTGCGCCGTTCACAGTCGTGACAGCCTCGGACAATGACGAGATTCTGGCCGATGTGGGAATGGACGGCTCGGGCAACTTCATCGTTGTCTGGAGCCGCAACGGCGAGCAGATCGTGGCGCGCAAGTTCGCCGCCGACGGCACACCGCAAACCGCCGAGATCACCGTCAGCGGCGTCAGCAGCGGCGTCACCAAGGCCCACCCTCGCGTTGCCATCGCGCCCAACGGCGACTGGATGGTGACCTGGTACCAGTACGCGAGCGGCGCCGCCTCGGCGCATAACTGGCGCATCTGGGCGAAGGCCTACAACGCGAACAACACGGTCAAGCGCACCGATTTCCAGGTGTCGGCGAACTACCCGGGTCCGTTCCTGTACGTCCGTCCGTCGATCGGCGTGGACGGACTCGGGCGCTACGTGATCGCTTGGGGCGACGGGCCGACGAATACCATCGTGGCGCAGCGCCTGGCCAGTAACGCGCAACTCAGCGGTGCGCTCATCACATGCAACACGGACTTCAAAGGCGCCAACGCCGAACAGGCGGTCGCGGTGGCCCCCGACGGCCAGTTCGTCGTCGTCTGGAATCGCTCGCACACGATCTACTCAATCAGCGGTCAGCGGTTTGCGGCCGATGGCACGAAGATCGGCAGCGAATTCGCCGCCATCACGACGTTCGACTCTTCCACACAACCGCGCTGGCCCGATGTGGCGATCAACGCCAGCGGCGAGTTCGTCGTCGTGGCCCTGACGGGTTCGAACCCGACCGTTGCGGTCGCCAAATACAACGCCGCCGGCCAACGCATCTTCCTTGCAAACTCCGCCTCGAACTCCTTCACCACCACCGTGCTGCACCCGCACGCGGGAATCTCCTCCTCGGGGGATTTCGTGGTGTCCTGGCAGGCCTACTCCACTTCTGTGGCGAGCGCGCGCGGGAACTGGTTCCGCCACTACAGCGCCAACGGCAGCAGCAACTCCGGCACGCAACGGATGAACGACCAGTACATGACGATCGAGTCCGAATCCAACGGGATCGCGGTGGCGATGCTGCCCGACGGCAGCAAGGGCGTGGGCACCTGGTCGGTCTCTTCCTCGGGCGGCTACACGGTGCGGGCCGACTTGTTCTCGCTTTCGGCCGCGATCGACTTCTCCAGCAACGCGCAGAGCG
>JAHCAW010000009.1 GCA_019634695.1 Candidatus Sumerlaeia bacterium
TTCTGCGGTCAATCCCCAACGCTGTGGAGACGAGTCCACGATGCCTTCATGTTCTTCGCTCTGTGGATTCTGCGGTCAATCCCCAACTGTGGTGGGCAGCAAGCGATGAGAGCAGATGTTCTTCGCTCTGTGGATTCTGCGGTCAATCCCCAACTGGGACGGCGGTGGTGACGCTGACGCCGTGGGTTCTTCGCTCTGTGGATTCTGCGGTCAATCCCCAACAAATCCGCGGTTCTGTGCGGTTCAGGGTGGGTTCTTCGCTCTGTGGATTCTGCGGTCAATCCCCAACGACCACGCTCAGGCGTCCGTTCCGCGGCGGGTTCTTCGCTCTGTGGATTCTGCGGTCAATCCCCAACGTCGGGAACCACGAACGAACGGAGCAAGGTGTTCTTCGCTCTGTGGATTCTGCGGTCAATCCCCAACGACACTTGGCGTGGTTCGCTCCTGCTGGCGGTTCTTCGCTCTGTGGATTCTGCGGTCAATCCCCAACGGTTGCCTCCGGCATCGCCTCGCACGCGGCGTTCTTCGCTCTGTGGATTCTGCGGTCAATCCCCAACCTCGGCAAGCCCGCCGTCCTCGACCGTGGTGTTCTTCGCTCTGTGGATTCTGCGGTCAATCCCCAACGCCCTCGTGCCGCGTCGCCGCCGGTTGCTTGTTCTTCGCTCTGTGGATTCTGCGGTCAATCCCCAACGAGGGTCTACCTGGTGCGGGAGAATCTGCCGTTCTTCGCTCTGTGGATTCTGCGGTCAATCCCCAACAAGATCGGCCCCGGTGCCGACTTGGGCGCAGTTCTTCGCTCTGTGGATTCTGCGGTCAATCCCCAACGTGTCCATGCGTCACCTTCCATTGGTTCTGGTTCTTCGCTCTGTGGATTCTGCGGTCAATCCCCAACATTGACCTCGATGGTGCGTGGTCTGGCCGCGTTCTTCGCTCTGTGGATTCTGCGGTCAATCCCCAACTGGTGCGGTGCGATTCCATGTCGGGAGTGTGTTCTTCGCTCTGTGGATTCTGCGGTCAATCCCCAACTTTGTCATGAGGGTGTGTGCTGGTATCCTTTGTTCTTCGCTCTGTGGATTCTGCGGTCAATCCCCAACGAATGGGACGGCTGGTGCGTTGGCGGGGGTGTTCTTCGCTCTGTGGATTCTGCGGTCAATCCCCAACGGTCGCTAGCGTTGAGCCGTCATTCGAGCGGTTCTTCGCTCTGTGGATTCTGCGGTCAATCCCCAACGTCTTTCTCAAGAAGGCTGACGGCTCTCTGGTTCTTCGCTCTGTGGATTCTGCGGTCAATCCCCAACTGGGATCGGTGGGGGCTGTATCTGAGTGTGGTTCTTCGCTCTGTGGATTCTGCGGTCAATCCCCAACTGACTCATCGCCCCGACCCGACGACGTGGGGTTCTTCGCTCTGTGGATTCTGCGGTCAATCCCCAACCCACGTCACCGACAACAACTCCTACGCGAAGGTTCTTCGCTCTGTGGATTCTGCGGTCAATCCCCAACATGCGTCGGGGGGAGGCGCCTGACGTGTGGGTTCTTCGCTCTGTGGATTCTGCGGTCAATCCCCAACTTCTCCGCCGTGCGGGAAACGGAGTATTTCGTTCTTCGCTCTGTGGATTCTGCGGTCAATCCCCAACCTCGGGGTCGTCGACGGTGGCAAGATTGACGTTCTTCGCTCTGTGGATTCTGCGGTCAATCCCCAACCGCCTCCTGCTCGTTGCGGCCACGGCTCTCGTTCTTCGCTCTGTGGATTCTGCGGTCAATCCCCAACTTTTCTCCGCTTTGCTCCGTAGATAGTATATCATACAGAAAGCGACGTTGCAAGCCCAAACGGTGTTTCGCTATTTCTTTGTCTTCTTCGCGGTTTCACGTGAAACAGGCAATCGGTGCGGCGGGCGGGACGCCCGCGCTCCCTTCGAGCAGCCGCGGCGGGAGCCAACCGGGCGGGCGGGAAAGGCGCTTGAGTCGCAGGGGCGCGCGGGGCACGATGCAGCGCGTCAACACCTGACCGCACGGCAACGGGAGCACACGGCACCATGGCAGCAGCACACACGATGGGCGTCTGGATCACGGATGGATCGCTGGTGGAGTGGACCGACACGGTGGGGCTGGAGGCGGCGTTCCCGACGGGGCGGTGGCCGGAGGTGGTGGCCGGGGCGCTGGGGGGCGGAGGGCTGGACGCGCGGCTGGAAGGGATCGTCGACGAGGCCGTGGCCGTGGGCGGCGCCCAAGTGGCCTGGCGCGACGGTGGGCTGGACGTCGTGGCGGAATGGGTGGCGTTGTTTGACGCGCCGCTGGCCGCGATGGACGACGTGGGACCGGCCACGCCGTGCGTCGTGCAGGGAATGATCGAGGGCATGTGGCTGGGCGAGCTGGCGCGCGAGGGCGAGGTGGCCTGGCGCGCGGCGGCGGGCGGCAACAACGTGGTGGCGCGCGGACGCGGAATCGCGACAACGCTCGGCGCGTTGGCAACAGGCGACGAGGGGCTGGCGGAGGCGCGCGCGACGGCGTACGTGCCGATGCTGGGCGGCGGCGGACGCGCGCACAGCGTGGCCGGCGCGGACCTGGCGCGGCTGCCCGTGGTGGAGTTGGCGCGGGCCGTGTGGAAGTGGAATCGCGCGCACCCGGAGGTGGACGTGCGCGGCGTGCATTTCGGCGCGGCGGGCGAGATGGCGGCCTATGCCGCGTTGCCGGCGGCGGCGGGCGCGCGACGCGCCCACCAGGCCTTCCTGCCGCGCTACCTGCGGCGAATGCTGGAGCTGTGTCCGCGCGACGCGCGCGAGGTGGCCGACGAGGTGCGCGCGGCGATGTTCCGCGAGGCGATCGCGCGCGGCGAAGCGGCCCGCCCGGGCGTACCGATCATCCTGACCGTCACCGACGCGGACGGCCGCGTCGTCGGCGAAGGCGCCCTGATTGTGAAGGAGGAGGAGCGGTGAAAGGGCAGAAGGATGAAGGCAGAACGCAGAGGGCAGAAGGATGAAGACGGCGGCTTATTAGTGAATAGGAATTTGATCTGTGTGGACAATTCCTATTTACAGCTCCTGCGCTCTTAACAACTAACATCCAACAACTAATAACCAATATCTACTTCCCCTTCTCCCGCACGAACTCGCCCGTCTCGCGCGTGATGGCGACGCGGGCGGCGACGAGGCCGGCGAGCAGGCCGTCCTCGAAGGTGAAGCCGGGATGGTCGGCGATTTCCGGGATGCTGTGGGGATCGAACAGGTCGTCGTCGGTGACGTTGGGCCGCAGGCGCTGGGCCGTGCGCAGCACCTTGGCGCGCTGCTGGTCGATCATGCCGTCGAGCAGGCGGTCGAGCGTGGCGAACAGGGCGTGGACGTCGTCTTGGGGCGTGGTCATCGGCGCGAGGGATCCTTGTGGAATGCGGGGCCGTTGTGGGCGCCGCGTGCCGCGGGGCACAAGAGGCTTGTGCCATGCGCGGGGGGAGCCTAGGCAGGCGGCAGCGGAGGACGCGACGGCGACGATGCGCATCGGGATCACGATCGGAGACGTGGGCGGAATCGGGCCCGAGGTGGCCCTGCGGGCCGCGACCGAGGAGTCGGAGGCGGACCGCGAGTTCGTGCTGTTCGGCCCGGAGGCTCTCTGGCGCCAGCACATCGTGGTGGCAAAGCAGCACCTGCTGCCGCGGGGATCGCGCATCGTCGAAACGGCGGATCCGGAAGCGGGCGCGCCGGCGGAGTTGGGACGCACGAGCGCGCGGCACGGAGCCATTGCCATGGCGGCGATCGAGTGCGCGGTGGCCGAGGCGCGCGCGGGAACGATCGACGCGCTGGTGACGGCGCCGCTGAGCAAGGAGGGCATCCACCTTGCCGGCAGTCCGCACCCGGGCCACACGGAGATGCTGGCGGCGTTGTGCGGCGTGGACGACCCGACGATGGCGTTCGCGGGCGGCGGTTTGCTCGTGGCGCTGGCGACGATTCATGTGCCGTTGCGGCGCGTGTTCGACCTGATCGCCGACGGCGAGATGTTGCTGCGGCGCGCGCGGCATCTGGAGGCCTTCGTGCGCCGGCTCGGATGCGAGCGGCCGCGCGTGGCGCTGTGCGGATTGAACCCGCACGCAAGCGAAGGCGGCCTGTTCGGCGACGAGGAGCAGGAGTTGCTGCGACCGGTGGTCGAGCGCGCGCGCGCCGAGGGCATGGACCTGAGCGGGCCGTGGCCGCCCGACACCGTGTTCCACGATGCGCGCCACGGACGGTTCGACGCAGTGCTGGCGTTGTACCACGACCAAGGGTTGATCGCGGTGAAGACGCTGGCGTTCGACGAGGCGGTGAACGTGACGCTCGGGTTGCCGATCGTGCGGACGTCGCCGGACCACGGCACGGCGTTCGATCTGGTGGGCCGGGGATTGGCACGCACGGGCAGCATGCGCGCGGCGATTCGTCTGGCGGCCCGGCTTGCCACGCGCAACGCCGCGTCGGGCGAGGCACGCACATGAGCGAAGAGTTCGAATTTCCTTCGATCGGCGAACTGCTGAACCGCGTCGGCTTTCGCCCGTCGAAGCACAAGGACCAGCACTTTCTGCGCAGCCGCGGTCACGCGCGCCAGATCGCCGAGTTCTGCCTGCTGACGCCGCAGCATCGCGTGCTGGAGATCGGCGCGGGGCTCGGCAACCTGTCGTTCGAGCTGGCGCGGCGCGCGGGCGCCGTCGTCGCCGTCGAGAAGGACACGGCACTCGCCGACTGGCATCGCACGCTGGTGACGCATGCGCCGAACCTGCGCGTGCACTACGCCGACTTCCTGAAGGTGAACCTCGACGAGGCGATTCCGCACGAGCCGGCCGACGGGCCGCTCGTCGCCGTCGGCAACCTGCCGTACCAGATCACGGCGCCGATCCTGTTTCGCCTGGTGGACAGCACGCTGCCGTGGGAGCGCATCGTCGTGATGGTGCAGCTCGAGGTGGCGGAGCGCATTGCGACCGGGCCGGCGACGCGACGCTCGAGCGCGCTGACGTACAAGCTGGCCTTCGAGTACGACGCGCGCATCGTGATGCGGCTGGGGCCGTCGGAGTTCGTGCCGCCGCCGAAGGTGCAGTCGGCGGTGGTCGTGTTGGCGCCGAAGGCGACGCCGCTCGTGCGCGACCGCGCGCACAAGGAGAGGCTGCACGCGCTGGTGCACGGCATCTTCCAGCATCGGCGGCGCACGCTGGCAAACGCGATGACGCTGGCGCAACTTGTGGGCACGCGCGAGCAGGCCGAGCGCGCGATCGGCGCGGCGGGCCTCGATCCGCAGCAGCGCCCCGAAACGCTCGGGCTCGACGATTGCGTGCGGCTGGACGATGCGCTGGCGGAGGGGCGCGGCCGATGACGCTGGCGCTGCAAGCCGATCGCGTGTCGAAGCGTTTCGTGCTGCACACGGCGACGGCGACGTCTTTGAAGGAGCTGGTGCTGAAGGGCGGGTTTGCACGCTCGCAGACGACCACGTTCGACGCGTTGCACGATGTGTCGTTCGACCTGCCGATGGGCCGAAGCCTGGCGATCGTGGGAGCGAACGGCTCGGGCAAGTCGACGCTGCTGAAACTGGTGGCGGGGATCGGCGTGCCGTCGGGCGGCCGGCTCGCCGTGCGCGGGCGCGTGGCGGCGCTGCTCGAGCTGGGTGCGGGCTTCCAGCTCGAGCTTACCGGGATGGAGAACATCTTCCTGCAGGGTTCGCTGCTCGGCATGTCGCGCGCGCAGATTCTGGCGCGGCTCGACGAGGTGCTGGACTTCTGCGAACTCGGCCCGTTCGTGCACACGCCGATGAAGCGCTACTCGAGCGGGATGATCGTGCGGCTGGGGTTCGCGCTGGCGGTGTTCTCGGACGCGGAGACGTTGCTCGTCGACGAGGTGCTCGCAGTGGGCGACGCGGCGTTCCAGGCGAAGTGCTTTCGCCGCATCGCGGAGTTTCGTGCCGAGGGTCGCACGATCCTCTTCGTCAGTCACTTCGTGCCGCAGGTGGAGCTGGTTGCCGACGACGTGCTGTGGCTGGATCAGGGGCGCGTGGTGGCGCACGGGCCACTCGACGACGTGCTGCCGAACTACGTCGAGGCGTTGCTCGGACCGGCGACCGGCGGCGATGTGCACGACGTTGCGATGGACGAGGTCGATTGGACCGACGAGCGGCGCAGCCTGGTGATGGCATCGTCGCCGCGCGGCGTGCGACTTGGCGGCGGCGACGCGGTCATCGAGGAGGTTGCGCTGCTGGACGAGCAGGGCCGACGCACGACGGTGCTGCACTCGGGGCGGCCGTGCACGATCGAGGTGCGTTTCACGGCGCGCCGGCGCATCGCGGCATTGCAGGTCGAGTTGGGCTACGCGGGCCTCGAGGGATTGCGGATGGGTTGGCAGGGGACGGAGCTGCAGGGCCTTGCGCTGCGGGACATCGAGGGCCGGCACACGGTGCGCGCGCGCGTGGCGTCGTTGCCCTTTCTGCCGGGGCGCTATCGGATGAGCGTGGCGCTGTCGAATCCGACGAAGTCGCGCGACTACTTCGACGTCCACTACGAGGCCTACGCGTTCCAGGTGCGCGGTCGTCGCGACGTGGAGAATGTATCGGCGACGTTGCCGCCGGGCCGATTCGTCGCGCGGCCAATCAGTTGAGCAGAATCGCCATGCTGATGCGAAGGTAGACGTAGAGGCCGACGACGTCCATCATGGTGGCGATGAAGGGCCCGGACATGAGCGCCGGGTCCATGCGGAGTTTCTTGAACAGCAGGGGCAGCAGCGCGCCGCACAGGTTCGAGATGGTGACGATGGCCGCGAGCCCGAGGCCCACGCAGACGGCGATGAGCGGTTTGTCCGGGGCGACGAAGAGCACGAGGGGAATCGACAGGATGCCCAGAAGCAGCGCGAGCATGGTGCTGACGGCCATCTCGCGCGCAAGCAGCTTCCATCCATCGGAGATGGCAACCTCGCCCGTGGCAATCGCGCGAATCACGAGCGCGGCGGATTGTGTGCCTGTGTTGCCGCCCGTGGCGATCATCACGGGCAGGAAGAGCGCGAGCGCGATCTCGGCCTGCAGGAAGTCTTCATAGCGGCTGAGCAGCACCGCGCCGCCGGATTCGGCGACCAGCAGCGCGGCGAGCCACGGAACGCGACGCCGAACAAGCGACGTCCACCTGGCCGTCAGATACGGATCCTCGGTCGGCAGGACGGCAGCCTGGAGCTGGACGTCCTCGTCGTGCTCGCGTTCGACGATGTCCATGATGTCGTCGAACGTGACGATGCCCAGCAGCTTGCTGTCGCGATCGACGACGGGCAACGCGATCAGGTCGTACTTCTTGAACAGGTCGGCGGCCTCTTCGCGGTCCGTCGTGGCCGTCACGGAGATGACCGCCTCCTCCATGACGTCGGCGACGGTGGCATCGAGCGGCGACGTGACGAGTTCGCGCAGACTGACGGTGCCGATCAGGCGCCGGTCCTGGTCGATCACGTAGAGCGCGTAGACGGTCTCGCGGTTGATGCCGAGGCGACGAATCTTGGCGAGCGACTGCTCGACCGTCATCGCCGGCTTCAGATAGATGTAGTCGGGCGTCATCGTGCGCCCGACGCTCTCCTCGGGATAATTGAGGAGTGTCTGGGCGACCTGGCGCTCCTCGGGCGAGAGCATCAGGATCAGGCGCTGGGCGGCCTTGGGCGGCAGTTCCTCGAGCAGTTGCGTGCGGTCGTCCGGCGACATCTCTTCGAGGATGTGCCGAATCTGCTCGCCGCGTAGCGAATCGAGCAGCGCCTGTTGCTCGGGGAAGTCGAGGTACTCGAAGACCTCTGTGGCGACGTCCTTCGACAAGAGTCGGAAGACGACGACGAGGTCGCTCTCTTCAAGATCGGAGATGAGTTCGGCGAGGTCGGGAACCGGCAGCTCGCTCAAGGTTTCCTTGAGCTGGCGGAACTGGCGGTTGCGCACCATTTCCTCGATTTCGGGAAGCAGGAGCCGTCCGAGCATCGTTGCGCCCGCCGTCGGGGAAGAGATGGTGTGCCGGAGTCGTTCATGGCCTCGATTCGGGGCAAGCGCCTTGCCTCCCGGCGATGCGACACCCTGCAGCCAAACCGGTCAACCCCAACGATTGATGAGCCGAACAGAGGCTGCATCGACCCCACGTCGTGCCGGACTTTTTCACCCAGCAGGACCCAAAGTTATCCACAGGCATCCCCCCGGCAACGGCTGAAACTGTGTCATTCAGAGACCCGGACAAACTATAGAGTGCTGATATTGCTGTATTTAAAGACCGGCTTTCCGACGGCGGAGTTTCTCACAGGTCTGGGGACAAACCTTGTGGATAAAATCCTGAACGACTCCTGCTTGGCCAATCCTCGCCCACAGCTCCAAGTCCACAAGCCTCAAAGCCCTGAGTTCCACCGAGCGATTCCTGCCCGCATTTCACAGGACTTCACAGAAGACGTCCTGCAAACAACGACCATCCGATATCTTGCCCACAGTTTTCCCCAGCCCCTCACAGTTGTTGCCCGGCCTTATGCAGCCCAAGCGGCAGATCAACTCCTGTCTTCTCAGCAGTCCAGCCCGTTTACTCGCTCTTTCACACCCCCTACTATGACGACGTTCTCTTAAGGAAGGAAGTGAACAAGCCACTACTCCCACACCTGAAGGCTTCCATTGCAGGGGCTCGGAGGCCTCCGTTACCACACGCGCATGAACGTTACCCCTTCCACCGATCCGAAACCTCGACTCCGAGCGCTCTCTCAGGAGGAACTGGTTTCGTTTCTCGCTGGGCACAACTTCCCGGCATTTCGGGCCAAGCAGGTCTTCCATTGGGTGCAGAAGAAGGGCATCCGAGACTTCGACTCGATGCGCAATGTCCCGAAGGAGTTCCGCGCCTTCTTGGCGGAGCACACCTGCTTCGGCGGCGTCGAACAGGTGCTGGCGGAGAAGCCCTCTGCCGACAGCAGCGTGAAGTTTCTCTTCCAGTTGGCCGACGGTCGAAAGGTCGAGTCGGTGCTGATGCCCGGCGCGGGCGCGGATCGGGAGAAGATGACCCTGTGCGTCAGCTCGCAAGTCGGCTGTGCGGTGGACTGCAAGTTCTGCGTGACGGGCAAGAATGGCTTCTTCCGTCAGATGACCGTGGACGAGATCGTCGACCAGGCACTCTATGCGCGACACTATCTGACCCAGCAGAACGATGGCCGCATCCTGCGCAACCTGGTCTTCATGGGCATGGGCGAGCCGCTGCTCAACACGGAGAACCTGCTGCCGGCGCTGCGCATCCTGATCGATCACGAGGGCATGGACCTGTCGCCGCGGCGAATTACCGTCTCGACGAGCGGCATCCTGCCGGGCCTCGATGAACTGGCGCGGTCCGGCACCGACGTGATGTTGGCGATCAGCCTGAACGCAACGACGCAGGAAGAGCGCGAGACCATCATGCCGATCACGCGCCGCTATCCGCTCGACGAGCTGCTCGCCGCGTGTCGCCGCTATCCCCTGCGTGGAGGATCCCGCATCACCTTCGAGTACGTGTTGCTCGCCGGCGTCAACGATTCGCTGCGGCACGCGCGCCAGATCATCCGACTGGTCCACGGCATTCCGACGAAGGTGAACATCATTCCGTTCAACCCGGATCCTTCGCTGCCCTACCAGCGTCCCGCGGACAACGTCGTCGAGGAGTTCAGCGAAACCATCCGCGCCGCCAACATCACGTGCAACATCCGCTGGTCGAAGGCGCTGGATGTCAGCGGCGCGTGTGGCCAGCTCGCCGGCCAGTATCGACAGAAGACCGCGGCCGGCGTCGTCGTCCTTCCCCGCGAGTGAGCCCTCTCCGTCCGTGACGATCCTCGACCGACTCACCGATCTCGAACGCCAACCCCGCGCGCGCACCTACAGCGACGAGGAGTACAACCTCGCGGGTTTCCGCCGATGGCTCGGCCGACTCGGCAATCCGCAGGATGCGACGCCGTGGATTCACGTCGCCGGCACGAAAGGCAAAGGCTCGACCTGTGCACTCGTCGAGTCGATCCTGCGCGCGCATGGATTGCGCACGGGCCTTTTCACGTCGCCGCATCTCGATCACTACGGCGAGCGCTTTCGCTTCGACGGACGCGCGTGGACGCTCGGGGAATTCGAGCGGGCCCTCGAACGCCTCGAACCAATGCTCGACCAGCGCGAGCCGCATCCGTCCCGCGACAAGACGTGGCTGCGCACCGTCTTCGAGGTACTCACCGCGCTGGCCTTTCGCGAGTTCGTTGGCGTCGAGGCCGGCGTTCTGGAGGTCGGCCTCGGCGGGCGGCTCGATTGCACCAACGTCGTCGCGCCCCGCGTGTGCGCCATCACGCCCATCGGTATGGACCACATGCACGTGCTCGGCAATACGATCGAGGCAATCGCGCTCGAGAAGGCCGGTATTCTGAAGCCGGGTGTGCCGGCGGTGGTGTTCACCCCGTTCGACGAACGCCGCGCACACGCGCATGCGACGATCGTCGCTCGTGCCCATGAAGTCGGCGCGCCGCTCGTCGAGCCGTGTCCTGTCGAAGTTCTCGATGCCTTCCCGCATGGCCAACGCGTGCGCGTGCATCTGGACTCAGGTGTCGATGAGTTGATGCTCGCGTTGCCGGGCGACTTCCAGGCCGCGAACCTCGGTATCGCCGTCCGCACGGCGGAGTTGTTTCTCCGGCAGATCGGTCGCTCGCTCGATGTTCACGCGCTCGCGCACGCCGCTGCCACAGTCGAGTGGCCCGGTCGACTCGAGGTGCACGCGGGCACGCCGCCGCTGGTGATCGACGCAGCGCACTGTCCGCTCAGCGCCGCGGCTCTTGGCCGAAATCTCGCCACACTTGCGCCCGTGGCAGCGGGGCCATTCGTCCTGCTGTGGGGGATGAACCGCGACAAGGATCGCGAGGCCTTCGCGCGCGCGTTGCTCGAGGCCGCCGGCCGGGATACCATCGTGCGCGCCGTGTGCTTCCCGCTGCCCGGCACGCGCGGTGCAACGCCGCAGGACCTTGCGAGCACGGCCAACGCGCTGGGCGTCGAGGCCGAGTGTGCGCTCTCCCCCGCCGATGGTCTCGACATCGCCGCCGCGTACGCGACGGCCGCGCGCGGGTCCGTTCTCGCCACGGGTTCGCTCTACGCGCTGACGGCGTTGCGCGCGCGCCATGCGGAACGCTTCAAGGGCTGAACAGATCCCGATAGCCACTGCCCCGCAGCGGCACCTCGAGCAACGCCGCCAGTTCCTCGGCATTGCGCGGCGCGGCGCCCTCCGGATGGTTGTTGAAGAACGCGAACGTCGTCTCGGCCGCGTCCGACGTGTCGCGCACGCGCGTCGCAAGCGTCTCGAGTTCCGCGCTCGAGTACTCGTAGCGATAGCGCGCGCTCGTCTCCTCGCCCGCGTACCAGGCATCCGCATTGCGCCCGTGGAAGCGGAAGTACGCGAGCGCACCGGCGACAGGCGGCCGCTCCACCGAGGACAACCCGCGCAGCCGCGGTTGATCGACCGCGACGCGCGCCCACGAGAACTCGCGCAGGCGCGCGTCCACCACGTCCGTGTCCCAGGAGTCGTGCCGGAACTCGAGCGCGAGCGGTTGGTTCGCAAACCGCTCCCGCAATCGGCCCAGGAACTCCCAACCCGCCGGCCCGTTGCGGAACGCATTCGGGAACTGCAGCAGGACCGCATCGAGCACCGCGGCCTCTTCGAAGGGCTCGAGAAATCGTCGGAACGGAACGAGCGTGTCGTCGTCGAGCCGATGCCGGTGCGTGACGTCGCCCGGCGCCTTGATCGCGAACCGCAGGCGCCCTTCCGCGCGTCGTACCATCGAGGCCGCCGTGCCGGGCGCTGGCGTGCCGTAGTACGTCGCGTTGATCTCGAGGGCATCGAAGACCGACGCGTAGGTCTCCAGCAGCAGGCCGCGCGGCACCTCCGGCGGATACCATCGCCCGCGCCAGTCGTCGTAGGAGAAACCCGACGTGCCGATCAGGATGCGGCGGCGCTTCATGGCGGGCACCCGGGAGTGGTCTCAGCGGACGCGCGTCAGCTCGGTCGCCTCGGGGAACAGCAGCATGATCGCGATCGACGAGAGATAGAAGATCATTCCCGCCGTCATGTAGATCAACGCCACGCGCAGGGCGCGGCTCTTGGCCGCGCGCCGTCGCACCGCCGTCAGGATCCACTCGCGCACCGGCAGGTCCATGTACGACGTCACCCATCGCACCGGCATGACGCGTGTCATGGTCAGCGCCGCACCGATGCCCACCAGGATGATGCCCAGAATGATGAGTGCCTGCGCCGGTCGGTTCGTGTCCGCGATGATGCGACCGCTGAAGCCCGTCACCGTGATCACGACACTCGCGAGCCCAATCACCGACTGCGCCCGCGAGTGGATCACGTTGAGCTGCGAGTTGATGACATCATAGATACCCGGACGATTGCGCTCGCCGAAGTGCTCGAGGATCGCGTCGATCTCGCGTCGTTCGGCGTCGCTCTCGGGGTCAATCGGGGGAATCAAGGTCACGAACGACGTCCCTATTTGTTGAGTTCCTGCAGGCGCCGTTGCAACTCGTCGCGCTGGCGGCGGAGCTGCCGCACCTTGTCGGACTCCTCGCCCTCGACGAAGTTGCGCGTGCGCCGCTGGTTCGCCTTGCTCATCGCCCACATTGCAATCCGCAGCACCACGACGACGGCGCTGAAGCAGGCGGCGTAGAACACCCACATCTTGTACGGGGCCATGGCGGGCAGGAAGCCGGGACCGAACATCCACGCGCCGAACAGCACCGCGGTCGCCACGATCAGCCCGATCGGGAATGGCGTCGGCGGCTTCAGCCGCGGCACGCGACCCTTGGTCTTCTCCACCTCCAGCCCCATCTGGCGGTCGATCTCCAGAATCTTCTTCTGGAGCTGCATCCGTTCCTTCTCGACGGACATGGCCGGTTCCTCCTGATCGTTCGCACGGGCAAGCCGCCCGCATCATGCATCTTCGCGCATACCCGACTCAATGCCCCGAGCGTGGCGCGACGGGTTCCTTACCCGCAAGCGGGAAATCGGTCGGGCCTGAGAGCTCACACAATGTCGTCCAGCACCTCGGGCCGCAGCACCCGGATCCGCGAGCGCTTCGACTGAACGAGCTCCCGCAGTTCCAGAATGCCCAGGCAGTCCGAGACCGTCTCGCGCTTGACGCCCACCAGCGAGGCGATCTCCTGGTGCGTCAACTTGAAGTCCAGCAGCACGGAGCCGTCTGTTGCCCGCGTGCCGAAGCGCTCGGCAAGGTCGGCAAGCACTCCTGCCACCTTGCCCAGACTGCTGCGGTACAGCAGCCGACTCAGGCGGATTTCGAGCCGGCGTTGCTTCAGGCCAAGCACCCGACTGACGTTCATCACCACTGTCGGCCGCCGGGCCACCAGAGCCTGGAACTCCTCGAACCGAAACGCCACCACTACCGTCGGACCCAGCGCCACCGCCTCCGTCGCGAGCATGTCCCGCGAGGCGGCCACTTGCGGGCCCGCCGCCACCACCTCCTCCAGCGCCCCGAACGTGTCGCCCGGGCCCACGATGTCCAGGATCTTCTCTTTCCCCCCCACCGAGCAGGTGCGCAACTTCACCTGACCGTCCCGCACCACGTAGATGCCCGGGCGCGAGTCGCCCAGCAAACTGATCACATCCCCCCGCGCGTAGGCCCGCTCGCGCGAGCGATCATCGGCCCAACTCAGGATCGAATCCGACTGGTCGTTGAACAACGCCGTTGTCTTCAGAAACCAGATCAGGGACCCCTGCCCCGGATTGTCAACTCCCGCCATCAGCAGCCATCCCCGATTCGGAATGACACAACCGTGGGACGAAATACCGGCGCGGACAATCGGGAAAGTGCTCCTCCGCCGGGCGGCGTGTTAGCGGCCCGCCCCTTCCCCGCGTCTTTCTCTCTGTCGGGACCAACGCGCCCCATGGATGGCCATGCCCCCTTGGAACCAGAGCTGTTGGTACGAGCCGCCGCCGCCGGCGACCGGGAGGCCTTCGAGCGGCTTGTGCAGGACTGGCGCAGCTCGATTTACGCCTGGTGCTACCGCGTGCTGCTCCACGAGGAGGACGCCCTTGATGCCACCCAGCAAACCCTGCTTCGGCTGGCCGAACGGCTCGGCACCTGGACGGGCCGCGGCAGCTTCCCCGCCTGGCTGCGCACCATTGCCGTTCGCGAGGCGCTTTCGCTGGCCCGGCGGGACAAGAACCGACCCAGGCCCCTCGATCCCGAGGATCTCGACGCGGTTGCTCCGCCGGTCCACACCGACGTCCGCGAGCGGCTCGACCGCGCCGCCCGCCTCGAATGCGTCCGCGACGCCATGGCCACCCTCTCGCCCCAGCAGCGCGCCATCGTCGTCCTGCGACTCGAGGAGGACCTCAAGCCCCGGGAGATCGCCGCACGACTGGACCTGCCGCCCACCCAGGTCCGTGTCCAGCTCTGCCGCGCAATGGCTAATTTACGAAATCGGCTTGGGCACAGTCAGGAATAATAGCAATATGATAGCAAACAATAATAAGGAATTAAGTGTCGGTTCGCCAGCGGATGCTTCCGTTTCCATTCGTTTCCCTTCCCCGGTGTTCATCTCCGCCGCAAGGAGACTCCCATGAACGACGAGCGCATCGATCTCTGGCTTGCCGATGCCCTTGAGCCCGGGGAGCGGGCCGCATTCGAGGCCGACTTGGCAAGCGACGCAGAGTTGCGCGCGCGCGTCGAGGAGGCCCGCGCGGCACTGGCACTCGTGCATGAATGGCTCGACGAGCAACCGCCCGGCGTCGAACGCGTTGCCGCTCTTGCGATTCCCGCTCCGGTCGTCGCGCTCCCGGCGCCACGCATCGCGCGGTGGATGCAGGTCGCCGCGGCGATCGCCCTGTTGGCCGTCGGTTTCGCTCTCGGGCGCCTGTCGCCGACACAACCGTCTGCCGAACCCGTCCCGTCACCGTTCGCCGAAGAACAACCCGCCGGGCGCGACACGCCGCGCAGTGCACCGGCACGCGACGGTGAGGCACTCGCCACCGCAACGCCGCGCAGGACCTACGACGACCAGGGACGCCTGGTCCTCGAAACCGCCCACGCCACCTGGATCGTCGACGCCACACTCGATCTCTCCACGCCCACCCCATGACATTCCACGCCGGAGTCATCATCACCATGCGCACACCTCTCCCCGTTGTTCTGCTTCTCCTTCTTGCGACGTCTCTCGTCGCCCAAGCTCCACCACCCTCCGTCGGCAGTCCGGGGTTCGTCACGCGGCGCGAGGAAGCCCGCGAGACCTTCCTGCGCGACTATGGCACCGAAGTTCGCGCCTACCCCGTCGGGCGTACCATGAACCGCGGCACCGCACGCCAACTCGTCGAGCGACTCATCACGCGCTACTATCTTCTGCAGGACTACACCGACAAGTACGGCCGGAGTCACGACGTCGGCATCGTCTCGGAATCCGATCTCGGACGTACCCCCACCGATCCGGCGATCATTCTGGAATCGATCTCGGAGCAGGTCCTGGAAGATGCGGCAAGCGACGCACTCATCGTCGATGCGCTGCCCGCAACGCACGACCGTATCGAGGCGATGTTCGCGGCCCTGAACAAGACGCTCACGACCACGCGCGAAGCAAGCACCCCCCAGCACGTTCGAGTGGAGGTGATCCTGCTGCGCGGCACCTCCGCAGAGCCGCATCGCGGCATCACGGTGCTCGACGGGCAGTTCAATGCAATGTTCGGGTACGATCCCGGCGCGGGAATCCCCTCCATGGGCATGCCGGAGATGGGCATGGGTCGTCCCGCCGCGAAGGTCGAAACGCCGCTTCCCAATCCCGCTGCCGGCTTTCGCTACCGCCGATTCGTCAAGCCCGACGAGGCTGCACCCCTCGCCTCCGAGCAGTATCGCCTCATCCATCTGGCCGTCACGGAGGAGTCCCGCATCGAAGCCTACCACGTTGCCGAGGGCGAGGTGGTCGAGGCCAACAGTCCCATGATCACGGTCACGACCAGGAATGGATCACAGACATTTCAGCAGAACGCGCCGGCACGGCTGGTAGTTCACAAGCTCGCGACAGTCCAGGCAGGATCGAGCGTTCCATCCGGAACGTCGTTGATCAGCTTCCAGTTGCTTGGCGATCTCGACAGTCGTCGCGTGCCCCAGGAGCCGAGCCGTGCCGATTGGGCGAAGCGGCTTGGCATCGACGAAACCGAGCTGGCCATCCTGGGGGATGGGGCGATCATGGAGGTCGGGCGCTCGATCATCAATCTGCGACCCGAGTCGGGCGATCTGGGCACCGCCCGCCTTTCTTTGGGCACTCAGGATGGCGTCCTGTACACGTGCGAATTGGCTTACCGCGGACAGCGCCAGGCGCACAGCGACTCCTCCTTCCCGCTGGTCACGCGCCTTCGCACCCAACCGGCGAACTCAAGCGCACCGGCGGAAGGCCGGACCCTGATCGACAACTTCGTCTACCTCGAGCCGGGCAAGCCCGCGTTGCTGGGCATCACCAACCTGCGCGAGGCGATCGTCCTCGTCTTCAGGCGCATCGGGGGCTGACATCCGCGAGGCGCGTGCGACCACGACGCGGGCGGAACAAGGCGACTGCCTGTTCCGCCCGCCAACGCATCTGGCCACGATCTTCCCTTGGCTCCCATCCACTCCGGCGGTTGTCTGCCCGTGCGTGCCCCAACTTCCCGCGCCGGGCCCTGCATGGAATGAGCGCCGACTCTCCCCCGCCGCCGCGTCGCCGGATCGACGCACCGGTCCTCCTCGTCCTGGCCTTCGGGGCGCTCTGGGGCGTTTGCCGCTTCGCCTACGGCGAGGTGAACGACGACGCCATGATCACGTTCGTCTACGCGCGCAATCTGGCGCAGGGGCTCGGCTTCGTCTTCAATCCGGGCGAGATCGTCTACGGCACGACGACGCCGTTGTTCGGACTGTTCGTGTCGCTTGGGATGACGCTCGGCTTCAAGCCCTGGGCGTGGGTCTATGGCTGGGATGTCGTGTGGGGCGTCGTGAACCTGTGGCGCCTGCGGCAGATGCTCGAGGCGGCCGGTGTCGTTCGCGCGTTTCCGTTCGCCGCTGGCCTGATCGTGATCGCGTCGGCGCTCACGCTCCCCGTCGGTGGAATGGAGACGGCGTTCTATCAGGTGTTCGTCTTCGGCACACTGGCAGCCCTGATGCGCGGCGAGTCCGCCGACCGTATCTTCCTCTGGGCATCGCTGGCGGCAATCACGCGGCCCGATGGAGCCGTGGTGTTTGGCGTCGCGCTGCTGCTCGCCTTGCCTCGCGTGCTGCGTCATGGCGACGCGCGGGCAATCGCGCGCGCAACGTGGCCGCTGCTGCTGGTCGTCGTGCATGCGGCAGCCGTCCTCTGGTGGTTCGGATCCCTGCTGCCGCAGTCGATGCTTGCCAAGGCCGACTCGACGCGCTTCCTCGACTTCGAGTCCACCTTCCTGCATCGCTTCTTCGCGGACCTCATCATGCTCTTCACGCGGCCGCACGCGCTCGGGCTCACCGGCGCGGTGGGCTTCCTGCTCTCGTTCCGGTATCGCGTCTTCACTCCGGTGAACCTCTTCGTGCTGCTCTACATCGGCTTCTTCGCGCTCGGTCGCGCGCCGGACTTCCTCTGGTATCGCACGCCGCTGCTCGTCCTCATGTTCGTCTACGCGGTGCTGGCGGTCGTGTGGTTGGTGGATGCGATTCCGATCGCGTGGGCGCGCCATCGCGGGCACGAGCCCGCGCCGCCCGATCGCTTTCGACAGCGCTTTGCCGTGGGGTGCATCCTGATGCTGCTGCTCGTCCCGCAGGTCACGGGATACATCCTGCTGCACGGGCGCGCGTTCCGGTCGCTGGCCATCGACACGAACCAGAAGCGCTTTCGCGATGCGGCCGACTATATCCGCCTGCGCTCGGTGGGGCCGCCGCAAGTGGCCTCGCACGAGATCGGCCATCTGGGCTACTTCGTCGAGGGTGTTGTGTACGACTTCGAGGGACTGGTGACGCCTGAGGCCGTCATCGAGCGCGCACGCGGCGTCGATCCCTTCCTGCGCACCGACGCGCAATGGTTCGTCCAAGCCGTGAATTACGACGACCCGCCCTTCATCGCGCGCAGCCTGATGGAGCGCACGCGCCTGCAAGGATACGCCGTCGCCGCCGTCTTCCCTTGGGACCACGGCATGACCTATGTCTTCCGTCGCGAGTGAGTGCGCGCTACGGCGCGGGTGAACCCGCGCGCGAGACGAGGTGGAAGGGGATCATCGCCTCGTTGCCACTCTGTGTGATCGGATAGTAGGCCATGCGCGATCCCGCCGACGTCTGGCGATGGATGAGCAGCGACTGCGCGTCGCCGCGCACCGGCGCGAGCATGAAGTAACCCATCTGGTCGGTGAGTGCCTTGACCGGCGTGCGACCGCCGACGACCTGCACCATTGTGCCCGCCGCAGGACGATCGCCGTCGAACACGACGCCGGAAAGCACCTCGTCATGTCGACGCAGCACAACAGGCGCGGGCTCGTGACGCTGGCCGGGCTTCGTCAGCACGATGCCGGTGCGACCGGTCAGTTCGTTCTCGCCACGCGCCTCCGCACGATGCAGGCGATTCGGCACCACCTGCCGGAACACCGCGATGCCGCGCGCGTTCGTGCGCTCCGAACCGGCAACGCGCAGCGCATCCACGGTCTCGTCGTAGCCGAAGAGATACACGATCGCGTTGCCCGACGGCGTGCCCTGTGTCGTCACCACCCGCACCACGAGCGTTGCCGCCGACGTGCTCGCATCCTCGGGATGCACGAAGGGCTCCGCACCCGCGTCTTCGCGTCGCGTGCCCTCGAGGAACGCGGCCACGCGCGACGGCGTCGCGACATCGTGTGCCGGCGTCGCGTCGACGGAATCTGTGGCGAACTCCACCCAGCGTTGCGCGAAGGCCTCGCGCTCGGCGTTCGACATCTCCTCGACGCGCGCGCGAAACAGCGAGAACATCAGCAGGCGATCGCCGGCCTGCGACACGCGCTCGCCCTGCGGCGTGCGAAAGCGCTCGTCCGCCAGCCGCACCGTGGCGACAGTTTCCGAATCGGGCAGCTCCGCCTCGAGACGACCATACGCGTCCGTGCGCAGCAGCGTCTCCGAGACGTCGCCGCCATCGGTCGACCATGCGACGGAGAACGCGACACCCTCGGCCGGCAAGCCGTCGAAACCGGTCGCGCCGATCACCAGTGGTTCCGCTCGGGCTTGCGAGCGCAGCCCGACTGTCAGAAGAAGGACGCCGAGAAGGAAACCGATCCGGCGAAGGGGTGACCAGAAACCGTCCATGTCTGCTATCTCTCCCGCACCGCCCCCCGGCGGCAAGGAAAGCCGACGCCGACTTCTTGTCGGGTTGTTCCTCCTGATGGCGGTCGCTCTCGCCGCCCAGCCCGGCTGGGACGACCAGTGGTTCGGCGATCCGTTGGTGACCGAACCGGTTCGCGTCGCGGATGGCGCGACGACGCGAACCGCCAGCTTGCAGGATCGCGAGGTCTCGGTCGCGCCGCCCCGGGTTGGGCTCGCCCGGCTCGGTGAAGTGGCGTGGAACTGGGACACGATGGTCGCCGAGTTGACGGATCGGCGGTCGCGAGCCCTGCCGGATGCCTTCCGGTTCGTGGAACGACCCGGGCAGACGGTCGATGATTTCCTGGCCGGCCTGACCCCCGCGGACCCCGAAGTCTGGCTGCTCTGTGCTCCCGCCGGGGTGACCCGAGGGGGGATGCAAACTGTTGAGAGTAGAGAAGTTGTTGTCTACGCTCGTCGTGGAGCGGGGGCCAGTTGGCGGCTTGAGAGTCAAGACAATATACTTGACGAATACCACATGGGGGAGGGGGCCGCTGAACAGCTGCGCGCCTCATGGGACGCCCGCGGACCGCTGCTCGTGATGGCCTGCGATCCAGACAGCGCGCCGCGCCGGCTCGAGGGATTGCTTGATGGATTGTCGGCGATGCTGCCTCCCGGGGAGTCAGACAAGGTGCAGGCCATCGTCTTCGATACGCCCCCCCGTCCCGCCGAGTTGGTGGATGTGCTGGCGACCATGCCGGTCGCCCCGTCGGTGGTTGTAATCGTGGGGGACGAGTCTGGCCCGGAGGTGGCAGAGGTGCTGGCGCGCCGGCGCCCGTTGCCGGGCGACCCGCTGGTCGTGGCGGTCGGCGAGTCGCCTCGATTCCGCGCGGCGATGCTGGCGGATCGACTGGATGCCTGGATTCTTCCTAACTACGGGGTGCTGCTGGACATCACCCGGGAGCCGCGTCCGGCGGAGCGTCCGCCGCGGGATCAGGTCTGGGTGATACCCTCGGAGCGGTGGTTGGACGCCTCCCGCCGGGGCACTTGGCGTCTGCCGCCGCCCTGATCGGCCTGTTTGGGCTTGACGGGTCCAACTCCGGGGCGGAAACAGACCCCTGCACGCCAGATTTCCAGAATCCCACGGAAACATGTGAATGAAGCAGGCAGCCGCCCCCTCCCCCGCCCCGATTGTTTCACGTGAAACATCGGACGGACCTTCGACCCCCGTCACCATCGCGATCATCAACCAGAAGGGCGGCGTCGGCAAGACCACCTCCGCCGTCAACGTGGCCGCCGGACTCGCCCTCCGTGGCTACGATACTCTGCTCATCGACCTCGATCCCCAAGGCAACGCCGCGATCTCCCTCGGCGTCGATCGCTATGCCGAAGGCGTCGGCACCGCACACGACATCCTCCTGCCCCCCCACCGCGCCGCTCCCCCGCTGGCCCTCGGGCCCAACAAGCCCTTCGTCTACCCAGGGAACGTCTCGCTGATCCGGGCCGATCTCGACCTGCTCAACCTCGGCGAAGCACGCGACCACGCCCTGCGCGATGGACTCGCCGCTCTCCCCCGCCCCTACGACTTCATCATCCTCGACGCACCGCCCTCCCTTGGTATCCTCACCCTCAACATCCTCATCGCCAGCACCCACGTCCTCATCCCCATCCAGTGCGAGTACCTCGCCCTCGAAGGGCTCACCATGCTCCTGGACACCCTCGGGGAGATCCAGAAGACCCACCACCCCACCCTCCAGATCCTCGGGTGCCTCATCACCATGAGCGACCTGCGCACCAACCTGTCGCAGCAGGTGGTCGCCGATGTCCGCACCCACCTCGGCGACCGGGTCTTCGACACGATGATCCCCCGCACGGTGCGCCTCAGCGAGTGCCCCAGCCACGGACAATCCATCTTCGACTACGAGCGCTGGGGCGCCGGTGCCCGCAGCTACGACGCCCTCACCGGCGAAATCCTCCGCCGCCTCGGCAAGCCCGCCAAGAAAGGAGCACCCCGCTGATGTCCGGTCGACGCAAGCAAGCCCTCGGAAAAGGCCTCGGCGCCCTCCTTGGCGGCCCCCACGTTCCCGTCTCCCCCATCGCCGCCGCCACCCTCGACGGCCCGGCCCACACCGATCAGGCCCCCGAGGAACCGGCACCGGGTGAACTCCGCCACCTGCCGCTCGGCATGATCAGCCCGAACCCTCATCAGCCCCGTCGTCACTTCGACGAGGAGGCCCTCGAGGAACTCGCCGCCTCGATTCGCCTGCACGGCGTCCTGCAGCCCATCCTTGTCACGCCCTCGGTCGCCCGACCGGGCGAGTTCATCCTTCTGGCGGGGGAGCGTCGCCTCCGCGCGTCCGAACTGGCCGAGCGCGACACCATCCCTGCCCGCGTCCTCACGACCACCGAGTCCGAGCAACTCGAAGTCGCCCTGATCGAGAACATCCAGCGCGAGGACCTCGATCCCGTCGAAGAGGCCCGCGCCTATCAGGAACTCTCGGTTTCCTTCGGGATGAGCCAGGAGGAAATCTCGAAACGGGTCGGCAAGTCCCGCGTCGCCGTCGCCAACGCCCTCCGGCTTCTCAAGCTGTCCGACGCCGCCTTGGCGGATCTCCAAACCGGGGCCCTCACCCCCGGCCATGCCCGCGCCATCCTGATGCTACACCACCCGCTCCAGCAGGAGCTTCTTCGCAAGGAGATCGTCGCCGGGAGCTTAACCGTCCGTCAGGCCGAAGAACGCGCCCGCCGAATCGCCGATGGCTCGGATAAGTCCAGCAGTACCAGTGCTTCAAAGACTTCGCAGCCCGCGAAACAAAACCTTGACGTGGTAGCGCTTCAAGAGAAATTAACCCTTCGGCTAGGATGCAAGGTCCGCATCCGGTCGCGAAGCGCTCAGTCGGGAACCGTCGAAATCGCCTACGCCACGCTGGATGATCTCGACCGAGTTCTCGACCTCCTGGGTGTCGATCCCGACGCCTGACGGCAGGGGAGAGCGCAACCGGCCGGCACCGCGCATCCGATGTCACACCATCGAATCCGCGCGGAGTGCCCCCGCCCATGTTCGCTCCCCTTCTTCTCCCCGCCATCCCCAGCATCGGCGTCGATCCCATCCAGGCGCTCAAGGAGACCGACGCCATCGGGCTCCTGTGCATCCTCGCCCTGCTGTACCTCTCGTTCCTGACCGGCTATCACATCATCATTAAACTGCTCGAGTTGCGCAGCGCCTCGAACCAGTCCGAGGACTTCGTCGCCGAGTGTCTGGACGGCAACAAGAGCCTGCCCGAGATCTACAAGCTCTCGAGCGAGTTCCCAGACAGCCCGCTCGCCTCGCTGCTGCGCGAGGCCTACGTCGAGTACGAGATGGAAATGCGCGAGGAGGTCACGGCCCACCTGCCGCTCGACCAGCGCGTGCAGCTCGGCAAGACCAGCGTCGAAAGCGCCCTCGAGCGCACCATCGCCTCGGAGATGCGCCGGCTGGAGAATCGCCTCGTCCACCTCGCCACTGCCTCCTCGGTCGCCCCTTTCATCGGTCTGTTCGGCACCGTCTGGGGCGTCCTCGGGGCCTTCCAAGCGCTCGGGCGCGAGGGCAACGCCGGCCTTGCCACCCTCGCACCCGGCATCTCGACCGCGCTGATGACCACCATCTTCGGACTGATCGTGGCCATCCCTGCGGCTGTCATGTATAATCGCTTGTCATCAGATGTCGCGCGCCTCAGCAGCCAGATGGATTCCTTCGCGCACGAGCTCTCCAACGTCTTCCAGAAGCACCTGCTGAGGAGGTCACCCGAGGCATGATCCGCCGCCATCGCACCATCGCCAAGCCCATGGCCCAGATCAACGTGACGTCGCTGCTCGACATCACGTTCGTGCTCCTGATCGCCTTCATGATCGTGGCACCGGCCCTGCGCCACGGCATCGATATCGAGCTGCCGACCGTCCGGAAAGCCCCCTCCCTGGCCCCTGAGAAGCCCATCTCGATCATTGTCAAATCTGATCTTGGCAGTGAGACCGTCTATCTGGAGGGCCAGCCCGTCGAGGTCGCCGACCTGGTGCGCGCCATCAGCCGCCTCGGAGCGGACCCGACGGCCCGTCCGGTGACACTCGAGGGCGACCGGCGCGCAAACTGGGAGACGATGGCGAAGGTTTTCGCCGAACTCCGCGACGGCGGCATCACGAACATCGGCATCATCACGACGGTCTCGGAGTCCTGAGACGATGCGGTGGGACTTCAAGTTCATAGGCTTGACGGGATCGGCGCTCGTGCACCTGTTTCTGGTCGCGCTGATGGTCCTGCTTTCCTATAAGCCGGCACCCGTCATGACGGCCAGCGCCTCGCAGCCCGTCATGGCGCAAATGCTCGAGAGCCCGCCCCCTCCGCCGCCGCAAGTCCGGGCGACGCCGCCGCCTCCCGACCCGCGTCCCACCGCCACGCCGGAACCCGTTCGTCCGAACGAGATCATCGTTCCCGAGAAACCCAAGGAAACCCCGACGCCCACGCCGACCCCGACGCCCCGGCCGACGGCGACCCCGACTCCCCGTCCAACTCAGACGCCCACGCCGACACCACGGCCGACGGCAACCCCGACCCCCACTCCACGCCCGACCGCCACGCCCCGGGCGACACCCACGCCCACCAGCACCCCGCGGCCGACGGCGACCCCGCGCCCGACTCCGACGCCGCGGCAGACAGCCACGCCCCGGCCCGCGATCGACCCCTCGAAGGCACAGGAACTCTACAATCAACTTAACGTGTCGAGCACGGGGCGCGCGCCGCGCGAGACGCCCCGTCAGGTCGCCCAGGCCGGCACGAGTCGGCCGGCTCCCCGCGGCGCCGCCGACACGCACAACTTCACCTCGCGTCCGGTCAACGTCGGTGCCACGGCGATGCACGGCGACGGATTGCCGGAGTACTACTCGGAAGGCGCGCTGCGCGCCGTGGGTCGCAACTTCAATGTGCCCGCGGCCGACAAGCAGAACGCGATCGCCATCGTGGAGTTCACGATTCTGCGCGACGGCACGCTGAAGGACTTCCGCATCGTGAAGTCTGCCGGCTCGTCGCGGCTCGACAAGATGGCGCTCGACGCGCTCGAGGCGACGAAACGCTTCTCGCCGCTGCCCGACGGCGTGCAGGGCTCGAGCATCCGCCGACGCATCACGTTCAGCTATCAGGACGCGTCCTGACGGCATCGCATTCCAGCCACACCACCTCGCCCGGTTGCACGCGCCGCGTCGTCGCGTCGTGCAGGCGCTGCAAGGAGCGTGGCAGGCGTACTACCAGAAGAATGCAGAGGATCAGGATGATGGCCGACGGGGCGCGTGTGGAAAGCAGCGAATCCCAGAAGTCGTCCAGCATCCAAACGTGGCTCGCCCGGACAGACTCGGCATGCCACACATCGGCCAAGACCCAGAAGGCGCAGGGCACAGCGAGAAAGAGTGTCCATCGTCCGACCAGACTGCCTGCGGATCCAAGTACCGATGCCAACGCCGACACGTGTGCGGTGGCGAGAAAGAGGACCAGCAGCAGATTCCGAAGAAGCGCGCCAAGAGAGTCGAACACATCACCAGTGGAGTGCGGAAGGACTTCTTTCAGGATTGCGAGAGCAAGCGCGGTGAGATCTCCCATGTCCGAGAATGAGCCGAAGAACAGAAAGGGTCGAAGGAGCGGCCAGCCGAATGCCACGGCAGCAAGCGCAGCGTGGATCGGTATCAGGCGCCTTGCGAGGGACAGATCGAGCGCCCCACCGACCAGTGCGACCCGACGCCCGTGCCTCACCTCGACCATCACGATGACAAACGTCGCAACCGAGGTCGCCAGCATACACGACGCCACGCTGACCATCTGCTCGATTCGTCCCACACGAATCGAGACCATCGAGGCCACAATCACCACCGCGCCGAAAGTGCCGACGGCAAGCGCCGTCGGACGCGGAACGGACTTCCGCAATGCTTGTCGAATGCGATGACGCAGATCGCGGTCGAAGGCACGCGCCATGATGTTCGCGACGACACTTGCGGAACGATAGGGCTCTGGGTCGATAGACCGCACAAAGAGAGACGGTGCAAACCTGCCGGCGGCGCGCAGGAGCATCAGTGTCGCGGCAGCGGCAACCGCGACGACCCACAGCGACTGAACAAGGTTCTGCAATCGGACGTCGACCAGGCCCTGAATCGGATGGATGCCGAGATGGGCGACGAGGCTCGCGCAGCCACCCCAAGCCCCGACCGCCAGTGGCCCAAGGAGCAGGATTGGCCATCGTGTCCGTCGCAGGAGGAACCAAACCTTCAGGGCCGTGGTGATCGCCGCCAGGACGGCCAACCCTCCCACGATCACGATGCCCGCCAACAGCAGCGTCAGAGTATCGACGGTTATGAGGTGATTGCCCTTTGCGAATACCAGGCCGAGCACCGAGGCGTGCAGGAAGAGCGTCGCTCCGCCAACAATGGCACACGCCGGCATGATGCAGGAAGTCACAGTCGCCCAGAAGATGCTGCCAAAGGCCATCTCGCGGTTGGTCATGTGGGTGAGAACGAGTTCGCCGAGTCTCTCGGGGTGGCTCCAGCGCGACGAGAACGCGAGCAGATTCGCCGCGATGAAGAACGGCGCCGGGAGCACGCCGCAAAGCACGACCCACGCGAGCCCTGCCGTGAGCAGTGGTTCGAACTCGCTGAGCTTGGGCCCAAGCGCGAACGGCATCAGATGCACATGGAAGGCGATGTTCAGATAGCACGCCGTGCCGATAAGCAGGATGCCGACGCCCACCTGCATCAGAAAGAATGCGCGCGGCACGCCGCCGATTCGCCACGGCGCTCCATGGACGACAATCGGATTGTCGCGCGCGTTGCGCAGCAGGCACCGCAGCTCGCCGAAGTAGGAGTCGGGTTGACTCATCGCGGGTCGCCTTCCAGCCACACCACCTCGCCCGGTTGCACGCGCCGCGTCGTCGCGTCGTGCAGGCGCTGCAAGGATTGTGGCAGGCGAAAGACGAGCACGACGGCAACGATGACAAGCAGCGGTCCGATACGGGAGTCCTCGATGGCCCACCAGAACTTCGTACCGGGTCGCCCCGAGCCCAGGATGCGGAGCGACAGGAACCACCCGAGCACTGGCAGCGCGGTCGTCGTGGCCCATCGCACGCGCCGCCATCGGCCCGGACGAAGTGCCCAGGCGATCAGCGACACGTGCAGCAGGATCAGGACCGCCATCATCGCTCCCTGATAGAGGAGCTCGCCGCCGAAGGTCAGCCAGAAGGCGGGGGAGCGCTGGACAGATGGGGTGATCGAAAGCAATAAGGAGCCGAACATTACAAGAGCGAAGACCGCGTGTACCGGAAGCAGTCGCCGCAGGATGGAGACCTCGAGCGCGCCGCCGACGAGGGCCAGCTTCCCGCGCGCGCGTCGCTCGCGCCAGAGCAACAGCGCCGTGGCGATCGCGCCGGCCGCGAGGAACACCAGCGCGTGCGCGTCTGCGCGCGAGAGGGTGCCACCTCCGTGAAGGGTCGCCGCGCCGGTCAGGACGATCAACGTTGCGGCAATCGGAACAAACAGCACCAGCGTCGCGAGCCACGGCACGGGGACGAAGGCACGCAGTTGCTCGCGCACCTGCGCTCGCAAGTCGCGCCGATAGAAGCGCAGCCCGCTGTTGGCGAGAACGCTGGCGGAGCGATACGGGTCCATGTCCACCGCGCGCACAAAGAGCGACGGAGCGAAGCGGCCAGCGGATCGCACCATCGCCGTCGCCGCCACGATGCCGACCAGCAACGTCCAACAGATCATCGTCCACTTGTCGATGGGATGGCCGATCGTGCGGTCAAGAAACTCCATGCCGGCGAACCAGGCGAACCCCGTGGCGCCATAGTAGGCGGCGGCGAAGGGCGCCCACAACAACATGATCGGCCAGCGTGCCCGCATGAGATAGAACCAGGCCTTGACGGCCAGACCCACGCCCGTCGGCAGCAAGAGCAGTCCGACGAAGAGCACCGCGGAGAATCCGAATACCTGCTCCATGTCCGGTCTGTTCTCCAATTGATGAACGAACAGGCGGACGATCAAGATACTGCCGCCGAGCAGACAACCCAGTGGCACCAGACTGCCCGCGACGACGCCCCAGAAGATGCTGCCAAAGGCCATCTCGCGATTCGTCAGGCGGGTGAGCAGCATCTCGGCGATTCGATCGCGCTCGTTCCATCGAGAGGAGAAGACGAGCAGATTGAGCGCGGCCCAGAAGGGCGTTCCAAGGATTCCTCCGGTAACGTAGACCACGGTGCCAAGCACACCGATGTCGTTGTAGACCCCGGATTGGAATTCCCTTGAACCGAACGGGTAGAGCGAGAACTGGGCGGCCACCACCAGATAGGCAGCGGCTTGGAGAATCAGCCCGGCAACGATCAACTGCGCAAAGAAGAACAGACAAGGCACCGGACCCGATCGCCACGGCGCGCCATGGACGACGAGCGGATTGTCGCGTGTCCCGCGCGCCAGCGTCAGCACATCCCGAAAGTACCCACGCCACCCGGCCATCAGCGGACACCCCGCGAGGAAGTGAACGTCAGCCAACCAACGCCACCCACCGGCACATCCTGCATCGTCGCGTCGTGCAGACGCTGGAGCGAGCGAAAGCCGCGAACCGACGCGATAGCGAAGACGAGGAGGACCATCGTCCCGACGAGGGACGAACCCAGCGGAGAGAAGAGCCCACCAGTACCGTCCGGCATCGAAGGTTCGACAAAGAGGCTCTCGAGGAACAGAAGGATTGGCAGTGCGCCATAGACTGCCACGCGGACGGGACGACATCGGTCGGGACACAGAATCCAGGCGCTCAGGGACGAGTGAGCCATGAGCACCAGCAACACGCCCGGAACGGCGATGAAGACCACTTGATAGAGGATCGTCAGGATTCCGCTCGTGTTGGCCGTGGCGCGATACCGCTCCACAAGGCTGATGCCAAACGCCAGCAGGAGGAAGAGCAGGTGCGCCGGCTTCAGGCGACGCAGCAGCGACAGATCGAGCGCATCGCGGACGAGCGCAAGTCTGCCGATCGACCTGATCTCGCGGTACAGCACACTGAGCGTCGTGCCGAAGAGCGCGGCGAGGGATACGGCGAGGGCGGCCGCCATCACATTCGCCGGGCGAAGCAGGAGCATCGCAATCGAACCCGCCCCGAGCAGCAGCACGAAGCACCCGAAGGAGAATCGCCAGAAGACCGGCACAACCTGGCGCCTGAATGCGGCGAGGTTCGCCCGATGGTGGTTGTCTTCCTGACGGGCCGTGATGCCGCCCAGGACGCTCCCCATCCGGAACGGCAGGGGATCGATCGATGAGATGAATCGCGAGGGGGCAAAGGCCATGCCCGATCCGACGAAGTGCCACGTCATCGCCGTGCCGACAAGCAGGAGGCAGCCAAACACCCGGACGTCGTCGGGCACCGTCGGAAGCAAGTCCCGCAAGAGGGAGATTCCCAGGAAGTGACCGCTAAGGGCGACGACACCAGCGCCGCAGCACAGAACCGGGAGCACCACGAAGGTCGCTCCCCGCATGCGCGCCTCGCGCAGCCAGCTCCAGACCGCCAGCGCGGCGATGCACAGTAGGCCCTCGAAGGCCAGAATCAGAATGGCCACCACCTTCAGGCCTTCGAACTCGCCAAGGGCCGGAACGCGGTGCTGCGGATGGAATCGATAGCCCCATGTCGTCAGCCACGGAAGCCAGCCGGCAACCACACAGGCGGCTGGGATCAGCATGCCCGCGATGAGTCCCCAGTAGAGCGCGCCGAACGTGATCTCGCGCGGCGTCATGTGGGTCTGGTACACGTCGGCCAATCGATCGGGCACACGCCAAGGCGACGAGTAGACCAGCAGGTTGAGCGGTATCAGCACCAGCGCGGCAACGACTCCCGCAGTCGCCATGAACAGGCCGCCCGCGTGCGCGAAGCGCTGAAGGGCACGGGGCAGCCCAAAATAGGCGCCTGTGTTCCCGTACGTCAGGCCAACCGTCTGGACGAACTCCACCACCTTGATTCCCCACCACGCGATCACGAGCAGCGCCACGAGGACCTGGAGCCAGAAGAACAGGTTGCGGCGCAGACCCCAGTGTCCCGGCCCGCCATACATGATGATGGGATTGTCGCGCGCCCGAAGCTCGAGGCGCAGCAGTTCGCTGGGGCGAATGCGTCTGGAGACCACTCCTGGCTCACCTCCTGCGGCCATCGATGAAACCGACCCCGCCAATCGGAACGTGACGGGTGACCGCGTCGTGCAGGCGCTGCATCCACGGGATGCCGCGAAGAACAGCGGTTGCGAGAAGCAGCAGCAGAAGCATGGTCACTGGAACCGTGGCGACCAGGACCGATTGAAACCCGACATAGTCATCGATCGGTTGCGCGAGGATGTGCGCACCCACGACAGCGCACATCGGAAGACCGACGTAGAGACTCAAGCGAACCGTTCGCAGGCGGCCCGGACACAGGACCCAAGCCAGCCATCCGACATGCGCCACAAGGAGCAACGCATTGCAGAGCAGGACCATAAGGAAGGACCCGGGAAGCATCAGCAGAAGATAGTCATCTTCGAGAAACTCATTCGGGAAGTCGATGATCACCGTCACGCACCACAGGACAAAGAACGCCGCGTGCAATGGCAGCACGCGCCGAAGCAGCGAATAGAACAGCGCATCCCGCACCAGAGCAATGCCGCCTCGGCGACGGTGCTCGAGCACCAAGCAGGTGAACGTCGCCAGAACAAGTGCGGCAACGGCCCCAACGAACGGAGATGCCGTGTTGCGCAAGTCGGCACTCACCATCGTCGGTGCGCAGAGAAGGGCAAGGAACCCGAGGAGGGAGACGACGGACTTTCTCCACGCGAACGGCACGGACTCGCGCAGTTGCACGGCAAGGGTCAGACGAAGCGCGCGATCGCGGCGTGCGCCGATCATGCCGGCGAGGACGCTGGCATGCCGATGACTCTCGTCGTCGAGCGACCGCACAAACAGTGCAGGGGCGAAGGCGCCCGCTGCGCGGAACAGGTGCCCCGTCGCCATCGTGCACGCGAAGACAAACCACGGCAGCAAGGCCAGTTGCTCGTAGGGCCACGGCACCAGGCCTTCGATCAGGAAGTACCCGGCAAGTGCATAGAAGAAGACCACAGTCAGGCCCACACCACACAACAGAGGCCCGAAGACGACGAGCAGCCATGTCGAGCCGCGCATCCGAAACCAGTACCACACGGTCACGAACAGCGCGGACGCAATCACCTCGCCCGCGATGACCAGCAGCACGAGCCCGAACAGGGGATCCCACAAGGAATGAATCGCCCCGGTCACCTTTGGCAGCAGGTCCAGCACGATGGGAAGCGCACCCGCCACGAACGAGGCACCTGGAATCAGGAGGCCGCCGAGTGCCCCCCAGTAGATGCTGCCGAAGGCCATGTCGCGACGGGAGAGTCGCGTGAGAAACAACTCGGGCAGGCGATCGGGGTCGCGCCATCTCGAGGCGAACACCAGCAGGTTCAGCGGCACGAGAACGAACGAACCCAGGATACCCCCGAGGATGATCAGTTCGATTCCTTCGTCGGCGAGATGGCTTATCCTCCGGCTTAAGGTCCAGGTGAGCCGGCCCAGGATTGCGTGCTCGAAGAACAGTTCGAGCAGCGACACCGCCATGCCGGTGGCAAGGAGTCCCGCGACGCCCACCTGCGCCCACCAGAAGAGGCGCGGCACCATGCCGAGCCGCCACGGCGCGCCGGCGACGACGAGCGGGTTCTGCCGGGCATCCCGCAGGAGACGGAGCAGCGTGCGCGTGTAGTCGATCGAACCGGACATGCGTCCCCCGTCTGGCGCCAACGGTTCCCTGTGTGTCAGGCATCCGGCACCCGGGCAAGCCTCGCGACGATTGCGACCACGAGAAGGATTGCTTTCGGCCGCCGCGCCGGCAGGATGCGTCCGAGTCTGCGAGGCAACAGCGCGGAGGCACGGATGCGGATCGATTCGCCCGACAACCCCAAGGTGCGCGCATGGCGCCAGCTCTCCCAGCATAAGGGGAGACAGGAGGCCGGATTGTTCCTCGTGGAAGGCCCGCATCTGGTGGAAGAGGCGATTCGCACAGGGGCGGGAGTGGAGAGCTTGCTGGTCGAATCCGGGCGCGATATTTCGCCTTTTATTCGATCATCCAGGCTTCCCGTGGTTGAGGTGTCGGCGCGGGTGATGAAGGCGCTGTCGGAGACCGTCAATAATCAAGGCTTGGCGGCCATCTGCCGACTGCCTGCCGGCGAAGGCCCTACCCCCAAGGCTGGGCGGTTCCTGCTCTTGGATGGAATTCAGGATCCGGGCAACGTGGGCTCGATGCTTCGGACGGCTGCTGCTGCCGCGTTGGACGCTGTCGTTGTTGGGGTTGGCACGGCAGACCCGTATTCGCCGAAGGTGACCCGGGCGTCGCAGGGGGCGATTTTCCGCGTGCCGATGGCGGTCGGGTCGGTCGAGGAATGGCTCGCCGGATTGCGTGCGGCGGGCGTGCGTTGTCTGGCGGCTGACGGGGCCACCGGTCGGGACTTCCGCGAGTTGGGTCGTCTCGAGTCGTTCGGCCTCGTGATCGGCAACGAGGGTGCGGGCTTGCGGCCGGAGGTGTTGGCGCTCTGCGACGAGCGCGTGCGCGTGCCAATGCCCGGGGGCATCGAGTCGCTGGGCGCGCCGGTCGCCGCCGGGATTCTGCTGTACGGGTTGGTGCTGGGCCCGGGGAATATGCTTGACGGTAGGCAGGCGTAAGGGGTGTCTTGGTGACGCGGTTGGGAGGGCCGAGATTCGGTTCGCTCGACATTCTTGTCGGCCCGGCTGCATTCCGATTTTCCGATGCACCTGCTCTATCTCGACGACGCTGGTTCGGCCCATAACCCCGCCGAGGAATACCTGGTCCTCGGCGGGGTCTCTGTTTTTGAGGCGCAGGCGTACTGGTTTACACAAGAGCTGGACAAGCTGGCGACGACGATCTGCCCTTCAGACCCGCACGGCGTCGAGTTCCACGCGTCCGAGATATTCTCCCGACGCAAGCACCCGTGGAAGGACATGACTCGGGAAGAGGCCCAAGGGGTGATCAAGGCAGTTCTTGCTGTTGCGAGGAACTCGTTCGACACGGCCCGCTTCTTCGCGTGCGCCATCCACAAGTCGTCGTTCCCGGGTCGGGATCCGATGGAGGTTGCGTTCGAGGACCTGTGCAGTCGCTTCGATCGGTATCTGGCGCGACTGAGAGGCGACGGCGACCGCCAGCGGGGACTCTTGATCCTGGACGAGAGCGCGCACGAGACCACGCTCCAACGCATGGCCCTCGAGTTCCGGACGCTTGGCACGAAGTGGGGTGTGGTTCGCAATCTTGCCGAGACGCCGCTGTTCGTCAACTCGCGGGCGTCGCGTCTCGTCCAGGTTGCCGACCACATCGCCTATGCGGTCTTCCGACGCTACAACGCGTGCGATGCACGCTACTTCGATGTGATCGCTTCCCGATTCGACAGCAGCGACGGAGTCGTCCACGGGCTGGCGCACAAGCAACTCGTCGACCCATCCTGCATGTGTCCTGCCTGCATGAGCCGTCGCGTCGGAAGGCCCACTGCTTGATGGAAGTTCCCGTTTGGGAGGGCGCGCCCGGCTCCCTCCCGCGCAACCACAGAAGAGGATTCGCCATGACCGCCACTCGTCGTTCCACTCGTCAGATTCGCGTCGGCCGCGTGCCGATCGGCGGGGGAGCGCCCATCAGCGTGCAGACGATGACGAAGACCGACACGCGCAACGTGGCGGCGACGTTGGCGCAGTTGCACGAACTGGCCGCGGCCGGTGCCGACATTGTGCGGCTCGCGTGTCCGGACGAGAAGGCTGCCGCCGCGTTCGGCCCCATCATGCGCGAGGCACCCGTGCCGATCATCGCCGACATTCACTTCGACTATCGGCTCGCGCTGATGGTGCTCGATGCGGGCGTCGACGGTATCCGGTTGAACCCCGGCAATCTGGCGCGCGTGGACAAGCTGCCCGAGATCGTCGCGCGGTGTCGCGAGCGCACGGTCTCGATTCGCATCGGCGTGAACAACGGTTCGTTGAGCCGACGCCTGCGCAAGCTCGTGTTCGCCGGCGAGATGTCCACGCACGACGCGATGGCCGAGAGCGCACTCGAGCACGTGCGACTGCTCGAGGACCTGGACTATCGCGAGATCAAGATTTCGCTGAAGGCCTCGGACGTCGACACCACGGTGCGCGCTTATCGTGCGCTGGCGCCGCGATGCGATTATCCGTTCCATGTCGGGCTCACCGAAGCAGGCACGGTACGCACCGGCACGATCAAGTCGGCGATGGCAATCGGCATGCTGGCGCACGAGGGCCTGTGCGACACGATCCGCGTGTCGCTGACCGGCGACTCGAAGGAGGAGGTGTTCGTCGGGCAGAAGATCCTGCAGTTCGTGGGGCTGCGCTCGGCGGGTCCGAACCTGATCTCGTGTCCAAGCTGCGGTCGCGTGGAGATCGCACTCGAGCGGGCCGCCTACGAAGTCGAAGAGCGCCTGCGCGGCTACGCGGACGAGTCGATCAGCGTGTCGGTGATGGGCTGCGTCGTGAACGGTCCGGGCGAGGGACAGCTCGCGGACTTCGGCATCGCGGGTGGTCGCGGTCAGGGAGTGATCTACCGTCTCGGCAAGGTGCTGAAGAAGTGCCGCGAGGACGAGATGGTGGACGAGTTGTTCGCCGCGATCGACGACTGGATCGCGTCGGGCCGTCCGCGCGAGGAGGTGGACCCGGAAGTCTACGAGCAGGTGCTCAACGCGCGTCCGGGCTTCGAGGAGGCGCGGTCGTGAGCGGTGCGCTCACGGACGCAGGCGTTCGACGACCACGAGCAGGTTGAGCGTCGTCGGTGCGGAGGGAAACTCGAAGCGCTCGATCGGTTCGACGAAGACAAGTTCGCCGCGCGCCGTGACGTCGAGCTTTCCTTCCTCCACCCAGCCGCTCTCCGGCTCGATCAGGTAGTAGCCCTCGAGTTCTCCCAGCAACTCGTAGTTCACCTTCTGCTCGCGCACGGTCCCCTTCTTGATCGAGAAGTCCGAGACGACGAAGCCGCCGACATGCACATGGCGGAAGCGGTCGACCGGTTCGCGCACGGCGAGGGCCTCTTCGGCGACGACGAAGTAACTCGACGGCAGCGTGCGGCGGACGACCCACGTTTCGGCATCAGGCGGGTCGGGTGACGGCGGGAGCACCATGGCGAGCAGGCCGAGCAGCGCCTCGCGGCTGTGGAATTCCTTGATGGTGTCGGCGTGCGGTTGCAGCGCTCCCTGATCGCCGCCAATGGCGTCGAGCATCGCGTCGAGCCACTCCTCGTCGCCGCCGAGGCCGACGAGGCGGCGGTCCGGCGCGATGTCGAGCACGAGGCTGCGACCGACCAGCGCCGCGAACGCGCGCCCGAGCAACGTCTGTGGCGGGCCGTCCGTGGACGAATCGTAGGACACCGCATCGCGGGGCATCACGCGGTCGAAGCGCACGGCATCGACGTGCAGCACGACGCGAATGCTGCCGTCGGTGTTCCGGCGCTGCGCGGTCCATGTCGTCTCGAACGTCTGTGTCGTCTCGACGACGTTGTCGTTGCCGAACAGCACACGATTGTCGCGCTGGTCGACGGTGATGCGATAGCGAACGACATCGCCGGGCGCGACGACCAATCGGTCGGTCCCGTCGCCCGTCTGTTCGCTGAAGGCGGTGCGCTTGGCGCAGGCCGCGGTGGCGAGCACCAACAGGACGGCGCATGCACGAAGCAGCAGGGTTGCGTGGATCCTCATGGCTTCCTCCTCCCGTTTCATCCCGGAGGCGTCAGCGTCGCGCCTCGCGAATCAACAACACGATCCCGACTCCGCCGATCAGCAGATTCGGAAGCAGGTGCACCAGGACCGTGACGGGCCACGACGCGCCACCGGCGCCGACCGCGTTGCCGAACGTCATGAGCATGTAGTAGGCGAGAAGCAGGCCGGCGGCGAGCAGTGCGGAGAGCGACTTGGCGCGCGGGCGAATCTCCATGGCGAGCGGGATGGCGATGAGCGCGAAGGTGAACGTGGCGAGCGGCAACGTGAAGCGCGTGATCAGTTCGTTGCGCGCCTCGAAGTACGCCTCCCACGCACCGGTGATCCGTCGCGTGACGGTGCCCCGGCGCTCGATCTCGCGGAAGACGGGCACGTGATGCGGAGGATCGGCGATGTGGTCGAGCAACTGGCGCAGCGGCATCTCGCGCGGCATCATGCTCGTCGCGCGGTCGATCTTCTTGCTGCCCATGCGATTGCGCAGCGTCTCGAAGCGGATGACCGTGGTGCTCTCATCAGGCGGCTCGATTGTCACATCGCCTTCCGCCACGGCTTGCTCGACGGGCGGGTCGGCGGGGGGCTCGTTGCGTGGCATCGGCATCCAGGTGCCGTCGTACAGCTCGAGTGTGAGGTCGCCGGATTCGGGGTCGCCGGTGATGGTGCCGGTCTCGGCGAAGAGCAGGAACTCGAAGGCCTCGCCGCTGCGGGCGACCGGTGCTTCGCTCGGGAAGACCTCGTCGCGCTCGACCTTCAGGCGCATGTTGACGCCACGCATGCGCAGGCGCGCCAGACCGGCGTCGGTATCGATCTCCTCGTCGCGCTTCTCGTAGGTCAGCGCCATCGTGGTGCCGCTGGTTCCGATGTCGTCGTAGACGCGATCGGGTCGCAGGTTGGTCAGCAGTTGGAACTGCATCTGGTAGGTGATCTCGCGCACCTGGCCAAAGAGGGCGGGCAGCGCGGTGTTGTTGGCGGCCATGTGGAGCCCGGACAGGCCAAGTGCGAACACGAGCGCGGGAACGAAGACACGGGGCGGCGAGATACCGGCAACGCGAATGGCCAGGATCTCGTTCTCATTGGTCAGGCGACCCACGGCGATCAGCGTGCCGAGCAGGACACCCATCGGGACGGTGAAGGTCAGCAGCGTGCCGAGCAGGATGACGACCAGTTGGCCGAGCATCTGGCCGCTGATGCCGGCGGTGAGCAGCTTCTGGGCGTCCTCGACCAGACTGACCAGCAGCAGGACGAACGTGAAGAAGCAGATGCTGATCAGGACGGGGAGGAAGAGTTCCCGCAGGATGTAGAGGCGCAGCGTCGTCACGGTCGAGAGCCTGCGGTCGGAATGCGGGCGGCGAAGACGCCAAAAGCCCCATGCGCGGGCGGCATGGGGCTTTCCGTAGCGCAGGGCCCGGGACGGACTCCAGTCAAAGTTCGCGCAATGCCTTCTCGTCGTACCCGAAGACGGCCACTTTGCCCT
Organism: Candidatus Sumerlaeia bacterium; assembly: GCA_019634695.1. Classification (GTDB taxonomy): domain Bacteria; phylum Sumerlaeota; class Sumerlaeia; order SLMS01; family JAHLLQ01; genus JAHCAW01. The sequence goes on from JAHCAW010000009.1 coordinate 36,504, forward strand.
TCACGACGACGGGTCGCTTGATCAGCCCCGGATCGCGCATCATCAGCTCGATCGCGCCCTTCTTCGTGGGGGGGTCTTCCTTCAGCCCATGGTCCCGGTAGGCGGTCGAACGGGTGTTCAGGTACGCTTTGACGTTCTTGGCGTCGATATGGGTTTCCAGCAACGACCGCGGGGGCGGGTACTCGTCCAGATCCCGCGGGTCCAGCTCGTGTCCCAGACTTTCGAGCAACTTGATCGTCCGACGACAGGTCGAACACTTGGCTTTGAAGTAGACAGTGACTTTGGCCATCTCAGCCGCACTTTCGTGAAGAAGGATCGGCATCCAAGCTCTTGTCTACCAAGTTTAGTCAGAACCCTGCTGGATATCAAGTGTCAAGTGCGGAAGGTGTGGAAAAAGCCCGTTTCACCGCCGGAAACCCCGGCGCACCCGCGACGCGAACAGGGGGCCGAACAGGTTCAGGCTCGCCCCGCTGCAAATCGCCAGCACGATGAAGTCGTCCACCATGCCCGGGATGAAGTTCGGCATCAGGAAGTAGACGATGCCCACGACCATCCAGATCGCCCGGCGGCTGAAGCCCAGCATCCGGTCGAGCGTTTCGCAGGCCGGGTCGTGCAGCAGGCGCTTGCCGGGCAGCACCTCGCGCGCGATCGAGTCGTACTCGACCAGATGGTACTCGAGCAGCTCGGCGAATGCCCGGGCATCCTGCTCCAGGTAGACCTTCGTCTCGCCGGTCGACAGGGCACCCTGCTCGACCAAGTCGCGCAAGTAGGCGAGCTGAAGCGGTGACAGATGCGGCCGGAGTCGATCCGGGATCATCACCGCCCGCTCCCACTGCGAACGGAAGAATAAACCAAGGAAAATCAATCCGATAACCGTCTCTGCGGTGGGGTAGAAGAAGAGGAGGACAGCGACCACTCCCAGGCCAATGATCGTAAAGCCCGCTCGCTTGTCGGCCCCACTCGAGAAAATCAGGACGATCATCACCACCGAGTACAGCAGCAGGATCACCAGACCGCGCAGCAGCTCGAAGACGGGCCCCGCGCCAGGGAGCCGGGTCAGGGTCGTCAGGACCCCGCTCAAGGCCGCTTCCACCGAGGCAGGCAGCGCACTGCTGCCCAGCCGGGGCAGCAGCACGGCGCACAGAGGGATGGTCAGGATGGCAACCGTCGCCAGCAGAAGGCCCTGCTGCGTCCGCCGCCGCCAGTCCCCCAGCACCCGCCACTGCAGCGCCATCGTGGTGATGATGAGGGCCGACATGGCCAAGCCGCCCAGCATCACGAGCGGGCCCCGCGACCACGGAAGCCCGACCGCCTCGACCAGGAAGAGTGCGGCTCCGACCAGCAGCCCGAGCCGGTAGGCGAGTTCGGCGACGTGCAGCTCGCCGGTTGCTTGCCCGAGCCCGTCGAACCGGGGGGCGCCCCCGGCCGGCGCGGGGGATTGCGTCATCGGCGCCTCGGTCACCATCGGCCTCCCGGGGCGTCATGGATTGGGTCGCCGGCCAGGCCGGTCCAGGTGTTGGGATCGCTCTTGGTGAAAGGCAGCGTCCTGCCGTGGAAGCGGCGATTGGCATCCTGCAGTTCGACGGTCAGGCGATTGACGACGACCGACGCCTTGCCGGCGCTGATGGGCTGAAGTTGCAGCCACCCGTCCTGCGTGGTCACCCAGCGCAGGGCGTGCTGGTAGAGGCTGCGCGCCTCGGCAAGCTGGACGCGGTCGACGCGAAAGCGTCCGGCCTCCTCGACCTGTTTGCGGGCGACGGCGGCGTAGCGCTCGGCCAGACGAACGCGCAAGTCCACGACCTGGGCGGTGTTGGTGGACTGCTCGAGCAGGGCGGTGCGGAAGCGGTCCGCGTTGCGCGTGCAGGACTCGGGCGAGTCGGTGACCTTGAGATAGATGCGCGCCTCGGCGAGCAGGAGCGCCTCGTAGAGACCGCGGCGCTCGCGATCGGTGCGGAAGGTGGTCTTGAGCGCCCGCACGCGCGGGGTCAGCACGCCGGGGGCATCCTCGAGTTCCACGCGGGCCAGCAGGTCGAAGGCCTCGACGACCGGGTTCGCGCGCAGCTCGGCCGGTTCGGCCGTTGCGATGGCCTGACGGATGGCGCTCCAGTCGTCACTCTCGCGCAGGCGCTCGAGGCGGGCGACGAAGTCGCGGGTCTGCCGATCGAGTCGCACGGCAGAGCCTTCCGGGCGCACGCCGCTGATCGAGGCGGCGTGTTGAATCTCGGGAATCGGGGCCGCGGGGCGCTCGCGACCGGAGAACTTGTAGACCGCATAGACGAGCAGAATCACGACCGGCACGAGTGCCCGCGACCACAGGGCCCAGTTGACCGGGCCGGGCGCGCCGGCGTGGCCCGTGGCAGGTTGCAGGGGCTGGGGATCGGCTTCGGCGAGGACGATCTCCCAGTCGCCGGGCTCGACGCGTCGGGCGACCGGTTGGTCGCCACCCTCGGGCGCGGGCACTTCCCCGGCCGGCGGTGGATCGGGAACCTCGGGTTCGTCGCGTTCGCTCATGGGGCTCGGCGTCCTCACGGGGGGACTGTTGGACGTGCCCGCCAACCCGGTCAAGAGGCAGCGAACTGTGGGACGCGAATCCTTCGGCGCGTGGCGGCAACTCAGGCCGCGCCGAACTTGCGCTCGAGGTAGGCGAGGAAGGCGTCGGCGGCCGGTTCGCTGCCCGTGATGGAGCGGACGATGTCGGGCGCCATGCGGCGTCGACCGACGAGGTGGATCTTCGTGCGCAGCCATTCGCGCAGCGGCAGCAGGCGGCCCGCGGCGATGTCGTCCCAGAGTGTGGGCATCTCGGCGCAGGCGGTCTCGAAGACCTGCGCCGCGTAGAGGTTGCCGAGCGTGTACGTCGGGAAGTAGCCGAACATGCCGTGCGACCAGTGCACGTCCTGCAGGCAGCCGTGCGCGTCGTCGGGGACCTCGATGCCGAGGTACTCGCGATAGCGCGCGTTCCACGCCTCCGGCAGGTCGGCGACGGCAAGGCGTCCTTCGATCAGGTCCATCTCGAGCTCGAAGCGCGCGATGACGTGGAGGTTGTAGGTGCACTCGTCGGATTCGACTCGGATCAGCGAGGGCGCGACGCGGTTGACCACGCCGAGCACCTGCCCGACCGACACGCCGTCGAGCCGGCCGGGGAAATGCTCACGCAGCACCGGCAGGTAGTGCGTCCAGAACGCCTCGCTGCGGCCGACGATGTTCTCCCACATGCGCGAGTTGCACTCGTGGATGCCGAGCGACGGCGCGTCGGCCAGCGGCGTGCGGTTCCATGCCGGATCGAACCCCTGGTCGTAGAGCGCATGGCCCGCCTCGTGCATCGTCGAGAAGAGCGCGGAGAAGGGATCGCGTTCGTCGTAGCGCGTCGTGATGCGGACGTCCTGGATGTCGAAGTGCGTGCAGAAGGGATGCGGTGCGGTGTCGAGCCGGCCCGCGTCGAGGTCGTAGCCCATGTCGGCGAGCACGCGGAGCGAGAAGGCGCGTTGCGCGACGATGTCCCACGTGCCTTCCATCCATGCGTCGTCGCGCGGAGCCTGGCGCTCGACGATGCGCGCGACGAGCTGCTTCTGCCGCGCGGCAAGATCGGCGAGTAGGGGACGCAGGCGTTCGGCGCGCATGCCGCGCTCGAAGTTGTCGAGCAGCGCGTTGTACGGCGAGCCCTCGTAGCCATAGTGCCCGGTCGCCTCGCGGGCGAGTTCGAGCAGCGTCTCGAGATGCGGCCGGAACGCGGCGAAGTCGGAGTTGGCCTTGGCGCCGAGCCATGCGTTGCAGCCGGCGGATTGTGCCTCGGCGAAACGTCGGACGAAGGACTCGGGCAGCTTGGTCGCGCGCTCGTAGTCGTGCCGCGCCTCGGCGACAAGGCGTGCCTCGTCGGAGTCCGTCGTGCGACGCGCAAGATCGTCGAGCAGGCGCGCGAGCTCGGGAGAAGTCTGCAGGCGATGGCGAATCGCGGCCAGCGTGGCGAGTTGCGCGCCACGGGCGACCGCGCCCTTGGGCGGCATCATCACCTCCATGTCCCACTCGAGGAGGGACATGGCGGCGCTCAGATCGTGGATTTCGGCGAGCAGTTCGCGCAGGCGTTCGAACGTCGTGTGCATGGGGCGAAACTCCAAAGGGTGGAAACACGAGCGCGCCCGTCGTGCCGGGGTGGCAGGCGACGGGCGCGTCGGGATGCGTCGGCGGCGATCAGGTCGCGGCGTGTCCCTTCTTGCCGAAGCTGGCGTCGATCGGCAGGAAGGGGATCAACAGACAGCCCGGGATCACGAGGACCATGACCAGCAGGAAGAAGTGCTGGTAGCCGATGGCTTCCTGGATGAATCCGCTGGGCATCTGCGGGATCATGACGCCGAGCGCCATGAAGCCGGTGCACAACGCATAGTGCGCCGTGCGGTACGGCCCCTTGGCGGCCATGATCATCACCATCAGGAAGGCGGACAAGCCGATGCCGTAGCCGAAGGCCTCGAAGCCGACCAGTGCGTTGATGATCACGAGGTTGCCGATGGGCTGCGTGTAGGCCATGTAGAGATAGCCCAGGTTGGGCAGGTGCATGAAGGCGACGAGGATCCAGATGATGCGCTTGAGGCCGAAGGTGGAGATCAACCATCCGCTGAGCAGGCCGCCGACGATCAGCGCGATGACGTAGATGATCGAGTTGGCGAAGGCGAACTCGGAGAGCGACATGTTCATGCCGCCGCTCTCGACAGAGCCTAGCAGGAAGGGCGACTTGAGCGACGACAGCGGAATCTCGCCGAGGCGGTACAGCAGGATGAAGGAGAGAACGATCGCGATCTTCTCCTTGGCGAAGAAGGTCTCGAAGACGTCGGCAAAGCCGATGCGACTGAAGTCCGACATGGAGCGGAAGAAGGACCGGGTCATCTTCTTCAGGCCGGGGGCGAAGAAGAGGACGAAGCCGGCCAGAGTCGGCGTCAGGATCGACATCAACTTGTAGAGGAAGTCGTAGAGCTTCTTGTCGACGGCCTCGGTCGAGGCCGCCAAACCCCTGAACAGCAGGGGCCCGAGTTCGGGCTGGTAGGCCATCATGACGCGGTAGACGGTGTAGCCGAGCAGGAAGGGAACGAGCACCGTGGCGGCGACGGCGACGGCGGGCACCCAGAAGGGCGGCCGGTTCGTTGTCTCGACCGAATCGGCGAACGCGCGCGGCATCATGAAGCGATGGTAGAGCGCGAGCAGGAAGTAGATGCCGCCGGCGGTCAGCAGCACCACTGCCCAGCCGAGCGCCACGTTGCCCGCCGAGATGCGGAACATCGCCGTCGCGCTGTTGCGCAGCCGGGGGTCCACCTTCGCGTGGATGTACTTGGGCTGGTCCCAGTTCTCGTGCGTGAAGGACAGCACCGTCTCGTCGAGGCTGACCTCGGGTACCTTGATGCGCTCCTTGAGGACGACGGTGATCTTGCTGTCGGGTCCCGGGTCCTGCGCGAGACGAATCGCCAGCGTGGCCGAGGTGCCCGCGTCCACGCGCAGCGCCTGCGTGTCGACGATGATGCCCTGCTCGCCCGAGGGCGTGGTGATCGTGACGGGCATGTCGGCCAACAGATTGGCCTGCTGGCCGGGAGCGAGCGCGACGATGGCGACGTCGATCGGCGGCGGGCCGGTCCAGCGCTGCACCACGTCCGCCATGAAGACCAGCGGCCCGAGCGTGAAGATCCAGCCGACGCGGAAGGCGGTGCTGCGGATGCCGACGAAGAAGGCCTGCTGGCGCTCGTTGAGTGCGAGCATGTAGTAGCCGTCGCAGGCGATGTCGTGCGTGGCACTGGCGAAGGCAACGGCGAACAGGACGAGGATCGAGATGATGAAGAAGGCCGGCAGCCCCAGGATCAGCACGTCGGGCATCAGCACCGTGAACGCGGCACCCAGCAGACAGATGCCGACCATGAACTGCATCGAGGTGGTCCAGTTGCGCTTGGTCCAATACTTGTCGACCAGCGGCCCCCACAGGGGCTTGATGGTCCAGGGAAGGCTGAGCAGGCCGAGCCAGAAGAGCGCGGTGCGGTTCGGCACCCCCATCGTGAAGAACACGATGATGAACATCTGGGTGACCAGAATGTACTGCATGCCTTGGAGGAAGTTGACACTGGGCACCCATGCCCACGGGGAAATGCGGCGCCCGTCGCGGTCGAGTTCGCCGATGTTAATCGGCGCCTCGTCGGCTGCGGCTTGGGCGGGTGCGTTCTTGTCTTGTGTCATGGCGTGATCCCGTCGATCCCCCCGGAGGCGGGTGTATGGCGGGGACGAAATCCAGCGAGCCCGGGGATGGGTCGCGCGATGGTGTCCGAACCCCGGTCGGGACTAAGCTTTGGTTTGCGCCGGAGCAAGGTTTTTCCCCCAATTGATCCGTCTTGTCGCACTTGAGCGCGCAAAGGGAGCCGCCCATGCACCTGAAGATCGAGGGCCTGACGAAGTCATTCGACGGCAAGGAGGTCCTGCGCGGCGTGGACCTGGAGGTGCCGGCCGGCCAGCTCTGCGTCATCGTTGGCGCCTCCGGCACGGGCAAGAGCGTGCTGCTGAAGCACCTCGTCGGGTTGCTCAAGCCCGACGCCGGCCGGATCCTGGTCGATGACAAGGACATCGTGCCGCTGTCGGAGAACCAGCTCATGGAGGTGCGGCGGCGTTTCGGCATGATCTTCCAGAGTGCCGGGCTGCTCCAGTCGCTCACTCTCGGGCAGAACGTGGGGCTCGTGCTGGAGGAGATCCACGGCCGGCCCGCCGAGGAGGTGCGTCGCGTGGTGGCCGAGAAGCTGGCGATGGTCGGCCTCGAGGGCCGCGAGGACCAGTCGCCCTCCACGCTGTCGGGTGGCCAGCGCAAGCGCGCCGCCATTGCCCGCGCGCTCACCACCGACATGGACTGCCTGCTCTACGACGAACCCACCGCGGGGCTCGATCCGATCATCGCATCGACCGTCGACGAGGTCATCCGCGACGTCAACCGCCGAACCGGCGCCACCACCATCGTCGTCACCCATGATCTTGCCTCCATCTTCGCCGTCGCCGAGATGGTGCATATGCTGCACGAGGGTCGCTGCATCTTCTCGGGCACTCCCGAGGAGATGCGCGCCAGCACCAACGAACGCGTGCGCGAGTTCCTGGCCCGCGAGATTGCCCTCGCCGGCAAGTGAGCGGCCGGGAGGCCGTCCGCGATGGACATCATCTGTCTCAACGGCGAGTTCGTCCCGCTCGAGCAGGCGCGCGTGTCGGCCACCGACGCGGGCTTCCTGCTGGGTGACGGCGTCTTCGAAACGATGCGCGTCGAGGACGGCCACGTCCTGTTTGCCTCGGACCACTTCGTCCGCCTGTCGCGCGGGTTGCGGGTGCTCGAGATTCCTTATGCCGTCGATCCCGAGCATCTGCTCGCGCTGTGCGAACAGGTGGTGGACGCGAACGAACTCCGCGACGCGCGTGTGCGCCTGACGGTGACACGCGGGCCAATGCGCAACCAGCCGATCGTGCCGCACGAGGGCGAGCCGACGCTGGCGATCGCAGCGACGGCGCTCGATCCGCGCGCCGAGGCAGTCCGCGCGCGCGGATGGCGCATTGCCCTGGCGCCGCACCCGCGCAACCACCGCTCGCCGCTCGCGCACGTCAAGTCGGTCAGCTACCTCGAGTCCTCGCTCGCGCGCCGTCACGCGACGCGACTCGGCTTCGACGACGCCTTGTTGCTGAACACCGACGGCCTGGTGGCCGAGACGTCGATCGCGAACATCTTCCACGTGCGGGACGGCCGGGTGACGACGCCGCCGCTGTCGGACGGGCCGCTGCCCGGCACGATGCGCGCCCGCGTGCGTACACTCTGCGAGGGCATCGGCGTCGAATGCGTCGAGGCGTCGCTGACAGTCGAGGACCTTCTGGCGGCGGATGAAGTGTTCGCCACGAACGCCCTGATGCAGGTGATGCCGGTGTGTGCCCTGGGCGAGCGCGCGATCGGCAACGGATGCCCGGGACTGACGACCGGTCTGCTCTTCGACGCGCATCGGGCCGTCGTCGATTCGCACCTCGGTCGCCGCCGGCACTGACAGTTGCACCCGAAAATCACATTGTTCGCCGACACGAGGGATGTCCGCGCTTGCACCCCTCGCGGACGATGCTTCTCATCGCACGTCTTCCCATTCGTCCGCCTTTGGAGATTCGCCATCATGCTGCCAACCCCCCGCCTCACCGCGCTTCGCACGCTTGCCTTGGCGGCGATCATCGGCCTCGCAGGGGCCTGCGCGCGCACGTCCGTCGCGCCGGCCCCGCTGGCGGGCGTTCCCGGGCCGCCGGTGCCGGCAGTCTTCGAGCAGGCCGGCTATCGCGACGGCGTGCCCTTTGCCCTCGAGCGCGAACTCGCCCCCGGCGTCCTGCATCGGTTCGACGTCCTGGCCGGCGGCCCGCTCGCCATCAACACGATCACGATGGACCTTGCGACGGGCGACCTGCGCCTCGAGGCCGAGAAGGGACGGCGCGGCATGACCACGCGCGAGACGGTCCCCGCTCTCGTGCGCCGCATCAACGATCCCGCCGCGCGACCCATCGCTGCCATCAACGCGGACTTCTGGGGCTCGAACTCCGTTCCCATCGGCCCGTTCGTCGACGAGGGCATGATCTGGAAGTCCCCCTTCATCGGCAACAACGGCGAGCCCCGCAGCGTTTTTGCGTGGGACGCGGACCACAACATCCACATCGGACGGCCGGAGTGGAGCACCCACATCCGCCCCGCCGAAGGCACGGCGACGCTGGCGATCAATCGCGTGAACTTCCCCGTCGTGGACGAACCGGTGACGGTCTACACGTGGCCGATCGGCGACACGGCTCCCACGTTGGAACGTGCCGAGCAGCGCGTGGCAGTGCGGCTTGATGCGCCGGGCTGGCTGCCGAACAAGCCCGCGCCCGGCACCGTCGAGCCCGCCGGCGCGAGCGAACTCGGGTCCGACCGTGTGATCGTCAGCATCGCGGAGGGCACGCTGCCCGAGTGGCTGGCGCCCGGACGCCGCGTGGTTCTCGAGGCGCGCCTCGGCGGCGTGCCCGGCCCCGTCGTTGGTCTGGTCGGCGGCGGACCCCAGTTGCTCCATCGCGGCGAGATCGTCGTCGACGAAACCGCTCCCCGCGAGTCCATCGCGCCCAGCTTCGTCACCACGCGTCATCCGCGCACCGCCGTTGGCGTGAAGGCCGACGGCAAGACCGTCGTGTGGACCGTCGTCGATGGACGACAGGCGGGTCGCAGCATCGGCATCGATCTCGTGGACCTTGCGCAGTGGCTCAAGGATCAGGGATGCGTCGATGCGATCAACCTCGATGGTGGCGGCTCCTCGACGATGACCGTGCGCGACGAACTCGTCAACTTCCCGTCCGATGCCGGTGGTGCGCGTTCGGTGACCAACGCCGTTGTGCTTCAGCGCACGGCGCCGCTCGGCAAGCCGGCGCGTCTTGCCATCGTGCCGGAGCAGGCGCTGCTGGCGCCGTCGAGCCGCTACGAGTTGGGCGCGACGTTCCTCAACGCCGCGGGCGAACCGCTGGCCGTCGATGGATGGCGCCTCGAGTGGAAGCTGCTCCAGGGCGATGCGACATTGACCAAGGATGGCGTTCTCACCACCGGACCGAACCCCGAGACCGTCACCGTGCAAGTGATCGCCACATCGCCCGGCCTGCCGTTCGGCGGCACGTTTGTGCAGTCGGGGCACGGTTGGGATGCCGTCTCGAAGGCGCCGCTGCTGTCGTGGACACGCCGCCGCATCGGCCGCACGGTTACGCTCGAGGTGCACGCGCCGTCTCGCGTGGCATTCGATCCGCACGCGTTGTTGCTGGATCGCGGCGAAACAGCTTCCGTGCGGCTCAACGCCGCCGACGCGCAGGGGCGTCCCTTCTGGAATCCGCAGGGCCTGCGTCTGGTGACGGTGCCTTCGTTCCTCGCGCTGGACACGGAGAAGGGCGTCCTGACCGCGGAACAGACGGGAGCGGACTTCCTGAAGGCGACGTTCGGCGGCATCGAGACGCGGTTGCCCGTGGCGGTGGATCGCTTCGAGATGCACGAGGTCTTCGGCTTCGACGCGCTGCCCGCGGCCGACGCGACGGCGTGGCTCGAGACGATGAACCACAAGCCCGACGCGACGGCGCTTACATTGGAGACGACGACGCGTCGCTCGGGAGCCGCGAGCTGGAGCCTCGAGTACGGCATGGTGCCGCGCGGCACGACACGCATCGGACTGCCGATCGCCGTCGAGCTGCCCGGCGAGCCGCTCGCCGTCGGAGTCTGGATTCACGGCGACGGACAGGATCAGTGGCTGCGCGGCGACCTGCGCGACGCGCGCGGCAATCGCTACTACCTCGACTTCACGACCTCGTCGGCCGGCATCTCCTGGAAGGACGAGTGGCGCCTGGCGCGGGCATCGCTGATCAACCCGACGCCGGCCGGCACGCCCGACGGTCCGCTCGCCTATCCCCTGACCCTGCACGCGCTCTATCTCGTCCAGCCGACCGCCGACTCCAAGCGCGACGGCCGCATCCTGCTCGACGGCCTGACCACCTTCGATCTGCCCGCCGAGCTGCGCGCGCCCTGAGAGCAACGCCCTGAGGGCCACGTCCCGAAAGAAGCGTTGCTTCCGGGCGCGACTCCGGGCCACATCGTCGCCATCGCTCCCGTGTCGGAGTTCCGCATGACCCACGGAGTCGTCTACGCCGCGACCGGTGCGCGCCACGTCCGCGAGGCGTTGCGCTCCGCCCGCACGTTACGCCGCCACATGCCGACCGTTCCGATCTGCCTGCTCTCGGCCGAGCCGGTGCAGTCGCCGCTGCTGACCTTCAACGTGGTGCTCGAGGGCCTGCACGACCACGAACGTCCGAAGCTCCACCTCGACGCCTCGCCCTTCGAGCGCACACTCTACCTCGACTCGGACACGCTCGTGGCGGGCGACCTTGCGCCCGTTTTCGAAGTTCTCGACCGCTTCGACTTCGCCGCGCATCAGTACTCGTCCGGCTATCACTACACGCTGGAGGGGCTGCCCAACACGTTCCCGGAGTTCAACTCGGGCGTGCTGGCCTTCCGGCGCACTTCGGGCACCGATGCCTTCTTCGCGGCATGGCGCGACAACTACGCGCGCCTGGGCGAACGTGTCGACCAACCGAGCCTGCGCGTGACACTCTACGAGAGCGACCTGCGCGTGGCGACGCTGCCGCCCGAGTACAACTTCATGCCCTACTTTCCGAACTACGCCACGGACCGTGTGCGCATCCTGCACGGGCGTCCACACGAAGCGCTCGTCGCGCTCGAGCGCGACATGAACCGGCGGCTCGGGTATCGCAGCTATGCGCCCGGACTGGGCTGCGTGATGGTGCGCGAGGCGCTCGGCGCGGGCGACATGGTGCGCCTGCTCGGGCGGGCGATTGCCACCTGCGTTCGCGGCGTCGCCGTGCGTCCGGCGCGGGCGGTGCGCCGGATCGCACGACGATGATCGCGCGCCTCAGCGGGCGTAGGTCAGGCGTGCCTGATACTGCGTGTGCAGCAGGCTGTGGGACTTCTGGCCGAGCGGCTTCTCGAGGAACTCGGCGTAGAGCCGCTTGACCTCGGGGTTCTCGTGCGACTTGCGCAGCGTCATCGCCTCGTCCTCGGAGTAGAGGCCGCGAGCGCGCGCGCGACGCACCTCGTCCGTGACGCCGTAGAGCTGGCCACCGCCACCGACGCACCCGCCCGGGCACGCCATCACCTCGATGAAGTGATACGGCGGATCCTCGCCCTTCTCCTTGGCCTCCTGGACGCGGCGCAGCACCGACTCGACGTGCGACAGACCGTGTGCGACGGCCACGCGCACCTCCTTGCCGGCGATGACGACCGTGCCCTCCTTGACGCCCTTCATGCCACGCATCGCCTCGAAGTCGATCTTGTCGAGCGACTGGCCGGTGAGCAGGTCCTGGGCCGTGCGCAGGGCGGCTTCCATGACGCCGCCGGTAGCGCCGAAGATCGTGCCCGCGCCGGAGTACTCGCCCAGAATGCGGTCGCACGGCTCGTCGGGCAGGTTGCGGAAGTCGATGCCCGCCTGCTTGATCATGCGCGCCAGTTCGCGCGTCGTCAGGGAGACGTCGACGTCCTGGTAGCCCGATGCCGACATCGACGCACCGCGCTTGATCTCCCACTTCTTCGCCGTGCAGGGCATGATCGAGACGACGCGCATGCGTGCCGGGTCGAGTCCCTCGCGCTTGGCATAGTAGGTCTTGGCGAGCACGCCGACGATCTCGTGCGGCGACTTCGTCGTCGAGAAGTGATCGATCATGTCGCCGTAGAACTTCTCCATGAAGTCCACCCATGCGGGGCAGCAGCTCGTGATGAGCGGCAGTTCGCCCTTGCGATGGAGGAAGCGCTCGATGAACTCGCTGCCCTCCTCGAGGATGGTGACGTCGGCACCGAAGTTGGTGTCAAAGACGCGGTCGAAGCCCATGCGGCGCAGCGCGGCGTAGAGCTTGCCGGTGACGTTGGTACCGGGGGGCAGGCCGAAGGCTTCGCCGATGGCGACGCGGACGGCGGGCGCGATCTGCACCGTGGTGAGAAGCGAGCTGTCCTTCAGGTAGTCCCACACGATGGCGGTCTCGTCGAGTTCGACGATGGCGCCGGTGGGGCAGTGGGCGGAGCACTGGCCGCACTTGACGCAGGGCGACTCGCCCAGGTTCACGCCGGCCGCGGCGATCCGCGTGTCGTAGCCGCGGTTCAGGAAGCATAGCGCATGCACGTTCTGAATGTTCTGGCAGACCTCGACGCAACGCCCGCAGCCGATGCACTTGCGCGGATCGATGGTCAGCACGCTCGTGTCGTCGTACAGATCGTAGTCGGGCACGATGTCGGCGAACTCGACCTGGCGGATGCCGAAGTCGGAGGCCAGCGTCTGGAGCTCGCAGTTGCGATTGCGGCCGCAGGTCAGGCACTGATTCGGATGCTTCGAGAGGATCAGCTCGACGACCGACCGGCGGACCTCAACGAGTTCGGGGTCGTGCGTCGTGATCTGCATGTCCTTCTCGAGCGGCGTGCAGCAGGCCCGCAGCATCCGGTTGATGCCCTTGGCCTTGACGATGCAGAGACCGCATGCGGCCGTCGGGTCAAGGTCGGGATGCTTGCACAGCGTCGGGATTTCGATCTGCAGAGACCGTGCGGCCTCGAGGATCGTCGTGCCTTCGGGCACTTCGACGGCGATGCCGTTGATTGTCGCGCTGGTCATGGAAGAATGCCCCTGGCAAGTGGTGTGGCGTGGCGCGGCGTGCGCGTCAGGCCGGAGCGCCGACGATGACGGCGCGGTACTCGTCCTCGAAGTAGCGCAGCGTCGACAGCACCGGGTTCGGTGCCGTCTGGCCCAGTCCGCACAGCGACGCCTTCTGCATCGTCGTGCACAGCCGCCGCATCGTTCCGATGTCGCTCCACGACGCCTTGCCAGAACGAATCTTCTCCAGCAGCAGGTGCATCTGCTTGCCGCCCAAACGGCACGGCGCGCACTTGCCGCACGACTCTTCCACGCAGAACCCCGTGTAGAACAACGCGATGTCGATCATGCTGTCGGTCTCGTCCATGACGATCATGCCGCCCGAGCCCATGATGGAACCCAACGCTTGCAGCGTCTCGTAGCTGATCGGCGTGTCCAGCAGCGGCGCCGGGATCACGCCTCCCGAGGGGCCGCCCGTTTGCACGGCCTTGATCCGGTGGTTGCCCGCCACGCCGCCGCAGATGTCCACGACGACCTCGCGCAGCGTCGTCCCCATCGGAATCTCGACGAGACCCGAGTGGCGCACCTTGCCCGTCACCGCGAACACCTTCGTGCCGCGCGACGTCTCGGTGCCGTAACCGCCGAACCATGCTCCGCCGCGCGCCATGATCGGGCCGATGTTGGCGAACGTCTCGACGTTGTTGATGTTGGTCGGCTTGCCCCACAGGCCATGCTGCGCGGGGAACGGCGGCCGCGGACGTGGCGTGCCACGCCGGCCCTCGATCGAGTGCATCAGCGCCGTCTCCTCGCCGCACACGAACGCGCCGGCTCCCAGCCGCACCTCAAGGTCGCAGCAGAAGTCCGTCCCCATGATGTTCTTGCCCAGCAGTCCCATGCGGCGCGCCTGCCGCAGTGCCCCTTCGATGCGGTCGATCGCGAGAGGATACTCGGCGCGGATGTAGAAGTAGCCCGTCGAGCAACCCGTCGCGAAGCAGGCGATCAGCATGCCCTCGATCACGGCGTGCGGGTCGCCCTCGAGCACGCCGCGATCCATGTAGGCACCCGGGTCGCCCTCGTCGGCGTTGCAGATCATGTACTTCTCGGTTCCGGGCGCCTCGCGCAGGAACTTCCACTTCAGCCATGTCGGGTAGCCGGCGCCACCGCGGCCGCGCAGCCCGCTCGCCTTCATCTCGGCGATCACGCCTTCGGGCCCCAGTTCGGACAGTGCGCGCTTCAGGCCCTGATAGGCGTCGCGTCCGATCGCGTCCTCGATCTTCGTCGGGTCCAGCATCCCGCAGTTGCGCAGTACGATGCGCACCTGCTTGGTGCCGTTCGACGGCACGTCGGGCACGCCGAGCGACTCGACGCCCGGCATCGCCAGCCCGGCGACCGGTCGCCCGTTGACGACGTGTTCCTCGACGATGCGCAGGGCGGTCTCGACGCCGACCTCGCCGTAGAGCGTGCGCGGTGCACCCGCCACGTTCACTTCCATCAACGGCTCGGCGTAGCACAGGCCGAGGCAGCCGACGCGCTGCACCTCGACGGGCAGGTCGCGCCGGCGCACCTCATCGCTCACCGCGCGCACGACGGCCTCCGCACCGGCCGCCACGCCGCACGTGCTCGTGCCGATGCGAATCCAGCTCGTCTTCGCCGTGCGCTCACGCTGTTCCTCGCGCACCCGGTCCAGCTCCTCGAAGGTCATCTTAGCCATGGGTCAGTCCTCCTTCTGCTCGTTGCGGCAGCGTGCCAGCAGCCCGCCGATCGCGTTCACACCGACCTTGGCCAGCGTCTCGCCGTTGGCCACAACCACCGGCGCCAGTCCGCAGCAACCCACGCAGCGCACCGACTCGAGGTGGAACTCGCCGTCCGGCGTCGTCTCGCCCTCTTCCACGTGCAATTCGTTCTTCAGCGTGTCCAACAAGGCCGGCGCCCCCTTGAGGTAGCAGGCCGTTCCCATGCAGACCGACAAGTTGTGCTTCCCCGGCGGCTCCAGCCGGAAGTAGTTGTAGAACGTGATCACCTCGTAGATGCGCGCCAGCGGCACGTTCATCAACTGGGCCAGTTGCAGTGACACGTTGCGCGGCACGTAGCCATAGCGGTTCTGGATCTCGTGCAGGGCCATGATCAGGCTGCCGGGCTTGCTGCGCCACTTCTGCACGGTGCGCGAAATGTCGGGGACCATCACGGCGTCGGCCATGGAACCTCTCCTTGTTGGTGCCGCCTCACTCGAAGGCGGCGAAGTACTGACTGCGGATGATGTCGCCGTCCGACACCGTCCCGTTCGTCGGGTCGTAGGGGACGTCGCGTGCCAGATCGAGCCGGTCAAGGTCCGGGCCCGCAGAGGCCAGGATCCAGATGCCATAGCGGGTGCGCTTCTCGGTGATCGCCGGCACCGTCGCCGGCTGCATGAGCACCGCGAATGCATCCAGATTCGTGTAGAAGTAGCGGGTGAAGACAGGTCGCCATTGGGGCAGCGGAGCCGTGTCGCGCGCGACGAACGGGTCCTCGGCCAACTGCGTCACGAAGGCCACCGGCGTCGTCAGGGCCTCGTGCAGGAACTTGTGCGCCGCGGCGCCGGCCGGCGTGCGGTGCGGATTCTCCATCGTTCCGTTGGCGTTCAGCACCCCGTTGAGCGGATGCGAGTTGAAGTCCACCGCGTAGGCCTCGATGGCCCCGGCCAGCGTCCGCAGGTCCGCACGCACCCGCGCCACCTTCGAGCGCGTCTGCGCCTCGAGGAAGTTCGGCACCGCCACCGCCGCGAGAATCGCCACGATCCCCACGACGATCAGCAGCTCGATCAGCGTGAAACCCCGCCGGCTGTGTCCCGTCATGACGCCCTCCCCGGGTCGCCAAGCCCTCGCTCAGCGACCCGCCAAGCGCTCCACCAGCAGGCCGGCCGGCACCGCCAGCAACCCGCCCAGCAGCGCCGTCGCCACCTGCAGCGGCACCAGCACCGTCACGAGCGCCCAAGGCAGCAGCCCCGCACCCGCCAGCCCGACGGCCACCAGACCGATCACGAGCGTCTTGCCCGCTGCGGCGGTCGTCAGTCGCACCAGGAAGTTCGCTCCCCAGCCGGCCTGTCCGCGCAGCACGGCCACGTACAGCGCGTTGCCTGCCCAGATCCCCGGCACCAGACACAGCAGCCCCAGCGTCACCCGGCTCTCGAACAACGCCCCGCCCAGCACGGCGGCCACCGCAGGCAGCACCACCACCGGCGCGATGCGCTTCCACGACCCCAGATGCAGCGCGGCCAGCGCCAGCGCCAGGTTGACTGCCGTGCCGACCAGCAGTTGGGGATGCTGGAGCATCAGCGGCAGCGTGAACGCCCCAAGGGCCAGAACGGCGGCCTCGACCGTGCGGGCCTGCTCGGACAGCCGCTCCGGCGCTCCCTCGATCGTCCGGGCAAGAACGGAAACTCGCGACATGGGACCTTCTCCTCGATTTGGCGACCCCCTAATGAAGGATAATCGCCATAACTTTTGTCCGTATTCAGGCCATGACCCCCGCCCGGGCGCAACCGAATCTTTTCGCATCTTCGGGGAAATCGGCACCGTGTGCCCGAAAGTCCCCCTTGCGCGCCTGCGGGCCGGATGCAGAACCGCTCCCTATCAGGCCAATGCCGCCCAAGTCCCACCCCCCTCACCCGGAGCACCCGCCATGCAGCTTCACGGACCCATCTTCGCCGTCGTCACCCCCTTCGGCGCCGACGGGGCCGTGGACGCCGGGGCGCTGCGCGAGGCGCTCGGCTTCCTTGCCGACCGCGGGGTGCGCACCATCATTGCCAACGGCACGACGGGCGAGTTCCCGTCGCTGTCGGCCCGCGAGCGCGAGACGGTGCTGCGGACCTGTCGGGCGCACTTCGCCGGCCAGATTGTCGCCAACATCAGCGCCTGCGCGGTCGAGCAGGTGCGGGAGCACTCGGCCGCGGCGGCCGACCTGTGCGACGCCTTCCTGCTGCTGCCGCCGTTCTACTATGCGGCGTCGCCTGCCGAGGGGCTCGTGCGCTTCTTTGAGGCGTGCCTGGGCGATGCCCGCCGGCCGACGCTGCTCTACAACTTCCCGCGCCACACGCAGAACCCAATCTCGGCCGCGACGTATGCGCGAGTGGCGTCGGCATGTGGGGCCGTGCTGGGAATCAAGGAGACGACCGGCGATCTGGAAACCGGCCGCGAGAAGAAGGGCGCGGTGGGAAGCGGCCAGGTGTTCCTCGGTGGCGACGGGTTGGCGCTGCGGGCGTTGGAGGCGGGGTTGGATGGGTCAGCGACGGGCGCGGGCAATCCGATCCCGGAAGTGCTCGTTCAGATCGAGACCACCTTCCGCCAAGGGGACACGGCGCGCGCCGACCGCATCCAGAGGGCAGGGAACTGGTGGGTGGACTTCCGCAAGACGGTCGATGCGGGCGACATCGTCGTCGCAAAGGCGGCCCTGCGGCATCGTCTGCCGGGCTTTCCGGTGGCGGTGCGGCCGCCGTTGATCGAGGCCGATGCCACGATGTGCGAGCGGATCGCGCGCGCCTTCGAGGAATGGCGGGCGGGCAGCCAGGACATCGATTGGATGGTGTAGCGCTTCGTTCGACCGCGGAAGAAACGGAAGTTCCCCCCGGTCTGCCGCTCCGCAATCAGTCGTTCGCGATCCGCATCAATCCGAGTCTCGGATCAGTTCCCAGTTGTTGCGGATGTAGAGCACGCCGGAGACGACGGTGAGGAAGACGACGACGAGGAGCATGATGTCGAGAATGGCGTCGAAGACGAGCTGGCCGCTGATGGAGCCGAACACGAGGTTGTCCCACAATCCTGCGGCGCGAAGGAACTCGCGGGCGGTCATGAAGGTGAGGGCGGTGATGATGGTGGCGAGTTGCCAGCCGGTCTTGTGCTTTCCCCAGCGGTCGGCGGCGATGACGGTGCCGGTCATGACGCCCAGGGTTCGCAGGCCGGTGACGAGGAACTCGCGGGCGAGGATGAGCACGACGGGCCACGCGGGATAGATGCCGAGTTCGACGAAGCCGACGAAGGCGGCGGCGACGAGGACCTTGTCGGCGAGCGGATCGAGCAGCTTGCCCAGGTTGGTGCTGATGCCGCGCTCGCGGGCGATCTTGCCGTCGAGCCAGTCGGTGATCGTGGCCGCGATGACGAGCAGCAGCGCCACGAGGCGCAACCACGCGATCAGGGCGGGGTTGTCGGGTTCGATGCCGCCGTAGAGCATCGCCACCAGAAACAGCGGGATGACGACGATGCGGCTCAGGCTCAGCTTGTTGGGCAGGGTCATGAGGTTGCCGTGCGCATGGCCGACGGATCGGTGACGCTGGCGAGCAAGGTCTGGTTCTGCTGGTTGCGGATCGTCAGGACGGTGTTCTGTGCCGTGCGGAAGGAATCGACGAAGCCCAGTGCGAGGGCGCACTTGAGGCGCGGACTCGGCGCGGCACTGGTGACGTAGCCGATCGGAACAGCATCGGTCTCGATGGTGTCGCCGGCGTGCGGGACGTCGAAGCTGTCGATGCGCAGGTAGACCATGCGGCGGGTGAATTCGCGGCAGGTGCTGTGGAGCAGGGCGGTGCGACCGACGAAGTCGCCCTTCGAGTAGGCCACGCGCAGCATGGCGCCGATCTCGAGCGGCGTGGTCTCCTCGTCGATCTCGGCGCCGACGCGCGGCACGCCGGCCTCGATGCGTGCCATCTCGAGGGCCCGCATGCCGACAGGGCATCCCTCGCGACGACGCGCCAGGTTGCCGAGGCGTTCCCAGACGCTCTCCAGGAACAGGCCACCGGTGTCGATCTGATAGCACGGCAGCGCGCCGAACGTGCGCCGCGTGACAAGGCATCGGCCCTGTCCAATCTGCAGGATGGACGAGGCGCCCTCCTCACGCGGGACGGTGCCGTCCATGATCCCGTCGGCCATGACGTGCTGCGCGAGCGGCCCGGCCACGAGCAGCGACCCCTGCGTCGTGGTGGCGTCGGTCAGCGTGGCGTCGTGGCACTCGCGCGCCGCCTCGGCAAGCACGGCCTGCACGCGCTCCTTGCGCAGGCTGCTGCAGCGGATGGTCCAGAAGCGATCGGAGCGGAACAGGTCCACCTCGTCGATGATGCCGCCGCGTTCGTTGAGCATGAACGCACTGACCTCGGTGTTGACCT
The DNA here is from genome assembly GCA_019634695.1 of Candidatus Sumerlaeia bacterium. Classification (GTDB taxonomy): domain Bacteria; phylum Sumerlaeota; class Sumerlaeia; order SLMS01; family JAHLLQ01; genus JAHCAW01. The sequence continues at coordinate 55,800 of JAHCAW010000009.1, forward strand.
CGACGCGCGTGAGGTCGGTCGTGGTAAGGCGTTGGAGGCAGTTGCGGGTGTCGTCGCCTTCGAGCTTGAAGCGTCCGCGGTGGCACATGTCGGCGACGCCGGCGGTGGTGACGAGGGCCTCGTATTCGGAGTCGGGCGCGCCGAACGAGTCGGCCACCTCCCAGTCGCCGAAGCCGACGAAGCGGGCGCCGGCGTCGCGCTGGCGATCCTGCAGGGGACTGTGGCGGTACTGGATGACGGCCATTGCCGGGTCCTTTCCCTCTCAGGGCAGTACGGGCGCCTCGAAGCTCGACACACGGACCCACTTAAGGAACAGCGCCGGCGTGCGATCGCTTCCGCCGGGCGGCGCATCCAAGTGGATCAGGTCGAACGCCATGCCGAGGTCCATGCCCTCGATGTCGGGCGGCGGGACGAACCAGGCGGTCAGCGTCATGCCGTTCAGGTCCGGCCGTGGCACGTGATAGTCGTCACGGTCGAGCTGCGACGCCATCAGCAGCATCGTGTAGAACTCATGGTTGGCCGGATGCAGGCGCAGGCGCGCAGTGGCATTCCAGACCGGATCGTCGGCGGTGCCGAAGAGATGGGCTTCGACCTGATACCATCTCGTCGAGTTGGCCTTCACGCGTGTCAGCGCCGGTTCGGCGTACCAGAAGCCATAGCTGTAGCGCTGGTTGCCCTGCTCGTCGACTTCGAGCGGTCCGCCCGACGTGATGCCCAGGCCGTAGCGGCTGCGGCTGAAGGAGACTTCGTGTCCGCCGAAGTCGCCCGGCGTGAACTTCCAGCCGCCGTCGTTGCGGCTGTCGAAGGTCTGAAAGTACTCGAGGCGCTTGCCGGCCAGCGTGGCGGGATCGACGAAGCGTTCCTCGAGTCCCTCGAGTGTCAGCGTCGCGCCCGGCTTGCCGATCTCGTCGAACTGGATCATGTCGAAGTAGGGCACCACGCCGTCGGAGCCGCGCCCGTCGGCGGCAAACGTCGGCACCTGCATGATCGTGCGATACGTGCGGCCCTGCGGCATCGGCACCATTGAGACCGCGTCGCGATTCCACCACAGGTCCTGAATGAGGGTCTCGGCCGACAGCAGATGGTTGGCGGTCATCGTGCGCAGACGGAAGGGAGGGGTCTCGACGCCGCCGACGTCGGCGCGCACGCGCCAGTCGGTCACGTGCAGGCGTTCGGCGCGGGGCGATCGCCAGGCGCCGCGCTCGACCGCGTTCCAGTTCCAGACGGTGTAGGTGCCGTCCAGGACGGCGCGCGTCGAAAGACCGACGCCGGGCAAACCCTCGCCGTGTCCACCGGGGCTCCCTGCGCCGGGCAGCGGCGACGAGTAGACCCAACCCGCCTGGTTGCGCGGTTCGCGCAAGTCCGTCACGATGGGGCCAAAGCCGGGCTCGATCACGATCGTGGCGACGTCGCCTTCGGGCACCTCACGGCCCGTCGGCACCACCGGGTTGCCCTGCGCATTCGACACGCCCAGCAGCGCCACTCCGTTGTCCACCGCCGACACGAGTTCGACCAGCACGCGCCCCTGCGCGTTGATGTCGATCGGCACCAGCACGGTGGCGATCAGCCGCGGCGGCGTATTGGCCGGTACGGCAAAGGGCGGCGTCCGCGTGGAAAACAATGCCCCGCGAAATTCCTCGACCGCGCCCGTGATCGCGCCGGTGGTCACACCCGTGCGCCGCAGGAAGTTGTCGGCGTACTGGAAGCCGAGCGCCGTCAACTGGGCGTTGGGGATGCTGGTCGCATCGGCGAGGCGTACTTCGCGCCCGTCGGTCGACGAGATGCGCACCGCGAAGTTGGCGCCCGTGATAGAAACCGGCGACTGCGAGACGTGAATCTTGAGCTCAACGGTCGCGCCCGGGGACGCTTGGTACTTCTTCTGGTCGAAGGTGAACACTTGGGCATGGCCCGGGATTGCCCCGCCCGCGGCCAGAGCAACCAACAACGCCCCGGCCCGAAAGCCGTGCCGGCCACGGCAAGCGCCCGCCTTGTCCATTCCGTGCTCCCGAAACCAGACACCACGACCGCGCCCGCCGGGCGGGGCCGTGGACATAAACCCAAGAAATCGAGACTTCGCGACCGTCCCAATCGTTTGACGCCGCAAGCTCGCCCACGATGGTCTCGACTCGACCGCCCGATGCGTCAAGGTGAAACGGGAAGTCAGTCCAGCGGCTGACGCTCGTCGATCACCTTGGTCTTCGTCACGATGTCGTGCACCGTCAGGCGGTCCGGTCGCGTGGCCGCGAACACCGCCGACAGCACCAGTACCGGCCACAGCAGGCACATGCCCAGGCATAGCCCTTCGGCCGCGCCGTGCAGTAGTCCTTCGGTGCCCTCCGACTCTGCGTCGTCCTGCCTCACGACACGCAGCTTCAGCACGCGCTTGCCCGGTGTCCGGCCTTCGCCCATCGACAACAGCCCGAAGTACCCGCACGCGATCAGCGTGTTGAGTGCCCCGGTGGCGAGCCCCAAGTCCGCCTGGCGCACCATGTGCACCACGAACCAGACCACCATCACGATGCCCGTATCGATGGCAAAGGCGGGCAGCCGCCGGGCCAGCGTGGCGGTGGCATAGCGTCGCGGCGGTGGCGGGGGAGCCTGAACCGGCGGCTGAGTGGCTCCCGGCTTTCCTGCTGCGGCGGCGGGGGGCGCCTCCGGAGTCCCGGGTGCCAGCGGTGTCGCCGGTCCCGGGGCGTCGGGAAGATCGGGCGAATCACCGACGACGGCAGGCGCCTCGGCGGGCGGCGGCGCGGCTGACACGGGCAACGGCGTGCCGGCGGCGGGCGCGCCGGGGACCTCGGTTCCCGCCTTCAGTCGCACCACCTTGCGGGTGCGCTTCACCAAGCGTACGCCCTCAGACGGAGGGGTGCCCGGTGCACCGATCGGATGAGGCGCGCTCGTCTTTGGAGGAGGCAGCGTCGGCCAGGCGACCGCCGAGGGGCGCTGTGACGACTGGCCCTCCAGCGCCTTGCCGCACTTCAGGCAATACGCCACGTCCGCTTCGCACGCGGTGCCGCAGTGCGGGCACTTTCGGCTCTGGGACATGCGGGCCGCCTCCGGGACGTGGTGCGCCTGCTTCCAACACGGACGGGACACTCGAAGTGCCTTCTGGGGGGGTGATGGGTCAAGGCCACTCGGCCGGCCTTACCCATTGACGGGGTCGAGTCGCACGGGCTCTCTCCGGCGTCACATGCACTCACCCGGGCGTGGCAGGCGATCTCCGCCACGCCAAGGAGCGACCTTGATGAGAATCGTTCGACGGTTCATTCTGCCTTCAGTTCTGGCGGCGACGACATTGGCCGGCGTCGCGTATGCCCAGTGCGGCGCCGACTTTCTGGCCATGGATCGACGGGACTCCACATGCCCGGTGCTTGCGACGGCCGACCTCGCGCCGGCCGAGTGCCCCGCACCGGCGACGGTTGCCGCCGCGATTCCGTTCGTCTTCGTCGACGTGGAGGGCAATCCGACCGAGCCGACGCGCGAGCAGTTGCTGGCCATCAACACGCTGCTGTTGCGGCTCGACGGACCGAAGCTGGCGCTGCGGCCCGCGCGGACCGAGTCCGTCGCGCCCGAGGCAACATCGGCCGCGGCGGGCCTTGTCGCCGCCGTCGACAAGGAGGGCAATGTCGTCGCCCCGGCTCTTGACGAATGGCCCGTTGCGCCCGCCAAGGCCGACGTCGTCGCCGAGCCCGTACCCGTCGATCCTGCCGATCCGTCGAAGGGGATCATGGTCGCCGCGCCGACGAGCGCCACCCGCGCCACGCTCCACGCCGATGGCACCCTGCTCCTCGAGTGCCGGATGAACGAGTCGTTGCCCACACGCCCGCTGCTTGCAGCGGCCGATTCCGAGCAGGAGGTCGCCCCGTGATCATGCGCCTCGCCTTCGTGACGACAGTCCTTCTCGGAGTTCTGGCGACCTGCCCGCAGGCAGTCGCCGCCCAGCAGTTCAACTTCATCTATCCGGAAGTTACCGGTTCGACCGGCATCGGCTTCGACGACCCGACGTTGGGGACCGCGCGGCGCACGGCATGGGAGTTCGCCGTCGCGCAATGGGGTGCCCGCGTCAACAACACGCAGACGATCAACGTCGAGTCCTTCTGGGACAACCTGGGCACGGGCTCGTCGGTGACACTCGGACGTGCGAGCAGCGTGCTCGTCTTCCGGGACTTCACCGGCGTTCCACAGGCCGGCACCTTCTACGCCTCCGGCCTGGCCAACGAGTTCTTCGGCAGCGACATCAACACCGACTCGCCGGAGATTCGTGCCGAGTTCAACCACCAGGTCGACACGCTGAATGCGTTGGGCTCGACGGTGTTCTACTACGGTCTCGACGAGAGTCCTCCCGCCGGCACGATCAGCTTCGTGCGCACGGCGCTGCACGAACTCTGCCACGGCCTCGGCTTCTCCGCCGGCGTCAACAGCGCTGGCGAGCTGCTCGGCGGTGGATTCCCCACTGCGTTCGATCGCTTCCTTGTCCTCGATGCCACGACGCAAACGCCGCTGACCACCATGTCGGACGCCGGTCGCTCGAGCGCCATTCGCAGCGACAATCTGTACTGGAGCGGCGCCACGGTGACGGCCGCCAACGGCGGCAATCTGGCGCGCATGCACGCACCGGCAACGTATGTCTCCGGCTCGAGCGTCTCGCACTTCAAGCTCGGGCACTACAACCCGCCCGAAATGATGGAGCCCTCGCTGTCGGGCGCATCGTTCGATCCGCGACTCGCCGACGAGCTACTCTTCGATCTTGGATGGAGCATCAACCTGCCATCGAGCGTCCGCTCCTGGACGCTGTACTGATCGCCTCGCGAGACGTGCATCGCGGCGAATAGCGTCAACTCTCTTCGTGGCGGACCAAGAACGACTTGGACGTTCGTCGCCTAAGCTTCGCATGCGCGCGGCAATCCTGCCGCGTGTGCCGGTTTCGATTTGACAGCCACATTCGGCGGGCAAAGCGTTGACGGGACGCGCGTCGGCGCGTTGCAAGCATTCCCATGCACGCATTGGAGGACATCATGCGCAAAACGATCCTGACGCTGGCGGGCACACTCGCCCTCGGCGCCGCTTCGACCCTGCATGCGCAGGCGGTGAACTTCACGCCTGTCGCCACGGCTGCCCAGATCACTGCAGTGACCGGGCAATCCCAGTTCTTCCCGTATGGCCTCGACGTGGACAGCTCGGGCCGCATCTACGTGATCGATGGTGGACCCGCGGGCGGCAGCGCCGACGACGCGATCCTTCGGATCACGCCGGGCTCGCCGCCGACGATCGAGATCGTCGCCACCGGCGCGCAGATGTTCGCCGCGCTCGATGCCGCCAACGGCACCAGCACGGCGACCGACTTCAACGCCCGCCAACTTGCGATCGCCGCCGACGGTGACATCATCATCCTCGGCTTCACGGCGACGTTCGGAAACGGCGACGCCCTGCTGTCGATCAACCCCACGTCGCTGCCGGGCACGGTCAGCGTCGTCTACACGCCGACCGACGCCAACAACTCCGCGATCGACGGTGCCGGTGCGCTCACCGTCGTCGGCAACACCGCCTACGTCGGCACGGACCGCAGCAACGGCTCGATCTGCAACCTGTGGGCCATCGACACGAACTCGGGCTCGGCGCCGGCCGCTCCGGTCACCGCGCTCGTCACCGAGACCGACCTGATCAACTTCTACGCCGGCCTCAGCCAGACGGTCGCGGCCGCCGACGTCGCTCTCAACGACGTCACCACGGACGGCACGGACATCATCGCGATCGTCAGCGCAACCACCCCGGCGACCGATGACGTCCTGCGCATCACGACCGCCGGCGCGATCAGCCGCATCTTCTCCGGCCCGCAGCTCGTCAGTGCCCTGGCCGTGCTCGACGCGAACACGACCGACACCGGCTACAACGCCCTTGCCGTCGACGGTGAAGGCGTCGTGTGGCTGTCCAACCGCTTCGGCATCGCCGCCAGCGTCTACGACGACAGTATCGTCGTCGTCAGCGGCACCGGCGCCTCGATCGACGTCTCGCGCAGCATCACCAAGACCGCGTTGCAGACCCAGCTCGGCACCACGGCCCTTCCATTCGTCAACAACGACGCGATGGCCTACGATGCGGTCAACAATCGTGTGGTCTTCGGCGAACGCGGCAGCACCGCGGGCGAGCGCGGCATCTTCGCTTCGCCCGCCACGACCCCCACCGCCTCCGTCTTCGAGTGGTCGCTCTACTGATTCCTGGACAGGTCACCCGCAGGCACACGCGAACCCCGCCGGCAACGGCGGGGTTCGTCCATTCCGGCCATCGTATGATTTCAGTGCGTGCGCACGAGCACCCGGTCGGCGATCTGGCGCAGCAGGTTCATCGGCTCGTTGACGAGGCCCACATCGTCGAGGGCGCCGAGGGCGCTCCGGCAATGATCGCCCGCACGGTCCAGCGAATGGCCGATGCCGCCGTAGCGCGCGACGTAGGAGTGCACGGTGGCGAAGTCGCGGCCGTTCTCGAGCACGCGCACCAGCGTCGCGCGGTCCTCTTCGGTCGCCACCGCCAGCGTCCGCAGCAGCGGCAGCGTCTGCTTGCCCTCGGCAAGGTCCGAGCCGACGCGCTTGCCCCAGCGATCCGTCTGCGCCTCGTAGTCGAGCGTGTCGTCGGTGATCTGGAACGCGAGTCCGAAGTCGAGCCCGTACTGGCCGAATCGCAGCACGGTCTGCGCCGGTGCGCCGCCGACCAGCGCGCCCAGGCTCGCCGCCGCCGAGAACAGCACCGCCGTCTTCTTCGTGATGATCTCCATGTAGTCGGCTTCCGACAGCCACTGGCCGCGGCGCTCGACTTGCAGGAACTCCCCCTGCGTCATCTGCTGCGTGGCACGACTGAGCATGCGCACCGTCGCGGGCTCGAGCGTCGAGAGCGCCAGGTCGAACGAGGTCGCGTACAAGTAGTCGGCGAACAGAATCGCGACGTCGTCGCCCCAGCGCGCGTTGACCGTCTGGCGACCGCGCCGCAGTGGCGCCCGGTCGATCACGTCGTCGTGCAGCAGCGTGGCGACATGGAACAACTCGACGGCGGCCCCGAGCAGAATGTGGTGGTCGCCGGCCGGATCGTAGCCGCAGGCCCGGGCCGCCAGACAGACCACCGCCGGCCGCAGACGCTTGCCCCGGCCCGCCGCCACATAGTCGGCCACCTCGCCCATCAGGTCGCCCTCGACTCGAAAGGCGTCGGCCAGCACCTCCTCGAGGCGCTCGAAGTCTTCGGCAATCGCTTCGTACAGAAAATCCACGCGAGTCGGTTTCCCTGCGGGGCTCTCGTGCGCCCGTTGTTCTCGCAACCCTTCGGGTTGCCAACCGGAAAGCGGCCTCCACCGCCCTCGGTCGCACCGCCGACTCCTCCGCCTCACGTGCTACCAAGCGACGTGGAAGCCCTCGTGCTTCCCGCCTGCCGGGCGCCAGTCGGCCTGCACTCCGGTGACGCGGGCAAGGGAAGGTCCACGTCCCAGTGCCTCGAGCAGCCGCTCCAAGTCCTCGGCCGGGCCCTCGGCCCACACCTCCACGCCCCCGTCTCGCAGGTTCCGGACCCAGCCCGTCAGCCCGAACTGTTCGGCCTCGCGCACGACGAACGCCCGGAAGCCGACCCCCTGCACCCGTCCCCGCACCACCGCTTGCAGCGCCCGCGATTCCCGCCCGCCCATCACCCGTCCTCCCCGCCACCCAACCCAAGCCGGGTCGCCTCCTCCTCCAGCCCGTACTTGCGCAGCCGATAGCCGAGCGTCCGGCGCGTGATGCCCAGCAGCTCGGCCGCCCGCGTCCGGTTGCCGCCGGTGCGCCGAAGCGCCGCCAGCAGGCAGCGCTGCTCGATCTCCTCCAGGCTGGCGCCTCCGACGGCCGCCTCGCCAGCCGCCGCCGCGCGCCGCTCGCCAAATCGCTGCACAGCCACCGGCAGGTCCTCGAGCTCGATGCCCGCCGCGTCCCCGAGCACCAGCGCGTGTTCGATCGCGTTCTCCAGCTCGCGCACGTTGCCCGGCCAGTCATACTCGAGCAAGGCCCGCCGCGCCGGCTCCGTGAAGTGCACCTCGCGCCCGCCGCCGAAGCGCCGCGCAAAGTGCATCACCAGCGGCTCGAGGTCCTCGCGGCGCTCGCGCAGCGGCGGCACCTCGATCGGCACCACGTTGAGACGGTAGTACAAGTCTTGGCGAAACTCGCCCGCGGCGACCATCTTCTCCAGCGGCCGGTTCGTCGCCGCCAGGATGCGCACGTCGCACCGGCGCTGCTTCGAATCGCCCACGCGCTGGAACTCGCCACTTTGCAGCAGGCGCAGCAGCTTCACCTGCAGGGCGGGGGAGACCTCGCCGATCTCGTCGAGCAGCAGCGTGCCGCCGTCGGCCGCTTCGAAGAGCCCGACGCGGTCCGCGTGCGCGCCCGTGAACGAGCCCCGCGCATGACCGAACAGCTCGGATTCGAGCAGCGTCTCGGTCAGCGCGCCGCAATTGATTTTCAGGTACGGCTTGCCGGCGCGCGGGCTGCGCGTCTGGATCAGGTCCGCCAGCACCTCCTTGCCGGTGCCGCTCTCGCCGCGCAGCAGGACGCTGGCGCCCGAGCGTGCAATCTTGTCCAACTTGCCCAGGATCGTCCGCATGCCAGAACTGTCGGCGATCAACGATGCGGGCGGATGCGATGCCGACGCCGGCAGGGGAGAGGCGTGACCGGACATTGCCTCGACCGGCGTCTCCGTTTCCCCAGCGAACAACCGGTCGAGCAACGGCTTCAGGTCGTCCTCCGCGCTGACGGGCTTGACGAGATAATCGAGTGCGCCGCGGGTGAGCGCCTCGCGTGCCGTCTCGACCGACGCGAAGGCGGTCATCAGGATCACTTCCGTGCGCGGGGCGATCGTCTTGGCGCGCCGCAGCACCTCGAGCCCGTCCATGCCGGGCATGCGCAGGTCGGTCAGCAGGACGTCGACATCGCCGGCCTTGAGAGCCTCGAGCGCCGCGGCCGGCCGCTCGAACGCCTCGACGGCGTAGCCCTCGCGCTCGAGCGAGCGCTTGAGCAGGCTGCCCATCTTGGGCTCGTCATCGACGATCAGGATGCGACGCGGCATGGGGGCGCGGTTCCTCCGGACGGCCATTGGGCCGCCCGGACGCTAGCCGCGGGCGTCATGGCTGCCAAAGGCTTTTTGCGCTCCTTCGGGGCCCGGGCCCTCAGTCCGGCGTCGTCAGCTTGCCCAGCAGGTTCTCGCTCGCCGTGCGCGCGACGAGGAACTGGCGCAGGTAGTCCGGTCCGCCGGCCTTGGATCCGATGCCGCTCATCTTGAAGCCGCCGAACGGCTGCCGGCCGACCATCGCGCCGGTGATCCCGCGGTTCAGGTACAGGTTGCCGCAGCGCAACTCGCGCTTGGCGCGCTCGAGGTTCTCCCACGAGCGCGAATAGAGGCCGCCGGTCAGCGCGTACTCGCTGGCGTTGGCAATTGCCAGCGCGTCGTCGAAGTCCCGCGCCTTGAGCACGGCGAGCACCGGGCCGAAGACCTCCTCGCGCGCCAGCCGGTCGTCGCGCTTCACATCGAGGAAGATCGCCGGCGGCACGTAGTGTCCCTGCTTGCCCAGCTTCCCGGTCTCTCCGACGAAGAGCGCCTTGTGCTCCTTGCGGCCCAGCGCGATGTACTCCTCGATCTTCGCGCGCGCCTTGGCATCGATCACCGCGTTGATGCGGCACGCGGGATCCCACGCCGGCGCGATCGTCAGGCGCGCGGCCTCCTCGCGCAGGCGCGCCACCACGTCGTCGTACACCGCCCGATGCACCACCAGGCGCGAGCAGGCCGAGCACTTCTGGCCGCTGAAGCCGAATGCGCTGTAGACGAGGTCGAGCACCGCGTCGTCGAGCGCCGCACTCTCGTCCACGATCAGCGCGTTCTTGCCGCCCATCTCCGCCACCACTCGCTTGACGTGTTGCTGGCCCGGCCGCGGCACGTACGCCTCGCGCAGGATGTGCAGCCCCACCTCCTTCGACCCCGTGAACGCGATCATGTGCACGTCGGGCGAGGAGACCAGCGCCTCGCCGACCACCGTGCCCGGTCCCGGCACGAAGTTCACCACGCCGGGCGGCAGCCCGCACGCCTCCAGATGGCGCAGCATCTCCCAGGCGATCAGCGGCGTCTGGCTCGACGGCTTCCACAGCGTCGTGTTCCCCGCCACCACCGCGGCCGACATCATTCCCAGCGGAATGGCCCCCGGGAAGTTCCACGGACCGATCACGCCCACCACGCCGAGCGGCGCGTAGTAGAGCTCGTTGCGCTCGACCTCGTACCATGTCTGGAGCGGCTCGCGGCTGCCCAGGCGCAGTATCTCGCGCGCGTAGTACTCGAGGAAGTCGATCGCCTCGCAGATGTCGGCGTCGGCTTCGCGCCAGGGCTTGGCGGCCTCGAAGACCATCAGGGCGGCGAGGCGGTCGCGGTCCGCCCGCATGCGCGCGGCGGCTTCGATCATCAGGCGCGCGCGTTCGCCCGGCGTCGTGCGACTCCAGGACTCGAAGGCGGCCGTGGCCGCCGCGATGGCCGCCTGCATCTCCTTCGGGCCGGCCGACCCGCTGGCGCCCAGCACCAGCGACGTGTCGCTCGGGCTCGTGACGATGATCTTCTTCTTCGTCTCGACGCGCTTGCCGCCGATGACCAGCGGGGCCTCGATCCGGAACGCGGCGCGCACATCGTCGAGGGCCTTCTCGAAAGCCTGCCGCTGCGCGGGATCGGAGAAGTTCCGATAGGTCTCGTTGCGGAAGGCCGGGACGGCCAGCCGGCCGGGATAGCCGACGGTGGCAAGGGGCTGGGCAGGAGGGGTCATGATCGGAACCTCGCAGGGATTCTTTGAGGATGGTGGCACGGAAGTTGGACCTCGCGGACCGTGGCTCGCCGAAGCCGAAGAAACGATAGGGGTGGCCGTCGAATCGCTCAAGTCCAATCGGGTTGCAAATCACCGCTTCCGGGGAAATTTTTGGTTATTCCCAATTCTTCCCAAACGCGGGCCGGTATCGGGTTGACAGTCCCCGCGAGGTCACAGGATGAACCCGGGACAAAATTCCGCGCCCGAAGCCCCCGCCAGGCACACCATGGACTCTGCAATCACCAAGAAGCTGGCGGACGAGTTGCGCGTCTACGCCAACCGTCGGCAGACGCCCCTGACGATCCGCCAGCTCTACGAGTTCGGCTCCGACGACAACGAGGGCATGCGGCTGCGCGCCGCCAAGTTCCTCCACTGCGAGGTCCCCGTTCGACTCGCGCACATGGTGCGCAACCTCGAGAACCTTCCCTACGGCCTGTCCGACATGCCGTCGGTGCGCCGCATCCGCGGCCTGTATACCCAGTCCTTCCACGAAATCCTCAATTTCCCGCATCCCCAGACACTGGAGGACGAAGCCGCCTTCACCCGCCTTGTCGACCGCATGAAGAACCGGCACGCCAACGTGGTCGCCACAATGGCCTGCGGCCTGATGGAGTTGAAGGCCGTGAAACCCGCCGAGGTCGAGGCCGAGCAGATTCGCCACTTCCTGGACCGCTTCTACCTGTCGCGCATCGGCATCCGCGTCTTGATCGGCCAGCACATCGCCCTGCATGAGGAGCGCGGCGACGGGTGGGTCGGCATCATCTGCGCCCACACGGCGCCGGCGCATGTCGCCCGCGAGGCCGGTCGCCAGGCGCAGACCCTGTGCCGCATGAACTACGGCGTCACGCCGCCGGTCGAAATCGCCGGACGCGAGGACCTCACCTTCACCTACATCCCGACGCACCTGCATCACATGCTCTTCGAGCTGATCAAGAACTCCCTGCGCGCCACCGTCGAGAAGCACGGCGCGGACGACCACCTGCCGCCCGTCAAGATCGTCGTCGCCGGCGGCAGCGGCAGCGAGGATGTCACCATCAAGGTCGCCGACGAAGGCGGCGGCATCCCGCGCAGCGGCATCGACCGCATCTGGACCTATCTGTACACGACCGGCAAGTTGCCCGACACGATGCCCACCGGCGAGGAGGAGATGGTCGCCATGGCGGGCTATGGTTACGGCCTGCCGATCACCCGCCTGTACGCGCGCTACTTCGGGGGCGACGTCCAGCTCATCTCGATGGAGGGCTACGGCACCGACGCCTACCTGTATCTCAACCGACTGGGCACGCACGAGGAGGCCTTGCCGACGGGCCTCGAGGTGTTGCAGCAACAGGTCGGTTGATCGCGCGGCGGGAGCAACGGCGCATGGAGGGCAAGGAGTCCACCTTCGCGGGTGCGGCGCCCGTGGCCGGGCTGGCCATCGTGTCGTCGTTGGCCCTGGCGGCCGTCAAGATCGCCACGGGCATCGCGGGCTCGAGTTCGGCCCTCATCGCCGACGGCATCGAATCGCTCGCCGACGCCGCGGGCACGTCGCTCGTGTTGCTGGCGCTGTGGTACTCCGCCCGGCCGGCCGACGACAATCATCCCTACGGACACGGCAAGGCGGAGAGCCTCGCCGCGCTGGGCGTGGCAGCGGCGTTGTTGTTTGCCGCCGGCCTGATCGCGTGGCGCAGCGTCATCGAGATTCAGGCGCCACACCAGGCGCCCGCATGGTTCACTCTGCCGGTGCTGACACTGGTCATCGTTGTGAAGGTAATCGTCGCGCGGCGCCTGGCCGAGTTTGGGCGCGCACGCGGATCGCTCGCGCTCGAGACCGACGCCTCGCATCACGCCTCCGATGCATGGACCTCCGGCGCGGCCTTCATCGGCATCGCGATCGCGTTGTTCGCCGGGCCGGGTTGGGAGGCGGCCGACGACTGGGCCGCGCTTGCCGCCTGCGGCATCATCGTCTTCAACGCCATCCGCCTTGGGCGCCGCGGCCTCGACGAGTTGATGGACGCCTCGGCCGATCCGGAAGTCGAGCGCGTTCTCGTCGCCGAGGCGCTCACCGTGCCCGGCGTCCGCGCCATCGAGAAACGCCGCGTGCGCAAGAGCGGCACCGGCTACCTGATGGACATCCATGTCGAGGTGGAGCGCACGCTGACCGTCGAGCAGGGTCACGACATCGCGCGCGCCGTGAAGAACCACCTGATCGACGGCGGCCACCGCGTGCTCGACGTCACGGTACATGTCGAGCCCTGGCACGGCGAGTAGTCCCGCTTCATCCGTTGAAGTCGGAAGCGCGAGCGAGGCGGCGTGCCTTCGCCCTCAAGTCGCAGCTCGTCACCCTCCGACCAATACTTTGGCTGTTTCGGAACTTCCGAAGCCGTATCATTCTTCGGCAGTGTCATGCGAGGGCGCGATCTCTTCGAGCATCTCGTCGAGTCCGGAGTCGTACGAGTCGGCCATGGCCGTGCGCAGCAAGGTGAGGTTCCGCCGCTCGGCCACCTCCTCGAGGAACTGCGCGCGCGAGCGTTCCTCCAGCCGATACTGCACCGTGCGGGCGAACGAGAAGGCCTGCCGCGCCTCGCCATCCAGGCGGTTCGACCGCGAGCGGATCGCCTTCAGCAGCGCCGGCGGCAGCGACAGACGCGCCAGCAACAGTGCCATCTCCCAGCGCGGCATCGCCCGCACCGCCAGATACTCCTCGAACACCTCGTCGAAGCGTTCGGCATCCCAACTGAATCGGCGCAGGAACTTGTTGAGCGGAAAGACGAGATCGAACGCTCCGACGCCGAACCTGAATCGGTCGAAGTCCAGCACGTGCACCGTGCCGTCGGGTGCGACGCGGAAGTTCATCGGGTGCGTGTCGCCATGCAGCCAGCAGGCGACGGCGGGGGAGCCGTCCTCGAGCGCGAAGTGATGACCGAAGCGCGCGATGAACTCCGAGCGCAGGCAGGCCTCGATCGACACGTCAGTTTCCTCGACCTCCGCATTCGTGGGCATGAAGGCGTCCTGGCGATCCCCGAGCAGCAGGGAAGCCTGCACAACGAGATGGCGCAGACGCTGGACCTCCTCGTGCACCACGGTCGAGGGCGGTCGTTCCGGCATGAGACGCTCGGTGGCGGCATGCAGCCGGGCGAGCGCGCGCATCATCGCGCGGAACTGCTCCACGTCGCCGACATCGACGGGCCGGCCCGCGATCCACTCCATGATGTAGTACTGTCGATTCTCATCGCGCACGATCAGGTCGCCGGCGCGCGTGCGCACGATCGGCGCCGTGTGCAGGACACCCTGCGCGCGCAGCGACTCGGCGACCTCGACGGCATCGGTCAGCGAGGCCCGGCGACTTCCGATGTTGCGGCTGCGCTTGAACGCGTAGCGGCGTCCCTCCACGGCGATCGGGTACAGCCGTCCCTTGTGGGGCGGGTGCAGCAACTCGACCTCGTCGAATCCCCAGTGCGTCCGCAACAGCTCGCGATGCTCGTCGAGCTGACCGGCATGGGCGTGCACGGCGTCTCCGAAGGGCTCCGTGTCCTCATCCTCGGGTTGCGGCAGGTTCGCGTCGATCGGTGCCGGTCCGCGCTCGCCCACGCGGGCCAGCAGGCGACTCATCCGCACCCGCACATGATCGTGATAGAGACCCGCCAGCCTCGACTCGGCAACATTGTACGCCGAATTCAGTCGCGTCACATACACCAGCGACGCAACCAGCCACCCGAGTAGAAGGCCTCCAAGTACATCTGACGGCCACGCGAATCCGCACGCCACGCGCACCGCACCGGCGAAGAGCACCAGCGGCAGCAGCATCAGTGATCGCGATCCGAAGCGGAACAGGCACAGGAAGAGAACGGTCGTCGCGATCGCCACACGCTCGGAGGGGAACGGACTGCGTTGCGGCGGTTCGAATCGCAGGTTCAGCAGCGCCCCTGCGTTGCGGAACTCTGCGATCTCCACGGCAGGCCCGGGCCGGCGCACATAGTCGTCCACGATCTCGACAATCGCAACGCTCAGAAATGCCACCAGAACAAGGAAGCCAAGGAACGAAGCAACTCTGACGGCGTCACTGCGCTTCTGGCGGCGGGCCAGGAAGACGATGACCGTCACGCCGAGCAGACCCAAGACGATGTCGCCCGGATCGAGCGCGAAGAACAGGATCGTCAGGTCCAGCGTCTCCGAACGATTCAGCAGGCCGTTGAGAACCTGCGCGAGTCGCGCGTCCCAGTCGCGCAGGTTTCGGATCTCCCAGAAGACGATCGACGCCCACAGCAGGGCAAACCCGACCAGGACCACGATGAGCGTGCGCAGGAATCGTTTCATGCAGGCGGCTCGCATTCTCCCCAATGCGGGAGGTTGACCACGCTCTACATGGACTCGGCCCGCGGCTCAAGGGATAGCGGACGTCCTCGCGGAATCGGCTCTGCCGTCCCGGCGGGGCAGCTCGCGCGGCAGCGTCAGGATCATGGCAATGTGGCCGCCTTCCAGACGGGCCTCGAGGCGCGCGCCGACCAGTTCCGCGAGGCTGCGCGCCAGGCACAGGCCGAGCCCCAGATGCTGGGGCTCGCCGGGAGTCTGGCTCTTGCGCCAGAAGGGCTCGAACAGGGAGGGCAGGTCTTCGGGGCGCAGGTCGGGCGCCGGATTCGAGACGGTGACGATGCTGGCCTCGGTGTCCTGGCGCAGACGCACCACGGCCTGCGCGTCGGCAGGCATGTGGGCCTCGGCGTTGGCGATCAGGTTGGTCACGATGGACGTGAGCGCGGCGCGGTCGGTGTGCACGGGCCGCGTGAGACCTTCGCTGTCGATGCGCAGGCGTGTGACTTCCTCGGAACTGAGGCGTGAGGAGAGGACGTCCTCGACGAGCTGCTCGAGGTCGAGGGTCTCGACGTCGAGCGTGTGGCGTCGCGAGTCGGCCCGCGTGATCGACAGCAGCACACGGATGAGACGCTCCTGATGGCAGGCGACCTCGTCGATGTCTGTCAGGCTGCGGGTAACGAGTTCCGGATCGTCCTGCCACCGGCGCGCCAGTGTCACCGACGAACGCAGCTCGGCGATGGGCGTCATCAGCTCGTGGGCGACGTTGTCGATGAAGCGACGCTCGCGCCCGAAGGCGGCCTCGAGGCGCTCGAGCAGCGAGTTCAGGCATCGGACGATCGGACGCAACTCGCGCGGGAACGTCGCGCGCTCGAAGCGTCGGTCGAGTCGGCTCTCGTCGATCTCCGACGCCGCATCCGCCAGCCGGGACAGCGGCACGAGACTGCGCCGCACCACGACGCGCACGAGTACGGCCGCCAGCAACAACGCCAGCAGCGCGCCACTCCAGCCCAGCGCCGTCAGCACCCGGAACAGCCGTCGCAACTCAGCCGTCTCGCGCAGGAACACCAGCGTGACCGCTTCATTCCCGGCAAGGAACTTCAGTTGCACGCCCCGCACATGAGCCCCATCCGCCAGCGTCGCATCGAAGAATCGCGGCGGGCCGTCGATTCCCTGGGGCAGGATCGGCGGATCGCCCCCCGCGATCGTCTCCGAACGATGCAGCACCGACCCATCCGGGCGCAGCACGAGGAGGAACTCGCGGTCGTCGTCCGGTCGGAACCGAGGGCGCGTCACCGACGAGGTGTCGAACAGCACTGCCCCATCCTCGAATTGCACCAGGCCGGCGTGCGCCCGCGCCTGATCCTCGACGATGTCGTCGAAGTACTCCTGGCCCGCATGCCGCACGAGCAAGCTGCCAACGGCGGCCACCGTGCCGAGAATCAGCGCCATCCCGATGAGCAGCCCGACGGTGAGCTGGCGCGAGATCGATGTCACGCCGGTTCCTCGGCCACCAGATAACCCATGCCCCGTCGCGTCTGCACAACCGACGGCGCGCCGGGTCGGTCGATCTTCCGGCGAAGGTTGCACACCAGCACGTCCACCACGTTGCTGGTCGGGTCCACGCGGTCGTCGTAGATGTGCGCCTCGATCTGGTCGCGCGACACCACCACGCCGCGATTGTGCAGCAGGTACTCGAGCAGGGCATACTCCTTGCGCGTTAACTCGATGGACTCGCCCTCGCGCTCGACGGTCCGGTTCGAGACGTTCACGCGCAGGCCGGCCAGCTCGACCACCGGATTCTTGCGCTGGTACGAGCGACGGCCCAGCGCCCGAATGCGCGCCACTAACTCCTCGAAGGCGAACGGCTTGACGAGGTAGTCGTCCGCGCCCAGTTCGAGGCCGCGCACACGGTCCTCGACCGCCGCCCGTGCCGTCAGCACGAGCACATGCGCGGCATTGCCGGCCTCGCGCAGCTTCTGCAGGATCGACAATCCATCCAGCCCCGGCAGCATCAGGTCCAGCACGATCAGGTCGTAAGGCTGCTCGAGCGCCTGCTGCAGCGCCTCATTGCCCTCCGCGGCAGTGTCCACCGAGAAGCCCTCTCGCCGAAGGCCCTCCGTCATCGTCCGCCGCAGTCGCTGGGAATCTTCCACCAACAGGATGCGCATCGATCGCCCTTTCCGTTGTGCGGACTACTGCCTTGCTGGTCGCCCGCGTCCTTGACCCCGTCCGCGCGCCGGTGGCGGCGCGGGTTCATCTTCCGGTTCGGCCAACACACCGCGACGCACCGGCCACTCCACCGGCCGGCCACCCTCGCCGCGGAAGAC
Organism: Candidatus Sumerlaeia bacterium; assembly: GCA_019634695.1. Classification (GTDB taxonomy): domain Bacteria; phylum Sumerlaeota; class Sumerlaeia; order SLMS01; family JAHLLQ01; genus JAHCAW01. The sequence goes on from JAHCAW010000009.1 coordinate 73,257, forward strand.
CACCTTGCCTTCCCCTTCCTTCACATCCACCGCGACAACATCCTCCCCGGCGGCCTTCACGGCATCCTCCACACGTTGCCCCGGGCGCACCCCTTTGCGCTCAAGCCCCGGCGGCACCTTGCCTCGACGCACGAGCCCCGGAGGCCCGCCCTGCGGATGCTGGTCCCAGCCCGCAGGCCGTTGCGCTTCGGTGCCGACGCTCTCCGTCGTTCCTGACATCTGCTCCGCACGGCCACCGGCCTGGCCCGTGGCCATGCCCTCCTCCCCGGTGCGCGCAGAAGACCGCGCACACCCTGCTGCCATGACCACCAGCACCGCGACCATCAGTCCGCATGTGTTCCTGCAATTCATCACGGTTCTCCTGGAGCCCACCGGCCCCGGCCGTCGCCGTTCAAGCTCCCGATGCCCCGGAATCGCAAGGGAATCGTTGCCCCCGTCCCGCCACGATTCCGGTTTCCCCATGGCGTCCCGCCCCCCAACTTCGCCCTCAGCATCCCGCGCCCGACGCATTCCGCCATGAATCCGATCCTGATGTACCACTACGTGGCCCACTCCCCGGTGCCCGGGACGCATCCGCCCCTGACCGTACCCCCGCACGAGTTCGACGAACAGCTCGCCGCTCTCAGCGCGCACGGTTCCGTCTCCGTGCTCTCCGACGAATACAGCCGACGCCTGCAAGCCGGCGATCACGGCAACACGGTCTGGATCACCTTCGACGACGGCCGCATCGACAACCTTGACGTGGCGCTGCCCCGCCTTGTTGCCGCCGGACATCGCGCCACCTTCTTCGTCATCGCGGAGAAGAGTCTCGGCAACGAGCCCGGCTTCGTGCCGCTCTCGGGCCTGCGCGAGATGCTCGCCGCCGGAATGGAGATCGGCTCGCACACGATGACGCATCCGCGCCTTGCGCGTCTACCCCTCGAGCAGGCCCGCCGCGAGATCGCCGACTCGCGCGCGCGCCTCGAGGATGCCCTTCAAGTTCCCGTGCGCGCCTTCTGCCATCCGTTCGGCAACTGGAACGCGGCGACGGTGGACCTCGTCCGCGAGGCGGGCTACGAACTCGCCACCTCGACCATCCGCGACAACCGCAACGCCAGGGCGGATCGCTGGACCCTGCGCCGCGTCATGATCCAGCCCGGCCGCACGGGCTGGCGCTTCCGCTATGCGCTGTCGCCCGCGTATCACCTGCTCCATGCCTTCAAGAATCGCCGACGGTGGACGGGCTGATGCGCATCCTGCACACGAACATGCTGCGTGGCTGGGGCGGCCAATCGAACCGCGTCCTCGAGGACATCCACGCCGCGCTTGCCGATGGCCACGAGGTCGCGTTGGCGGTGCCGCAGGGCGCGCGCTTGCAGGAGCGCTGCCGCGACCTGCCCGTCGCCATCTGGCCCGGCTTCCGTTTCAAGCCCCCCGTGCAGCTCTGGCATTCGTTGCCGGACCTCGTGCGCCTGCGACGCCACCTGGCCGAGTGGCGTCCCGACCTCATCCACGTGCACGGCAGTCAGGACACGTGGCTCGTCGTCGTCGCGGCTGCGCTTGCGCGCGGCGACTTCCCGCCCATCGTGCGGACGAAGCACAACTTCTTCGACTGGCGCGCGAGTCGCGCCAACCGCTGGCTCTATCGTCGCATCGACGGCTTCATTCCGATCAGCACCGCCATCGAGCGTCAGGTCGTCGAGTTTCCCGGACTCGCCGACAAGCCGCGGCGACTCGTGCCGTCCGTGCCCGACTTCGCGCAACTCGATGCGGGCGCGACGCTCCCCGCGCCGGAGATTCCCGGCCGCCCGCCCGGCGCGTTCCTGTGGGGCTCGACCGGTCGCATGCGCGACGAGAAGGCGCACGACGTGCTACTTCGTGCCTTTGCGCGCGTGCGCCAGCAACGCCCGGACAGCTTTCTCGTGATCGCCGGCGGCGGCAGCCTGCTGCACGACATACGCACGCTCGCGCAATCGCTTGGCCTCGGACCCGACGCCGTGTGGCTCCCCGGCCAGCGCGACGACATCCCCGCCCTGCTGCGCACGCTCGACGCCTACGCGCTCGCCTCGCGCACCGAAGGGCTCGGCACCGCCATCCTCGAGGCGCTCGCCGTCGGCCTGCCCGTCGTCGCCACCAATGTTGGGGGCATCCCCGATTCCGTGCATCACGAGAAGACCGGACTGCTCGTGCCGCCGGACGATCCTGAGGCGCTGGCCGCGGCAATGCTCCGCCTGATGGACGACGAACCGCTCCGCCAACGCCTCGCCACGGACGGCGCGGCGTTCGTGCGCTCGGCCTTCACGGCCGACAACCTCCGCCGCCAGACGATCGGCTTGTATCAGGACGTGCTCGAGACGCGCGCGCGGCCCATCCCGCCAGTGCGCTGACAGCAGCGATGCTTCACGGCGACGACCCCGGGCCGCGGCCATCGTCGCCCGACAGGAAGCGCCCGGTGGAGTAGAACACCGACTCGACGAAGTTGCCCTCGCGTTCGCGGAACACCTGGAACGGTTCGTTCGGCGACCCGACAAAAGGCCGCAACGTCCATGCGAGCTGAATGCCGACGAAGCCGTAAAGCATCAGCCAGAGCGCGAACACATGCGCCGGCGTCGGCCGCCCGGCCGTGCCCTGCATCGATTGGATCGTCCGCGCCACGAACGACAGTCCCGCCACGCCCGCGTAGCAGAAGAACAGCACGTGCATCAGCTTGATGAAGTGGTAGCTGCGCGTCGTCAGCGCGAAGAAGAGGGCCACGGTGGCCATGCTGGCCAGCAGAATCACCTGCATCCCGACGCCGGCGGCCAGGATGGCGACCATCTGGCGGAAGCGCAGCTTCGCGCCCACGAAGGCGTTCGACACGTAGATCGGCGGCAACACGATCGCCAGGCAGAGCAGGAAGAGGAACGGCACCTTGAGAGCCGAGGACAGGACGAACAGCAGCTTCTCCTGCATCGGGATGGCGGTGCCCTGGAGCAGGTTCGTCGCTCCCATCACCGCGCCGTAGAACGCGCCACCCGCGAGACACGCCGTCAGGAACAGGCGCACGAGCCGACCCGTGTCGATGTCGTGCCTAAGCATCTCGAGCACCCGGTCGGGCTGCATCAGAATGTAGTCGATGCCGGCCCAGAAGCCACGCGGGAGTTCAGGTGCTTCGGGCGTTGGCGGAGTCGAGGTCATGGCGAACGGCCTCTCCCGGGCGCTTGGCGCCCGTGTCAGAAGTGGGACTGCAACAACTGCCAGACCGCCTCGAAGAAACTGCCCTCGAGCGGTCGCAAGGGTTGATACTCGATGTTCCACGTGCCGATCCACGGGCGCAGCAACCAGGCCATCTGCATCCCCACGATTCCGTACATCGACCCCCAAAGCAGTACGAACAGGGACGAGACCGGCCGGCCCGCCAAGCGACCCGTTGCACGGAACAGGACGGCTACCACCGCAAGACTCACCATTCCCGACACGGCGAACACGCCGACGTGCATCAGCACCAACATTCCATAGCCCGCCTGCTCGCGCGACGTCGTCAGGCTGAAGAACAGGCTCACCAGGGCGTAGCTGGCCAGCGCGGCCGCGTTGGCACTTAATGCCATGAGCAGCAATCGCAGGCATTGCCCGACCGTCAGGCGCGGGCCCAGCAGCGCGTTCAGCACGTACAGAGGCGGAAAGCAAACCACCAACGAGCAGAGATAGAGGAACGGCAGCTTCAGTCCCGAAACGATTCCCGGGAACCAGCCCCGGTAGCATCCCATGCTGGCGCCGTACAGGAAGTACAGGCCGGCCACGCCACTCGCCAACCAGATCACGAACGCCCGCCCCCCCTCCTCGTCCAGCACCAAGGCTGCCCCCCGCTCCGGGTTCACCAGAGCGGCCCACCAAAGCGACACCAGGTCAACGGAGCGATTGGCCATTCGGTTGTTTCAGGAACTTCGTGCAGGTCACCCCCGAACAAGCATCGGACAACACACCGGGAGTGTCAACTGCCAGTGGCCGACCCCGTGCGCTCAAGCGTACATTTCGAGGGACCTCGAAACTGGCGGAGCCGCAATCTATCGGGCGGCCGAATAGCTCACGCCCGCACTTTCGCGTCCAGCTCGGACTCCTTGACTGTTCCGCCGCGCAGGCGGCGTACCAGGTCGCGCGCCGAGTCCAGATAGCTCTGCCCGACCGGGATGACGAACAGCGTCAGCACGGTCGAGGACAGCAGCCCGCCGAGCACCGCGACGGCCATTGCCTGGCGCAACTCCGCGCCCTGTCCGACGCCGAGCGCCAGCGGCAGCAGGCCCAGCAGCGTCGTCAGCGTCGTCATCAACACGGGCCGCAGGCGCCGCTGGCACCCGAGCACGAGCGAGTCGCGCGGGGGCAGGTCCGGCGAGGACGCGCGCACCTGATTCACGCAGTCCAGCAACACGATCGCGTTGTTCACGACAATGCCGCCGAGCATCACCACGCCGATCAGGCCCATGATGTTGAGTGTCTGGTTCGATGCGAGGAACGCGGCGACCACGCCGACGCCGGCGAGCGGGATCGTCGCCATGATGAGCAGCGGCTGCAGGAAGCTCTCGAAGATCGAGGCCATCACCATGTAGACGAGCAGGATCGACAGGGCGAGCGCGAAGCCAAGGCGTTCGAAAGCCTCGGCGCGCTGCTGCTCCTCGCCCGTGAAGCTCGAGACGTATCCGCCGGGCAGGCGCATCGTCTCGAGACTGGTTTGTGCGCGCGTGATGGCCTCCGACAATCGGACGCCGTCGTCGAGGTCTGCCATCACGCGTGCGGCGCGCGTCTGCCGGCGTCGCACGATCTCGCGCGGGCCGCGCTCGACGGTGATCTCGGCGATGTTGCCCAGCGGCACGATTGCGCCCGTGGCTGTCTTCAGCACGATCCCGCGCAACGTGTCGAGCGTCTCCTCGCCATAGTCCACCTCGACGCGCAGGTCGATGTCGCCCGCCTCGCGTTTGATCTGTCCGGCGACCTCGCCCTCGAGGCGCTGGCGGATCGTCGTCGCGACGCTCTGTACGTCGAGGCCCAGGCGCGCGAGCTGCACGCGGTCGAGCGCGATGCGCGCCTCGGGTGCCCCCTCCAGGATGTTCGTGCGCACGTTGCGCAGCCCCGGTGTGGCCTGGAAGCGTCTCTGCGCCTCCTCGGCGAGTTGCGTCAACACGCCGACTTCCTCGCCGCGAATTTCGTACAGCAGCGGCGCGCTTGACGTGCCGAGCAGCTCGAGGATCGAGCCCTGCTGCACGCGGATATCGGCCTTGGCGTCGGGCAGGTCGTCCAGTCGCGGCTTGAGCGCGACGATGAGCGACGACGAGCGGAAGTTGCCGAGGTTGGCCTCGAGCGCCGCGGTCGTCGGCTTGTCCCAGTCGTGCAGGCGCAGATACACGTCCGCCGTGTTCGGGCCGTCGGGATCCTCGGTGTTCGCGTTGACCTCGCCGGTGCTCTCGCCGACGCGCGCGTAGGCGACCTCGATCGCCTCGCGGAATCGCAACGCCTCGCCGACGATCGTCTCCGCCGCGCGGCGCGTGCCCTCGATTGGCGTGCCTGTCGGCAACACCAGGCGAATCTCCACCTGGCGTTGCTCCGTGCGCGGCAGGAATTCCTGCGGGATGCCCTGCAGCAGTTCCCACGCGACGAACATCGTCGCGCCCGCGATCAGCACGACCAGCCACCGCAGCCGCAGTGCCACACGCAAGAGCCCCGCATACACGGTGCGCGGCGGAGCCGTTGAGTCCGTCGACGCGCTCGCCAGCGCAGCCGGCGGGTTTGCCAGGAAGTGCGACGCCAGCATCGGAATCAGCAGCAGCGCGACGAGCAGCGACGCCGCCAGCGAGTAGGCCACCGTCAGCGCCTGCTCCTTGAACAGCAGGCCCGCCACGCCGCGCACATAGACGATCGGCAGGAAGACGACGACGGTGGTCAGCGTCGAGGCGAACAGCGCCGCCGCCACCTGCGCCGTGCCGCGCCGCGCCGCAGTGCGCCGATCCGCACCCTCCTGGCGCAGGCGGAAGATGTTCTCCAGCACCACGATCGCATTGTCCACCAGCATGCCGCAGCCGAGCGCCAACCCGCCCAGCGTCATCAGGTTCAGCGACAGGCCCTGGAAGTACATCAGATTGAAGGTCGCGATGATCGAGATCGGGATCGCGACGGCGATGATCAGCGTCGTGCGCATGTCGCGCAGGAACAGCATGAGGATGACAATGGCGAGCGCACCGCCCAGCAGGGCGTTGTTGCGCACTTCGCGAATCGCCGCGCGGATGAACTCGGCTTGGTCGTTGGCGACCACCAATCGCGCGCCCGGCGGCAGCAGCATCGCCTCGCCGGCCGTCGTGGGTGCCGGTCCGCGTCCGCGTCGCGCGCCCGTCTCGGCCCGGCCCTCGAGTCGCGCGATCTCCTCGCGAATTGCACGCGACACCGCCACCGTGTTGCCTTCGGCCTCACGATAGAACGACATGCCGACGGCCTCGACGCCGTCCACCAGCACGATGTCGCGCGGCTCCTGCTCGACGAACTCCACGTCGGCCACGTCGGCCAGCAGGATCGGATTCTCGCCGCGTCGCGCCACGACGACGCGCCGCACGTCCTCCAGGTCCTCGAACTCGCCCACTGCCTTGAGCAGGAACCGGCGCGTTCCTTCCGTGACGTAGCCGCCCGTCGCGTTCACGTTCTCCTGGCGGAGACCTGATACGACGGCCGCCACCTCGAGCCCGTAGGCGAGCATGCGGCCCTCGTCGAGCGCGATGCGCGCTTCGCGCTCGCGGCCGCCGGCGACCACCACATTGGCCACGCCCTCCAGGCGCTCGAAGCGCGGCCGCAACGTCTGGCGCGCCAGCCGCCGCAAGTCCTCCAGGTTCGACCCCTCGCCCCCCACGAGCCCAACCACCAGCACCGGCGCCGCGTTCGGGTCGTACCGCAGCACCGACGCGCTCTCGACTTCCGTCGGGCGTTGGCGCTGCAAGTCGGCCACCGCCTTCTTGACGTCGAGGAACGCGAAGTCCAGCGGCGTGTCCCACGAAAACTCGGTGACGATGACGGCCGAGTCGGCGCGCGCGATGGTTGTCACGTCCACGACGCCGCGCAGGGTGTAGAGCTGGCGCTCGAGCGGTTGGCAGATGCGCCGTTCCACCTCGAGCGGCGACAGCCCCACCGTGCGCAGCGTTGTCGTAACCTTCGGCGCCCGGATGTCAGGAAACAGGTTCGTCGGCAGGCGTCGCAGCGAGATGAAGCCCAGCACCAGCACCGCCACGAAGATCATCGTGACCTTGACCGGCGCGGAAACGGCAAAGCGGGAAAGAACCATCGGCGACGGGGCGGATTCCTTGCACGCCCGACTCGCCGATAGACCGGTGCCCGGCACGGGAGCAAGCGGCATGACCGGCCGGCCGCCCGCCCATTCGGATTGCCCCTCGGGGCGCCGCCGGACAGCACCAGAGGCGCACCGGCGCCCAGCCCGCCGGCTCACCCCCGGGGAGTTCTCCAGTCGCCATGCCCATCATTCCCTTCGAGGGCCGCGTGCCCAAGATTCACCCGTCCGCCTTCATCGCCCCCACCGCCGTCGTCATCGGCGACGTCACCATCGAGGAGGGTGCCTCGATCTGGTACGGCGTCGTCCTGCGCGGCGACCTCGATCCCATCCACGTCGGCGCACGCTCGAACGTGCAGGACAACAGCGTCCTGCACACCGGCGAGGGCGAGCCCTGCATCATCCAGGAGGACGTGACCGTCGGTCACATGGCCTGCCTGCACGGCTGCACGATCGAGCCCGGGTGCCTGATCGGGATGATGGCGACGGTGCTGAACCGCTCGGTGATCGGTCGCGAATCGATCGTCGGCGCGTCGGCGCTGGTGGCCGAGGGCAAGATCATCCCGCCGCGCAGCCTGGTGCTCGGCGTGCCGTCCAAGATCGTTCGCGCCCTCACGCAGGAGGACGTCGACGCCTCGTATCACAACACGGCCAAGTACGTGAAGAACGGTCCACGCCACAAGGCGATGCTCGAGGAATGGGTGCGCGACACCGGCTGGCGGTGGTAGCGGCTCAGCGCAACGCCGCGGCGAGCGAGCGGACGTAGTCGCGGGCGGCCTCGACCGGATCGCGGCCCGCGTCGCGCGCGTCGCGGATCGTGGCGATCAGCGCGCTGCCCACGACGATCGCGTCGGCGTGCGGCTTCATGGCGGCCACGTGTTCCGGCGTCGAAATGCCGAAGCCCAGCGCCAACGGCACGCGCGTTGCCTTCCGCACCCGTTGCAGATACGGCGCGACATCGTCGGCGACCGCGCCGCGCGCGCCCGTGATGCCCTTGAGCGCGATGCAGTAGAGAAAGCCGGAGGCCACCGCGCCGATCGCGCGCAGGCGTTCGTCCGGACTGGTCGGCGCGGCCAGCGGCACGAGGTGCAATCCGTGCGCCGCGAGCGCCGTGCGCAGCGGCTCCGACTCCTCGATGGGCAGGTCCGCCGCCAGCATTCCGTCCACGCCCGCCTCGGCCGCATCGCGCGCCGTCTCCTCCAGCCCGCGTCGCAGGAACGGATTGTAGGCGCCGAACAGGATAATCGGCATCTGCGACGAGGTGCGAAAGTCGCGCACGATCGACAGCGTGCGGGCCAGCGTCATGCCGCGCTCGAGCGCCTCGGTCGACGCTTTCTGGATCGTCGGGCCGTCGGCGATCGGGTCCGAGAAGGGCACGCCCAACTCGAGCAGGTCGCACCCGGCCTCCTCGAGCACGGGCAACAGGCGGCGCGTGGTTTGCTCGTCGGGAAAGCCGCTCGTCAGGTACAGGATCAGCGCGGGGCGCTTCTGTTCGCGGCAGGACTCGAAGAGGCGATCGATGCGATTGGCGACAGCAGGCACGGCGGGCAACCTCGCGGAAGGGGAGAGTCCTACAGGGCGGCGTCGCCGCGCTCGGTGGTGCGGATGCGGATCGCATCCTCGACCGGCAGGACGAAGATCTTGCCGTCGCCGATCGAGCCCGTCCGCGCCGTCTGCACGATGATCTCGATGATCTCGTCGGCGCGCTCGTCCTCCACGACGACCTCGATGCGCAGCTTGGGCACGAAGTCCACCTGATACTCCGAGCCGCGGTACAGCTCGGTGTGGCCCTTCTGCCGACCGTAGCCCTTGACCTCCGAGACCGTCAGGGCCGGGAAGCCGGCCTCCTGCAGGGCCTCCTTGATCTCGGGGAGCTTGAACGGCTTGATGATGGCGCTGACCAGTTTCATTTGCTACGCTTGCAGGGACACGAGCGCCCCGCCCGGTGTCGAGCGGGGCGAAGGCCCGGAAGAGGTATCCGCCGGCCGGCCGAAGGCCGCGTGGCGGGAGAGAGTCCGACTACTTGCCACCATCCTGGAAGAACCGCGCATCGCCGCCGCCACCGCCACCACCGAAGTAGGAGCTGGGTTGTTGGCCACCGGGAGGCGCGCCGAATGGATCCGAGAAGCCTGCACCCCCGCCGGGCGGCCCGTACGGGCTGGCGCCGCCGCCCGCAAAAGGATCTCCCATGCCCGGGATCGACGGATCGAAGCCGCCGCCGCCACTCAGGAATGGATCGAAGCCGCCGGCCGCCTGACCCCAAGCCCCGAACGTTCCCGCCTGCGCCACGGGGTCCACAATCGCCAGACCCGGCGCGCCGAATGCCGTCCAAATGTCCGCCTTCGTCAGCTTCGTTTCCTCTTCCTTCTCCTGCTGACGCAGCACCTGCTCGATGCCGTGCAACTCCGACTCCCGCTGCGAGATTCCCATGCGGTCGCGGCGTTCCTCGCGAATCTGCACCACAAGGCGGAAGCCATCACGCAGACGGGCGTCATCGCGCGCCCGCAGGCGCTCCTTGCCCTCGCGCACGCGCTCGGATTCGCGGCGCACGCGTGTGCGCTCATCGGGCCCCAGCCGCGGATTGCCCAGCAGGCGGCGCAGTGCCATCTCCGCCATGTCGTAGCAGCGCAGCGACTCCTCGCCGTAGGTGACTTCGGCACGATGGCGCGCATACTTGGCCACCAGGAACTGGAGCTCGATGTGGTCGGCCGACAGCGCCGCCGCCTGGGCCAGTTCGTCCAGCGCCGTCGCGTTGTCCACGCGGTCGATCTTCTCCAGCGCCGCCTCGTAATGGGCCAACGCCGGACCGCTCAACTCGCGGTGTTGGGCCGGCGTCAACATCACGTCGAAGTCCTGTGCCATCAGGACCGACGAACCCAGCAGCGCGCCGGCAAGAAACAGGAACAAAGGATGCCGCGACATGGGGGCCAACCTCCAGCAGACTCAAAGCCGGACGAAGCATGCATCGGGCCCGTTGTTCGACTCAACCCCTTTCGACCCCTGAACGCGGCCAAATCGACTGGCCCGGTCTCCGCCTCGTCGGTTGGGCAAACCTCAGCGAATCCCGCCGTGTCTATCTGTCCCGGGCGCCCTCTGTCCAGCGGGCCCCGGAACGGGAAACTCCGCAGAGGGTTGATTTCGGACGCTTTGCATCCAAGTTGGCGTCCAGCGGCGGACGCGGGCGGGCGGGCCGGAAGCCGGCTGCGGCCGGTCATTCGGCACGGTTCTTGAACCCGAGCCGCCCAAACGGGGGAGAATCCCGTCCGGGTGCGTCCCTGCGACACGCTCGCCCGGGCAGACCATTGCCAAGAGTCCACATGGAGGCACCCCAACCGTCGCGCCGGCTCGTCCCCCGCCCCGCTTGCCGGCTCGGCAGACCCGCCTCCCGACGAGGATGCCACAGTCGATGGAAACGATGGTCGAACTCCAGAACCTGACGAAACGCTTCGGGCCGATCCTGGCCGCCGACCGCGTTTCGTTCTCAGTCGGCCGCGGCGAGGTGCTCGGGTTTCTCGGGCCCAACGGCGCCGGCAAGTCCACCACCATGAAGATGGTCACCTGCTTTCTGGCGCCCACGGCAGGCACGGCACGGGTGTGCGGGCACGACATTCTCTCCGACTCGATCGCCGTCCGTCGCACGTTGGGCTATCTGCCCGAGGGCGCCCCGGCCTATCCGGACATGACGCCCCGGTCCTTCCTGGGCTTCGCCGCCGAGGTGCGGGGTTTGCGCGGCGCGGAGAAGAAGAAAGCCGTCGAGCGCGCCGTCGAGCTGACCAGCCTCCAGGGCGTCCTCGGCCAGCCCATCGACACGCTCTCCAAGGGTTTCAAGCGCCGCGTCGGGCTGGCTCAGGCCATCCTGCACGACCCCGAGGTGCTCATCCTCGACGAGCCCACCGACGGGCTCGATCCCAACCAGAAGCACGAGGTGCGGCAGCTCATCAACGAGATGGCCGGCCGCAAGGCGATCATCCTGTCGACGCACATCCTGGAGGAGGTCGAGGCGGTCTGCACGCGGGCGGTGATCATCGCGGCGGGCCGGGTGATCTTCGACGGCACGCCGGAGGCGCTCGAGGCGCGTTCGCGCTGGCACAACGCGGTGACGTTGCGGCTGGGGCGCAAGTCCGCGCCCGAGGCAGCCGAGGCGCTCAAGCGCCTGGACGGCGTCGGGGAGGTCCGCGTCGAGGACGGCCCGGGCGACGCCGAGCGCGACGTCGTCGTCTTCACCAGGAACGGCAAGTCCATCGCCAACGAGATCGCCGACATGGCCCGCGCCAAGGAATGGCGCGTCCTGGAGATGCGCACCGAGCGCGGCCGGCTCGACGAAGTCTTCCGCGACCTGACCGCCAGCGCCAAGGAGTCCCCGCGATGACACCCACCCTGGCCATCTTCAAGCGCGAACTCGGCGGCTACTTCGCCACGCCCGTCGCCTACGTCTTCATCGTCATCTTCCTGGTGCTCACCGGCGTCTCGAGCTTTATCTTCGGCGGACTCTTCGAGCGTAACCAGGCCGATCTCCTGCCCTTCTTCGGCTTCCATCCCATCCTTTATCTCTTCCTGATTCCCGCCATCTCGATGCGCCTGTGGGCCGAGGAGCGCAAGACGGGCACCGTCGAGCTGCTCATGACGCTGCCCGTCACCACGCTTCAGGCCGTTCTGGGCAAGTTCCTCGCCGCCTGGGCCTTCACCGGCATCGCCCTCGTCCTCACCTTCCCGACGTGGATCACCGTGAACTACCTTGGCAGCCCGGACAACGGCGTGATCGTCGCGGGCTATCTCGGCAGCTTCCTCATGGCCGGTTCCTATCTGGCCATCGGGTCCGCCATCTCGGCGCTCACCCGCAACCAGGTCATCGCCTTCGTGCTCGCCTTCGTCGTCTGCGGCATCTTCGTGCTGCTGGGCTACCTGTCGTCGCTGCTGAACTACGTGGGGCTGTCGGCCGAGGTCGCCGACATCGTCGGCTACTTCGGCTTCCAGAACCGGTTCAACGCGTTGTCGAAGGGGGTCGTCTACGTGCGCGACCTCGTCTACTTCGCCTCCATCATGGTGTGCTGGCTGCTTGCCAACGCCCTGATCCTCGACCTCAAGAAGTCGCGCTGAGCGATCCACGCCACGGAGACCCGATCCATGAGACACAAGCTCCTCTCCTGGGCAGGCCTGCTGCTCGTCGTGGTGCTGCTGCTGGGTGCCAACCTGCTCAGCTACACGACGCTGCGCAACACGCGCATCGACCTCACCCAGAGCCGCATCTACACGCTCTCGCCCGGCACGCTCAACATTCTGACGAGCCTCGACGAGCCAATCACGCTGCGCTTCTACTACTCGCGCAAGCTCGCCTCCACCACCATCCCCGGACTGTCCGCCTACGTCACGACCGTGCAGGAACTCCTCGAGGAGTACCGCGACGCCGCGGGCGGCAGGATTCGCCTCGAGGTCATCGACCCCGAGCCCTTTTCCGACGAGGAGGAGGATGCCGCCATGGCCGGCGTCCAGAGCCTGCCCATCGGCGCCACCGGCGAGCCCATGTTCCTTGGCCTCGTCGGCATCAACAGCGTCGACGACAAGGCCATCATCCCCTTCTTCGATCCCAACAAGGAATCCTTCCTCGAGTACGAGATCAGCTCGCTCGTCTACGAGTTGAGCAACCCGCGCAAGAAGCGCGTCGGCGTCCTGAGCACCCTGCCCGTCATGGGCGACAGCGATCCGATGGCCATCCTGCGGCCAGGCGAGATGCGCCATCCGTTCGCCTTCGTCACGCAGCTCCGCCAGTTCTACGAGGTCGAGGAAGTCCCGCGCGCCACCGAGAAGATTCCCGACGGGCTCGACGTCCTGCTCGTCATTCATCCCAAGGACCTGTCGCCGGCCACGCAGTACGCGATCGACCAGCACGTCCTGCGCGGCGGTCGCGCGATCGTCTTCGTCGATCCCCACTCCGAAACCGAAGAGGTTCCCTACGATCCGCAGAATCCCTATGCCGGCCTGTGGGCCAGCAAGTCCTCGAGCCTCGACAGTCTCTTCGAGGCCTGGGGCGTGCGCCTGCGCGAGGGCGTCATCGCCGCGGACCGCAAGCTCGCCGAGCGCGTCACCATCCGCGACGCCCGCGGCGTCTCCGAAGCCGTCCCCTACGTTGCCTACGTCACGTTGCGCCCCGAGCAGTTCAACGCCGCCGACGTCGTCACGTCCGGCCTCGGTCCGGTGCGACTTGGCACCGTGGGTGTGCTCGAGCCCATCGCCGGCGCCGGGACGACATTTGTCCCGCTGCTCTCCACCACCGACGAATCGATGGCGGTCGACGTCGAGAAAGTGCGCGTTGCTCCTCAGCCCGACCAGTTGCTCAAGGAGTTCGTCGCGGGCGACAAGCCGCTCGTGCTGGCCGCGCGCGTTTCAGGAAAGGCCCGCAGCGCCTGGCCGAACGGGCTCCCGAGGCCGGCCGGCGAGGACGGCGCCGAAGCCGGACCCTCGCCCGATCATCTTGCCGAGTCGAAGCAGGACATCCAGGTCATCGTCGTCGCCGATACCGACCTGCTTGCCGACCGCTTCTGGGTCGAGATCCAGAACTTCTTCGGCCGCCGCATGATGTTCGAGAACGCGGCCAACGGCAGCTTCGTCGTCAACGCCGTGCAGAATCTGAGCGGCAGCAACGACCTGATCGCCGTGCGCTCGCGCGGCACGCTCACGCGCCCGTTCGACCGCGTCGCCGACCTGAAGCGCCAGGCCGAGGACAAGTACCGCGAGCGTCAGGTTGAACTCCAGAATCGCATCGAGGAGATCAACCGCGAGATCAACGACTTGCAGGCCAACCGCTCCGACCTCGGCAGCGCCACCAGCGTCATCTTCACCCCCGAGCAGCGCGAGGCCATCGAGCGCGCGCGCGAGGAGTCCGTTCGCACCCGCCGCGAGCTGCGCAACGTTCAGTACGAACTCGGCCGCGACGTCAACCGCCTCGGCGTGCTCGTCAAGGCGCTCAACATCGGCGCCATTCCCGTCCTGATCAGCCTCTACGCCCTTGTCCTCGGCATCGTCCGCATCACGCGCAGGAGACCGTTACGATGACCAGCAAGTCCGCCCTCGCGGCCCTAGCGCTCGTCACCATCCTCGTCGCCGCCGCCGCGTTCTACACGCTTCAGGGTCGCCGCGCCGAACTCGTCGCCGCGCCCTCCGACACCGGCCCGCTCTTCCCCGGCCTCGTCGAACGCCTCGACTCCGTCGACCGCATCGAGATTCGGAGACAAGGCGAGACCTACACGCTCGAACGCCGCGACGTCCGCTGGGCGCTGCTCGAGAGCGAAGGCTATTGGGCCGCCAGCGACAGTCTCCAGAAGCTCTTCGCCGGGCTCGCCGACATGCAGATCGTCGAGGCCAAGACCGCCAATCCCGAGTGGCACGAGCGCCTCGGCTTGCAGGACCCCACGCGGCTGGACAGCAACGGCGCGCTCGTCACCCTCAGCGCCGGCGCCAACCAACTCGCCTCCCTCATCGTCGGCAACAGTGCCCCGTCCTCTCCCGGCACGCGTGCGCGCTACGTCCGTCGTAATGGCGAGGACCAGACATGGCTCGTCCGCACGCCGATCGACATCGCAGCCAGCAGGAACATGTGGACCGACCGCAACGTCCTCGACCTTCGACCCGAGCGTGTCGCCTCCGTCCGCATCGAACGCTGGGACGGCGACAAGGTCGAGATCACCCGCGACACACCCGACGACAACACGTTCGACCTCCTGACGCTGCCCGAAGGCGCCGAACTCAGCCCCACTGTCAACCTCATGGGCATCGCCCGCAGTTTCCAAGGCATCACGCACGCCGCCGTGCGACGCGCCACCGATCACTTCGATGGCCTCACCTCCGAGAGTCTCGTTATGGCGCGCACCTTCGACGGGCTGCACGTCGAGCTTCGCCTGCGCAACGACGAGGCGGGCGACTCGTGGGCCATCGTGCGCGCCACGTTCGACGAGGCCAATCGCACGGGCGACGACGATGCCGCTCTGCTCTCCACCGACGAGGCCCGCAAGCAGGCCGAGGAGATCAACTCGCGCACCGACGGGTGGGCCTATCAGATCCCGCGCTGGAAGGTGAACCAGATGGTCAAGGCCACCAGCGAACTGGTCCAGTTCCCGGATGCCGCCGACGAATCCGCCGCGACCTCCTCCGTGCCACGTCCCTCCAGCGTTCGCGCCAGCCACATCCTGCTGCCGTGGGAAGGCGCCCTGCGCAGCACCATCGAGGGACGCACCAAGGAGGAGGCGCGCGTGCTCGCCGAGGAACTGCTCAAGAAGGTGCGCGAGAACCCGTCGGATTTCGCGGACCTGGCGCGCGAGCACTCCGGCTGCCCGAGTGCCGCCGAGGGCGGCGACCTGGGCGTCTTCGGTCACGGGCAGATGACGCCGCCCTTCGAGGCCGCTGCGTTCGCCTTGGCGCCCGACCAGGTTTCCGACATCGTCGAAACAGAATTCGGCTACCACATTATCCGTCGCACCGAATAAAGCGGATTCGCGCCCTTGTCACCGACATCGCGAGTCCGGACAAGGCCCCTTCGGCCAGCCCGGGCTCCCAAATCCCGGTTGGCACGCCCGGGGGCGGTGCGACACGAATGCCGCTCCCCGGCGCCGCCCGGGAACAGCCCCCGCACGAGGAACCCCCGATGGCCGACAAGACCCAACGCTCCGACGTCACGCTCGACACGATCGTGTCGCTGTGCAAGCGCCGCGGCATCATCTTTCCCGGGTCGGACATCTACGGCGGCCTGCAAGGCACCTTCGACTACGGCCCCATCGGCGCCGAGTTGAAGCGCAACGTCAAGGACGCCTGGTGGCGCGCCATGGTCCAGGACCGCTTCGACATCGAGGGCATTGACTCGTGCCTGCTGCTGCACCCCTCGGTCTGGAAGGCCTCGGGCCACGTTGAGAACTTCACCGATCCGCTGTGCGATTCGCTCGGGCCGTCGCGCAAGCGCTACCGCGCCGACCACATCGAGGAGGCCGAGTGCGCGCGCTTCCTCGTCATCGACGTGACCGACGAGGCCGCTCCCCGCACGCTGGAGGCGGAGATCTGGGCGCCGACCAAGAAGAAGGCGAAGGAGTTCTTCCAGCAGTGGTGGGAGAAGGCGCTGGGCCTGGAAGGCCGGCGCGTGAAGCTCGAAGAGGTCGAGGGCTCGCGCACAACCGGGCGTTTCAGCCCCGACGACGGCGGACGCCTCACCGAGCCCCGCATGTTCAACCTCATGCTCACCACAACCCTCGGACCCGTCGAGGAATCCTCCGCCAAGGTCTACCTGCGCCCCGAAACCGCCCAGGGCATCTTCATCAACTTCGACAACGCCCGCACCACCGCGCGCCGCAAGCTCCCCTTCGGCATCGCCCAGCAGGGCAAGTCCTTCCGCAACGAGATCACGCCCCGCAACTTCATCTTCCGCACGCGCGAGTTCGAGCAGATGGAGATGGAGTTCTTCTGCAAACCCGTCGAGTTCTGCCAAACCGGCGAGCGCACCGACATGGAGTGGTTCGAGTACTGGCGCAACGAGCGCCTCGACTGGTTCGTCCGCCTCGGTATCAACCGCGAGAACCTGCGCTTCTACGACCACCCGAAGGAGAAGCTGTCCCACTACTCGCGCGGCACCACCGACATCGAGTATCTCTATCCGATCGGCTGGCAGGAACTCGAGGGCATCGCCCACCGCGGCAACTTCGACCTGACCCAGCACATGGAGCACAGCGGCAAGGACCTGCGCTACTTCGACCCCGAGGCCAACACGCACTACGTTCCCTACGTCATCGAGCCCGCCGTCGGCGTCGACCGCACGGTGCTCGCCTTCCTGTGCGATGCCTACCGCGAGGAGGAAGTGAAGGATCGCAAGCGCGTCGTGCTCGCGCTGCACAAGCACCTCGCGCCGATCAAGGCCGCCGTGCTGCCCCTTCTCGCGAATCGCCCCGAACTCGTCGAGCGCGCCCACAAGCTCGCCGCCGACCTCAAGCGCCACATGAACGCCGTCTACGACGACACCGGCGCCATCGGCAAGCTCTACCGCCGCCAGGACGAAATCGGCACCCCGTGGTGCATCACCGTCGATGTCGAGTCGCTCGACGATCAGGCGGTCACCATCCGCGAGCGCGATTCGATGGAACAGCGCCGCGTGCCGATCGACCGCGTCGTCGAGGTGCTGCGCGCCGACCTCGAGGCCGCCGCGCCCGCACCCGCCGCTCAGTAGCCGCCACTGCCCGGTCCGGCGCCCGCCGGACCCTGCAGCGTCTGGGACAGCACCTCCGACAACACGATCTCGAGCAGGAACCGCTCGGGATTCTGCGCCAGCTTGTCGAGGTGCTCGCGCACCAGCCGCACGTTCGCTTCCGAAACCGGCTTGCCCGCCATGTCGCTCACGGACTTCTTCAAGTCCACGGCGATCTGGTTGTTCGGCGGCTGCGTCTTGTTGTGCTGGTCGATCACGGCCTGAATCTCGTCCATGCGGCCCACGAGACCCTTCCAGACTTCGGCCATCTGCGGGTCGCCCTGCTCGGACCCGTCGCGGATCGCGCGCAGCACCATGCCGGCGTGCCAGGCGAACTCCGAGGGCGCCATGCGTTGCGCACGAAGCGTCTTCGCACTGTCGCCCAACAGGCCGGGAATCGAGCCAAGCACGCCGAAGATATCGGCCGGCCCGACCTTGGGAGGCTGGCCGTCCTTCGCCTCCATGATCTTGGCAACCAGCGAGATCTCCATCGTCCGATCCAGGATCGCGCGCCGTGCCTCGATGTAGGCCTCGAAGCGGTCCGGGTCGGCGTCGGCGCCGGCCGCCGGCGCGGTGAACGGAAAGTCCCGCTCCAACGTCGCCATATCCTGTGCCGCCATGGCAATGCGGTCGCCAAAGGACCTCACCTTGTAGCCCACGAACATCGTGCAGCCGCACACCGCCACGATGGCGACCATCACGAAGATGCCGCACCCGATCAGAAGCTTCTTCATGGCATGTTCCTCCGCCGGCCATACGAATGACAGGCCCGACCTATTCACGGCCATCGGTCGTGGTGTCGATCCGGATTCCGGCCGCCGGACACATTTCCCGGCGATCCGCGGTTGAATCCCCTGCCGAACCCGGCGTAGGAACCCTCCGAGGTTCGAATCGCATGGCGGCGAGATCGCGTTCCAGTCGGAAGGGCAACCCCTCGGGTTGTGCCGGCCTCTTCCTGCTTCTCTTCGGGGTCATCGGGGTGCTGGCCCTGTTTCTGCTCGGGCGGGACCTGCTCAGGGAGCACGAGGTCGGCCGGTCTTGGGTCCGCGCCGAGGCGCGCCTGCTCGACAAGCAGGTCATCACCAGCCGGAGCAGCGACTCGACGACGCATCGGCCCGAATTCACCTTCACCTACGACTATCAGGGACGGACGTACACCGCAACGGGCTACAAGCGTTTCCGCTACTCGAGCTCGGGCAAGTGGGCCCATCGCGTGCTCGCGCGCTATCAGGTCGGCGACACGGTCCAGATCTGGGTCAATCCCGCGAATCCCTCCGAGGCGGTGATCGAGCAGGGTGTCGGCATCGTCTGGCTGTTCCTGCTGATTCCGGGGGTCTTCATCGCCGTCGGCGTGGGAGGGGTCTATCTTCTCGTCCGGGGCGACCCCGCCAAACGGCGGCGCGCAAAGCCAGCCGCTGCCAAGCCGCGCACCGATCTTCCCGCATGCTTCCCGTCGCTTCGCGTGGAGAAGGGACGCCGGCTGGCCGTCGCGCTTGGCCCGTCGAGCGGCATGCGCGCCCGCGTCATCATGTCACTCGTCGTCGCGTTGCTCTGGAACGGCTTCGTGTGGCCCTTCTTCATCCTGATGCTTCGCGACAAGGAGAAGATCGGAGCCATCGTGCTTGGGATCTTCTGCCTTGTCGGTCTGGCCATTCTCGCCGGCTTCGTGCACCAGCTCTGCTACTGGCTGCTGACCGGCGACCCGCACGTCGAGATCGAACACGAGCCGCTCGTGCCCGGTCGGCCGACGCGCCTGGTTGTCCTGCATCCCGCCGTGCGGCGCCTGAACACCGCGAGCGTGAGCCTGTGCTGTGAGGAAGTGACGCGCCGTCGCCAGGGCAAGAACACCAGCGAGCGACGCGAGCGGGTTGTCGAGGAGCAACTGGCCATCCTGACCGAGCCCGACTTGTCGCGCAGCACCGGCCTGCTCATCGACACTTCGCTGAGTGTCCCCGAAGACGCGATGCACTCCTTCCAGGCGACGAACAACCATATCCGCTGGTTCATCGAAGTCGTGATGGACATTCCGGGAAAGCCAGACGTGAAACTGGATTTCCCGGTCCGCGTCGCCCCGCGGTGAGCCGGCTGTTACCCGCACCAGGTCGCTTTCCGATTGCCTCGCCCCACATCCTCCGGGCAATTCGGACTATGCGATTCGTGCTTGGACTACCGAGGCTCCTGTCGGTGCTGGCAGGTCTGGCGATTGCGACGGCCGCATTCGCCCAGGACACGCGCGCGCTTGGCCGCGTCTCGCTCGAAGTGATTGGCAGCGACCGGTCCCCGCAGCAGGTCACGCTCTACGAGAGCAGCCACGCCCTGATCGTTGGGGCAAGCAGGTACAAGAACGGGTGGCCCAGCCTGCCGGGTGTCCGCGCCGATATTATCGAGGTTCGTGCCGCCCTCGAGTCCCATGGTTTCACCATCAGTCAGGTCGACGATCCCACGGGCGACGAGTTGCGGTACGCCATCCAACTCTTCATCAACGAGCATGGTGCCCGATCGGACGCGCGTCTGCTCTTCTACTTCGCGGGGCACGGCCATACGCGCACCGCGGAGACTGGCCGGGAGATGGGATACATCGTTCCGATCGACGCTCCGCTGCCGAACTCCGACATCGCGGGCTTTCGACGAACCGCCCTGTCGATGCAGAACTTCGACACCTGGGCCAAGGAGATGGAGGCCCGACACGTGCTGTTTCTCTTTGATTCGTGCTTCTCGGGGTCGATCTTTTCACTCTCGCGCTCGGTGCCCGCCTCGATCTCCATCCAGTCCACCCAGCCGATTCGCCAGTTCATCTCGTCCGGTGCCGCCAATCAGGAGGTACCCGACGAGTCGGACTTTCGCCGCGAGTTCATCCGCGCTCTCGACGGGGCCGCCGATCTCGATCGGGATGGCTTCGTCACGGGCAGCGAGCTGGGCATGTTTCTCTTCAATCAGGTGACCAACTACTCGAACGGCGCGCAGACTCCGCAGTACGGCAAGATACGGGATCCCTTTCTGGACCGGGGTGACTTTGTCTTTCAGGTCGGCCATGCTGCACCCCGGCCGACCCCCTTTGCGGTCCCGCCACCAAGAGCGTCGCTTGTTCCCAGCAGCACGCCGTCGCCCGTGCCGTCCTCTGTATCGCGCACCAACCCGGAAGCCGATCGGCTGCTTCGGGAAACCGAGTTGGCCATCGAGGAACTCGAAGCCGGCATCGGGGGCAGCCCATGATTCTCCGGCTGTCCTACCTTGCGCTGTTGCTGGGATTGTTGGCGGGGTGCGCTCAGACCGGTGTCCTCACGCGCGAGCATCCCCAGGGCGCCGACGCCAACTATGAGACTCTGCGAGCGGCTATCGCAGGGGGCGGACCCTCATACGATGTCGAGAGGGTCCGCGTGATCCAGACGAACCTGGATCGTCTTGACGCCTATGGTGGAGTCTACGCCGAGCGCGCGGCGCTGCTGCGCGGACGCCTCGACGTTGTGATGGCCCGGGCGACCCGCCGCACGAGCACCCCGCATCCCGAGGAATTCGTCAATTCGATCGGGATCACCATGCGGCTCATTCGTCCGGGCAGCTTTCTCATGGGGACAGACTCCGAGATTCGTCCCACCGAAACTCCCGTCACCCAAGTGACGATCAGCCGTCCCTTCTACATTGGGGCTTATGAGGTCACATTCGGCCAGTACGCGAGAATCATGGGCGAGGAGTCGACGGCCACCAACGCTCCGCTGAATAATGTCTCGTGGGACGATGCCATGAACTTCTGCAAGCTCCTGAGCGAGCGCGAGGGAATCCGGTACACGCTGCCGACCGAGGCACAGTGGGAGTACGCCTGTCGCGCGGGAACATACACCGCCTTCTGGTTCGGCGAGATCTGGAGCGAAGCGCGGTCGCGCGAGCCCAACTCATGGGGACTCTACGACATGCACGGGAACTACGGCGAATGGTGCGCCGACTGGTATCAGGACAGTCTCTTCGGTGGCAGCCTGACAGATCCGACCGGGCCTCTGGCGGGATCCCACCGCGTCGTGCGCGGCGGCAGTTGGGACACCCTCGCGGACGGTTGCCGCTCGGCAAGTCGTCACAAGTTCTCTCCAACCACGCGACACGAATCCATTGGCTTCCGAGTTGTCGCCTTGCCTTAGGGGGATCGGATCAAGAGCCCGAACCCACGCCATCCAGCATCCCGCGGATTTCTTCGGCGAGCTTGCGCAGCACGATGGGCTTGTGGGCGAAGCGCGTCACGTTCACGCCGCCGATGCGCTCGTCGTCGGCGCGGTCGCTGAAGCCGGTGTAGAGAAGGATCGGCATGCCCGGCCGCAGGATTCGAATCTGCCCGGCCAGCTCGATGCCGGTCAGGTCCGGCATTGCCAGGTCGGTGACGATGGCGTCGAAGGCGTCGGGATTCTCGCGAAAGACGCGCAGGGCTTGCGTGCTGCTGGTGGTCGCATGCACGGCGAATCCGAATCGCGGCAGTCCCGCCTGCGCCAGACGCACGAGCGACTCCTCGTCGTCGACGAACAGGACGCGACGCAAGGGTGCCTGCGGCGCGGGCTCGGGGGCGGGTGTGTCGGGCTGGTCTTCGCGGACGCTGCCGCGGTCGGTGGCCGGGAAGTCGATCGTGAAGGTTGTGCCGACGCCGACCTCGCTCTCGATGCGGATGCCCGCGCGATGATCCATCAGGATGCTGTGCACGACGGCCATCCCGAGACCCGAGCCGCCGGTGGTCTGCCGCGTCGTGAAGTAGGGCTCGAAGATGCGCTCCAGCACCGCGGGCTCGATCCCGTGCCCCTCGTCGCGCACCACCAGTCGCACATGCGGTCCCGGTTCGAGTTCGCACGACAATGTCGGCGTGGCCGTGCTGATCTCGGCCAACTCAAGCCGCACATGCAGCGTGCCCCCTTTGTCGCGCATGGCCTGCGCGGCGTTCGTCCCAAGGTTCATCACCAACTGATGGATGCGCACGGGGTCGGCCATGACCAGCGCGCAATCGGGCGCGATGTCGGCCGCGATGCGCACGCTGGCCGGCAGGATGCTGCGCAGCAACCGCAGCGCCTCGCGCACGATGCCGGGCAACTGGATCGGCTGGCGCGTCTGTTCGCTTTGGCGGCTGAAGGCCAGAATCTGGCGGATCAGCTCGGCCGCGCGCTGACCTCCCATCATCACCTCGTCCAGATGCGCCCGCGGCACGCTGTCGCGCGGCAGGTCCTCGGCCGCCATCTCGGTGTAGCCCAGGATGCCCTGCAGGATGTTGTTGAAGTCGTGGGCAATGCCGCCGGCCAACGTGCCCAGCGCCTCCATCTTCTGCGACTGACGCCGCTGCGCATCCCGCGCCATGCGGTCCGTCACGTCCCGCTTGATCGCCACGAAGCCCGCAATCCGTCCCCGCGGGTCGCGCACCGGCGAGATCTCCGTCTCCTCCTGGTACAGCGTCCCGTCCTTGCGACGGTTCACGATCGTTCCGTGCCACACCTCGCCCGCCGTGATCGTCTGCCACAACTCACGGAAGAAGACCGGTGCGTGACGCCCGCTCTTGAGCAACCGCGGCGTCTTGCCCACCGCTTCTTCAGAGCGGTATCCGGTCACCTGCTCGAAACTCGGGTTCACGTAGACGATCGTTCCGTCCGGCTCCGTAATCATCACGCTGTTGGGTGACTGCTCGACGACGGCGCTCAGGCGCGCGATCTGCCACTCGGCCTGCACGCGGTCCGTGATGTCGGTGTGCGTTCCGACAATGCGCAGCGCCCGGCCCTCGGCGTCGCGCCCCAGGCACTTGGCCCGCGACAAGATTGTATGCCACGAGCCATCCGCCGCCCGCATCCGCAGGTCGAACGAAAAGAAGTCGCCGCCGGACGCCACGAAGGTCTCGAAGGTCGTGCGCACCGTTTCGATGTCCTCGGGGTGCATGTGCTCGTACAGGAAGGCCGGCGTCTCTTCCGGCGAGACCGGTTCGTATCCCAGCATCGTGTACATGCGGTCGCTGAAGAAATGCCTATTGCCGTCGAATCTCAAGTCCCAGATGCCGTCCTGCGTCGCGTCCAGAGCCAACTGCAAGCGCTCCTGGCTTTCGGCCAACGCGTCGGCATCCGTGCGATGGCGGCGCCGCAGCCGTGCGTCGGCCAGCTCGCGCTCGAGAACGCCGGCCAACCGGTCCAGCCGGTCCTTCATCAGCACGTCCTGCGCGCCGGCCCGGATCACGTCGGCCGCCAACTCCTCGCCGATCGAACCCGACACCACGATGAACGGCACGTCCATGTCGTGCCCGCGCACGATCGTCAACGCCTTCAGCCCGTCCAGACGCGGCATCGAGTAGTCCGACAGCACGACATCCCACGCCCCGTCCCGCAACGCCCGGCGCAACTCGTCCACCGTCTCGACGCGATGCCAGTCGATCGCCATCCCCGCACGCCGCAACGTCCGCACCACCAGCAGCGCGTCGTCCTCGGAGTCCTCCGCGATCAGAATCCGCAAGGGGTCGGCCTTCATTGCGCCACCTCAATCCCCGACCGACACGGGCGGGGGGACGTTATACTCGAGCCAGTACCGCACCACCGTGCGGATCGCCTCGGAGAACGCTTCGAACTCCACCGGCTTGCACACGAACCCGTTCGCCCGCTCGGCGTAGCACGCCGCCAAGTCCCGGCTCTCGCGCGACGACGTCACCACCACCACCGGCAAGTGGGCCATCTGCGGATGCCGCCGAATCGCACCCAGCACCTCGATGCCGCCCACCTTCGGCAGCTTCAGGTCCAGCAACACCACCACGGGCAGCGACGGCCCGGGCGTCGCGTCGGCCCGCGCGTTCAACCACTCCAGCGCCTCCGCTCCATCCCGCGCCACCTCCACGCACGCGTCCAGCCCGTCGCGCCGCAACGCCCGCAGCGCCAGCGCCTCGTCGTCTGCGTTGTCCTCCACCAACAGGATCGTTCGCGTCGTCATCGATCAACCGGCCTCCGGTGATAAGGTGAAGCGGATCGTCGCGCCCTCTCCGGGACGCCCCTCCGCCCACACCCGCCCGCCATGCCGCCCCACAATCCGCGCCACCGTCGCCAACCCGATGCCCGTTCCCGGAAACTCGCTTTCGGAGTGCAACCGCTGAAACGGGCCGAACAGCTTGCCTGCAAACTGCATATCAAACCCTGCCCCGTTGTCCCGCACAAAATACACGGGCTGCCCCTCTTGGTCGCATTCCATGCCGACTTCGATCACCGCGACCGACTTCTGGCTGGTGAACTTCCAGGCGTTACCCACCAGATTCTGCATCACCGCTCGTAGCAGTACCGGGTCTGCACGCGCCGACAGGTCCTTCGCAACCCGGATTTCCACCTCTCGGCCCGGCTCGGTTGCCCGCAAGTCGGACGCCACCTGCTCGGCCACCCGCGACAGGTCCACCGTCGCCACGCTCATCGGTGCCCGGGTCGTGCGCGACAGCTCCAGCAGGTCGTCGATCAACTGGCCCATCCGGCCACACGCGCGCGTGACGCGCTCCAGATAGTTCTGGCCCGTGCTGCTCAGTTGGCCCGCACAATCTTCCAGCAATGCCCGCGAGAAGCCGTCGATCGCCCGCAGCGGCGCCCGCAGGTCATGCGAGACCGAGTAGGAGAAGCTCTCGAGTTCGGCGTTGGCCGTCTCGAGTTGCCGCGTGCGCAGCCGCACCCGCTCCTCCAGCTCCGCGTTCAGCCGCACCACCTCGCGACTGGCCGCCAGCTCCGCCGTCACGTCGTGCTCCGTCAGCGCCACGCCCGTCAGTTGGCCCGTCTCGTCCGACACCCGCGTGGCTGTCAACCACACATCCACCAGCCTTCCGTCCCGCGTGCGCCGCCGCGTGGGGTACGTCACCAACGCCTCGCCGCCGCGGATGCGCGCCAGCAGCTCCTCGATTTCACTCTGCCCCTCCTCGGGCAGCAGCCGCCGCACCTCCAGCTCCTCGGCCTCCTTCTCCGTCCAGCCGTACATCCGCTCCGCCCCGTGGTTCCACGCCACGATCCGCCCGCCGAGATCCAGCACGCTGATCGCATCGCTGGAATTGCGCAGCACCGTCGCCAACATCCGCGACGCCGACTCGCCGGCCGAACGCGCCCGCAACTCCCGCAGCACCAGCACGTACAGGAACACCGCCGTCACCACGACGAACCCCACGCCCTTGACGTGTTGCAGCGCCAACTGCACGTCCGCATCCCGCGCCACCATCGCCACCAGGCGATCCGACATCAGAATCCAGACACACGCCACCGCGAGGTAGCCGAACGCCAACCAGCCCGCCGTCAGACGGTCATTTCGTTTCGTGCCATTGACCGAATAGAAGGCCATCACCACGCCACCCCCCCGGATTCGGCTCCCAACTACCGGCGTATCCTGATAGGCACACCACCGATGCGCCTGACGCAATCGAATACGGTCTGGGGGTTCGAAAAAGAATCTATCTGGATATTTAAAGCCAAATTCCGTCCGTTCCCTGTTGACGGGGGGCACCTTCCCGGTCAGGCTCGCCCCGTTATTTCCCGCCGGAGCCAACGCTCCCCGAGCCCTCAAGCATGGCCGTCATCGACAGGGAACTCGTCGCCCGCACCGCCCCGGCCCCCGTCGTGGACCGCTTCGGCCGGCGCTTTCGCTACGTCCGCGTCAGCGTCACCGACCTGTGCAACATGTCCTGCGGCTACTGCAACCCGGTGCAGGGTTGCGCGGCCACCCACCGCCACAAGCTCTCCTGGGACGACCTCGACTTCCTCGTCGATGTCGCCGTCAGCGATCTGGGCGCCGAGGCCGTCCGCATCACCGGCGGCGAGCCGCTCGTCCGCCCCGGCCTCGTCGACTGGGTCGCCGGCCTGCGCCGACTGCCCGGCCTGCGAAATGTTGCTCTGACGACCAACGGTGTCCTGCTCTCCCGACTCGGCCCCGCCCTGCATCGCGCCGGACTCGACCGGGTCAACGTCTCGCTCGACAGCTTCGACCCCGAGCGCTTCGCCCGCATCACCCGCGGCGGGTCGCTGGCCCGCTGCCTCGAGGGCATCGAGACCGCCCGTGCGCTCTTCCAGCCCGTCAAGGTTAACACCGTGGCACTCAAGGATGGGATCGTCGACGAGCTCGAGCGCTTCGTTCAGTTCTCGGACGAAAAGGGGGTCGAGGTGCGTTTCATCGAGCTGATGCCCGTCTTCGACCAGAAGGACTACTTCCACCGGCACTTCATCTCCGTGGACGACCTGCGCGAGGAACTCGAGCGGCTCGGCTTCGCGCTCGAGGCCGAGGGCGACGGGCCGGCCGAGGGCAACCGCACCGGCTATGGCCCGGCCACCACCTGGAGGGTCCGCGGCACCCGTGCCCGGATCGGCTTCATCTCCCAGATGTCCCACACCAAGTGCCGTTCCTGCAACAAGTTGCGCCTGACCAGCGACGGGGCCCTCAAGCCCTGCCTGCTGATGCCCGAGGAAGTGGACCTGACCGGCGCCATCCATGGCCGCGACCGGCACGCCGTGGCCTCCGCCATGCGCCGCCAGTTCCTCCTGCGCGCGGAGGCCTACGACCCGGCCGTCGCCCTGGGCTTGCCGGTCGGTCGCCCCATGCAGGCCACCGGGGGCTGACCCGCTGCCGGCTCCGAACCCGGAAAGCAGTTGACCGCAACGGCCGCCCTGCGTACTCCCCAACAGAAGTAATTGTTTCCCAAGGTTGTCGCAGTCCCAAACGAGATTCCATCCCCCCGGCGAGCCGGGCGGAGATCGGCACAGGAGCGAACGATGGAACTTCGCGCGAGCAGGATTTCGCGATGGCTGGCGCTGGCGGGGTGCGCAGTGGCGCTGGGCATGGCTGTCCCGGGCGTGACCGATGCCCAGGACGTCGGCTACCCACAGCTGGCCACCCACACGCTGACCGAAGGAACGCGCACGCTGCACCTTGAACAGGTCTCCGGCAAGGCCGTCGTCAAGCGTCAGGCCGGCATCGCTGGCGGACAGGATGTTCTTGGGCAGGCGGTGCCTCAGGCCCGTTCGGCCGACGGAGCCGTCATCATCTTGGCCGACGCCAACTCGGCCGTGGCGAAGGACGCATCGGCTCACGGACTCTCGGTGGCCGATTACTTGGTCGGCCAGGAGGACGTCGCGTTCGCCGGTCCGGTCTTCAAGCTCGGCGACCGCGAACTCGGCACGAGCAATCGTCTGCTTGTCCAGTTCTCGCCCGATCTGTCGGCGGCCTCGCAGGCTGCGATTCTCGCCAAGCACGGGCTCGAGGCGATCTCCGACGACGGCCAGGGCTTCTGGGTCGCCAGTCTCGCCACGCGCGACGGCAACGCGACACTCGCCAAGGCCGAGGCGCTGCAGGCCGAGTCCGGCATCGTCGCCGCCGGCGTTGACTGGTATGTGCAGTACACCAACACCAACGTGACGCCCCGCTTCGGCGGCACGTCGTCGGCCGCTCCGGTGGTCTCCGGCATCGCGGCACTGGTCCTGTCGATCAACCCGAACCTGACCCAGGCCGAAGTGCGGCAACTGATCAAGGACTCGGCGCTTCCCTTCCAGGGCAACGACCCGCGCCGGAACGAGATGGGCACCGGCATCGTCAACGCCGAGCGCGCCGTGCGGCTCGCGATTCTCGGCACCAACGGCGTCGTCGTCGATCCAATCCCGGCCGACTTCATTCCTCTCAACGATCCGCTGATTCCGTTCCAGTGGCACCTGAATGCCGATGCTATCGGCGAGGCAACCGCCAGCTCCGACATCAATCTTGCCGAGGCGTTTGCCGTGATGAACGCCAACGGCTTCTTCCCGATCCCGGCGAACCGGATGGTGACGGTCGGTGTCATCGACGACGGCATCGCCTCGGATCACGACGATCTGAACGTGTTGGCCGGTTACGATGCCGCCACGGATCCGAATCCGTTGGCCCCGCGTGCGGGCGGCGCCCCGTCGCAGGCCCAGCCCCGTTCGGCCGGCACGCACGGCACGGCTGTCGCCGGCGTTATTGCCGCGCGCTCGAACAACTCCGTCGCCGGAATCGGCGTGGCTCCCGGGATGCCGATCGTCGGTGTGCGGCTCATCGAGGCCCCCGATCTCGACCCGCTCCTGTTCTCCGTGGCGGTCAAGGACGCTTTCGACTTTGCCGTCGCTCGCGGTGCGCGGGTGATCAATAACTCGTGGGGCGTGTTCACGGGCACGGACCCGTGCAACGCGGGCGATGATAACGTCGTCGTCCCGGGCACGCTGGGCGAACTTCAAGGGTTGGCCAACGCCCTGAACAACAACGTCGTGGTGGTCTTCGCCGCGGGCAACGAGCGCGCCAAGGTCGATGGCTACGAGATCAACGGCTCGCCCAATGTCCTGACCGTCGGCGCCACGAACAACCTTGGCCGCTCGTCGAGCTACAGCAACTACGGCGCGGCCATCGACGTCGCGGCGCCCTCGAACGACTTGCCCATCTGCGGAGCCGGCGACCCCTTCTACACCGGCGGCACGCTCGGCATCGTCACCACCTCGATGGACCACATGGCATTGGGCGGCAGCAACGCCCGGTTCGCCGCCTTCGACGACCTCTCCTACGGCAGCGCCACCACGGTCAGCATCGCCGACTGGAACGACTTCCTGCTCAACCACTACTTCCGTCTGGCGAGCCGGACCATCACGCGCACCGGCACCTCGGTCACGCGTGAGGAGGTCTACGAGTCCACGGTCGGCCGCGGCATTATCTTCCAGATTCAGGCGGGTCAGGTTGAGCTGTTGCCGGCCGGTGTCTTCTCGGACGGCTTGGGCAATCTGACCGGCTTCGTTCAGATCCGCGTTCGTGCCGCCACGGGCATCGTCACTCAGGACTTCGTCGTCCCGATCATGGCCGGCCGTAGTCGCAGTCTGCGTCGCGGCGTGGTCGACGTGTCCGAGTTCTACAGCACGATGGTGATGATCACCGGCCGTGCCGTGATCGCGGGCCAGAACGTCACCTTCCGCGTCACGGGCAGCGAACGCTTCGCTGTTGTCGAAGGCGAGCTGCACGAGCGCACCGACACGGTCACCTCGATCGGCGGCACGATTCCGGCCTTCCGGGCCCATTCGATGGTCGCCATTCAGGGTGCCGGGACGCATCGCACCGAAGGACTCTTCGTCCGCTCGATTCCGGTTGGTGGCGACGTCCGGATCCCCACTCGTCTGGCGAAGGCCACCATGTATTCCGTCGGCGCCGTCCCCACTCCCGCCACTCGGCCCGGCAGGGTTGTCGGTGCTGCCTCAGTGGACTTCACGCTTGGCGCCGAGTTGGCCGCGACGCTCGGGCGTGCGACCCGCAGCGTCACGACCGCCCGCTTCTCGCGTCCCGGTACCTTCGGCTCGGCGCAGGCCTCGCTCGTCGCCGGGCGCTGGCGCGGCATGAGCCAGGGCTTCCACACCGCCGACGTCAATCAGGCGTCCATCGACCTGGCGAACCTGACCTTCTTCCCCTCCACCATCGTGGTCAGCAGCCCGTTCGGCGTGAACTCGGTGCGCAGCCTCGACCGCCCGCCGGTCGTGCGCTGACCGCTCACCCCCACCGCAGCTCCTCCGAGGCGGGCTCACGACGAGCCCGCCTCGGTCATTTCAGGGCCCGTCCGCCGTTTTCGCTTCCCTGCCCCTCGGCCCGGCGTCTAGACTCCCCGCCGGGTCTCGACCCAACAATCCCATCAGGTCTCCGTCACTCATGCGTCCCCTTCCTGCCCTTCTTGCGCTGTCGGTCCTCTTGCTTTCGTCCTGCGCCACGAAGAGTGCGGAGGTGTGCGAGTGCGAATCGAATCTGGTCGAGGAGTACATCGCGCCGGTTGACGAGGCGGTCGCCCCGCCCGAGCCGGCCGCGCCGGTCTCGATGGAGGGGATGCTGCGCATCCTGTGGCGGTTGCAGAGCCAGGAGAATGTCTTCGGCTTCAACGTCTACCGCAGCGAGTCGGCCGACGGCCCGTGGGAACGCGCGAACGCGAACGTGATTCCCGGACACGACACGACCTCCACGCCCGAGGTGTACGAGTTCTGGGACACCGGACTCGAGGTCGGGAAGACGTATCACTATTACGTGGACGAGGTGACCTACTCGGGCACGACGGCGACGATCACGCCGGTGATGGCCGGCTCGGCGAAGACGCGCGAACACTACATCGAGCGCGGGCTGCTCGAGCCCTGAACGAACGGAACGACGGGCGGCGAATTGGAGTGATTCCGTCGGGAAGCGTCTATTGCCGAAAGAAGCTCAGAAGTGGGGGATGGCGATCGCGCTGCTGGACGGGTGACGCATGGTCTCCTGCGGAGTCGCACGAAACAGAACGGGCGGGCCGGAGTGATGTCCGGTCCGCCCGTTGACCTTCTGCGTCCATCGGCTCAGCGCAGGGCAAGGTCCTGCAAGGCCGCGACCACGACGGAGTGGATGCGCACCTCGCGCGAGCGGAAGAACAGGAACGACTGGGTGGGCACCAGCGGCGCGCCGATCAGCCGGTCGGTGCGCGCCTCGCGCTTGTCGTGCGCGCGCATCAGGCGCCGCAGCAGGAACACGCCGGGTTCGTCCAACCCTTCCATGATGACCTGCGCGCCGTCGGGCACGCCCTGGGGCTTGAGCACCTTGCGCACGAACAGCCGCGTGCCGGCCGGATAGAGCGCGCTCATCTCGTTGCCCTGAACCACCAGGAACCCGAGCTCGTTGGCCGCGTAGTCCACCTTGCCCAGCAGCGGCGTGAAGCCGTCGAACGTCGAGGATTTCGAGGACTCGACGAACTCGACGCGGC
>JAHCAW010000090.1 GCA_019634695.1 Candidatus Sumerlaeia bacterium
TCCCGAACTCCATCGGCTGGATCCCACGCGCATCGAGGAGCACTTCGCGCGGCTGCACGAACTGTCGTTCGAGAAGATGGCATTGGAGACCCACGCGATCCTGCACATGTGGGCCGGCCGCCAGCGCAGCCGCCTGCTGGCAGCGACCGGCACGCGGCTCAACGGCGCCGGCGCCGAGCTCCGCCGACGTTTGATGCTTCGCGGCAGGCGCGCCTCGCGCATCCGCGAGGTCATCCACGGTGGCCGCGACGTCGAGGGCGGCGATCCGCTCTTCGACCTGCATCCCGTCTGGATGACCAGTCCCGAGACGGCGGCGCAGATCTTCCCGCTCGAACCGCTGTTCGACCTGGTCATCTTCGACGAGGCCTCGCAGTGCCGTCTCGAGGAGGGCGTGCCGGTGCTGTGCCGCGGCAAGGGCGTCGTCGTCGCGGGCGACACGAAGCAACTGCCGCCGACGCGCTTCTTCGAGAGCGCCGTGGTCGGCAGCCGGCAGGAGGACGCCGACGAGGTCGGCAGCGAGGAAGGCCTGTTCCAGAGCCAGCAGAGCGAGGTCGAGGACCTGCTCGGCGCCGCGCTCAACATCGAGATCGAGCAGAGCTACCTGGACGTGCACTACCGCTCGACCAGCGAGGAGCTGATCGCCTTCTCGAACGAGGCGTTCTACGGAGCGCGCCTTCAAGCAATTCCGGGACACCCGAACAATCGGCCCAACGAGCCGTCGATCCGGCTGCACCATGCCGGCGGCATCTACGAGGAGCGCCGCAACCCCATCGAGGCGGCAGCGATCGTCGAACTGGTGCGCGACTATCTGCGGCGCGAGAATCCGCCCTCGATCGGTATCGCGACGTTCAACCTCGACCAACGCGATCTGATCGAGGAGGAGCTGGATCGCGTGGCCGAGGAGGACCCAGCCTTCCGCATGGTGTTGGCCGCCGCTCGCGAACGGGTCGGTCAGGGCTCCTTCGAAGGCCTGTTCGTCAAGAACCTCGAAAACGTACAGGGCGACGAACGCGACGTGATGATGATCGGCACGACGTATGGGCCGAACGCCGAGGGCCGCTTCTATCGCCGGTTTGGACCGCTGGGGCGCGCGGGCGGTGAGCGCCGTCTGAATGTGCTCGTGACGCGGGCGCGTCTGCGCGTGCACGTGGTGACTTCCATCCCGCCGGAGGTCTACCGCGCCGAAGCCCAGCGCGCCACGCCCGCCGGCATGCGCGCCAACGGCGCCTTGTACCTGATGCGCTACCTTGTCCAGGCCGAGCGCGTCGCCGACTACTACGGCGACACGAAGCGCGCCGCACCCGAGCCCGAGGATGCCGTCGCTCCCCCGCCGCCCCATGTGCTGGTGCACCACACCGGCGCGCCGTCGGCGTTCGTCGAGCACCTGGCCGAGCTGCTGCTCCGCAATCATGGCATCCCGAGCATGCTCTACTATGGCAACGACGGCTTCTGCGTGGACCTGGCGTTCCGCCACCCGGCGCGGCCGGACGAGGTGACGGTCGGGGTGGTGGTGGACGCGACGCGCTACCGACGGGCCGAGGATCGGGTGGAGTGGGACGACTTCCGCCGCACGGTGCTGGGGGCACAGCGCTGGGACCTGCACCGCATCTGGACGCCGCACTTCGTGCGCGATCCGGAAGGGACGGTGGCGCGACTGGTGGCGGCCGCCCGAAGCTACGAGCAGGAGCCGGTGCCCGAGTAGTCCCCGGGTGCCGGGCGCAACGCAGACCATTGGGAAACGAGGGGTTTGGGAGTGGAGTTGCCAGGACCCGACAAGGGACGGGCGACCGGCGCGGCACGGCCACCGGCGGACCCAAAGGCATTGACACAAAACGGCAGCGGCCGAAGAGTGCGAGGACATCGGGCGCGCGGCGGGGCAGGGCCACCGCCCCGCCTGCCATCATGAAGACTCACGGGATGCTGCATGAGTAGCGATCTGGATTACTATCGCCTGTTGGGAATCTCGCGGGATGCGCCCGAGCGTGAGATCAAGAAGGCGTACTACGAGCTGGCCCGCAAGCTTCACCCCGACAAGGCGAAGGACGAGGACGAGCGCGTCACCAACTCGAACAAGTTGGCGGCGATCTCGCAGGCGTACAACACGCTGAAGGATCCGAAGAAGCGGGCGGACTACGACGCACAGATTCGCGGCAAGGCTCCGGCAAGCTCCAGCGAGTCGGCGCCAGCGCCGGCGGCCGCCACTCCCGTGCGCACGGCGGCGCCGAAGGCGGCCAAGAAGTCGGGTGCGCCCACCGTGCACGGGATTCCCCAAGGCGACGGCGACGCCGAGGCCGAATCGCGCAAGGCCAGTGCCGTCTTCCAGCAGAAGAAGTCGATGGCCCAGAAGGCCTTTGTGCGCGGCATGCAGCACTTCAAGTTGAGTGAGTTCAAGCAGGCGCTGAGCTTCTTCGAGATCGCGGCAACCAACGACCCGGACTCGGAAGCGCAGTACCACCTGAAGCTCGCGCAGTGCCTGATGAAGACGAAGGGCAGCTTCACCCGTGCCGCCGAGCACGCCGAGAGGGCGTGCCAGATGGACCCATACAACCTCGAGTACCGTCTGCTGCTGGGCGACATCTACGAGTCGGCCGGCGTTTACAGCAAGGCGAAGGACATCTACGACGAAGTGCTGCGCTGGGACGCGACGAATCGCGAGGCGAAGAACCGGCTGCAGCTTTTGGCGGCGTCCGGAATCGGCGGCAAGCCGGGGATGCTCGACAAGCTGTCGTCGCTGTTCGGCAAGAAGAAGTAAGGGGTCAACCCCGGGGGCCAGGACCGAAACCATGTCCCGCACGATCGGCATCGACCTTGGCACGACAAACTCGGTGGTGGCATTCATCGAGGGCGACCGCGCAGAGACCATCACCAATCCCGAGGGGTCGAAGCTGACCCCCTCGGTCGTCTACTACAAGTCCGACGAGGAAATCATCGTCGGCGAGTTGGCCAAGCGGCAGCTCGTGCTCGAGCCCGAGCGCGTGGTGCGCTCCATCAAGCGCATCGTGGGCAAGCGCTTCGCTCAACTGGGCGATGAGGCCGAGGACCTGCCGTACACGACAGTCGAGCTGGACGACGGCATGGCCGGCGTCGAGATCGCCGACGGCGCGCTACTTCGCCCGGAGGAGGTCTCAGCCGACATTCTGGACCGCCTGCGCAAGACGGCCGAGGAGTTCCTGGGCGAAGCGGTGACGTCGGCGGTCATCACGGTGCCGGCCCACTTCAACGACCAGCAGCGCACCGCCACGAAGGCCGCCGCCGAGATGGCCGGCCTGGAAGTCGAGCGCGTCATCAACGAGCCGACCGCCGCGGCGCTCGCCTACGGCGTCGGCAACGGCGGCGCCCAGGGCAAGATCGCCGTCTTCGACTTCGGCGGCGGCACGTTCGACGTCTCCGTCCTCCACATCGCCAACGACATCTACGAAGTGTTGTCGACGAACGGCGACAACCATCTGGGCGGCGACGACATCGACCACCTGCTCTTCCAGGAAGTCTGCGACGGCATCCTGCAAAGCACGGGCATCGACCCGACGCAGGACGCCAAGGCGATGCAGCGCATCCGGGAGGCGGCCGAGCGCGCCAAGTGCGAACTCTCCACCCTGAAGGAAACCAGCATCTCGCTGCCCTTCATCGTGGCGGACTCGTCCGGCCCGAAGCACTTCGAGATGACGTTGTCGCGCACGCGCTTCGAGGAGATGATCGCGCCGATCCTGGACCGCCTGTTCGAGCCGTGCCGGCGCGCGCTGGCCGACGCCCACCTGACGATCCGCGACATCAACGAGGTGCTGCTGGTCGGCGGCTCGACGCGCATCCCGAAGGTGCAGCAGATGGTCGGCGAGTTCTTCGGCCGCGAGCCGAATCGCTCGATCAATCCCGACGAGGCGGTGGCGGTCGGCGCGGCGATTCAGGCCGGCGTGATGACGGGCGCGCTGCGCGAGGTTCTCCTGCTCGACGTCACGCCGCTGACGCTGGGCATCGAGCTGGCCGGCGGCGTCTTCAAGGAACTCATCACGCGCAACTCGACGATCCCGTGCGAGGCCTCGCGCAAGTTCACCACCGTCGTGGACAACCAGACGAGCGTCGTCGTGCACGTCCTGCAGGGTGAGCGCAAGAAGGCCGCCGAGAACCACTCGCTGGCCAAGTTCCGCCTGGTGGGCATCCCGCCGGCCCCGAAGGAACTGCCCGAGATCGAGGTGCGCTTCAAGATCGACGCCAACGGCATTCTGGCCGTGACGGCGATGGACCTGACGACCGGCCAGCAGACCGGCGTCGTCGTCGAGAACTACGGCGAGATCGGCGCGCGCCGCGATGTCGTCGAGCGCCTGGTGGCCACCGCCCAGGAACACCTCGACGAGGACGAAGCGTTCATGCGCTTCGCCGAGCGCCGCCAGAAGGCCGAGCGCATCCAGGACCGCGCGAACAAGCTCATCGAAGCGCTCGGCGACCTGGTCACCGAAGCCGACCTGAAGAAGATGAAGGAGTCCATGATCCGGCTGGACTTCGCCATGGAGAGCCGCGACGAGCGCC
The DNA here is from genome assembly GCA_019634695.1 of Candidatus Sumerlaeia bacterium. Taxonomy (GTDB): domain Bacteria; phylum Sumerlaeota; class Sumerlaeia; order SLMS01; family JAHLLQ01; genus JAHCAW01. The sequence goes on from JAHCAW010000090.1 coordinate 4,522, forward strand.
AGATGGCCGGCCTCGAGGAGACAATCCTCGAGATCGTCGACCTCTACGAGAGCAACGAGGAGCTGGCGCGCGTGCTGAACCAGAACCTCGAGGAGCGGCTTCAGAAGGCGGCGCAGAGCAGCGGCCTGATGGATTCCTCGACTGCCCCGAAGCAGCGCTCCAAGAAGACAACGCCGGCCCCGCAGGAGGAGCTCTCTTCCGAACCCGAGTGGGAATACGAGCCGATTCCGTCGGAAGACGCGGGCCTGCCCGAAGCCGAGGAGCCCGAGATCGCGCCCGAGCCCCCTGCACCGCCGCCGGCCCCACGGCTGCCGTGGATGCCGCCGCCCTATGGTGCCAAGCCCACGCAGCCGGTCGCGCCCGAGCCCGCCAACCAACACAGCGAGTTCGACCCGACGGCACTGCCGCCTCCCCCACCGGCGGCCGCTCCGCCGAAGAAGCCGCGCTGAAGTGCCCGGTCACCTTCCCTGCCGATGACGTTACCACCGCGCCTGCTGATTGCCATGGATTCGTTCAAGGGAACGATGACGGCGCGGCAGGCGTGCGAGGCCGTGGCCGACGGCGTCGCCGCCGGTTGGCCAACGGCGGAGTGGATTCTCGTGCCGCTGGCCGACGGCGGGGCCGGAACAGTCGAGGCCCTGTTGCGCGCACGCGGCGGCACCGAGCGCCGGACGCAAGTGACCGGACCCTTGGGCGACTCCGTCATGGCCGGTTGGGGACTTCTGGCTGACGGCCGCACGGCGGTGCTGGAAATGGCCGCGGCGTGCGGGCTGGCGTTGGTCGCGCCCGGACGTCGGAATCCGCTCGAGGCAACCTCGCGTGGAATCGGCGAACTTCTCGTCGCGGCAATCGATGCGGGCGCGCGCGGCGTGGTGCTCGGCATCGGGGACACCGCAACGGTGGACGGCGGACTGGGAGCAGCGCAGGCGCTCGGTGTGCGATTCTTCGATGCGAGCGGCGAGGAGCTGGCCGCGCCGTTGCGCGGGCGGGACCTGGAGCGCGTGGCGGCGTTGGATGCGACGGCGGCGCGCCAACGATTCGCCGGCGTCGAACTCGAGGTGCTGTGCGATGTGACAAACCCACTGCTCGGTCCGCGGGGCGCGGCGCGCGTGTTCGGTCCGCAGAAGGGAGCGAACCCGGCGATGGTCGAGCACCTCGAAGCAGGGCTGACGCGAGTGGCCGTGCTGTTCGAGTCGGCTGCCGGCACGGCCGTGCGCGACGTTGCCGGCGCCGGAGCGGCGGGAGGCATGGGCGCCTGTTGCCTCGCGTTGCTCGGCGGGCGTCTCGTGCCGGGCACGCAGACGCTCTTCGATCTGCTGGGCTTCGGGCAGGCACTCGAGCGCGCCGACGCGCTGCTCACCGGCGAGGGACGCCTCGACGCGCAGAGCGCGGCGGGCAAGGGCGCGGGCCGCGCGTTGCAGTGCGCGCGCGCGGCTGGCGTCCCCGCATGGGCCTTCGTGGGCATCGCCTCGGAGGACTTCGACGCCACACACGAGCTGGGCGTGAGGGGACTGGTGGTGCTGGCGCCCGATGGCGCGAGCCCTTCGGCGGATGAAGCACCCTTGGTGCTGTGCGAAGCGGCGCGACAATGGGCCGAGCGGATGGCTCAGGAAGGGATCGGCTCGAAGACTTCGAAGCAGCGGTAGCCGAACGTCTGGGCGGCCTTCTGCTGGTCGGGATCGCCCCAGAAGGTGTTCCAACCAACCTGTCGGGCCTTCCACGCGCAGTCCCACACGAAGCGAAAGCGACGGGACGAACCGTCGGCGAGATGCACCGTCAGCTCGCCGCGAAAGTCCGAGCAACCCGACTGTCCCGAGACGGCAATCGCATCGATCGCGAGCGAGGGCTCGGATTCGAGCAGTTGCTGAAGCACACGCTGGACCTTGACGGGCGGGGCGCCGGACCCGAAGGCGATGCGCTCGCTGGCGGCCTTGCGCGCGGCGAGCTCGCGCGCAGCTTCCTTGAAGCGGTCGGTGGCGGCGGAAGCATCAAGCAGCGCGTCGAGACTGGGCACCGTCACGGCGGAGTGAGTCATGAAGAGGGGGTGTCCTTGCGGCGGAATCAGCCGGCGGCAACGGGCGAGGCGCCGGGCTGGCTCGGAGAGGGCGGGGCCTGCTTGAGGTCCTCGAGTGTTCGATGCAGGCGTTGGTGAAGCGTGCGCTCGACCTCCTCCGGCGTCGTCTGGAGGAGCACCTCGCGTGCCAGCTCCTCGGCCTCGACCAGCGTGACGGCCCGGATGGCGCGCTTGATGACCGGGATCGCCGACGGCGCCATGCTCAGCGTCCGCACTCCCATGCCCACGAGCAGGATCGCGTAGCGCGGGTCGGAGGACATCTCGCCACAAACGCTGACCGGTTTGCCGGCCGCGATGCCGGCGGTCACCGTGTGATGGATCAGATGCAGAACGGCCGGGTGGGACTCGCGGTAGAGGCTGGCGACATCGCTGTTCGTGCGGTCCACGGCCAGCGTGTACTGCACCAGATCGTTGGTGCCGATGGAAAGGAAGTCCACCTCGCGGCAGAGCGCCGGGGCGAGCAGGGCCGCCGAGGGAATCTCCACCATGGCCCCCAGGCGCACGGCGAGCGGCACCGGCTGGCCGGCCGCTCCGCGCTCGGCAACCAACTCGCTCAGGAAGGCGCGCGTCTGGCGCACCTCGTCGAGGCCGCTGATCATGGGAACGAGGATGCTGAGTTCGCGGCCGACGGCGGCGGCGATCATCGCGCGCAACTGGGTGCGGAACATCTCGGGCTTGTCGAGGCAGAGCCGGATGGCGCGACGCCCCATGAAGGGGTTGGTTTCCTTGTGGGCGAGCGGGAAGGCGGGGAGCTTGTCGCCGCCGATGTCCAGGGTGCGGATGACGACGGGCAGGCCCTCGACGCCCGTCAGGATGGCGCGATAGGCGGCGGTCTGCTGGTCGAGCGACGGCAGGGCGGGCTGGGATAGATAGAGGAACTCGGTGCGGACGAGACCGATGCCTTCGGCGCCGTTGGCGCGCACGCTGGCGATCTCCTCCGGCAGCTCGATGTTGGCGAGGACAGAGACGCCTGCGCCGTCGCGGGTGATGGCCGGGACGGTGCGGTATTCCTCGAGCGAGCGGCGGTAGGCCGCCAGGCGCTGCTTCTTCTTCTCGTAGTGGCGAATCTGCTCGGCCGTGGGATGGAGGACGACTTTGCCCTCGGAGCCGTCGAGGATGAGCATGTCGCCGGAGCGGACGTAGTTGGTGATGAACTCGAGGCCGACGACGGCCGGGATGCCGAGGGCCTTGGACAGGATGGCGGCATGGCCGGTGGCGCCGCCCTCGTTCATGCAGAAGCCGACGACGTGGTCGCGGGAGAACTGGGCGGTCTCGGCGGGCCCGAGGTTGTGCGCGACGACAATGGCGCGGTTGCGGGGGGGCTCGATGCGCTCCGGGCTGTCGAGCCGGCGCAGGAAGCGGATGACGCGCCGGGCGATGTCGTAGAGGTCGTGGTTGCGCTCGGAGAAGTACTGGTCGTCGATCGCCTTCATGCGATCGCCGAGTTCGTGGACGACCTCCCAGAAGACGGACTGGGCGTTGCGGCGCTCGTTGCGGATGCGCTTGATGGTGGCTTCGACGATGAAGGGGTCCTCGAGCATGAGGAGGTGGGCGTCGAAGATGGCGGCCTGCTGGCGGTCGACCCGCTCGGCGACCTGCTGGCCCAGGGACCGGACATCGTCCTTGGCAAGCCGCAGCGCCTCCTCGAAGCGCTCAATCTCGGCTTCGACCTCGCTGTCGGCGATCTCCCAGGATTCGGAGTCCGCGCGGTCGCTCTCGATCACGTAGGCGGGCCCGATGGCCACTCCCTCGGAGACGCCCAGACCCTCGAAAAAGAATGTTCGTCTACCCGCCATCGAAGGAGCATGCGCCCTTTCGCGAGCTTTTCGTGCCCGGTGCCAATGTCACGCGGAACGTTCTTCGCCGAAGCCCGAGCTGACCAAGTCCTTCAGGCTGCGGCAAATCTCCTCGGCCCCGTCCCCCTCGGCCACGATGGACAGCTCCGTCCCGGGGCCGGCCGCCAGCATCATCATTCCCATGATGCTCTTGCCGTTCACGCTCATGCCCTCGCGGCTGACCGTGACCTCGCAGTCGGGGTACTGGCCCGCGATGCGCACGAACTGCGCCGCCGGCCGGGCGTGCAAGCCCTGGCGATTGGTGATCGTGACCCGAATCTCGGTGCGCGTCGACTCCAACGCCTGTCCCCTTTCATGAACCCGCTCGACCGGGTGTGACACGGACCGCACAGCCGGGGCAACAACGGCCACGGGCCCCTGTCCCGCAAGCCCGATTGCCTCCGTCCCCTGCACTCGGGCACCTTCCGCCTTGCAGGGCTCGCGCTGCCCGGCGAGGCTCCTGCTCATTGCCCCCGGTGAAGCGCTTAATTGTCAAGCCCTTCCTTGGTTCAATCTCCGTTACGTCAGGATGTGCCCGGATGACCGTCCCCGAATCCCGCGCCGGCCGCCGCCTGTTCTTCGCCCTGCCCGTCGGCGACGCGGTGCGCGAGCGCCTGACCGATTTGACTACCCGCCTGACGAAGGCCGCGCGGTTCACACCGGCCGAAATCGGCTGGGTGGCACCCGAGAACTGGCACCTGACCCTCCACTTCCTCGGGACCGTGGCGGAGCAAGAAGCCGGCCTGTTGATGGCAGGCCTGTCGGAGGCGGTCGCCGAGGTCGGCGCGTTCACGCTCGACGTCCACGGGATCGGCTGCTTCCCGCATGACCGCGCGCCGCGCGTGTTCTGGGCGGGCGTGCGCCGGCCGCCGGAGGCTCTGGCGCGCCTGCACCGCCGCGTCGGCGAGTTGGTGTGTCGCTCCGGCCTGACGTTGCAGCACGACAACTTCCACGCGCACGTGACGCTGGCGCGGTTCAAGTCGCTCAAGGGCACCGCGGCGTTTCTGAAGCTGGCGGCCGACTGGCGACAGAAGGACCTCGGGCTCATGCCGGTCGACCGGGTCCTGCTGATGCAGAGCGAGTTGCGCCCCGAAGGGGCCCACTACTCCGCGATCGCCGAGGGGCGCCTGGCATCATGACGCGAGGCCTTTTCGGATTGCCGCCCGCGACCGAACACGAAGGGATGGGGTCATGCAGCCGATCACACTGATTGTTCCGGTCTACAACGAGCGCGCCTCCTGCGGGCGGCTGGTGGCTCGACTGGGCCGGCTGCTGGAGCGCCTGGCGCCGGACAGCGAGGTGGTGCTGGTCGACGATGGCTCGACGGATGGCTCGGCCGAGGAGCTGGAGCGGACGCTGCCAGCCGACACTGCGGTGCGCTTGGTGCGGCATGCGCGCAACCGTGGCTACGGCGCGGCGCTCAAGACCGGTCTCGAGCAGGCCCGGCACGATTGGATCGCGATCACCGACGCAGACGGCACCTATCCGCTCGGGGCGTTGCCGGCACTGCTGGAGGCCATCGACGGGGGAGCGCGGATGGCGGTCGGCGCGCGACGCCCGGCAGACCTGCCCGCCGTCCGGCGACCCGCCAAGGCCTTCCTCAACGCATTCGCCTCGTATCTGGCGGGGCGCAAGATCCCGGACCTCAACAGCGGGCTGCGCGTGTTCCGGCGGCAGGACGCCGTGCGGCTCGGCGCGCTGCTGCCCGATGGCTTCTCGTTCACATCGACGCTGACGATGGCGTTGGCGGGCGCCGGTCACCCCATCACCTTCGTGCCGATTCGATACGGTCGGCGCGTGGGACAGTCCAAGATTCGTCCCGTGCGGGACACGGCGGCCTTCCTGCTGCTGGTCTGCCGGATGGCGATGGCGTTCAACCCGTTGCGCGTGTTCGGGCCGGCCGGGGTGGCGCTGCTGGTCGCGGGATTCGTGCTGCTCGTGGCGCGGATGCTGATGCCGGAGCGACCGTTCGGGATCGCCACGACGATCGTGCTGGCGGTCGGGGGCTTGCAGGTGCTGGCGATTGGATTGCTGGCGGACCTGATCAACCGGCGCGGAGGGAGCTCGTGACCGCCGAGTCGGATGCGTACTGGATGGACCGTGCGCTGGGCTTGGCGCGTCTTGCCGCGCTGAGGGGCGAGGTGCCGATCGGATGCGTGGTGGTGCGCGACGGGGAGTTGCTGGGCGGGGCGCATGACGGCAAGGAGCTGTTCGGCGAGCCGACGGCACACGCGGAGATTCTGGCGCTGCGGCAGGCGGCGCGCCGGCAAGGCGACTGGCGGCTGGATGGGGCAACGCTGTATGTGACGCTGGAGCCGTGCGCGATGTGCGCGGGGGCGCTGGTGCATGCGCGGATCGCGCGCTTGGTCTACGGGGCGGGGAATCCGCGCTGGGGCGCGTGCACCGCCGGGCTGGAGATTCTGCAGAATCCACGGTTCAACCACTGGGTGGAGATCGTGACGGGTGTGCGGGCCGAGGAGGCGGGGCGGCTGCTGCGGGAGACGTTTCGGGAGTGGCGCGGGGTACGAGGCGCGGGCGAATCTCCCTCTGAGACGGTTTGAGAGCAAGTTTTCGGTCACGATGACGTCTTTTTTGCTGGCGCTGCGTCTCCGATTGGGACTAGAAGAAGCACGAACGTCTGTCGAATCCGTTCGGAACGCGCGCAAGCGTCCGCGAACGATTCCAAGACGTTGGTCGAAAGGAATCGCGTGCCGAGAACTTGAAGGGGCTGCGCAATGGCAAGACAACATGCGGAATGAGGCATGTTGCGGTTGCGCCCCGGCGCAACGTTGGAAAGCCTGGAGTGTCGTGCAGGCCGGGTGCGGCACAGTCGGAATGAAACATTACTGCAAGTAGTTTGGGGCGGTAGAGTGCATTGTCGGTTTGAGGCGACCGGCAAGGCGGGAATCCAAGAATCGGTCTTGCGGCGTTCGGGCTCGGTGCGGGCGCGCAAGAACTCACCCGAACTCCGATTGGGAAGGATGGTAATCACACCATGGGCACGAACTTCTTTCAGGACGCGCTGCGCAATGCGATGAACACGCGCCATTTCAATCAGGCGCAGTTGGCGGAGTTCCTCAAGGTGGACCCGGCATACGTCTCCCGTTGGCTGAAGGGATCGAGTCCGCGGCTGGACCAGATGCGCAACGTGCTGACGACGCTGGGTTGGGACATCATGCGGGCGCGGCCGGACTACGACGCCTTCGAGGACGCGCTGGTGCAGTTGTCGGGCGAAGCCGCCCCGGCCGGCGTGAAGGAGAAGGGCAAGTCGTACCAGAACATGAAGGACATCAAGGGGCTGCTGACCGAG
>JAHCAW010000091.1 GCA_019634695.1 Candidatus Sumerlaeia bacterium
CCTTGCCCAGCGCTTCCACCACCTGCGGCTCGATCGGCACCTGCGACACCATCCGCGCCGTCACCGTCGTCGTCTCGTGGCGGTGGACGATCCCTTCCGGGAAAAGCGGCGCGGCCATCGTCGTGTTCGGGTTCAGCATCCCCATCAACTCGGCTCCCTGCGACTCCATCGCCTCCTGCCAGACATGGCCGGAGTAACCGAAGTGCGTGCAGTTGAAGCTCGCGAAGACCGGCGCGTCGGGTGACGAGCGCTTGGCGAGCGCTTCCGCCACGAACGACCCGATCATCAGCTCCGTCTCGAATCCGGCGGGATCCTGCTCGATGTACCATGTCAGGTCCGCGCACGGTTGCATCACGATGCGCTCGTTCGCGATGCCTCGCGCCAGCAGCCCCTGCCGATGTGTGTCCTCCTCGACGGTCGTCTGCGTCGCGAACAGGATCGCGGATGCCTCGGGGTGCTTGCCCAGCGCCTCGGCAAGCATCTCCACGCCCGGCTCGACGATTCCCACCACCGGCGGCGTTCCGCGGCGTGCCGCCTCGCAGTCCGGCAGCAACACCGACAGCGTGTTGCACGCCACCAGGATCGCGTCCGGCGAGAATCGCGTCCCCATGTCCTCCAGCGCGTTGTTGAAGATGCGCACCTTCTCGTCGCGGGTCGCCAGGCTGTTGTAGCCCGCCTGCTCGCGGAACAGCGCGTTGTAGAAGATCAGGTCCACCTGTTCGTAGGCCCGCGTCTCCTCGGCCCGCCGCGCGATGTCGGCCAGAACCGACAGGCCGCCCAGCCCCGAGTCCGTCACGACGATCGTCAGGCGATTGCGTTCCGTCAGCTCTCCGAGAGGCGACACGCTCTCGGCCGAGGCCGCGCACCCCACCGCCATCAGGCATCCCAGCACCGTTCCGACAACCGCTCGCATCGCAGGCTCCTTGGTCCTCTGCGCCGGATGTTCCCGGCGCCAGTATGGATCGCTTGCCCGACGGCCAAGCGCCCGTCAAGTCCGGCCGAGTCCCCCTTTGCGTGCCAACGGAATCCTGCCCTCCGACGCCTTCTCCGTTGACCGCACGCGCGCCGCTCCGTCCCTTCTCCCCATGGTTTCCTCCACGTTCAGGTCTCAGGAGCACGTTACCCCATGGTCCATCCGGGTCGGTATTTCTGTGCATTCTTGCTCGCGGCCATTGGTCTCGCGATGAGCACCGGCTGCGCCACACGCTCCACCGGCGGCATTCCACAGGGCAGGCCGATCTCGCCCCTGCCGCGCGCCGCAGCGCCCGACTGGCGCGACGAGGTCTGGCCGGAGGACTATGCCCTCACCGCCACCTTCGGCGAGTTCCTCGCGCCCGAGCGCTTCGCTCCCTTCGCGTTCGACGAACTCATCTACTCATGGAACGTCCGTCTGCCCGAGCGTCAAGGCTTCCGTCTCTACCTGCGCGTCGGCTTCGAGGATGGCACCCACTCGCCGTGGCTCTATGGCGGCTACTGGGGGGAGGTGCCGCTTGTCGAAGAGCAGCGCACCAACCCCACGTTCGAGCGCGGACGCATCGAGATGGATCAGCTTCTGCTCGACCGCAAGGCGCGCACCTGGCAGTTCCGCATCGTCGACGAAGGGCCCGAAGGTCTGACCGTCCTGCCCGCCCTGCACGTCATCGGCACGGACAACGACCACGTTGAATACGACTCGCTGGCCGCTTCGCGCGCCGCGTCCTTGACGACGCCCGTCCTCGACATTCCCTTCCGTCGCCAGATCTCCGCCGCCGGCGAGGCAATGCCAGACCGCTGCCAGTCCGCCGCGCTCGCCTCCGCCCTCGAATACTATGGTGCGTCCATCCCACTCGACATCATCGAGCCGCTCTGCTGGGACCCCGAGTATCGCTATCCCGGCATCTGGCCCCGCACGCTCGGCGCGGGCTCGCAGCTTGGCTTCGACGGCTACATTGATCGTTTCCGCGACTGGGACGCGGTGCGTCGCACACTGGCGATGAACCGCGTCATCCTCGTCTCCATGCGCATGCCGCGCGCGGGCGACTACATCGCGCCCCCGTACGACAGCATGGGCGGCCACATCGTGGTGCTCAACGGCATCACGGACGACGGCCGCGTCATCGTCGCCGACTCCGCGCTTGGCAAGGACGGGCGCGGACATCAACTGCAATGGCTGATGGAGGACTTCGAGAAGGTTTGGATGCACACGAAGGGCGGCGTGGGAATGGTCGTCTGTCCGCCCGCCGATGCCCCGGTGCGCACCATCGTGCCGGCGCCCTTCCCGGCCGACCGCACCCGACGGCGCTGATCGCGCTGGCTGCAATCGCCTTGGCGCCAAGAATCACCCTGCCCCCGGCAACCCGTTGGCTTCAATCCGAATCCGAACCCCCCGGCGGAACTTTTCCGTGCGGTCCGATTTTCTTTGCGCCGAATCGCACGCGAGCGGCATGAACAGGGCTAAAGGCGGGTGTCCCGATGGCCCCGCCCACAGCCTTTCACCGTCACTCCAACGGGAAGGAAGAGAACCATGAAACTGCTCATCGCTGCTCCCAATCTCGACGCCCGCGAAAAGAAAGCCCTGGAGTACGAGCTCAACCGTGCCTTGCCGGGCATCAAGAGGCGCATCGAGCGCTTCTCGCCCAAGGACCGCATGCTCCGGGCCCGCTGTGCCGCCGAGAGGGGACTCGAACCCAATCTCTTCCACCTCACGCTCAGCCTCCAGCTTCCCGACCACCCGGTCGTCGTCCAGAAGGACGGCGTGGACCTGCGCCTGCTCGTCAGCGACGCCGAGAGCGCCCTGCGCAAGGAGCTGCGCCGCTCGGCCGCACGCATCCGCAAGGAGCACCTGGCCCGCCGCCGCCGCGGCGCGAAAGCCGCCTTCGCCGACTTCGCCATCCAGGCCGCCACGCCCCTTCCCATCTCGGTTCCGGTCAACGGTTCGTCGCCGGACACCGACCCCATCTTCGCCCGCGTCCGCCCGCTGCTCGCCCCGCTGCACAGCTTCGCCCGCGAGGCCATCCGCACCGCCGAGCTCGCCGGCGAAATCCCCCGCGACTACATCTCGCCCGACGACCTCGTCGACCAGGCCATCATCCGCGTCGTCGACACCGCCAACATCCAGGACGGCCCCGAAGCCCTCGAGCGCCGCCTCTATCGCTTCGTCCAAACCTCCATCGACGAGGAGATCGCCACCCACAATCCCGACGGTCGCGCCATGATCTCCATCGAGCAGTCCGCTCCCGAGGAGGACCGCTGGGGCATCGAGGGCACCGAAGTCGAGGAGCGCGAGTATCACATGCCCTTCGCCGCTCTCGTCATGGAGGACGTCCTCGTCGACGACCACGCCGTCGATCCCGAGCACTCGCTCACCGAAGCCGAGCAGCACCGCCTCATCCTCAAGTTCCTCGGCAGCTTCCACTCCAAGGCCCGCTCGGCCTTCTACCTCAATCGCGTCGAGGGATTCGAGACCTTCGAGATCGCCATGATCCAGAACCGCGACGAGCCCGCCGTCCAGCGCGACATCGCCGCCTGCGTCGAGGCTCTCCGCAAGGGCTGGTCGCAGATCGCCAACGGCCTTGCCCGCGCCGACGACGCCCAGACTGCCGGCAAGCCGTGAGCCGCAAACCAACCCTCGGAAAACCCGCTCCGCCTTCACCGCTTGACCACTCCGCGGCCCGGCACAAGCCTCTCCGACATCCACCCCCAAAGGAAGCACCCTCATGCCCAACTCCGTCGTGACCATGGTCACCACCAAGGGGACCATCAAGATCGAACTCTTCGAGGACAAGGCCCCGAAGACGACCAAGAACTTCAAGGACCTCATCGCCAAGGGATTCTACGACGGCCTGCTCTTCCATCGCGTCATCAAGCAGTTCATGATCCAGGGCGGATGCCCCAATGGCACCGGCACCGGCGGCCCGGGCTACAAGTTCGCCGACGAATTCCACCCCTCCCTCAAGCACGACCGCCCCGGCCTGCTCTCCATGGCCAACGCCGGACCCAACACCAATGGCAGCCAGTTCTTCATCACCACCGTCCCCACCCCCTGGCTCGACAACAAGCACAGCATCTTCGGCCAGGTCATCGAGGGCATGGACGTCCTGAAGGCCATCGAAGCCTCTCCGACCGGCCCGCAGGACCGCCCGAGCCCCGAAATCCGCATGACCAAAGTCACCGTCGGCGCCTAGCCCCCAACAGCCCGCCGCACTTCGCGAAACATCACGGCCCGTTCGCCCCAACCGGCGAACGGGCCGTCTGCATCGATGCCTCCACAGTTCCACGGTCTACGGCTCGGCCACGATCTGTCCACGCGACGTGCCCTCGCCACGGCGCTCAATCCGGAAGGTCACCTTCCACAACCCGCCTGGTTCGAGTCGATCACCGTGATAGTCAAACGCGATCAGCGCCACAGGCCGCGACTTGCCGGCCAGCACACTGCCTGAAGACACGGCGATTTCCCGACCATTCACCAGCACGGCAACGCGCGTCACTTCGATGTGTCCGTCGCCCTCCTCATGGAGAACCTTCAGGCGGAACATTGTCTTTCCGTCGGACCATCTGCTGGCGTCGAATTCCAGCACCACCGGCTCCTCGCCCATCCGACTCGAATCCCAACGTCCGACCTCCCACAGTTCGCTGCTTGGCACCGCCTCGATCTCCACCACATCCCTGCCGTCCGCGCGGACCTCCACGTCCTGCTTCGACCCCAGCCACAATTCGTCCGAGCTCCGGTAGGAGAAACGGTACTTCCCCGGTGGCAAAGAGGACACGAGGGCAGCCTGCCGCTCCGGGTTGTATGTCGCCCACAAGCCCTCCGCGTGTGACACCTGAGCCTGGACCCTCCCCGGTTGAGGAGCCTCGCCTTCGGGAAACAGCACGACGACGCTCACGTCACCGAGCGTCAGATCGAAGTCCTGCTCGAACTCCGTCACACCCGGAGGGACCGTGAACTGGGTGATCTCCATGGAATAGGGGATCGGCCTCAGACTCAACGTGCTCGTTGGGTACTCGGCCCGGTGAATTGTTGTCCGATAGCGCCCCTCTCCCAAGTGCTCAATAAGGCCGTTGTCATTCCAATGCCATCGCATGTTCAGCGGTGGATCCCCACCCCAAGGCCGATCATTCACGCGGATACGTCCGGTGAGGACGATCGCAGACCCAGTAGACTGGAAAGAGAGGGAACTCTCCGGGTGCAGGGGCGAGAGACGGGCAACATCCCGCCCCTCGAGCGTTTCCCCGCCGGGCAGGGTGAGGAATCCCCGGTACACCCCGAATGGCACTTCCGGGATAGTTCCCGAACCCGACGCATTGACTTCGACCTTGCCCGTCAGCTCGCGGCTCGCGTGCGCGGCACCCGTGGGCTCCAACCGATAGTCCAACGCGGCGGGCAAACCCGCCGTCATCGACGATGCGGCCGCAAGGTACACCCGCAAGGAACCCGAGTCGCCCACGACGAATTCCACCGAGGCTACCGGCCCGGTGGCGGGCACGATGAGATCCTGGAAACCCACGCTCTGTTCCCGGAATGCGCTGATCCAGTACTCGCCCGGCGGCACATGATGGAGTGCGAACTCGCCGTTTGCATCCGTCTGAGCACGAAAACCGAAGAACTCGAGAGCGTTTTCACGGGAAGCGAATGTCTTTGGAACGCTGAGCCCGATCGTCACGCCCTCCAAGCCACCACCAGCCGGGGTCCGCACCCTTCCGCTGAGGCTGCGCCCGACACCGACATCGACCTCGACGGTCTCCGTCGGCAGATTCGGAAACAGCGAGAAGTCCCCGATTCCCGCCCGTCCAGTCGGCGAGCCATCCACTCCCAACTCCATCACCTCGACGCGGTAGCGGCCTTCGCCCCCCGGGATATCGAGTCGTTGCCGTCCGCTCGGGTCATTGGTTTCGAGCCACGGCCTTTGCTGCACGCCGCCCCACATCGTACCGGGTGGCATGTGGCCCTGCACTCGGTATCGATATCGGGACACTGGTGCGCTCGGCGAACCCGCGTAGACCGCCATCCATACCTCGCTCTTCTTAACAAGGACGAAGTTGTATGGTCCTGCGACCCGCTCGCCTTCCAGCGAGTGCACTTTCGAAAAATACCCCTCTTTGTTTACCTGGATGCTGTGGATGGGATCCCCGGCCGCGAATCCGCCAATCGCATAATAACCATCCGCATCGGTGACCGCGTGATGGTCACCATACCGGGCACCGTGTCCTGGAATGCCAATCGGCACATCGACGCGGGCACCCTCGATCGCCCCACCCGCCTCGTCCGTCACCACCCCCTCGAACAGCCTCCCCATCTCGAGCGCAAAATCGACATTATCCAATGTCTCGCCCGCGGCGATCTGCAGAACCCGTGGCGCCGGCGCGGCATACAGCATGCTGGGCGGCAAATGGGCCTTCACCGTAATCTCGCCCGGTTCGACGCCACCGAAGTGATAGTGCCCGTCCGGTCTCGTCGTCTCCGAGATGCTCCCGAATCTTCGCGGGCCTTCCTGAACGAAGAGTTCCACGCGCAACCCCTCGACAGACTTGCCCTCGGCAGTGACACGGCCGCCGATGGATGCGGGCAGTGCCAGTCGGATCGTCATCTCCGTGGTGCTTCCAGCCGCGCCCGCCTTTGCCGATGCGCTTGCGATCGCCTCCCGCCAACTGGCATTCACACGCACCTCAGCCTCCGGGGGCACGTTCAGCAGGAAGCGTCCCTGTGCGTCGGTGGTCGCCTGTGGCCGCGAGCGATACGGCATCAGGGTGACTTGGATCCTTGCTCCTGCAGCGGGACTGGTCCCATCCGGCGCCAGCACGACGCCCGCGATCATCGCGCTGCGCATGAGCGACAACTCCGCATGCGCGGTTCCTTCCGACTCGACATCGCCCACCATCAGTGTACCCGGCCATCGATTCTCCACCTCCACCCAGCCGCCAGGAAGGTTGTAGCTGAGTCTCACGTTCCGTCCGGCATCGGGATACGCCTCGATTCGGAATCTTCCATCGTGTTCGGTCGTCGCGGTGCGGGGCCATGGCGCCTGTGAACCGTCCGACGCGAATTGACTCAGGTGCGGCGAGAGAAGCTCCACTCCGGGCACGCCGTCTCCCGTTGCGATGTCCACGGCACGTCCCTCGATTGTCGCCGGCGCCGGCAACTGCAGGTCATGCTCGCGGTGATCGCCGACCTCAAGAGTGACAAGCCCGCCACTCGGGTCTTCACCCGGCGGGATCCATGCGCCCCCGACCAGCGGACGATAGGTGCCCGCCGTCAGTCCCGGGAACTGGTAGCGCCCCGTGTTGTCGCTAGTGGCCGAGTCCACAACGCGAGGGAGCGCTACCCCGGGCAGGTCCTCCTGGGTCGTCGTCTCCGGCAGGGCCAGAAAGACCCGGAGGTTACCCATCGGGACGCCCCGATGGTCCCTCACGATTCCGCTCAGTGTTGCGTCGCCGCGTTTCAGCACCACGACGACGTCCTGTGATCCCACCGCAATGGGCTCGGTGCGATGCCGGGGGAATCCCGTCGCATCGACCGGCAACGCAAGCGAGGCACCCACGGGGAGACCCGGAAGCTCGAAGCGACCTTCCACGTCCGACTCCGCCATCGCAGCGAAGCGCTTTCCCTCGAACAGGCTCCCGGTCGGTAGGGCCACCTGTGACTTCTCGACGAGAAAGCCACCCACCCGGGCGCCGGCAACGGGTGACCCGCCTTCATCCATGACTGCTCCCGAAATCGAACCCGCATGCATCAGGAGGAAACGAGCCTCGAAATCCGGATCATGCGCCAGGCTCGATCCCGTATCGAGCTCCGCCAGCGAGTGCGCATAGCCCTCCTTCAGCGCGACAAGCCGCTGATGCACCTGGGACGGCCGGCCCGGCACCCCCACATCCAACCGCCCCAGTTCATTCGTAACGCCCAACTCCACCAGCTCCTGCATCCCGTTTGGCACGCTACGGATCAGCGCGATGCGCGCGCCGGCGACCGCGGCCAGGGAGTCGCGCTCCAGCACCACGCAGCTCACGCGGCACATCGGAATCCGCTCGTCCGGGCCGACCGCCGATCTGGCGACCGACGGTGTCGCCACAGGGGACGTCGCGGTGCGTTCCGCAGGAGCCGGGTCCGGTGCTGCCGGCCTGCGATCGACTTGCGCGGTTGAATCGGTTCTGGGTGGCAGGCCGTCCGCCGTCCGTCCGCCCACAAGAATCCACAACACCAGCAGTCCCGCACCCACAATAACGCACAGCCCCACCAGCACAGCCTTCTTCATCTGCCTGGGACCCCCATCCCGGATTTTTGCGCATTCGACTTTGCGGGTCCGATGACCGCAAGCGGATTCCCACTTCCGTGCGGGTTGTCGGGGTCAGGATTTCCACGCCGTCAGGTCGCGCCCGAGGTACTCCTCGAGCCACTCGACCTGCGGGCGGTAGAGCGCGAGCAGATAGGCCCGGTCCGCGGGCGAGACCGCCGGCGCGGGGCGGTCTCGGGCGTAGAGCAGGTCGCGCACGAGCTGGCGCGGGCGGCGCGTGTGGCGCCACAGCGCCGTGCGCTCCAGCGCGCGCTCCATCGGCAGATAGAACCGCAGCAATCCGCGGTACAGCCCCATGCTGCGCGGATAGGCCGTCACGTTGTGGCGCCGATCCGTGCGGGCCGCGAACGCGGCGTCCACACCGATGTGCGCGCAGATGCGCCGCAGCACCGCGGGCGCGTCGCGTTCGAGGTCCTCGTGCAGCACCGCCAGAATCTGCTCGCGCGGAAAGTGCACCAGCCACCGCTGCAAGTGATCCGCGTACAGGCCGTGGTCCACGAAGCAGGCCACGTCCCGCTCGCCCGCGCGAATCCACTCGCCAAAGGGCCGCGCGCCGAAACGCGAATCCTGCGCCACGCGATGCCAGTAATGCGACCGCGCACGCTCCACCGGATGCCGCAGCACGAAGATCAGCCGCGCGTCCGGGATCAGCGCCCGCACCCGCGCCGGCGCCGCACGGTCGCGCAGGTACCACGTGCTTGCCTCGCCGATGGCCCGCGCCGCGCCGGTGTCGGCAAACAACGCCTCGTACTCCTCCAGCGGCAGCCGGCTCGATTCCACGAAGTAATGCGGCTCCTTCGCATCGCGCGGCAGGAAGACCTGCGGATGCTCCAGCAGGTAGCGATACAGCGACGTCGTCCCCGTCTTGGGGGCGCCGCCGATGAGGAACGTGGGCAACGTCATGGCTTCGCCGCATCCTTGCCCAGCGCGGGCTCCCTCGCCCCGCGGGCTGGGCATCTCAACCCCTCGCCCCTCTCGCCCACAATCCCAACTCCGGCTCGAAACCCCCGCGAACCACGAAGAACGAATCCCAAACCACGCCCCTCCCCGCTTGCCCCATCCGCTCCCGGTCCGCCCTCCTGTCCCTCGAATCCCGGAGGACCCGCGTGCCGCCACCGACAGTCGATCCGCGAGAACGCATGACCCTGCCGCCCTGGGCACGCCTGGGCGCCGTCGCCGTTGCCGCGGCCGTCTTCCTTGTCCTCGCCTCCATCCACCAGCCCACCACCGGCTGGAACGTCAACACGCGCCTGGCCCTCGTCTTCGCCATCGTCGACGACGGCACCTTCGCCATCGACGGCTACCACGAAACCGGCGCGCTGCTCGAAACCCAGGACAAGGCCCTGTTCGAGGGGCGTCATTACAGCGACAAGGTCTTCGGCGTCAGCCTCCTCGGCCTGCCCGTCTACGGCGCCATGCAACTGCTCGCCGCGCTGTTCGATTTCGAGTGGCCCTTTCAGGCGAAGAACTATCTGCTGCGCCTCGTCGCCGTCTCGATCCCCGCGGCGCTCTCCGTCGCGCTGCTCTGGCTGCTGCTCGTTCGCATCGGCGCCGCGCCGCGCCGCGCGCTCTTCGCCGTTGCCGCCGTCTTCTTCGGCTCCATGTGGTTTGGCTACGCCACGATTTTCATGCCCTACATTCCCGGCATCGCGGCCTGCCTGGGCGCGTTGTACGTGCTGCTCTATCCGCCCGCCAACCGCCTGACGCGCGCCAACTCCTTCGCCATCGGCCTGCTGTGCGGCTTTGCCATGATCTGCGATTTCATCTTCGGCCTCATCGTGCTCGCCATCGGCGTGGTGTACCTGATGCGCCTGGCGGACCAGACCGGCCTGCGCGGCATGCGGTGCTTCGCCGACATGACCGGTCCGCGCACGCCCGTGCGCGGTGGGGCGGTGTTCCTCGCCCTCGGCGCGCTCGGCGGCGCGCTGCCCCTCGCGCTCTTCTTCGCCTACACCTACGCCATCTTCGGCCGGCCGGGGATTCCCTACGAGTACGAGGCGCTCGACCTCTTCCGCGAATCCATGCAACGCGGCTTCATGGGCATCGAGGCCCCGCGCGCCGCGCCCGCATGGTTCCTCACGCTGCACCCGTTTCGCGGCGTCCTCTTCTGGTCGCCCTGGATCGTGCTCGCGCTGGCCGGTTGCGTGCTCGGCACGCGCTCGGCCGGCCGTCGTCGCCTGTGGGGTTGGCTTGGCCTGTGGGCCTTCGTCGCGTACCTGCTCTTCAACGCGGGCTATTACATGTGGTGGGGCGGCTGGGCGATGGGCCCGCGGCTGATGCTGCCGATGATGGTGGCGGTGCCGATGGGGCTGGCGGAAATCTGCCGGCGCGACCGTCCGCGCGCGCTCTGGCACGCCCTGCTCGCCGCCGGCATCGTCGCGCTGCTGCTCAACGTGCCGCTCGCCCTCATGGACCCGCAACTGCCTCAAGGCAACGAGCACGACCTTCTGGCCGCCGCGACTCTCGGCACGAAACTCGACATTCCCCAATTCGCGTACCTGCGCGTCTTCTGGCGCGGTTGGTGGTACGTTCCGCCCTCCGGCTCGGCGCCGTGGTATCATTTCCTCCCGCCGCTCGCCGCCCTGGCCGCCGCCGCCCTCCTCGCCTGGACCGCCCGCCGCCTGCCCGAAAAGCACCTGCCCTACGAACGCCTCGAAGCCCCCCTCGTCAACTTCGACGGCACCGCCGCCCCGCTGCCGCAGGCAAGGCGAGGGACCTGACGTCTTGCTGCGCAAAGATCCGGCAGATTCGAGCACGCTCGCGGCCGCGGCTGCCCTCGCCTGCGTCACTTCGCCGCGCCGGCCAGGGCGCTGGTCACTGCCGCCAGGGCTGCCGCGATGGCTCCGGCCTTCACTGCTTCGTCCAGTTGCTCGTTGCTCAGGCCCTGCTCGCGGGCCTTCTTCAGATGGCTCTGCACGCAGTCCGGGCAACCGTTGTGCGACGAGACGACCACGTTGATCAACTCCACCTGGATCGCGGTCAGCGTCGAGTTTATGAACGTACTGGCATGGAAGCCAGCCCGGAAGGCCTCGAAGTCGGACCCGCCGGCCAGATGCCGGAACCGATAGTAGCCGTTGTAGGCCGTGCAGACGGCGGCCGCGGCGATGGCGTCGAGGAGCCGCTGGGGGGCGACGCCCGCCTGGGCGGCCGCGGAGGCCAGAACGCGCGTCGCCTCGGCCGAGCCCGCCGCCGAGGCGACAGCCGTGGCCACCAGCAGCTTGTCGCCCGCCTCGAGCTTGCCGGCCTCGAACTGGCGTTTCAGGTTCATGGAAAGGTCGTTGATGCCCGATTCGGACCCGGCCAGCGCCTGCACGCCCGCGGGCAAGTCCTGTGCTCCGAATGTTTCACGCAGGCGATCAAGGGCCCGCTGTCCCTTTTCCGTT
>JAHCAW010000092.1 GCA_019634695.1 Candidatus Sumerlaeia bacterium
CCCACCGGCACGCAACACCTCGCGACGCGAGATGGGCTGAGTCACGAAAGTCTCCTCGGCTCACCCGGCACGGGCGCCGGGACGATGCCAAGCCAAGGGGGCACGAATGCCATCCACCGGCAAGCCTTATGCTGGCTTGTGCTCCGACGCCTCAGGCGTCGTTTCCGAGTTCCCGGCCCCAACCGATTCAACCGGATCTTGTGACTGTCCCCGTTTGCGTTCCATCAAGACGAAGATGGCTGCCCCAACTACCCCGACTGCGCCGCCCACCGCAAGACAGAGTATCAAGTCCATCTAGGTTGCCCCCAGCATGTTGGGACAAGGCCCTGGGCCGAGCTTTCCCCCTGAATAGGCACGTATCGTTGCTGAGACGACTGTCTCGCTCAGTCCGGGCTGTCAATACGGTTTGGGAATACTCTGCCCGATAGCTTTATAAAGCGCTTGCTCAGGCCAGGCGAAACAGGGCTTCGTCCATCCGCCGCTGCCAGTCGGACGCCTTGCCTTCCCGGATCGAGTGGCTCAGGTTCACGCAGTGCGTGCATGAACACCGGCAGTCGTGAATCCAGCGCCGCTGGCGCTCGGCCTCCTCGGAGAACCAGACGCGTCGGAAGTCCAAGCCCTGCTCGCGCAGGTCGCCCACGACGTCCAACAACTCGCACAGGCGCACGCGACCGTCGGGTTCGATCACGGCCAAGTTCTGTCCCGCCTGACAGGTCGACGGCAGCTTGCCCGTCGTGATGTGGCTGCGCTGCATGCGGTAGACGCTGCGGATGTAGGCCAGACGCTCGGGGCGCTGCTCGGGGAAGCGCCGCCGCATCGTCTTGTCGTTGATGCGCATCGAGACGCCCACGACGCGGTCGAACTGCTCGGGCGTCGGGGGCAGCAACGTCGGATCCTTCGGCTCGCCGCGCAGGCACTCGAACATCATGCCGTCCACGTCGTGCACGCCCGAGATCCACTCTGCCAGGCGTTCGACCTCGTCGAGGTTCTGGTTGTTGACGCACGTCAGCACGAGCAGGCGCAGCAGGGGTTGCGGGCCCTGACCGCGGCGGAACTTATCCTCGCGGCGACGCCGCAGCTCCACCAGCGCCTCGATCGTCTCCAGCGACTTCTCGAAGTTGTTCGGTACGCCGCGCAGCCGGTCGTGCGTCTCCTTGAAACCGTCGATGCTGTGCCCGACCGTCACCATCATGCCCGGGTTCTCGTCGAGCACCTGCTCGACCACCTCGACCACCCGCTTGGGCAGCAGCCCGTTCGTCGGCATGTCCAGCGACTTGATGTTGCACGTCTCGCGCCACACGCGCACCAGGTCCGCCAGATCCTTGCGCATCACCGGCTCGCCGCCGCTCACCAGCAGGTGGTCGAACTCCGGCATCGTCGCGCCCAGCCGCCGCACCTCGTCCAGCGTCAGGTTCTTCGCGTCCGGATCGTTCAGGTGCATCCAGTAGAAGCAGGTCTCGCAGCGCGCGTTGCAGACCGTGGTGACGAACATGGTCACCACCTTGAGGCGGGAGAGCAGCGCCTGCTGGCGCGCATCGAGGGCGAAGTCGGTGGTTGGTTCGGCGACGGTCAAGGCGGGCTCCCTTTCGGACGCGGGCGCGTGGGGGCGAACGTGCGCTCAGGATGCGCCGGCGGACGGGACGCGTCAACGGCGATGCAAGGCCCGGGCCGGAGGATCACGTCTTGAGCTGATAATCGGACGACGGGACGGCCAGGCTGCGCTCCTCGCGCTCGATTGCCTCGGCGTCGGCCTCGGGATCGCGGCCGCTCAGGCGCTTCCACAGGTCGAGATACGCCTCGGCCATCGTGCCGACCTCGAAGTTTTCTTCGATGAAGACCCTTGCCGCGATGCCCATCGCGCGGCGGCGCTCCGCGTCGCCCAGCAGCAGGCAGACCTTCTCGGCGATCTGCTCCGGCCGCCCGGGATCGACCAGGAAGCCCGTCTCGCCGTCGCGCACCAGCTCAGGCAAGCCCCCCACCCGCGAGGCAATCACCGGCGTGCCGCACGCCTGCGCCTCCCCCGCCACCAGCCCGAACGCCTCGATCCGGCTCGGGTGCACCACCACGTCCGCCGTTGCCAGCACCTGCGCCAGCATCGTCGAAAGCAGCCCGATGAACTTGACCTGTCCCGCCAGCCCCATCGCTTCGGCTCGTCGGCGGTAGTCCTCCGCCAGCGGCCCCTCGCCGAAGACGAACAGGTGCACGTCGGGGAAGCGCTCGCGAATCGCCGGCATCGCCTCCAGCAGCACGTCGTGCCCCTTGATCTCACGCAGCGTGCCGGCCGCCACGATCAGCGGCGCCTCCGGCCCGATGTTCAGCAGGTCCCGAATCTCGGCCCGCCGCGGCGCGGGCAGCGGATGCGTCTGCACGCAGTCGATCCCGTTAGGGATCAGGTGAATGCGCTGAGCCGGTATCCCGTGGGCCAGCAATCCGTCGCGTACGAAGTGCGAAATTGCCACCCACGCGTTGCAGCGTCCGCGCGTCACGCGGTCCAGCGCGCGATAGAACAGGCCGGGGAACAGCCCCTTCTCCTCCAGCGCGTGCAGGCCATGGCACGTCGAGGCGATCGGGATACCGCGCAGGCGACCCGCGACCAGGCGAAGCGCCAGGTCCGGCCAGAGCAGATTCGTGTGGATCACGTCGGGACGGTCCGCGCGGCGGGCCAGATGCCCGGCCCAGGCGCGCAGCCGCGCCAGCCCCTCGCGCCCGCGCGTTGGCACGAACTCCGTGCCGATGCCCAGCTCGCGGAAGCGGTCCATCAGCGGCCCCGGGCGGCTGAGCGCCACCGTGTTCAGTTGCAGGCCCTCGACCGAGACGAGCCGCTGACACAGGCGGAAGACAAGCTGGCCCGGACCGTCCTGCTCGTAGGTGTTGAGCGCGATCAGAACCCGCATGGCGCCGCCTCGGAGGGAGGAAAACAACAGGACGCCGTCTCCTTTGGCGGGGAGACGGCGTCAAGGTGTCATGCGTTGGAGCGGACCATCAGAGCCGCGGAACCACGCGCGCGGCGCTGGGCTCCTTGGAGGACTCGAGCGCCTTGCGCGCCACGCCCACCAGGGCCGTGAAGCCGGCCGGGTCGTTGATCGCCAGCTCGCTGAGCATTTTGCGGTCGATCTCGATGCCGGCAAGGTCCAGCCCGTTGATCAGGCGCGAGTACGGCATGCCGTTTTCGCGGCAGGCGGCATTGATGCGCGCGATCCACAGGGCGCGGAACTCGCGCTTCTTCTGCTTGCGGTCGCGGTAGGCATAGGCCAAGCCGCGGATGACGGTTTCCTTCGCGTTCTTGAACAGACGATGGCGGCCGCTGTAGGCGCCGCGTGCCGCCTTCAGGACCTTCTTGCGCCGCGCCTTCGTGGCGGGGGTGTTCTTGACTCTTGCCATGGTGCGAGACCTCCGTGCGGGTCGTGGGGCTGCTGGGTGGGGATCAGAGGTTGAGCATCTTCTTGACGCGCTTTTCCTCGGGTGCGGCGAGCACTTCGAGGGCCCGCAGGTGGCGCTTGCGCTTGGCGGTCTTCTTCGTCAGGATGTGCCGCAGGTTCTGCTTCTTGTGCTTGATGCGGCCCGAAGCGGTCACCTTGACGCGCTTGGCGAGTCCGCGCTTGGTCTTCATCTTCGGCATGGGTTCGTGCGCTCCTTGGAGAGTCGGCGGTCGGCGCGGTGCCGGCCGCGGGGGTTCAGTCTTGTCCGGTCGAGCCGGTTTCCTTCGGGGGCTTCCAATCCTTGCGTCGCGTGACGATCATGATGATGAAGCGGTCCTGGCGTGCGGCCGGCTTCTCGATTTCGGCGATGTCGGCCAGGTCGCGCGTGATTGCTTCCACCAGCGCCGTCCCCATCTCCGGCCGCGTGATCTCGCGTCCCCGGAACTGGAGCGTGAACTTCACCTTGTCGCCCTTCTCCAGGAAGCGCCGCGCCATCTTCAGCTTCGTGTCGCGGTCGTGCGGGTCGATCTTCACCCGCATCTTGACCTCCTTGAGCTCGGAGGCCCGCGTCTTCTTGCGCGATTCCTTCAGCTTGCGCTTCTGCTCGAAGATCACCTTCTTGTAGTCGTAGATGCGACAGACCGGCGGATCCGCTCCTGGCGCCACTTCCACCAGGTCCAGTTCCGCTTCCAGCGCGCGTCGGCGCGCATCCTCGATGGGCACGACACCGATCTGCTCGCCGGACTCCGAAATCAGGAGCACTCGCGGCACGCGAATCTGGTCGTTGATACGGGCAGTCGGCTTAATGGGGCGGCACCTCCATCACAAAGAAAAAGGCGGAAAGGCGCTTCACGCGCTCTCCGCCAAACAGAGGGCCTGCCCGGGCACAGCTGCCCGCCCGGGGGGCGACGTCCTGACTCTGTGAAACCCGGGCGCAACCCTGATCTCAGGGCACTTGCGGGTGAGAAGCGGAGAGCTTCTGCTTGTCGTGAAGCCACCCTGCCGCGGTGGCAACGCGCGACTCTTCCCACCAAGCCCCGCCGTGTCAAGCAGGAACGGGAGCCGTGTTCGTTGTTCGTGGTTCGTTGTTCGTGGTTCGAGGGGAGAGAGCCGAGTTGTTGGCTGTTGGTCGCAAGTTGTTGGTTGTTAGTCGTTGGTCGTTAGCCATCCCCCCCGCCCCGCTTGTGCCTCTCTGCACCCTCTGCGGCCACGCCCTGCCGCCAACCCGCCCCCCCCCTCGCTGCTTTGCGGCTTCGCGAGAACCCAATCCCCATCGCCCACCATCCGCCGCCTCGCCGTCCCTGCTCACCTTCCGTGCCTATCCCCCACCCCCTACCCCGCTTGTGCCTCTTTGCGCTCTCTCTGGCCACGCTCCCCGTATCAGCCCCCTTCCATTCAGTCCGTGGTTGCCGTGGTCTGCACTCTTTCCGCCTCGCGCAGCTTGCGGATGATCTCTTCGCGGGTGTGACGCTTGCGCTTCGCCATGGTGCGGGGCCTACTTGAGGCTCGGTCCAGGATGCGCAAACGCTCACAGCGGGTGGAGCGAAAAACGGGGGACAGGCCAAGCATCCCGCAATTCCCTTCATGGAACCCACCTCTGCCCACCGCGGGCGCCTGCGCAACTAGAAGTGCTGCCCTCAACCGTCTCCCGTTGCACACAAAGCCACAAAGCCGCAAAGCCGAGGGCTCCGTTGCCCGCCTCGTTACGCTGCTTGAGGCAGGCAGGTTCCTCTCCGGCGCCTGCTCGCTTTGCGGCTTGGCGGCTTCGCGCGAGTTGCTGTTCTCCAGCCGGGGGCCCTGACTTAGGGGCACGGAGGCGTCCGGCCGAGGAATTGGTTGAAGATGCCTTGCGCGTCGGACGGGGTGACGGCGGGGCCGCCGCAGAAGTTCGCCGCCGCGGCGTTGACGGCCGCCGGCGGGCAGGAGCCCAGCAGGAAGCACTGGAAGGCCAACTGGGCGTCGTGGGGCGTGACGGCGCCGTCGCCGCTGACGTCGCCGGGCACGACGGGGTCGGAGACGTTGATCGTGAGCAGGCCGCCGCCGGGCCGGGCCTGGCCGGTGGGCACCAGCGAGGCGCCCGAGGCGTTGGAGACGCCGAGCAGACCGACGGAGGAATCGACGGCCGAGACGAGTTCGACCTGGAAGGAGCCGGAGGCACCGGCGGCAATGGGGACGACGATTTCGGCGATCTTCGTGGACGAGCCGGCGCCAAAGGTGGTGACGGCGCCGCCGGAGGGATACAGGACGCCGCGGAATTCGACGACGTTGCCCTGGATCGTGCCGTTGGCAACGCCGGAGCGCGAGAGCGCGCGATTGAATTCGTAGGTGAAGCCGGAGGCCTGAAGCGGACTGGTGCTGGTGGCCTGATCGAAGCGCACCTGGCTGCCGGCGGTGGCGGCAAGGCGGACGGTGAAGTTGGCCGCGGCGACGCCCAAGGGGGCGCCGGAGAGGAAGACCTCGATGGTGGCGGTGCCGCCGGGCGCGGCGCCGAGCGTGGAGCTGGCGAAGCTGAACTGTTGGGCCTGCGCCGATGCGGTTGCCAGAGCCAGCGCACCTGCCAGCAGTGCCGAACGAAGGGCCGCGTTCATGGTGCCGTCCTCCCGAAGCGCCGAATGCCGCCGGGTCGATCCCGGACAAGGGAGTGTATCGACCCGTGGGCGCGTGGTCGGCAACGTGATTTCGCGGGTCGGGACGCGGCGCGGGGGGGGCGGGTAAAAAGTTGCTGGCGGCAGTTTATCGGGTGGCGGCCACCAGTTCGGGCACGCGTTCGTGGGCGCCCGCGATGTCGATGAACCACGAGCGCACCAGCAGCCCTTGGGCGGCGCGCATGACGTGGGCCTCGCCGACCAGCGACTGGGCGGGGCCGACGGCACTGAGTTCGTGCGCGACGGGGCCGAGCGCGCGGGTGCTGCGCACGTCGAGTGGGGCGGCCGCGGGCTTCTGGCGCGCGCGCGGGTTCGAGGCGTAGAGCGCGAAGGCATTGTCGGCAGCCGAAAGCAGGGCGGCCTCGAGTTCCGGCCACGGCGCGCCGGTGCCGACCATGAACAGATGCAGGTCCATCGCAGAAGCGATCGGCATGAAGCCCGGGGCGCCGGTGGTCGGGTCGGCGGGCGGGAATCGGTACGGTGCCGACTCCGGGACCAGCGGGGAGACACCGGACGAATACTTGCCGCCGTAAGCGGCATTCTTCGGGGCGATCCACTGAAGGATGCCGGCTTCGTCCAGCGCGATCATATAGTAGTGCAATGGCTCCGAACCGTAATTGCCGATTTCAAAGGCCACCTCGTAGTGGGGCGACAGAACGCCGCCGCGCGGGGGGATACGCGTCCAGCCGGCGCCGTTGGCGTTGCGCCAGGCGTTGCGCCAGGCGTGCTCGCGCGACTGATCGCCAGGCGAACGATAGCCTTCTGCTGCGTAGATGCGGGCCCACGTCGTGGACGAAATCGACGGCCGCGAGAGCACATCGCCCGCGAAGGCCACCTCGCCCGTCGCATCCGGCGGCGTGCCGGCGAGCAAAAGGTCGAGCACCGTGGCAAGTTGCCGGCCGTATTCGGGGCTGCCCAGATGCACGCCGATCTGCTCGGCCCATGCGGTGTGCGTGGACGGCTCCGGGGCGGGGGCGGGCTC
The DNA here is from genome assembly GCA_019634695.1 of Candidatus Sumerlaeia bacterium. Classification (GTDB taxonomy): domain Bacteria; phylum Sumerlaeota; class Sumerlaeia; order SLMS01; family JAHLLQ01; genus JAHCAW01. The sequence continues at coordinate 7,047 of JAHCAW010000092.1, forward strand.
GACGGGTTCAGGCGTCGGCACGGGCGTGGGCACGGGCGTGGGTTCGGGAGTCGCCGCGGGCGTGGAGCTTGGGGTGGGTCGTGGAGTCGGCGTGGGGGGCGCGACGGCCTCGGCCACGACGGGTTCGACGCTTGCGACGACGGGCAGCATCGCCATGCCGACGCCGCCAAGGAGACGTGCGTCTTGGGGCAGTTGCAGGTGGCGATACAGACGGGCGAGCTTGCAGGTCTCGTGATCGATCAGGCTTCGCGTGGGGTTGGGACAGACATAGGCAGTAAGGTCGGGCGGGTCGCCCGCGCCATTGTGCGCGTAGAATTCGGCCAGCACGCTTGTCACCGTGCGTGCGGCGCGGCCAGGCAAGTGCTCCTCGGCCACGCGGAACAGGTCGTTCGCCTTGACGAATCGCCGCCCGTCAAGGTCGTGCAGGCGCAGGCCGAAGGCCGAAGGTTGTTCGAGCGCTTGCAGCAGCAGCCCGGTCAGCAACCCTTGCCCCGGGTTGTCGACCGAGGTGTCGAGTGCCAGTTGGCCCGCCGTGCCGGCAGTCATGACGTAGAAAGACTCGTTGCCGAGCAGCATGCGCAGACTTTCCATGCTGCGCGGAGTGGACACTTCGCGAAACGCAAAGCCGCTAAAGCAACAATCCAGAATCACAAGCTTGTGTTTGGCTCGAACCCCGCTGAACATTTCCACCAGCGACCCCATGTTGACCAGCCCCTCGCGCGAGCCGGCGAGGATGCTTTCCATGGGGGCCGCTTCATGCAACATCATGTATGCATGGGTTTCGTTGCCGACGCTGCTCTTCAGGCCAACGCCGTGGCCGGCGAAGTAGAAGATCACGAGGTCTGCGCGGCCGGCACTTCTCTCGATGCGCGCCACAGCGCGCCTCAGACCCTCGACCGTCGCCGCATCGTCTACAAGCAGGATCGGATTCTGCAAGCCGCTCATCGCCTCCAGGGCACCGGCCATCGCCGCCGCATCCTTTGCCGCATTCGGCAAGGGCTTGCCATGCCGATACTTCGAGATGCCAACAAACACGCCATGCACCGCATTGTACGGCCCGGAGGGAACCGACACGTTGTGCACGTCCGCGAAGTCGACAACCGTGAAGCGGGCTGGCCGCTCTTGTTCACCCGGGTCGCCCGGCGGTATCGGTGGAGTCGGCTGTGACCACCCGTAGTCGTCGAGGAGGCGCAGGCCCAACACCTCGTCCTGAGCCGGTGCCCAAGCAGCCATCCAGAGCAAAAAAGTTACGGCCGCCCACATCTGTCGCGTCATGGCTCCACACCTTCCTTGGGAATCGCGAGTAGTAGAGCTATCAAGGACGCTCCCCTACTGGCCCGGCGCGACGCGGTTCAGATTGATCGTCAGCACCGTCGCGTTGCCGACGCCGGTAAAGGCAACCTGCTCGACGGGGGCCTGGGTGATGCGCGGCTGCACGGTGCCCGATCCTCCGCCGGTGAAGCGATAGTCGTCCGGAAGACGCGTCAATCCGGTCAGCGCCAGGCCGCCTTCGGCCAGTCGGGTCGGGGTGGTCGCGGGGGCAGCGGCCTTCGCGCGGGCCTCGCGCGCGAACTCGGCCAGCGCATCAACCAATGCCGGCGACGGGTCCTTGCTGGCGATCACCACGAAGGACTCCACGCCCGGCGGATCGTTCGGTTTGAAGCTCATGCCGTCGCCCTCGATGCCGCCCACGTTGCCGGGGAACAGCCAATCGCCCTCGCGGATCAGATGCACGGTGCCGCGCGAGAGCCTCTCCCCCGCCACCTCCGGGAAGAGCACCGCCGCCTTGCCCGTGTTGTCCTTCGCGAGGATGTGCAGATAGGCCGGCTCGCGGAGCGTCACACACAAGCGCACCAACTCGTCGGATGCGAAGCGGTCGCCATCGTGCAGCGTGCGCCACTTGGGTTGCATGCCGGCGGCCACCTCTTCCTGCGTCAACGGCCGGACGGCCTCGGCGCGCAGCGCCATGGCGGCCGGCTCGGCCTTGCGCAGCTCGGTCTCCAGCCGCGCCACCGTCGGCGCGGGCAACTCCTGCTCGGCCGCGTGCCAGGCCGCGAACTCGCGCAACTCCCGCGTGCGCACGACAAAGCTGATCGGTGGATACTTGCGGCTCGGCGGCACCTCCTGCCATGTGAGCGTGTACTCGCCATCGCGCATGCCGCCACGCATGGCAGCCGCCGTCGGCAGCGGCGGTTGCACATCGACCAATCGCCAGGCCGTGATGCCCAGCGCCATCGGATGGCGCACCTCGATCGTCTCGGTGTCCTTGACGTGAATGCCTGTCTTGACGCCGGCGCTTCCGTAGGTCGGCACGTTGCCTTTGGCCTTCAGGCGTGCGGTCACCGAGCCGTCGACGCCATAGCGCAATCCCTTCGTCGCGATGCTGCGCCGCACGATCCACGGCCGGTGTTCGTAGTGCGATTCGTGCGGTCGCAGGGCCATCAGGCCCTCGGGGCTGAAAGACTCGCCCGGCAGGTTGAACCAGCCGCGCACGACGGCGTTCGACAGGCGCTGCAAGTCCAGGTTCTGCTCGCGCAGGTCGCCCCACTCGAGAAACTTGAGGCGGTCGCGCCCGAGTTCCACGCCGGCCGACGCGCCGATCAACTGCACATTGCGAAGAATCTCCGGCCCGGGCGAACCCTCGACGTCGAGGAACATGTCGTAGCCCTGCTTGCGATTCTTCCACGCGATCGGAATCTCGTCGATGCCGGCCAGGAAGGAGTCCGACAACACGTCGTCGGCCGCGCGCGAGGAGTGGACCTCCTTGCGCGGATCGCCCCAGCCGAGCGACCCCACCGTCATGTCCGCACGCGGATACGTCAGGGCGTTCACCTTGTGCCCCTTGATCTCGTTGCGCATCCAGTTGCGCTGGCACCCGCCCAGGAAAACCGCCCAAACGCTCACCATCAGGACTACCAACAGGCCACGGGATTTCATGGGGTCTCGTCGAGCCTCCGTGCGATCTGGGGATTCTGGGACGTTGGACAGATCAGGGGGAACCGGCGTTCCCGAGGCAAGCGCAAAATGCGCTCGCGTGGATGCTCAGAACCACGGGGACAGGCTTGTTGCACTGCGTTGGGCAAATGAAGGCTCAGCCAGACAGAATGATGAATACCTGATTTCTGCTAATCCTGGGTGATGACCCTGAACCCTATGGCTTTGACTCGATTGCCCGGGGCGCTCTTGCTGCGGTCTGCGGACCGCAGGTATGCTGGCTCGTCGTAGAACGAGCCGCCACGAATCACGTGATCCCAGCCCGATGAAGGACCGGCAGGATCCGTCTCGATTCCGCCCGGGAAGCTGTCCACATAGAAGTCCAGACACCACTCCAGCACGTTGCCGTGCATGTCGTACAGTCCCCAGGCGTTCGGCTGCCTGGCTCGCACGGGTTGGGTCTGGTTGCCCGAATTGGAGCTGAACCAGGCATAGTTCGGCAGCGCTGCCTGACCGTCGCCGAACGAGTAGCGCGTCGGCGTTCCAGCTCTGCACGCGTACTCCCACTGTGCCTCCGTCGGCAGCGTCACCGTCCGACCCGAGCGCTCCGACAGGCGCCGACAGAACTCCATCGCATCACCCCACGAAACGGTCTCAACCGGAAGGTCGTCGCCCTTGAAGTGGGATGGGTTTCCTTCCGAGCCCATCACCGCGTTCCACTGCGCCTGCGTTACCTCGGTTTCCCCCATCCAGAACCCCCGCGTCAGCGTCACGCGCGTCTGCGGACCTTCATCCGAATGCCGGCCGGATTCACTAGATGGCGAGCCCATCGTGAACGTGTCCGGCGGGATCCAGACCAGACTCATGGAGACTCCTGATCCCAGGTCGATGGTCTCGACTGTTGCACCGGAGCCCGGATGGTTCACAGCGACCGGCTCGTGCCCCGTGACCTCGTAGCGTTCAGATTCCCGCTGGCACCCGACGAGAAGTGCGGTCATCATGGCGCTCAGCCCCACAACAATCATCGCTTCACAGGACGTCATGGTGTCTCATCGAACCTCCGTGCGATCCGGCGACATTGGGCACATCAGGGGAGAATTCCGTTCCGGGGACAAGGGAGGAATACGCCCCTGCGAATGTCAGGCTCCACACTCGTGCAGATGGCCACTGACCCACGTGACTCCGAACGACGAGGGTAGCGGACTCGCTTCATGGCACTCAGCATGGACTTGATCGGGGAGCCAGAATGACATTTATCCGATTACGGCTGATCCGAGATGACGACCCGGAAACCCCGGAGAATGGTCTGATAGCCGGGCGCAGGCCTTCCACGATCGGCGCTGCGCAAGAATCGCCAGCCACTATCAAAAGAACCACCGCGAATCACGCGATCAGTCCCCGCACTTGGTCCGGGCGGATCCGTCACCCTCCCACCCGGCAGCCTGTCCGCATACCAGTCCAGACACCATTCCCACACGTTACCGTGCATGTCGTACAAACCCCAGTCATTGGGCTCCTTGCTCCCGACCACTTGGGTACGTTCCCGCGAGTTTGTTCTGAACCAAGCGTAATTGCCTAGCACCGAGTCATTATCGCCGAACGAGAAACGCGCCGGGTTGTCGGCCCGGCAGGCA
>JAHCAW010000093.1 GCA_019634695.1 Candidatus Sumerlaeia bacterium
CGTTGGATGCGCGCCTGCGCCTGGCGCGTGAGGCATCTCGGCACTACCCCATCCGCTGCTTCTGGTTCTTGCGCCCGGACCTCGAGATCGGGGAAGTGGATCTTCCCGAGATTGCGCGCAACCTGCGGCTGAACGGAGGCCGCGAGGGCTGGTTCCTCGCGGCGCGCATATGCCCCTAAGCGACTTCCAGCGCCGGACCCTCGTCCTGCTCGCCGCGAACCGGAATCCCGACAGCTACATCGCCGGGGCCACGCCGATCCATGCCCAAGAGGACAGCCCGCGCTACTCCACCGACATCGACATTTTCCACGACACCATCGAGGCCGTGCTGGCTTCCATGGATGCGGATCGCCAGACTCTTCTGGCGAACGGGTATCGATTCGAAGTGCTCGGCCAGTATCGATCCTTTGCAGAGGCTCGCATCTTCCTCAAGGGCGATGAGCTACGGCTCGAGTGGGCTGCGGATTCCGCATGGCGATTCTTCCCGCTGGTTCCCGATGCACTCTTCGGCTACCGGCTGCACCCGGCCGATTCGGCCACGAACAAGGTGCTGGCCGGTGCCAGTCGTCGCGAGGCTCGCGACTACGTGGACCTGCTGCATCTGGATGCGACCTTCCTTCCGCTGGGGCCGCTCGTATGGGCGGCCAGCGGCAAGGACCCTGGCATGACACCGAACTTCATCCTCGAGGAACTGGTCCGGCACGCGCACTACCGGGAGGAGGACTTCGCCCGATTGCTGCTGGCCCGGCCAATCGACTTGCACGCGGCGAAACGCGAATGGCTCCGCGCGATCGAGGTCAGCCGGCAACTGATCGACCAATTGCCTGCCGCCGAGGTGGGCTGCCTGTATCTCGACGCGCGTGGAGAGCCCGTATCGCCGGAGCCATCGGACGCGGAGCGGTTCCAGCGCCTGATCCGGCACACCCCGACGCTTGGGGGCGCGTGGCCTCGCGTGGTGAACGACACTCAGTAGGTCGTGGCCGGCGGCGTGGCGGGCTTGCGGTCGTCGGGCAGAGCTTCGTCGACGACGTAGTGGGCGCGCGTGTCGGTCGAGTCCACGTTGGGCCGTGGGCGCTCGCCGAGGATCTGCTTCTCGGGAGGCGGATGCCTCTGGTACTTGGCGCAGGCCGTTGTGGCCAGGGCCGTGGCGAGCAGAAGAGCAATGGCGAGGATCGGACGAGGCGTCATGGTTTGCGGACCTCCACGGTGAAGCGTTGGGCGGTTTCGTCACGCGAAGTGGTGCCGAAGGTCTGGATTTGCTGGGGCGCGAAGTAGAGCGCCTTCCATTCGGTGGAGTCGCCGGTGCCGAGGCCGTGGATGTCCTTGAAGACGGTGCGGGCTTCGACGTTGAGCGGCTTGGTGGTTGAGTTGCGCAGGTTCACGCGGACGTTGAGGCGGCCGTCGGGCAGACGTTCGGCGCTGGCAATGTCGGCGGCGACCTTGCTGCGCAAGTCGCGGTTGAGGATGTTGACCGGTGCGGTGGCGGCCCGAATGGCGGCATCGTCGATGCGCGCGTAGTCCGGGGACTTCGAGCGACACGCAACCGTCGCGACTGCGACCAGGGCAAGCGTGGCCATCAGGAGCGAAACTCGGCGCGGGACAGGAAGACGGAACATCGTCGGCTCTCCTTCAGTTGAGTTCGGCGCCCGCGGGGGCGGGGGCGGTGTGGGCAAGCAACACGTCGGGTGGGGCGATGATGATCGGCACGGGGTGCTCGAAGACGAGGAGCACGCACAGGTCCTCGTCGCGGGGATGGATGCGTGCATGGGCCGTGGGCCCGTCACCACGCCCACCTCGTCCGGGATAGACGACCTCGACCTCGAGCGCCGCGGCGGGAACGCGGGTGCGGACCATCCCGAGGGCGTCGGGCAGGTTGCCCCAGGTGCGCAAATCGGCCTGGGGCTGGATCGCCGTCGAGGTGCCGTAGGCGAGCAGGCCTGCGAGGGCGAGCACGGCGCCGCCGACGGCGACGTCGCGGTTGTTGGTGGCCATGCCGGTGTGAACCGCCCAGACGCCAACATGGGCGGCGGCGACGCCAGTGTCCTCGGTGGCGCCGCGCACGATGGCCTGATTGCCCTGGATGCGGTCGAGCTCGCGCCCGCCGCGCGTGACGGCCTGATAGTAGACCGAATCGACAAGGCGGCTGTAGACGGCGTCGCGGCCGGTGATGCGCACGCGGGCGGCGCCGTCGCTTCCGCCGCCGGGTTCGACGCCGACGAATTGTCCGTACCGCCCGACGCCGACCTTGCGCGGCGCGACGCCGTGCTGGGTCAGGATCAGCAGGTTGTCGCGCTCGTCGAATTCGGGCAGTTCGCGGTACAGCAGCAGCGACGAGCGGCGGGGGCCATCGTTTGTCGGCGAAAGCGTATCGTAGCGTTGCGCGAAGTCGGTGTAGATGCTGCGGGCGCGGTCGAAGACTTCGCGCGCGGTGTGCGCGTAGCCCAGGCGCAGCTCGCAGATGGCGGTCAGGTACTCGATCAGGGCCCAATCGGCGCGGTGCTGCTCGTCCTCGGCGAAGGAGTCCATGAGCGAGGCGCTGCGGAAGCAGGCGCGGGCGTTGTCCCACACCCTTTCCTGCATGTAGAGCACGCCGCGGTAGAAGTAGGTCATGGTGCGCTCGTAGGGGTCGCCCTTGAAAATCTTGGACTCTTCCTTGTAGAAGGCCGATCGTGCCCGGCGGGCCTGCTCGCTGTCTCCGTAGATGACCTCGATGAGGAGAATGGCCTCGTCGAGGGCGCGCTTGGCGAGTTCACGGTCGCCGCCGGCCAGCGCCTCGACGGCCAGTTCCTGCAGGTTGAGCACCCAGTTGCGTTCTCCTTCGTGACTCATTCGGGCGATGCGGGCCTCGAACTCGGGTGCCACGTCAATGCCCTGCATTCCCGGCGGCAGCCCCTGCGTGGTGCGGATGGCGCAGCCCGACAACACCACCACGAACAGACTGGCGAGCAGTCCGGGCAGGCATCCTGCGAAGATCGGAGGCAACGGACGAGTCCGGTTTCGCACCGGCGCTTCCTCCCTGCGAGCCTGTCGGCTCAGCGGTAGATCACGTCGTCCTTGCCTTCCTTCTTCACGTCCATCAGGTCCTCCCACAGGATGATCCCTGTCTCGGCGTCGATGAGGCTGAAGGCGTAGACGGCGTACTCGGCCTGACCCTTGCGGCTGGCCCACGACTGGCCATCGACGCGGCCCTTGAGGAAGTAGTCCACGCCGGCGATGGTGCGGGTGCGACGCGTGGGATCGTAGTCGAGCGTGCCCTCGCGCTTGCCGGCGCGTTCGGCCTCGATGTCGTCGAGGATGTCGCGGGCGACAAAGCGCAACTGGCCCCGGGCCTCCTGATTGAGGCTGGCGCGCAGCAACGTGGTGAAGACTTCCTTGTTGAACGGGAAGCGCGTGTTGTTCTCCATCGGGAGCATGGCGATGGTGGGCGGAACGGTGGCGCGGGCGACCTCGGGAGTGGCGAGCAGCGAGCGCACCATCAGCTCCGAGAGGCGGCGGGCGTCCTGGCTCTCGGGTCCGAGCGAGCGCACCACGCCGGCTTGGCCGGGGTCCACGTCGCGAATGTCGAAAGCCTTCTTCTTGCAGCCGGTCAGCGGCATGCTCGCGGCGAGCACGAGCAAGGCGAGGGCGAATCGCGGGAAGACGGTCATGGGTAAGGCCCCTTGCAGGGAATCATGCAACCGACACCAGTCCTGACGCGCGGCCCCGCCAGCGGCAAGGGAATCCGCACGGGCGAACCCGTCACGGCATGAGACAGCGAATCCCCCGGGACGGTTCCCGGGCGGGTGCGTCAGGCGCCGACCGACCCGGATTGAAGCGGGCGGCAGACGCGCACGGGCACGTCGGCAAGAGGCCATGCGGCGCGCGCGGCGTCGGCCTCAGCCCGGGTGCGGAACAGGGCAAAGCAGGCCGAGCCACTGCCGCTGAGCAACGTGGTGTCCGGCGCAAGGGTCCGCAGGGCGGCGAGCACGCGGGCGACTTCCGGGAAACGGGCCGCGACGGATTGCTCGAAGGTGTTGTGCAGGCGCGGGAGAGGCGTCTGCTCGTCGCCGGCCAGCCATGCCCGCAGCGAGCGCCAGTCGGTGCGCTCGCCGAACGTGGCCGGATCGAGGGCGCGATAGGCCGGCGGCGTCGCCACATGCACCGCGGGCAGGGCAAGGAGCAGGTGGAAGTCACGGCGACGCTCGAGCGGCATGAGCACCTCGCCGCGCTCCTCGGCTTCCTGCGTGCCCGCGCGCACGAAGTAGGCGCAGTCGCTGCCGATGACGGCGGCGGTTTCCTCGAGCAGCGTGGCCGAGATGCCGAGGCCGAGCAACACGTTCGCCGCGGCCAGCACGTTGGCGGCGTTGGAGCTGCCGCCGCCGAGCCCCGAGCCGGGAGGCACGTTCTTCGTCAGCACGATGTCGAGCGGGGCGACGGGCACGCCGACGCGTGCGCGAAAGACCTCGAGCGCGTGCAGGACAAGATTCGCGGAATCCTGCGGGACGCCGGCCGTGTAGGGCCCCTCGAGGCGGAGCGTGTCGCGGTGGCCGCGTGCGGGCGCCACGGCGAGTTCGTCGCACAGGTCGATCGCCTGATAGATCGTGCGCAGGTCGTGAAAGCCGTCGGGGCGCCGGCGCAGCACGTCGAGCGAGAGGTTGACCTTGCAGGGCGAAAGGCGTCGGATCACGGGCGCGGGTCCTTCGGGTTGGAGTCGCGGGCCGTCTCGAGGTGGCGGCTCATCGCGTAGCCATATTTGAGCAGGACGGAGAAGGCGGCCATGGCGCAGATCAGGAAGCCGATGCGGCCGTCGCGATAGCCGCGAAAGAGGATGAACTGGCGGAAGAAGCGCCAGAGGGGCCGGAGCAAGAGGTGGCGCCAGCCGACCCGGGGCGTGCGCTGGAAGCGGTCCTCGCCGGCCCAGGTGGCGTAGCGGAAGTACTTCTTCAAGTACTGCTCGAAGCTGTCGTAGGTAAAGTGAAGGAACTTGCCGTCAAGTTGCCCGACGGAGAAGGGCCGGTCGTCGCAGGCGACGATGTCGGCGTGAACGTGACGTTCCTGGTAGCGGCCGCGATCGCGCCGGAACAGGCGCAGGACGTCGTCGCGTTGCCAACCGCATCCGCGGATCGGTTTGCCCATGAAGTGGTTCAGCCGCCCGATACGATAGCCGTCGTGGGAGCCATCGGCCGCGAGCACCTGCTCGATGTCGCGGCGGAGTTCGGGAGTGACGCGCTCGTCGGAATCCACCACTAGCACCCATGGATGGCTCATCTGGGGAATGGCCCAGTTCTTCTGCGAGGCCGAGTTTTCGTAGGCGCGCACGAGGACACGGTCGGCGAGGCGGCGGGCGATCTCCTCGGTGCCGTCGGTGCTGGCGGCATCGAGGACGACGACGACCTCGTCGGCGAAGCGGGCGGACTCGATGCAGGCCGCGAGGTTCTTCTCCTCGTTGCAGGCCGGAATGAGGACGGAGAGGCGGGCGCGCGGATCGGCAGTCACTCCTCGACCTCCCGGAGGAACGTGGGCCCTTCGACCTGGACGATGGGCGGCCGCGGGTCGCGCATCGTGACGTAGATCAGCGTCAGGCAAATGCCGACCGAGATGCCCATCACAAAGACGGCCACGAGGCGGAGGTTCGAGACGGGGAAGGTCGGTTCGGTCATGCGGCGGGACTCGGGCCTCGATTCCATGCGGTCCGGCCCTGACGCTCCCCCAGCGCGGTCAGAACGGCAACGGCGATTTGGGAGGCGGCGGACGGCGCCATCAGGGGACCTCCTGCGGGAAGCGGAACTCGTAGAGCTCGTTGGGACCAAAGGATTCGAGGAGGACGAGGTCTCCGCGCGCGATCAGCTCGTCCAGTCCCGCCCGGCGGTTCACGCGGTGTTTGTGCTCGTTGGGGATGCGCAGATAGTAGCGGATGCCCCGGTCGCGGAAGAAGCGCAAGCGCTCGTCGGGCGAGGTCATCGTGTACGTGGCCTGGACATCCCAATCGTCCAGATGGACCAGTTCGATGCTGGGATCGTACATCAGGTGGCGGTTGTCGTGCGTGAGGAGAGGCTGGCCGGCGGCCAGTTCGTTGACGCGATTCCATGCGGCGACGTCCTCGCCGAAGACGAGGCGGTAGAAGAGGTCGCGGTCGATGCCCGGATGGCGGAAGAGATCGAGATTCTGCGGGACGAACATCTGGCCGTGGACAACGGTGGGGCTGTGGAACTTGAAGTTCATGAGGCTCATGGCGAGTCCGGGAACGAGACCGGCGACGAGCAGGAGCCCGTAGGCAACCGAACGATACGCGCGTCCGAAGGGGCAGGGCTCTGTTGGAGGCGGATTCGACTCGGGCGAGTCGGCGGGCTGCGGAGCGCGCGCGGGCATGCCGATCACGAGGCCCGGCACGAGTAGCGCCAGCGGCGGCAGGATCGGGATGATCTGGTAGAGATAATAGTCGGCGAGCAGATAATGGTAGGCCATGAGCCCCGCGGCGAGCAGGCCGGCGGTGGCAAGCACCGTTGGCGCGACGGCGTCGTCTCGCCAAGCCGTGCGGCGGCCGACGATCCAGCAGGTGAGCAACAGGCCGGGTAGCGCAAAGCCAAGGAAGAAGGGGGAGAGCTTGTAGGCATGGCGCCAATAGAGAAACTGGATTTCGGCGCCGCCGGGCGACCGAAAGGCTGGGGGCTGAGCGGGACCCATTGGCGTGAAGAGATGCAGCAGGACGGTGGCGCGGTCGATCCAGCGCCCGCGGGCAACGGTGTCGTCGGCGCGCAGGGCCAGCGTCTCGAAGCCCTGCCAGTACCACCAACTGGCGCGCAGGCGATCAAGAACGCCGGCCTGGCGCTCGAAGTCGGCGGCCTCCTGGTCGCGGAAGGTCGAGCGGCCCGCCTCGATGTCCACCATCAACTCGGCCAGGCGCCCGACGCCGTCGCCGTTGCGGAACCACTCGAGGTCGGCGCTCTTCATCACCTCGTCGTTCATGTGGATGCTGCCGGGAAACAGACCGGAGTAGAAGGCATAGACCGGGTTGCCGGTCAGCACCCAGTTGCGCACATTCCATGTGCCGCCGGCGACGAGGCAGATCAGCAACACCCCAACGGCCCAGCGGCCGTTCAGTCGCCACGCGCCGTCCAGTCGCTTGCCGCTCCCCCACCAGACGAGGCCAATCGCGAGGAAGGCCGGCACCCACAGGATGCCCATCAGATAGTTGACGTGCATGCCGATGGCCGGGATGAGAAGCAGCAGGGCGAAGGGGCCGCGATGGCGCGTACGGGCGAAGAGGGCCACGGCGTACAGCAGCATCGCGGCGAGCAGAATCGCGACGGCGTAGTCGGAAGCGTAGGTCGAGTAGGCAACGCCGAGCGGCACGCAGCGCCAAGCCAGCGCTGCTGCGATGCCGGCGGCGCGACTGCGCCAGACGATCCGCGCGGTTTCGTAGATCAGGAGCGTCGTCGCCAGGCCGGCCAGCGGCGCGGCGAGGCGCTGGTGCAGGTCCGACCAATGACCGAACAGCGTGCTGGCCATCGCGCCGTAGGTCGAGAAGAGGTGCGGATAGTTCGCCCCGAGGCCGATGCCGACCTGTCCGACCGCCTTGAATGGGAAGCCGTGCTCGAGGAAGGTCATCCGCCCGTAGCCCAAATAGAGAATGAGCGAATCCCAGTAGGTCTCGGGGAAGAGCACCGCATGCCAGAAGATTGCGAACGTGATCGTGCCGACGAGCACGGCGGCTGCCCACCAGAAGATGCGGGCCTCGACAGGTTCGATCGATGGGGTCTCGATGGGTTCGGGCTCGATCGGGGGGAGAGCCCGGCAGCGGGCGAGCCACTCCACCGCCGCGAAAAGCACCAGCCAGACTCCCCATGCCGGCATCGTGTAAAGCAGCCGCGCCATCGTGAGCCACTCGAAGGCGAGGCCCGAAACGCCGAGCCCCACGCCAAAGCCGAGGGCACCGAGTGCAAGCGGACGCAATCGCACGCCCAGCGCGTGCAGCAGGCGCACGCCGAGGGCCGTAGTCATCGCGGCCACGAGGAGCGCGCCGACCAGTTCGAGCGGCGGGCAATGCGTCAGCGCAAAGGACCAGTCGCGCGCGAGCAATCCGCGAAAGACTCCGCCGAAGCCCAGAGGCCCTTCGAGCCAAAGGCCCGTGTTCGTGCGCAGAAAGTAAACCACCTGAAGCAGACACCAGACGAGCGCCAGCGTCCAGAGAGCGACTCCAACAGCCCGCCGGCCGCGGGCGGGCGCGGGGGCGGGAGCGGCGGACTGCTCGGTCGGGTCGGCGGCCATCGGCTCCGGGTCGGGCTCAGCCGAAGGGCAGCTTGAACTGCTCGGCGAAGTTGGGGAAGAGGATGAGCACCGCCATGTTTGCCAGGAACATCAGAATCGAGAAGACGATGCCAACGATCCCGAGCATAATGAGATGCCCCGCGATGCGGCGCTGGTCGCTGCCTTCGGGGGCTCGCTTCTGGACATTCCATGCGGTCAGCATGGCGATGGCGCCGAGCACCATGCCGATCGGCTGGCAGCACAATCCCATGATCAGCGATCCGGCGCCGGCCCAGAGTGCCATGGGCAGCATTGGGTTGGCGGGCACCGCGGCGTCGTGGCGCGGTGTGAATGCGGGAGCGGGCGCAACCGGCCCGTAGGGCGACGGCGGGTAGCCCGGTGGCGGCGCGAGTGGGGTTTCGGCAGGCGGGCGTGGATAGCCAACGCCGTGGTAGTCGTTCGGCCAGTACGGCGCCCATTGCTGCGGAGGTTGCTGCGGCGCGCCTTGTTGCCAGTCCTGCGGCGGATATGACGCGGCGGGCTGTTGGTGCTGGGCAAGCTCCTCGGGTGTCCGTGCCGGCCCGAGCGGACTGCCAGGATAAGGCGCGGGTGGCTGCTGCCATGCAGGCTCGGGTGCCGGAGGATACGCCGGAGGCGGAGACTGCGGCGGCGCGACGTCGTCGGCGCCGTAGACGGCCGAGCCATCCTTGGGGCGCTCCCAAGTCAGGCCTGCTTCCTCGCGCGCGTCTTCCTGCGGCGGGAGCCCGGAATCGTCGGGCTTGGGCGTGTCGGACATGAAGGGGTCTCCGGCGGAAGTGGTCGAGCACGGCACCAGCCACGACTGACGTCACACGTAGGGCAGGAAGGCCTTGTAGAGGTCGGGCGGAATGTCGATGATCCGGTAGTCCTTCGATGAGACGAAGAGCAGCACCTGCTTGCCCTTGCCAAGCATCGTCTTGCCCGAGTCGAAAATCTCGTGCTCCATCGTGACGAACTTGCGGTTGAAACCGGAAATGCGGATCTTGACCTCGATCTGCTCGAACTCGGTGGTTTCCTTCAGGAACTTGTGCTCGAAGGCGCGGGTCAGGATGTACCAGGGGGTGTGGATGCGGTCGAAGCTGGGCAGGGCGTGATGGAAGAAGAGCTCGCGCGTCTTGCCGACCCAGAAGGCGTACTGCGCGAAGTAGACGTTTCCGACGGAATTCGTGTCCTGGTAGGTGGCGGTGAAGTGGTGGACGAACCACTTGCCCTCGAACCATGAGGAGGCGCCGCGGTCCACCAGGGCGACGTCGGCGCCGGAGTCGGCGACGGCCTCGACGAAGCGCGGCTTCTCGACGGCGCCGTCTGCGTCGGCGGGCGGGTCGTCCACGCGGTCGTCGGGCACGCGACCCAGGGCCTCGCGCGCGGCCGTCGTGCGCTCCTTCACCGCTTCGGTGACCTTGTCCATCACGCCGCTGCGCTTGATATCCTCGACTGCCTTGCGCGTGGCGATGCAGCCCACCGCGTGCCCGAGCGGAATCAGCGCCCCGGCCGCCACCAGCAGCCAGAAGTCCTCAAGATACCCAAGCCCGAATGCCCCGAGCGACACCGACGCCACCGACACGAGCGTCGTCTGCGTGAAGGAGGCGAAGCGCGGCTCGAACACCGTGCGGAACAGGAACACCACCGCGTAGCCCACGAGGAAGGACCCGTAGAAGGCCATGTAGTACTCGAGCTCCCAGTGCGCCCACAGGCCGATCAGGCCCAGGAACCCGGCAAGGCAGAAGGGCGGCAGCGGCGACTCGAGAAGGCCCTTGGGGATCAGCGACAGCACCACCCAGTCGGTCTTCTTCACCGCGTCGGTCTGGAACCACTTGAGCGCCACATAGCCGCTGTCCAGCGTGGCGACGATGCACAGGCAGAGGAAGATGACGTACATGACGCGGAAGAGCAGCGGGACGTTCTCGACGCCGGCGGTGAAGAGGAAGCGCACGACGGAATCCTTGGCATGGAAGAGCCCGTCGGCCGTCGGCAGTGCCATGCTCGCCGTGACGCCCAGACGTTCGCCCTCGCCCCAGATCGCCAGGCCCAGCGTGCCATGGAACAACAGGATGCCGAAGAAGAGCAGGCCGCCGAAGATATAGGAGGTGCGGATGTTGGTGGCTTCGCGGCGAATCTGCACGGCGCGCTGCCACTGCTGGATGTCGAGCCATGGCCCGAGAAGGAAGCCGACCACGATCGCGACGAAGTAGCCGACGAACTTCCAGTTCAACCCCACCGCGCCGGCATCCCCATCGGCGAAGATCGGCTCGACCGCCTTGGGCGGGCGCGGAATCACGTCGGCCGCGTGAAAGTACGACG
>JAHCAW010000094.1 GCA_019634695.1 Candidatus Sumerlaeia bacterium
TCAGAAGTTCGCCGCCGCATTCGATCAGCAGGCAGTTCATGCCGATCTCGCCCACGCCGCCCAGCGGCATGACGTGCACCTTGTCGGTCGAGCGATCGAGGTCTTCGAATTGCAGGAAGGGAGCGGACTTGCTCATGGGCCTCGCAGGACGGCCTCAGGGCCGGTTGGAATCGAGTTGTTCGGTGTCGAAAGCTCCGGGCAGCAGCTCGCGCAGCGTCGTCCGCAAGGTCGCCCCCTGCGTGCCGACGGCCAGGACGATCATGTCCGGATTGAACTCGTACAGGAATTGACGACAAGCGCCGCACGGCGGTGTCGCCGTCGGCGTGCGGGTGGCGATTGCAATGGCCACCGGCCGGCTGGCGCGTTGCACCACCGCCCGGCACATCGCCGTCCGCTCCGCGCAGATCGTCAGGCCATAGCTGGCATTCTCGACATTGCAACCCGTGACGACCTCGCCCGACTCGGTCAGGATCGCCGCCCCGACGTGAAACCTGGAATACGGCGCGTGTGCGGCTTCCATGGCCTCGCGGGCCAACTGCACCAGTTCAGAGAAGCGCTCTTCCATCGGTTCGGTCCCTTGCGAGGGGGGAGGTTCCCCGAAAGGCATGAGGGTAGGCCCGCACCGGGTGGGTGTCGAACGAAAAGGCGAGCAAAATCGGGGAATGGAAGGCGGCTTGTTCAGGCAAAGACGCCCTCGAGGGGCACCGAGAAACCGGGCAGCACCGTCGAGTCCAGCACCTCACTCTGGCCCAGCACCCGTCCGGGCAGCCACTTGCCCTCCGGCCCAAGCCGATGCACCGCCACGCTGTTGGCGTCCGGATCGACGATCCAGTATTCGCGGACGCCGTGCTTCTCGTAGACTGCCAGCTTGGTCACCATGTCCCGGCTTCGGGTGGACGGCGAGAGAATTTCGACGACAAGGTCCGGCGCCCCGCGGACGCCGCGCTCGTCGATCCTGACCGGTTTGCACACCACCAACAGGTCGGGTTGCAGGACTGTTCGTATCTTCTCGTCCGCCTCGTCTCCGTCGGGAAGCCGCACGTCGAGTGGCGCGAGAAACACCTCGCATGGCTTTCCCGCCAGAAAGCCGGACAGCGCGACATGCAGGGCACCAAGGATCCGCTGATGCCGCACCGTCGGCGACGGCGACATGCACCATGCCTCGCCGTCGATCAGCTCCCAGCGGTCGTCGCCGGCCCACTGGACGTAGTCTCCATAGGTGAATCGCGGGTGGAGGCTGTCGGCGGCGTTCGTCATGGTGCCCTCCGGACGCAAGCAGCCCCTGCTAGCGAACGTGCCGACCCTTCGTCAACAGGTCTTGGGCCTCGCTTACTGCACCACCCATGCCGAGGGGAAGGGGTCGCCGGGGCCGAAGACGATGATGCGCAGCGCATCGAGGTCCCGCGAGTCGATCACCCCGTCGTTGGTGACGTCCAGCACGTCCAGAATCACCGGCTGGGTCACCTGGATGTTTCCGGCAAGGAAGCTCTCCATCAGGTTGATGTCCGTCTGGTTGATCTGGAAGTCGTTGTTCAAGTCGCCCGTGCGCCGCGAGCGCATCTTGTAAACGTAGAGCTTCGCGGGCGGGCTCCCGGGGAATCCGGTGCCCGGGGCGCCGACGATCATCCGCCGGCGCGAGAAGGCCGCATGCACATCGCGGGTGCCACTGATTGCGGCACCGAACTGGCCACGAATCTGCGGCTCGCCGGAACGCGGCAACGTCACCAGCAGGGCGTTACTGTTTGAGTCGAACAGGTGCACGTAGCCGGCGAGGTCGGTGAGTTCGCCTTCCGGGTCGGTGCCGAGTCGTTGCTGGCCGATGGCCAACTCGCCGCGGCTGTTTCCCGAGATGTCGAGAATGCCGGCGACGGCCGCGCCGAAGGCCGAATTCGTCTGCGGGGTGGGCGACACATACTCGATGTTCACCCGGTTGAACGCCTCGAAGTTCATGGCTTGGGCCCGTCCGAAACTCTGCGACAGGTCCTCGGGGAAGCTGTTCGGCACGCCGATGAGAACGTCGGGAAGGATTCCGTTGTCGCGGTTGATATTGGGCACCACGACCATGTTCTCCCCGAAGCGCGCATTGGTCACAACCCGCAATGGGCTCGCTGCGAAGAACGTCTGGTTAAAACCCACGTACTTGTAGATGCGGCCGGTGTTGACGAAGGTGTTCGTGGAGAAGTTCGCCCCCGGCTCGCCGATGTAGGCCTCGTAGGTTCCACTGGGAGTGGCGACTGAATGGCCGAAATTGCCGAGGGTGGCCTCCTCGCCGCTCAGCTCCGTCGGGTTGATGTAGGTGTGCAGGTGCGCGCCCGTGGCGCCGTTGAACAGATGAGCGCGACCGGCGAACGCATTGCTGAAGGGATGATTGGGGACACCGAACTCGCCGGGTGCACCCACCATGATGCCACGCAAATCCGTGGGCTGGTTGCCCCGGAATGCATCCACCGCCCAGCCGAACAACCCGTCCCGTATGGCACTGGGGGATGTCAGTGTCCGCACCACCGTCATCGTGGCGGGATTGACGACATACACAACTCCCGCAAGGCCATCGAGCGGCTGTGCCCCCGGGGCCGCGTGGTGTGGCGCACCGATCAGCAAGTCGGGCACGCCATCGCCGTCCACGTCGGGCAACATCGCCATGGAGCGCGCGAACGTGTCCATCAACTCCGCGTCGATGAAAGGGGCCTCCTTCGGGCTCTCGAACGACCCGAGCAGTGCACCATCGAATCCGCTGAAGAGGAAGACAATCCCCCCCGCCGCGTTCGAGGCCGCCACGGCAAACTCGGGGAACGTGTCGTTGTTCACATCGTCGATCACAAGCACCGAGCGCCCGAAGTGCATCACGTTCGGGGGCGAGGTGATCGTATACAGGAAGTCGAGGCGCACGTCCTGCGCAGAAACCACCGCCGGCAAGGCGGCAACCAGTAGAGCACACATGCGACGCATTGGGAGGACTCCACACGGCAGGATTCATTCGGTCCGCCCTGATATGGGGACGAGACCGAGAACGGACGGGGGCGGGGTATTCCGCCCGGCAACCCAAGTGCAAATCCGGCGGCCAGCCATATCAATATGCAGATGGAGGGATGCACGCGCAACCCCAATTCGGCCCCATCGAGTCCGATTTTGGGCCACCTTCATCGGCCGGAAGCAGAATGCACAGCCTTGATAAATAACCACTTAAGACATGCTGGTCGGCCCGCCGACGAGCGACCCATGGTTGCACTTGCCGCGCGGTGGCCGCCATGAGAGGCATGGCCGGATTCGTATCGAAGGGAGTTTCGCCCATGCGCGTCGTCTTGATGGCAGTTCTGGTGGTAATGGGAGTCGGCATGGCGTCGCGTGCGACGGCCTCCGATGGCCGCGAAGAGCTGATCCGCCAGGTGCACGAACGATTCGAGGACCCGCGATTCGCGGATGCCTTCTGGGGCGTGCTCATCAAGTCGCTCGACTCCGGCGAGGTCTGGTACGAGCGCAACCCGACGAAGCTCTTCATGCCGGCCTCGAACCAGAAGATCCCCACCTCCGCCGCCGCCTTGGTCACTCTGGGCCCCAACTGGAAGTTCCAGACGCACTTCACCACAAACGGCGAAGTGCGCGACGGCATCCTCGAAGGCGACCTGATCGTCTTCGGCAATGGCGACCCGACGCTCTACACGCGATTCTTCGACGACCCGCGGACCGTCTTCCGCCAACTCGCCACCAAGCTCAAGGACATGGGCATCAAGCGCATCGCGGGCGACATCATCGGCGACGACAACGCCTTCGACGACACGCACATCGGATATGGCTGGACGCTGGGCGGGCTTCCGATCTGGTACTCTGCCGAGTACGGCGCCCTCCAACTCAACGAGAACTACATCGACCTGACGATCACGCCGCCCGCCGCGCCGGGCGGACCCGTCACCGTCGAATCCAATCTGCCCAGCTCCTACTACACGATCGTCAACAACCTGCGCGCCGTTCGCCGCGGCCGCACCGTCGTCAACATGGACCGCGCCGTGGGCACCAATACCATCGTGCTCGATGGCACCGTCGTGGCCGGCACGGCACCGATCCAGCGCTCCCCCACCATCACCAACCCGACGCTCTTCTACGTCACCGTGCTCAAGGAGGTCTTGGAGAACGAGTGGATCGAGGTCGGCGGCCAGCCGATTGATTGCGACGACATCGCCAACTGGCGCCAGAAGCCCGAGGACTTCACCCTCGTACACTTGCACGAGTCGCCCCCGCTCTCGGAGATTCTCGCGGGTCTGATGAAGCGCAGCCAGAACATGTACGCCGAAACCATGGTGTCGGCGATGGGCTGGCACGATGCGGGTTACGGCAGCTTCGACAACGGCCGGCGCGTGGTCGGCCGCGTTCTGGCCCAGATGGGAGTGGGGCGGAACAGCTATCGATTCATGGACGGTTCGGGTCTGACGCGCTACAACTACATCAGCCCCCGGGCGCTGGTCACAATCCTGGAGTTCATGCGCCGGCATCCGTACTGGGAGGTCTGGCGCGACAGCCAGCCGATCGCCGGCGTGGACGGCACGCTGCGCAATCGCATGAAGGGCACACCGGCCGAAGGCAACGCTCGCGCCAAGACCGGCACCATCGCCAACGTGCGCGGGCTCTCGGGCTACGTCACAACAGCCGACGGCGAGGAGCTCGTCTACTCGTTTCTCGTCAACTCGTTCCTGACGACGAATCTGGCGACGGAGCAGGTCACCGACGGCGTGGTGGCCATGCTGGCCGGGTATTCGTCGAAGCCGGCCGCGCCAATCGACGGCGAATGAGTTCGGGAGCCCGAGCGGGTCGTTTCACGCCAGCCGCGAAATCTCGCGCAGGCAGTCGAACGTCGTGTCGCGAATCTTCGAGATCTTCTCCATCTCGCTGATTTCGGGGTGGATGTACGGATTGCGGAAGTGCTGCAGGGCGACGAGGATGTAGGCGAAGCGCTTCACCTCCTCATCGTCCGTGATGCCGCGCAGGTTCAGCGGGTTGTCGATCTTGATGGTCCGCTTCGGCGACTTGATCTCGTAGGTGCGCCCGAAGCAGACGATGATGATGCCGAGCGCCTTGAGGCCGTCGGGCTTGTAGCGCGACTCGTGCTCGAGGATGCGCTGGAAGACCTGCCGCACGTTGTCGATCGTGAAGTCGAACGGGCACATGCCCTGCATGCGCGCCATGTACTGGTGGAAGAACAGGTCGAGCTGGCCGCGCGAGTCGATCAGGTCCCGAATCAGGCGAATCGTGTCCTTCTGCGACAGGAAGCGGTTGAGGCGCTTGCGCAGCCGCACCTTGGCCTCGTTTTCGACGGCAAAGCAGAAGGAGAAGCCGATATTGCGCGAGAAGTCCGCGGCAACTCCCGGTGCGTCTCCGCCTTGCCGATGGAAGAAGTACTCCGCGGTCCGCAGTTCCTTGCGCGTGTCCGGATCGAAGGTATCGAACGCGGGCAGCAGGTCCTTCAGGCGTCGCTCGGCCTCGTCGATCTCGCGATTGCTGGCCGCCTGAATCTGCTCCTGCATGCCGCGCCGAACGTCGGCCTCGGTCGCAAGGGCCAGCGCGTCGTACGCTTCGCCGCGGATGCTGGCATGCAGGCGCATGTCGCCGATGATCTCGCGCAGGCGCGCGGTGGCCGCCGCATCCAGCGTCTCCGCGTTCTCCGCGGCGCGGGCCACCTCCTGACGCGCCGCGAAGTTGCGCGTCCAGGTCTCGCGCGCCGATTCGATCGTCCGGTACAGGCTCTCCATCTCTTCGTCGATGCGCGCCTTGCCGATGACGCTGTGCGCGCCGAGGCGCGTGGCTTCCGCCCCTTCCTCGAAACTCCCCACCGCGCTGATCATGACGATCGGCACCAGCGGCTCGATCTGCTTGATGGCGCGGATCACCTCGAGGCCCTCGGTCGGCGTCCGCATGTTCAGGTCGGTCACGACGACTTCGGGAGCGGACTCCTGGAACACGCGCAGGGCCTCCTCGCCGTTCTCGGCTTCGAAGACTTCGTAGTCGCGCAGCAGCAGATTGCGCCGGAAGGCACTGCGATACAGCTCGTTGTCGTCGACGATCAGGACTTTGGTGGTCACGTCAGGCCCCCGGTGGAAGATCCGCTGGACTTGTCCAGCAAGACCTGGGCCGGGCGAGCCGGCTCCAGGCGATGGCTCGGCAGGGCGATCGTGAAGCGCGCGCCGCCCTCGGGACGATTCGCCGCGGCCAGCTCGCCCCCATGGAAGTCGCACACGATCTGCCGCACCCAATTGAGCCCGAGTCCCTCGCTCGCACCCATCTCCTTCGTCGAGAATCCCAACTGGAAGATCGCGTCGATCTCGTGGGGATCGAGCAATCGTCCTTCGGGGTCGCGGATTCCTCCCCCGCTGTCGTCGACAACGATCTCGGGCATGCCCGCCTCGGCGTTGGCGTGCACGCGGATGTGAATCTCGCCGGCGGGCTTGTCCGCGCTGGCCACCCGCTTGATCGAATCCGCCGCATTGCTCAGCAGGTTGAACAGCGCCAGCCGCATCAGGCGCGGCTCGACCTCGATCGGCCCCAGCCGCTCGTCGGGCTCGGTGTGCACCGTGATCGCGCGCGACAGCGACAACTGGAACAGCGCCGCCACGTCGCGCACCAGTGCGTTCAGGTCCACCTCCTCGAAGCGCGGACGCGACAGGTAGCTGAACGAGCGATAC
Organism: Candidatus Sumerlaeia bacterium; assembly: GCA_019634695.1. Lineage (GTDB taxonomy): Bacteria > Sumerlaeota > Sumerlaeia > SLMS01 > JAHLLQ01 > JAHCAW01. Next base: position 6,672 of record JAHCAW010000094.1, read on the forward strand.
AGGTTCACCGTCTCCTGCAGGAAGCGCGTGTTGTTCAGCAGCGCCTCGAGCGACTCGCGGAAAATCTGCATCTTGCGCGGCGAGCCGTAGACCTCCTCGCGCGGCATCTCGAGCAGCGTCTTCAGGCTCATCAGCTCAAGCTTGCTCGTCGCGATGATGTTCGTCAGGTCGTGCCCGATGTTGTTCGACAGCGAGATGTTCGCCTTGCTCTTCTCGGTCAGGATCAGCCGGCGCTGCTCCGCGACGGCGTGCAGGGCATAGCGCACCTCGCGCGTCGCCCGCACGGCCAGGTCCCGCCACCAGGCAGCCTGCGACACGCCGCCCGGAAGCTGCACGGCGAGCAGCGCAACATGGCGCTCCCAGATGCCGGCGATTTCGACGCACAGCGGCGTGGACGCCACATGCTCGCGACCGAGCTCGAACCGCCGGCCGTCCCACTCGGCAGGCGTCAGCCCGCGGGTCCGATCCGTCAACTGTCGGCGAATCTCCGCCAGGATCGGGGCGGCCACGGCGGTATCCGCGCCGGCCGACAGGTGCGATTCGACATGGAACTCGTCCCCCTCATCCTCATACCTCAGCACAATCACCGAGGCAGCGCGGAAGGGAAACAGCTCAACGATCAAGCCGGGGACCAGTTCGAGCACCGGCTGCTGGTCGACCACGTTGTTGCTGGCGACGTAATCGCGCAGGGCGGTGGAGAGCAGCGACAATGTCGCGTCGCGCGCGAGGTTGTTGTAGTACTTCTCAAGCAGCGTGCGCGGCTTGGCGATCACCGGTGCCCCGACCGCCGCCCCCTTGTCCAGCGCGCGGATCAGGTTGCGCACAGGCAGCAGCACCCGCGACAGGAACAACAGGTACAGCAGGAGCAGGCCGCCCACGATGAGCAACACGCGCCCCTGCCATTGGCGCGTCAGAGCTTCGATCTGCGGATGCCCCTTGGGCGCGCGCAGCGCCACGATCAGCAGCGTGCCGCTCGGGCCCTTCTTGGTCTGCGTCCACTCCTGCACGAAAGGTCGCGGGATGAGGCTGTTGCGGAAGTCGCCGGTGAGCGCCTGCCGGTTGCGCTCGCCCACCGAGAGAATCGGGCGCCGCTCGCGGTCGACCAGTTCGATGACAACGAGAAAGGAGTCGTACTTTGCCAGCAGGCGCGTCCCCAAGTCGCGGAACCGCGCCTCCATGCGCTCGCGATTCTCGCGGGTCTGCGGAGTCTCGGGGCCCTCGCGTTCGATGTAGGAGGTCGTGTAGATGTTGGTAACCGCACCCAGTTCATCGAGCAACGGGTCCTCGCGCAGGCGGTCGTCGACGAAGAGGCGCGACAGCAACTCGCGCTTCCGCACCTGATAGTGCGCCGTGTCGATCTGCAGGACGACGAGCACGATGACGCCCAGAAAGATGAGCGTGGAGACGAACAGCAGGAGGTTTCGGCGCATGAACTGGCGCAGGGCCAGTCCGGGCGGAGAGCGGAAGGGTTCGCGATGAGGTTGCAGGAGGCGTTCGACGACGGACGAGGAGCCGGCGGCGGCAGGCGTGTCCTCCGAAGCGGTCGGTCTGGTGGATCGGCCGGCCTCAGGTATCATCGGTGTAGGCGCCTGTGAGCACTTCCCGCACGATGAGCTGGGCGAGCCGCTGGAGCGCGAGTTCCTTGCCCTCGGGCTCCGGAATGTAGCCGATGCGGCGCTTGTCGTTGTTGTAGGTGCTGCGGGCGACCACCTTGCGGACGCCGCCGAACGTCGGCCGTCCGGGGATGTTCTGCACGATGCGCACGTCGGCGGTGATGTTGAGCGTCACCATGCGCGCAAAGTCGTCGGAATCGAGAGAAGCCGCCGTCTCCTCGAAGTCCTTGATGACGATCTCGATGATGGCGTCCGCCTCGCGGGTGGCGCGTGCCAGCCCGAGCCGGCCGTCGGCCAGGAATTCCTTCTGGGTCAGGCGCGTGGCGGTCTCCTCGAGACCGGGCTCGGCCGAGCGGTTGACGATCATCGGGACATCGATCACGCGGATCGAGGGGGGCAGCGTGCGCTGGCGCGAGACCCGCGCGCAGCCCGACAGCATTGTCGCCGCCAGCAGCAGGGCCAGCAGGCCAGTGGTGGAAAGCGGCATCGGCAAACGGGGTCGGGTCACGGGCTCGGTCCTCGCTGTCATGGTCCTTGGCCGCCGTGGCGGCGTCAATCCCGCCGTCACAATTCGTTGATGGTCACGTCGTCGGGGAACACCGTCGCGTACGTCGTCTCGGGAATCGGCTGATTCTTGCGGACCTCGAGCAGTTCGATCCGCACGATGTCCTCGGATTCCTCCATCACCAACTTGCGCGGCTCCAGCGCCTTGGTGTCGAACGTGATCGTGATCTTCTGGAAGTTCAGCGTCCGGTCCACGTCCCGCGAAACGAAGTCGATGATCATCTTCGTCGGGTCGGTCCCTTGGTCCTCGGGCAGATGAACCGTGAAGACCTCCAGGATCTGCTCCACCTTGAGACCAAAGCCGACGAGCAGTTCGTTGATCGGGGCGTCCTTGCCCCCTTCGAGGCGGAACTTGTCGAGCTGCTTGTTCTCCGGCGAGTAGAAGTACCCGACGCCCTCGACGAGGAAGAACTGCGCCGGGGCCGGGTCCTCGTAATCGCACCGGAACTTGTTCGGCTTGCTGTGCCAGAACTGTCCCTTGCTGTGGACCTCCTCGGCGAACATGCGGTTCTCCCGCACCTGCGTGAAGCGCCCGTACAGGGTCTGCGTTTCGCGGTTGGCCTCTTCGACCTTGCGCAGGAAGGCCAGCGCCGGCGTGTTCGGCGGCGGCTCGGGCGTGGGCTGGGCGACCACAGCCGTCTCCTGGGCAGCGGCCCAAGTGGCCAGCAACAGGACGAACGGGACGAGGAGGCTCTTCATCAAGTGGGTTCCTTGGAGGTCATTCCCCCGCCGGTCCGACAGGGGGAGCTTGGGAGAGGTTCCCGTTATCCGTCTCTGGCACCGCATCCGTAGAATCCTGACCCGTCGTGGCTTGGACAGGATTGGCGTCCTCCTGAATCCACGGCAGGGTTTCGCCCGGACCGAGTTCGCGCAGGGACTTGAGGAACAACCTCGGCCGCTGCGGCTTGCGGGTCAATGGGTCCAGCGGCAGGCGCTGGACCACCCACCCGTCCGGATCGACCTCAATGGAAAGGGGCCGCTCGCGGGTGCGCAAGGTCAAGGTCGTACTCTCGTCCGCCCCCAGCACGATTCGCTGGCGCACGACGTCCCCATCCGTGCGCAGCACCACCGGCACCGTCAACTCCCCATCCCCCCGGTTCGCCACCACGACGCGGGTGAAGTAGTCGAACCGTCGGCTGGCGGCGTCCTCGGCCAGGACGACCTCGGCGCGCTCCAGCGCGTAGGTCGGCACCACCCCCTGCCCCGCCCACTGCTCGAAGAAGGTCCCGAACTCTCCGGGGGCCTGCCGGGCCGCCACCTGCTGGTAACGCGCCAGTGTCAAGGGGTCCCCCCGTCCTTCGGCGAACAGCTCCCGCGTCATCGTCCGCCAGCCGTCATCCCCCAGCAGCCCCCGCACCATGTGGTGCAGCGCCAGCAACCGGCCCGCGGGAACGGGGGGCATCGAGGTGGGCCGGTCAAACACCGGGCCCCGGTATCCCGGCTCGTCGCGGGGCAGGATCACGAAAGCCGACCGCCGCGGCCCGGTCAGCCACTCCCACGGGACGAAGATGAAGTCGCGGCGGC
>JAHCAW010000095.1 GCA_019634695.1 Candidatus Sumerlaeia bacterium
GCGCATGGAGCGTTGTTGCTTCCCCGAGGGCGCCGAGGCGATGCTCCATGCGGTTGCCGCCGCCCGGACGGAGCTGAAGGGGCCGTTGGGCAAGGGGCTCGCCGACGAGGAGAAGTTCGAATTGCTGCGCGCTCTGGCCGAGAGCGACCTGCCCGAAATTGTTGCCCGCGAGGGCACGGAGTGCGCCGCCCGCGTGGCTGTCGAGCGCATCCGCGAACTCGCCGCCCAACACCATCAAACCCCGCGAGGTGATCTGTCATGAAGCTTGTACGCCCTGTCCTCACGCTCCTGGTGCTGCTGCACGCGGCCGTCTGCTTCGCGCAGGAGGCCCCCCGGCCCGGCGATCCCGGCCCTGCGCTGGACTTCTCGCAAGACTACTACGCCGCCATCCACACGTCGATGGGGCGGGTTGTGGTGAAGCTCGACGCGGAACTGATGCCGATCACCGTGCAGAGCTTCGTCAACCTGGCGACGGGGACGAAGCCGTGGCTCGACCCCCGGACGCGCGAGGTGCGCACGAGTCCCTTCTACGACGGCCTGATCTTCCATCGCGCGATTCCCAACTTCATGATCCAGGGCGGCGATCCCACGGGAACGGGCTCGGGCCGGATCGGGTTCAACATCCGCGACGAGGCCAACAGCCTCCGCACATTCCGCACGGACGACCTCGTCATCGCCATGGCCCGCACGGGTGCCCCGAATTCCGCCTCGTCGCAGTTCTTCCTCACGGAGGAACGCAGCCATCCCGCGCACCTCGACACGATGAACTTTGCGATCTTCGGCAAGGTGGTCGCGGGCAAGGAAGTGATCCACGCCATCGCGCGCGTGCCGACAACGGCGAACGCCGGCGGCGAGCGCAGCCAGCCGATCAATCCGGTGCATATTCGCCACGTCCAGATCATCCGCGTTCCGAAGGGCGACGCGGGCTGGCAGGCGCAGGTGATCGAGATCGATCCCGCGGCTCCCTACGTGGCGCCTGCCGCTGCCCCGGTCGCACCTGAGGCAACGCCGGCGCCGGTCGAGCCGACGCCCGAACCCGCGCCGGAGGCCGTGCCCTGACGCCGCCCGCCTCCGACCCGCAGCCCTTTCCGCTGCCCCCGCCCGGCGCGCGCGACTGGTACGCGTGGGAGGCCCTGCGTGCCCTCCCACGCTTGATCCTGATGGTGGACAAGAACCCGTTCAGCCGCACCTACGGCTGCTTCGACCGCTCGTACTGGCACTACCGCACGATGGACTTTCCGTGCGGGATGAATCAGGAGTTCGTGCTGCCGCTGGCGCTGGCGCACAAGCTGGACATGCCGCACAACCCGTACATCGGGAACCCGCGGCTGCGCGAACTGGCCGAGGCCGGGATCGACTTCGCCCGCCAGTCGTCCCATCGCAACGGGTCGTGCGACGACTACTTCCCGTTCGAGCGGGCACTTGGCGCGCTGGTGTTTTCGCTCTACGCAATGACCGAGAGCGCGATCGTTCTGGGTCTGGACGACAAGCGCCACCTCGAGTTTTTCGCCCGCCGCGGCGACTGGCTCCGCACGCACAACGAGACCGGGCAGCTCGCCAACCACCAGGCCTTCGCCGCGCTCGCTCTCTACAATGTCTATATCCTCACCGGCGAGACCCGCTTCCGCAAAGCCTCCGACGACTTCCGCGACCTGACCCTCTCATGGCAGAAGGACGAGGGCTGGTTCCAGGAATACGAGGGGGCCGACCCGGGCTATCACGCGTGCCTGATTTCGTTCCTCGCCAAGCTTTGGCAGAAGAGCCAGGACGAGCGACTCGTCGAGCCGCTCGGGCGCGCGGTGGAGTTCGCCGCGCACTTCATGCACCCCGATGGATCCTACGCCGGCGAGTACGGCAGCCGGAACACGTACCACTTCTACCCGCATGGCTTCGAGGTGCTGGCGCCGCGTTTTCCCCGCGCGGGCCAGATCGCCCAGTCCTTCCTGGCGCGCGCCATGCCGGCCCGCACACGCTACTACAACGACGACGACCGCATGGCCGCGCACTATGTGTACGACTGGATGCAGGCCTGGCAGGACTGGAACCCGGAGCGTCAACCGCCCATCGACCTGCCGGAGCGCACGGAGTCGCGCTACTTCGAACAGGCGCGCCTGCTTGTCGTGCGAACGCCGAACTACCACGCGGTCGTTGCAGCAAACAAGGGGGGCGCCTGCAAGGTGGTTGGCCGCGACGGCGCGCTGCTGAGCGACACGGGACTCGTCGGTGAACTCGAGGATGGCCGCGTGGCCGTCTCGCATCTGGTGCAGAACAACGCGCGCGTCAACGTCTCGACGGACGGGCTTCGCCTCGGCGTCACGAGTCGCTTTCACCAGCGCCGGCAACCGCTGCCGACGCCGTTCAAGCAGATCCTGTTTCGGATGGCGACGCTGACGGTGGGGCGGTTCAGCGCCAACGCCGTGCGGGCCCTGTTGCAGAAGGTGCTGATCACGGGCAAGGCGCCGCTGCCGATGGCGCATCGCCGGCGGCTTCGTTTCGAGCCCGACCGCGTGACGCTCGTGGATGAGGTCGTCACCAAGCGACCCGGTCGTCCGCGTCTGATGCGTCTGGCCGCCGCCAGCGACGCCACCTCGATCTACGTGGCCAACTCGAACGTCTTCCAGGCGTCGGTCCTACTGCCGTGGACATGGCTGAACGCGAAGACGGGCGAGTTCAATCGCACGGGCCGCATGCGCGTCCGACGCACCCTCGATGCCCGCACGGGCAAGGTGGTCCTCGAATGAGCCGCCTTCCCTTCGCGCTGTTGTTCGTCCTTCTTGGCCTTGTCGCGGGCGGCTGCATGCACGCGCCGCGTTCCACGATCGTTCGAGCCAGCGCCGTGGTGCCGATCAACGATCCCTCGGAGAGGAAGCCCGCGGTGCCTTCCGAGGCGTGGGCCGGTCGGTCCATTCGCGTGACGGCGACGGTTGCGATTCCCGAGGACCGACGCGAGGAGAGTGCGGGCCTTGCACTGTCGGCGGCGCAGTTGCTGGCGCGGGACAAGGCGCGCGGCGAACTGCGTACACGCCTGGGCCAACTTCCGATCACCTCGGGGGGCACGCTCGGCGCGCTGGCCGCCGAACAGGCGTCGGTGGGCAAGGCGCTCGAAGCGTTCGGGTCGCGCGCCGAAGTTGCCTGGGCCACGTCGGCGGATGGTCGCGAGGTGACGGCGACGATCGACACGCCGCTTGCGGAGCTTGACCGGGCCATCGCGGCGGCGCAGGGCGCACCGGTCGAGGAGTCGCCCGTTGATGAGACGGCCCGCCTGCGCGACCGAGTGCAGGCCGAGGCGGTCGCGCATCGCGCGGCGGACGAAGCCGCCCGCGCCGAACTCCTTCGTCGGATGCTCGCTTACGAAACCTCCTCGGGGGCGACCGTCGGCGACCTGCTGCGCAAGCACCCGACGGAGCAGGAGACGGCTCTGGCGTTGCTCCGCAATGCGAGGACGACCATGAACCAGCGAGTCGTCGGAGGGCGCTGGAAAGTGATTCTCGAGGCAGATCTGGCGCCTCTTCTGCTGCGTCTGGACTTCCTGGACGCGCCGGTTCCGCGGGGGCGGTAGGCGGCGGGAACGCCTGACGCGCACAGGCTTATCGGCTTTATCGCAGTTGTCGGCGCTGCGGGGGGGAACAGCCTTGCACCGGGGGGCCGCCGAAGGCTCCGATACCAGCGCCTCAGGGCACGGCAGCACCGTGTTCGGGGCCGGGAGGGAGCGACCGGAGACAGAGCACCGGCGCGGGAGATCCCGACTCTTTCATTCCGACAGACGAGGTGGCTTCAACATGACGACGATCCAATCCGTGCTGGCGCGTGAGGTGCTGGACTCCCGGGGCAACCCGACGGTGGAAGTGGAAGTGCTGCTCGAGGGCGGCGCGCTGGGCCGTGCGATGGTGCCGAGCGGCGCCTCGACGGGCGAGCACGAGGCGCTGGAACTGCGCGACGGTGACAAGTCCCGCTACCTGGGCAAGGGCGTGCGCAAGGCGGTCGATAACGTCAACAACGTGATCGGGCCGGAAGTGCTGGACATGGACGCGACCGAGCAGGTGGCGATCGACCGTCGGATGATCGAGCTGGACGGTACATCGACGAAGGGCAACCTGGGCGCGAACGCGATCCTGGGCGTATCGATGGCGGTGGCGCGTGCGGCGGCCGAGGCAATCGGCCTCCCCCTGTACCAGTACCTGGGCGGCGTGAACGCCAAGGTGCTGCCCGTGCCGATGATGAACATCCTCAACGGCGGGGCGCACGCGGACAACACGGTGGACTTCCAGGAGTTCATGGTGATGCCGGTGGGCGCGCCGAGCTTCCGCGAGGCTCTGCGGATGGGCGCCGAGACCTTCCATGCGCTCAAGGCGGTGCTGAAGAACAAGGGATTGAACACGTCGGTTGGCGACGAGGGTGGCTTCGCGCCGAACCTGACGTCGGTCGAGGAGACGCTGGAGACGATCCTGGCGGCGGTCGCCAAGGCGGGCTACAAGGCGGGCAGCGACATCGCGATCGCGCTCGACGTGGCCAGCAGCGAGTTCTACGACGCCGAGAAGCGCAAGTACGTCTTCAAGAAGTCGACGAAGGAAGAGAAGACGTCGGACCAGATGGTGGAGTTCTACGAGAAGCTGGTGACGGCGTATCCGATCGCCTCGATCGAGGATGGCTGTGCGGAGAACGACTGGGCGGGTTGGAAGGCGCTGACCGAGCGGTTGGGCCGTCGGGTGCAGCTCGTCGGCGACGACCTTTTCGTGACGAACACCGAGTTCCTGTCGCGAGGCATCGCCGAGAAGTGCGCCAACTCGATTCTCGTGAAAGTGAACCAGATCGGCACGCTGACCGAGACGCTGGACGCTATCGAGATGGCCAAGCGCGCCTGCTACACGGCGGTGATCTCGCACCGCAGCGGCGAGACTGAGGACTCGACGATCGCCGACATCGCGGTGGCGACCAACGCCGGCCAGATCAAGACCGGCTCGGCCAGCCGCAGCGACCGCATCGCCAAGTACAACCAGTTGCTGCGGATTGAGGACGAGCTGGACGCCGCGGCCCAGTACCCCGGCCCGAACGCCTTCTACAACCTGCGCTGACCCCGGTCGGCCATCCGAAGGACACCCTGCGTGCCCCCGGCGGTCCTCTGCCGGGGGCACGCGTTTTGATCCTGCACCGGCTGGACGAGGATGCGAGTTGACGGCCTGTCGGGCGGGGGGGTTGTCTGGCGCCATGGAACGGGACCCGATCAGCTCCGTCCTCCCCCCCCCGACGACTCCGCACCCGGTGCGGCACGCGTCGGACAGCAAGATCGTGCTCGAAACCCCGCGCGGCAGCCTGCGCCGCCGCGTGCTGCTGATCCTGCTGCTGGCCACGACACTGCCGGGCTACCTCTCGCTCTTGCTGGTCTGGATCACGGTTTCGCAGACCCTGGAGACGAACACGCGCCAGGAGACGTTCGACCGGGCGCGGATGCTGTCGCTGGACCTGGATCGCTCGCTGACCGATACGACGGCGCCGCTGTTCGAAATCGCTTCGACGCCGACCGTGGCCGGCTACCTGCGCACCCTCGTCGAGCGGCGCGACATCGGACTCGAAGACAGCGTCGCTGTCTTTGCGGAGCCGCTGTTTCGTCCGCCCCCCGGATTCGAAACGTCCCAGCTCTACCTGGTCGGGGCGCGTGGCCGCATCGTGGCCGAGGTCACGGACAAGGAAATGCACTTCCGGTTCCAGCGGCCGACTCCACTGGACGGCACGGGAGCGTTGGACCAGTTGGCGCGCGGCCTGCCCGACCGCCCCTTCGCGATGGAGCCGGTCACGCAGGACTGGTCGAACCCGATCCTGGTGGTCGGGGCGCCGCTGGACGCGCCGCTCGGCGTGCAGAACGAGCCGATGGTGCTGGTGACGACGCTGCCGGTGTTGCCGCTGTTCCAAGGCACCGAGCGCAAGAACCCGGGCTTCGGCCAGCGTCTGGTCGTCGTGTCGCGGCGGGCGGGCACCATCTACACGACACAGGCGGACCAGGACTTCCAGTTGGGGCTGAACCGCGTAAGAGGGCGCGTCTTCGAGACACAGGACGTGCGTGATCTGGTGGTTCTGCCGATTCGCAACCAGAGCCTGGGCATCGCGGGCAGCACGATGCGGAGTGTCCAAGGATGGTCCTCGCCTGAGACGATCACACCGATCGAGTGGCAGGTGGTGCAGACGGTCGATCTCAGCGAGGCGCTGGCGCCGTTGCAGCCGATGTTCTGGGCGGCGATCATCATCGGTCTGCTGCTCACCGTGCTGGCGGTCGTGCTGGCGACGATGGTCAGCGCGCGGATGGTGCGGCCGATTCTGCGCCTGACGGGCGGCATGCAGCACTTCTCGCGCGGCGACCTCGACTTCCGCGTCGATGTGCGCACCGGCGACGAGATCGAAGTGCTCGCCCACGCGGCCAACGAGATGGCGGGTTCGCTGCGCACCCTCTACGACGATCTTGCCGCCCGCATGGCCGAACTCGACGACAAGGCGCGCCAACTCGAACTGATCCACTCGATCAGCTACTCGGTCAACCGCGTGCTCGACCTCGATCACCTGTTCCAACGCATCATTCGCGAGATGCTGAACCACATCCCGTGCGAGCGGATTTCGCTGGGATTGCTGAACGAGTCGCGTACGGTGCTGCGGCTCGACTATGTGTATCCCGAGAAACGCGAGGACCTGCCCCGCGGTTCGGAGATTCCGCTCGACTCGAGCGTGATGGGACGCGCTCTGAAGGACCAGGCGCTCACTCTGCGGCGCCTGCGTCGCGAGGGGAAGTTTTTCGAGGACGACATCCTCTTCCCGCTGGGGATGAACATGCTGTGCGTGGTGCCGCTGATCGCGAACAACGGCCCGGTGGGCACGCTGAACCTTGCGGCGGCGGACGGCGACGCCTTCACGAACCAGCGCATCAAGTTGCTGGAGCGAATTGCCGACACGCTGGCGCTGGCGGTCGAGCACAGCCGCCTGTTCTCGCGCGTGGCGCGATTCGCCGAGGAACTGGAAGATACCGTCGAGCGACGCACCGAGGAGCTCAAGGCGGCGCAGGCGCGACTCGTGCAGACCGAGAAGTTCGCCGCGACGGGCTCGATCGCCGCACACATCGGGCACGAGGTGAACAACCCGCTTTCGATCATCAAGAACTACCTCAAGATCCTGACCGGGCGAATGGCACGGCCCCAGCCGATGCCCGAGGACATGAAGTCGGTGCGCGATGGCCTTGGCGTTATCGAGGAGGAGATCGACCGCATCGCGCGCATCATTTCGCAGTTGCGGCAGGTCAGCAAGCCGACGAAGGCCGAGTCGTCGGACATCGACGTGACCGCCGAGTTGCGCAAGCTGACGGACCTGTTCCAGGGGACGCTGCACAAGCGCGGCGTGGAATTGGACCTCGACCTGGACGAAAGTGTCGGCACCGTGCATCTGGTCGGAGACTATCTGCGGCAGATCGTCATCAACCTGATGCGCAACGCCTCCGACGCGATGGAGACGTCGGGCGGCGGAATCCTGACGGTGCGGACGCGCCGGGGCCAACCCGACCCGGAGAAGTTCGTCGTCGAAGTCGAAGACACCGGCACCGGCATCCCGGCCGAGGTGATGAACAAGATATTCGATCCCTTCTTCACCACAAAGGGGGAGGGCAAGGGGACGGGACTGGGACTGTCGGTTTCGTTCGGACTGGCGCAGGCGATGGGCGGCGCGATCGAGGTCCAAAGCATTGTCGGCCAAGGCACCACCATGCGCTTGATCCTCCCCTTGGTGCCGGCGCAGGGTTCCGGGCCGTCCGACGGCACGGGGCCGACCGACGGGCCGACCGACGAGCAGTCGCCGGTGCGGCGACGTGGACAGAAGATTATCATCGGCTGAGCCTTCCTTGACCCCCTCCCTTCCATCTCGCGCCGGCCTGCCCGCCCGCGGCCTCGACCTCCTGCGCCAGAAGCTCCACCTGTGGACCCAGCGCCATGAAGAGGCTTGGCTATTCCTGATGGCCTCCCTGGTCGGCTTGGCGATGGGCGTGGCGTCGGTGCTGTTCCGCATGTTGCTGCGGGTCAGCCACCGCTTCTTCCACCGCGAGGCGGAGACTTTCGTTGGATGGCGGCATGGCATCGGCGACATCTGGTCGCTGCTGGGGCAGGCGCTGTTGCCCGCAGCGGGCGGCCTCGTTGTTGGCCTCTTGATCTACCGCATCCTGCGCCTGAAGGGCGGGCACGGGGTGCCCAGCGTCATGAAGGCCGTGGCGACCGGTCAGGTGAACTTGCATCCGTCGATGGCGATCAAGTCGGCGACGGCGCCCATCACGATCGCGACGGGTGGCTCGGCCGGGCCCGAAGGCCCGATCATCGAGATCGGCGCGGTGGTCGGATCGTCGATCGGTTCGCTGGCGCGCGCGCGGAAAGACATGATGGGAACGCTGGTGGGCTGCGGCGGCGCGGCGGGCATCGCGGCCATGTTCAACGCGCCGATCGGCGGCGTTGTGTTCGCCCTCGAGCTCATCATGCGCGATTTCCACGTGCGGAAGTTCGGACCCATCGTCATCGCGGCGGTGATCGCCTCGGTGACGTCCAGCGCCCTGTTGCCAAACGATCCCGCCTTTCATCGCCTGGCCGAGACGACGCTCCAGACGATCGAACCCTCGGGCTTTCTGGTGCTTCAGTTCCTCGCGCTGGGAGCGGCCTGCGCCGCGGCCGGCGTTCTGCTCATCAACATTCTGTACTGGTTTCACGACCTGTTCCACGAGTTTCCGGCGCCATTGTGGGTGAAGCCGGCGATTGGTGGATTGACGGTGGGGCTTATCGGATTACTGGCCCCCGGGGTGCTGGGCGAGGGATACGAGACGGTCAATCGCGTGATCCTCGCGGCCGGGCCTGCGCCGCAGCAAATCGGCGTCCTCTTGCAGACGTTGCTCATTCTGGCGCTCCTGAAGATTCTGGTGACCTCGATCACGCTGGGCTCGGGCGGCACGGGTGGGACGTTCGCGCCGGCGATGGTGGCCGGCGCTCTGGTGGGCGCAGCGGTTGGCTTGCTGGCAGATCGCTTCTTCCCCACGACGGCGCCCGACTTCCGCGTGTTTGCGATGGTGGGCATGGCCGGCGTGGTGGGCAGTTCGCTGGGCACGCCGCTGGCCGGCGTGCTGATTATCTACGAAGTCGCCGGCGGACGGTATGAATTGGTGCTGCCGCTGATGATTACCGTGGCGATGAGCACCCTGCTGGCGAGCCGGATGCGCAAGGGCTCGATCTATACGCTGTCGCTGTTGCGCGACGGCTTCGACGTGGAGTCCCAGCAGCGTCGCACACGCGATCCGCTGGAAGGCATGCCGGTGCGCGACCTCATGTCGTCCACCTTCCTGACGGTCCGGCCGGACGATCCGCTGCCGCGGCTGCTCTCGCTGCTCGAGGAATCGGAGGAGAATGCCTTCGCGGTGGCGGACGAACGCGGGCGGCTGCGCGGCGTCATCTCGACGAACGACTTGCGTTCGGTGGTCAATCTGGGCGAGATCGGTGGCGCAGCCTTCATTGCCGGCGACATCGTGGACTCGAACGCCCCGGTGCTGCGCCCGGATTCGGCGGCCGGCAAGGCGCTCGAGATCTTCTCGACCACCGACGTCGAGGGAATCGCCGTTGTCGAGGATGAGGGCGGTGCGCGCCGTTGCGTCGGCATGGTGTTCCGCGGCGATGTGCTGCGCGCCTATCGAAAGGCGGCCCGCGCTGGCGGCTAGGTTTCCCGTCGATTCACCTCACTTGGCGACACGGGCAACTCGAGGGTGATTGTCAGTCCTCCCTCGTCGCGATTGGTCGCGAAGACGCGCCCGCCGCATTCCTCGGCAAACTTCCGGACCATTGCCAGGCCCAAACCGGTTCCTTTGGAGCCCTTCGTCGAGAAGAACGGCTCGAAGATGTGCAGCAAGTCCTCCTCTGGAACGCCCGGACCTTCGTCGCTGACGACAATGCGCGTGCTCAGCCCGTCGGTCGTGGCCGCAAGGTGGATCGTGCCGCCGACGGGCATGACGTCGATGGCGTTGGACAGGAGGTTGTAGAGCGCGAGTTGTAGCCGACGCTCGTCGAGGGGCACTTCGCCGCGGACGCTGCATGCGACTTCGAGTTGATGCCGTTCCTTGCGTAGCGGCTCGAAGTAGTACTGACGCACGCTCTCGAGCAGCGCATCGAGGTTCGTGGGTTTCAGATCCGGCGGCCGCTCCTTGCAGTAGTCGAGCAGGTCCATCACCAGGCCCTCGAGACGGCGCATGGCCCGTTCATTCATCAGGAAGCCATCGCGCACGCGCTGGAGGTCGCCGCCGTCGACGCCCTGCTTGAGGATGATCCGCGAGCCATTGAGGATCTGGATCACGTTCTTGATCG
>JAHCAW010000096.1 GCA_019634695.1 Candidatus Sumerlaeia bacterium
TCTGCGAGTTTCGCGGGCACGGCAGGGGACTCCTTGGCGGGCAGGTGGGACTGGCCGGGCAGAACAGCGGCGCAGAGGCAGAGGAGAAGGATGAGGGGGGAATGTTGAAGGATGAAGGATGAAGGATGAATGTTGATGGCTGATGGGGGAAGGCTGATGGGGGGCATGGTGGGGGGATCCAGGGAGAGTGAGTTGTTGGTGGTTAGTTGTTGGTGGTTAGTAGTTGGTGGTTAGTGGCGAGTCAGGCTGGGCTTGGCTGCCGTGAGTTCAGAGATTGCGTGACGATTGGGCGGGACGACGGGCAGTGGCCGGTGGTGACGCTAGGCTGCGGGAAGAGGTGGTCACGCCGCCTCGCTCGCGCTCGGGGTGCTGAGTGCTTCTGCCCTTCGCCTTCATCCCTCAACCTTCATCCTTCATCCTTTCCCTACGGACAGGCCGGTGTGATGCCGAGGAAGTGATTGAAGATGCCTTGGGCGTCGGCGGGGGTGATCGTGCCGTTGGCGCAAAAGTCGGCGGCCTGGGCGTTGAGCCCGCCGGCGCACGCGGAGTTGAGGAAGCACTCGAAGGCGTGTTGGGCATCGACGGGGGTGACGACGCCGTCGCCGCTGACGTCGCCCGGGACGGTGGGCACGTCGAGCGTCCAGGCGAACTGGACGATGCCCTGCGCGGCCACGCCGCTGGACCGGAAGCCATCGACGGCGATGCGATAGGTGGTGCCGCCGACGGCGCTGAACTGCACGCGACTGGTCAGGATGTTGGCGGAAAAGTTCTCGTCATCGTTGGCGGCGATCTGGGTAAGGGCGTTGACGGCCGTGCCGGTGTAGACGCCCAGCAGGGTGTCGAAGGTGCTGCCGGCGGTCGTGAGGACGACCGTGCCGCTGGCGGGCGCGGTCCAGCGATACCAGATCGAGGCGCCTCCGGTGCCGCCGGCATGGGCGGGCTCGCCGGTCTCCTTCGTGGCGGTCGTGTTGGAATCCTTCAGGGTGCCGCTGGCGCCGGTCAGTTCGGTGGCGCTGGCGAAGGCATCGTTGGCTGGCGCGACGGCGGTCCAGTTGAGCGTGAAGCTGCCCGACGTGGCGTTGAGCCCATCGACGGCGATGCGGTAGGTGGTGCCCGGTTCGGCAAGGAAGACCGGCGTCTGGCCGGACTGGCTGGAGACGACCTCGGTGAGCGCGTTGACGGCGCCGCCGGTGTAGACGGCCAGCAGGGTGGTGAAGCTGGCGCCGGTGGTGCTGAAGCGCGCCCACTGGCCGGCCGGCGGAGTCCACTGATACCAGACGGACCGGCCACCCGCGTTGCCGGCGTGGTTCGGCTCGCCGGTCTGCTTGGTGGCGTTGGCGTTGCCGCCGGACTGACTGCCCGAGGCATTGGTCAGCGTCACGGCGCTGCCGAAGTTGTCGTTGGGCGGCGCGGTGGAAGGCGGTTCGAGGAAGGCCTGAATGGACGGGAAGGTGACGGCAAAGGCGCCGTCGATAATGCTGTTGGTGGTGTCGCAAGGGTTGGGGTTCTGGCTGCTGGCGCAGACACCGAAGAGTTGGCCGACGATGATGCCGGCGGCGTCGAGCACGGGCGAGCCGCTGCTGCCGCCCGCCGTCGCGCCCAGAGTGTCCTGGCTGTAGATGAAGCTGGGACGGCTGAAACCCGTGCAGGTCAGCACGCCCGAGGTCTTCACGGACTCCCGGGTGTAGGTTTGCGCGGCGCCCTTGGGGTGACTGATGCGGTGCAGCGCGAAGTTGTTCGTGTTGGCGACGTTGTCGGTGCGATAGCCGAGGTAGAAACTGCCCGCGGGCGGATTCTGGGCCAGTTCGAGGAAGAGGAAGTCCGTCGTGGTGCTCGTCGCACGCAGCGTCGAGCCGACCGTGCTGGGAAAGCTGGAACTCGCCGGGCAGGTGCCGTTGCAAGTGGCGGTCTTGAAGCGGAAGAAGGTTTGCAGCGAGGTGGCGGCCGCCTGCGTGCTGAAGCAGTGATTCGCCGACAGGAACCAGTTCCGCACGGTGTTCGCGTCGGTGTCGTTCACCAAGCCGCCGGAGCAGATGAAGAAGCTGCCGCCGATCTGGAAGAGCATGTGACCGATGGCGTCGCTGACGTCGTTGATCGGGGCCCAGTCGGTGGTGGTGAAGCAGGTGCGGTCGCGGAAGCAGGATTCGAGCGAGCAGATCTGCTTCTCCTCGGCCAGCGGCACGAAGAACTGGCGGTCGATGTAGCCGATGCCGGCGATGCGCAGGCGCGTCTTGCGGAGCTGGGCCTCGGTGACCGGGCCGGCGCTGCGCAGCTCGACGTGGACGACCGGGCCGCCGGCGGTGTGGCTCCAGAAGTGGCCGTCGTTCATGATGCCGCGGCCGGTATAGGGGCCGTACGCCTCGCCGCCGTCGTTGTAGACGTAGACGGCGAAGCCGTCGGGCAGATCGAACTCCTGGAACTCGATGCGCACGCCGCCGGCGCCAATGGCTTCGGTGGAGATCGTCGCGACGAGTCGCCCGTCGGCGGTCAGGCGGGCAAGGCCGCCGGGCAGCCCGAGCACGCCGCCGCTCTTCATCGCGGCAAGGTCGCTGGCGCCAAACTGCACGAGCGCGTCGACCGGCTTCGAGACGCCCACCTGCATGCGGCCGGAGCCTTGGGCGCCGTCGCCGCACGTCGAGCAGTCCGACGTGCCGATCTTCGCGAGGTCCTCGGCGTCGGGGGCGATGACGAGGCGCTGGGACTTGGGCACCAGCAGGCCGTCCTTCTCGAGCCCGGCGTGCAGCGCTTCCATGTCGCGCTGCCACTGCCCGGGGTCGAACTCGCCCGGGGCGCGGAAACCGGGCACGATGTTCTGCGCGGCCAGAGGATGCGGGTGGGCGGCCAGAAACAGGCCAAACGCCAGCCCGGCAAGGAGTGCCCGAAACGACGTCAGGCGATGGGGGGTCACGGGGGTTGGGTGTCCTTTGAAGGGAAACCCGGCCTGCGGCATGAGGGAAGGCGGGCCGGGGATGCCAGACGCGAATAGCGTGGGACGAAATCGCCCACGCATCAACGGCAATCTCGGGGGGAGCGCGGCGCTGACACACCCATCCTTCGCGGCGTGGCGGCTTTGCGCGTGACACTTACGTCGGGCCGACGGCTGTCGTTACAACGACCGGCTCACGCGAAGCCGCGAAGCCGCAAAGGGGGTGAGAGGGCAACGATCGCGCTGCTGGCGGGGGAGCATTTCTGTTCAGTTGTTCCCCGTCATATGGCAGCCATTGCATGCGACCAGCAGGGTGCCGCGAACTTCTGTCAAGCGTCCTGCCTGCTTTCGCGGCTTTGCGGCTTTGCGCGAGACAGTCACGTCGGGCCGACCCGCGGCTCTCGTTACAACGTCCGGTTCACACGAAGCCGCGAAGCCGCAAAGGGGGTGAGAGGGCGACGCTCGCGCTGCTGCCATACCCATCCTTCGCGGCTTTGCGGCTTTCCGCGAGACACTCACGGGGTGTGATTGTTGACGACACGCCGGATGCCTTCCTTGAACGTCCCCGCGCCGAAGTTGATCAGCAGCCCCAATGGCAACCGCATGAGACGAAGATACGTCAGCAGTTGCTTGAAGTGAACAGGAGCCGACTTCTCGACAGACTTCAGTTCGAGCACCAGCTTGCCGTTCACCAGCAGGTCCACGCGCAGCCCTTCTTCGAATCGCATGCCGTCGAATTCGAACGGCACAACCTTCTGTCGCTCGACCTGCAATCCGCAGCGCTCCAGCGCACGAGCCAGCACCGCCTCATACACGGACTCCAGCAACCCCGGGCCAAGCTCCTTGTGAATCTTGTACGCCACATCCACCACGATGCTGGCAAGCTGCTCGACATCGAACTGTTCGGTCCCATTGCGCGTATCCATGACAGGCTCCTTCAACTGGAAAGTCAGGTTGCTCCGAGTCCACAGGACCTCCGGAAGTCAACTCGTGAGGCACGCCTGCTGGTCTTGTTGAAAGCGGTCAATCCCGATTCGCAGTCATGGCATCGGGCTCACGCGAAGCCGCGAAGCGCAAAGGGGTGAGAGGGCAGCGTTCGCGCTGCTGGCGGGGGAGCAACTCTGTCCAGATGCGCGCTGAATCTGCCCTGGCGCCGGCGTGCCGCTGACATGCCCAACCTTCGCGGCTTGGCGGCTTTGCGCGAGACACTTTCGTCGGACCGACCCGCGGCTCTCGTTACAACGTCCGGTTCACGCGAAGCCGCGAAGCCGCAAAGGGGATGAGTGGGCAAAGATCGCGCTGCTGGCGGGGGAGCAACTCTGTCCAGATGCGCGCTGAATCTGCCCTGGCGCCGGGGCGCCGCTGACATGCCCAACCTTCGCGGCTTGGCGGCTTTGCGCGAGATTCCTCCCTCCCCTCCTCACGCTCAGCAGCACCCCGGGCCGCAGCACGACTCGCCCTCGGCCGGCTTGCGCGCGCTGACGGCCAGGCTGGTCACGTAGTCGCCGACCTTCGAGCCCGCCGGCAGCGCCTCCACGATCCGCGCGTACAACGGATCGTTCCACGAGGTCATCGTGTCGACGTACAGGTCCTTCTCCTCGAGCATGATGTCCACCAGACCGGCCGCGCGTGCCATGCGCTCCGTCTCGGAGACGAGCACGGCGCCGGCGATGCAGCCGACCAGCGCCTCGACCATCTCCGCCACCGCGGGCGGCAGCGGGCGCCGCAGCGCCAGATCGCTGACGGCCACGCGGCCGCCGGGCCGCAGCACACGCGCGATCTCGCTCCAGACGCGCGGCTTGTCCGGCGACAGGTTCAGCACGCAGTTGCTGATGACGACATCGGCGGTTTCATCCGGCAGGGGCAGCGCCTCGATCTCGCCCAGGCGGAACTCGACATTGTCGAGTCCGGTGCGCGTGCGATACGAGGCAATGTTGCGACGCGCCTTGGCCAGCATCTCCGGCGTCATGTCGACGCCGATGGCGCGGCCCTCGGCACCGACGCGCGGGCCGGCAAGGAAGACGTCGAAGCCGCCGCCCGAGCCCAGGTCCACCACGGTCTCGCCGGGGCGCAACGCCGCCAGCGCCACCGGGTTGCCGCACGACAGGCCCATGTTGGCCCCGTCGGGCAGCGCCTTCAGTTCGTCGACCGAGTAGCCGACCTTCTCGGCCAGCGCCAGCGCGCCGTCCGCATCGCTCGCCCCGCAGCACGACGCGCTCGAGCAGGCGCCCCGCTTCGGGTCGCCCTCCGCAATGGCGGCGTAACCCGCCCGCACCTTCTCGCGCACCGCCTGCTGGTCCAGTACGTCCTGTGTTGCTGTCATGATTCGTCTCTCCGTGAGGGAATGTCGAGGGTTCAGAGGTCTGGGGTGTAGGGGTCCTGCACGTCCGGCTTCGGCAACTGGCCGGACTTGCGCAGCTTGCGCTGGCGTCGCCACTCGGCGGTTCGCTTGGCGGCGTGATAGCCCGCCACGGACAGCACCGAGCCGATGATCACGTTGCCGACGAAGATCAGCAGCAGGATGCGCCCGTGCGTCACCGGGTCGGCGGCCAGGCGCCAGAAGGACTCGTCGCTTTCGGGCGGCCGCATGCGCAGCGGAATGCCGGTTACCCACGAGCCGAGCGCTGCGGACAGTGGATAGAGAATCGGCATCGTCAGCGGGTTGCTGACGAACGTGGCCAGCGCCGCGGCCGGCACGGAGGCGCGCGCCATTTGCGCGATGGCAATGGCCGGGATGAACTGCACCCCGGGCGGCAACGCCATCCCGAGGAACACACCGATCGCCACGCCGAGCCCGACTTGCTCGGGCGTGTTGCGCGTGTGCAGCACGAGCCGCTGGATCGCCGTGGCGCGCCGCCGTGCTGCCGTCCATCTTTCCTGCCAGGTTGCCATTCAAGTCCCCTCCCTTGTGTCGGCGGTCGAAGAGCCGCATGTCCCCGGGGAACAGCAGCGCTCGCCCCGGGCCTGGAGCCGGACCAGAGCCTCGGGCGACAGATCGAGAATCCGGGCCAGCCGCGCCCGGTCCTCCCCGATCACACGATCATCCTCGGTATGCCGCGCCACCCAGCCCAGGATGTCGCAGGCGCAGGGCATCGGCTCGCTGGCCGCCAGCCGATAGTAGGCCCAACGCCCCTCCCGCCGATACTCGACCAGTCGGGCCGCCGCCAGGATGGCCAGATGCTTGGAAGTGGTCGATGGAGCGAGTTCGAGGAGTTCCTGCAGTTGGCAGACGCACAGCTCGCGCCCCTGCAAGGCGCACAGGATGCGGATGCGGTTGGCGTCGGCCAGGGCTTTGGTGATGGCGAGGAGGTCGTGCATGTCGCGCCTTTCATTTCGACAAGTGGCGAATTGACGGCCCGTGGGTCAAGCCGCATTTTCGGCGTCCGGGGCCGTTCGATCTCTTATCCAGTCGCGGGACCCGTCCCGACCTCCGGGCCGGCGGCCTCTCGCGCGCGCGAAGCCTGCTGTCTGGCTCGGGGGGATATCCTTGTCCCGCTTCCCCCCAGGCTCGGCCAGCGCCCGCGCAACCGCGAGCGATTTCGCTCAACCCTGCCGCGCCGCGCGACGGCGCCGCACTCGGCGCGACAAAGCGTTGTCGTTTTTGCTTGACCTCCCCCCCCCGCGATGTCGCATGCGCACATCTGGGGCGTTATCCGGTGCCGGCGGGAGGGGTCCCGACGGTGCCATCACAAGGTGGGGAGACACGATGAACCGGACAGGTCTTTCCGTGCTGGTGCTGGCGTTGCTGTGCCTCGGGCACCTTGTCCCCGTCGCGCGCGCCGAGTGTGATCGGATGCCGGAGGGCCTTGTCGCGCGGTTGCGGGCCACGTCGACTCTTGTCGAGGTTGGTCAAACGATCGGGCTTGTGATCGAGCTCGAGAATCGCGGGGAAGAGCGGCTGGTGCTGGACCGTCGTTGTTGGGATCCACGAATGGCCCCGCCGGGGTCCTCGCGCTTTCTGCTTCGGGACCTGACGCGGGGCGAGAAGTCGAGCGTGCTGCCGATGCACTTTTTCCGGTCGGCTGACTTGGGACCCCTTGGCAGCACGGACGGCCTCCCACCGGAATTGGTGCTCGAGATTCTGCCGAAGGAGGTCGCGACGATCCATACGGCACTCGGGGGGCCGCTGGATGGAGCATCGGTGGCGCCGCCGTATCAGCTCGCGCGACCGGGCGAGTGGGAAATTCTCTACGTGCCGCACTACGTCAGGGCGACCAAAGAGGTCTCGGTCTGGGATGTCCCCTACCGGGTGACGGTGTCGGTCGTGGCGCCCGACTTGCCTCCATTGGAGGAGTTGGTGGAAGCGGGCGGGAGCGCATGGTACGCGGCTCTCATCGTGGAGGCGGAACGCTCGCCCGAAAAGCTGTTTGTGCTTCTGGAGAGCTCGATCGATGCGCCGCGAAAGCGCGACATCATCAATGCCCTTTCTCTGGTCCCGAAGGACCGGCAAGAAGCAGCGATCTCGGTCTTGTCCAGGTATCTGGACGACGAGCGCACGTTGATGGAACGCACGGCGGTCCTGACTGCGGCGCGAGCGATCGGCACGGAGAGTGCCATTCCGGTGCTGGAGAAACTGATCGAACGTACGCGGGACGCGGATACGCTGGCACTGTCTGTGCGATATGGCGCAGCGAGAGCCGCCGGCCGCATTGATCCGGCCAAAGGAAGGGCGCTTGTCGAGAAGGCACTCGCGATGATCGCAGAAGTTCCAGAGGGAGTCGTCACACCGAACGAACTGAGACTGGCGGAGCGGGGGCTTGATCGTCTGCGCGTGGAACTGGACGAGGCGGCAGGTAGGGTTGAGAAGGACGAATTGCCCAATCCGGTGCGCGACTAGCGAGGCACCAAGGTCGTGAGCCAGGTGCCGGCTTCCCAAGCCGGCTTCGGATGGGGTAGCACAGGTGTTCGGAAGAGGAGACTTCGCATGACGATGCATGCAAGAGCGCCGAAGTGCGGCAGGCGGCCGCTGAGAACCACCGTGGCGTGCACGGTCTGTCTTGTCCTTGGCATCGCACAAGCCGCCGCGCCGCCCGAGGAGTTGCGGGTTGTGCTGAACGTAGCTCCGCAGGCCGTCCGGCAGGGCGAAGCATTCGAGTTGCGGGTCCTCTTCGAGAATTCGGGGGACAGCCCAATTGTGCTGGAGCGCTTGTCGTGGGATCCTCGTCTGCCGGATGTGGCCACGTCCTGTTTCTGGGGGCGTCATACCATGGACGGGGAGGACGTGCCCTTCTCACCGGTCCGGATCGAGAACTATGTCCGATACTGGGCCTCGGTGAAGGAGGCCAGTTTGTCGACGGACACCTTGACCATCCCGGTGGACCAAGGGGCGGTCGAGGGGTTCGCGGTGACGTTTGGTGGCCGGCTGGACTCCTCGGCGCTGACAGCTCCATGGATGCTGTCGCGGGTGGGCGACTGGGAGATCCGTTATGTTCCGCGACACCTTCTCGCCGAGCACCAGGATTCGACCGTTGCGGCGGTGGAGCACACGCCGTATCGCGCCACGATTCGGATCGAGCCGGCCGAGCCGATTCGGCTCGAGGACGCGCGGGGGACGATTCGTGGCCCGGCATGGTACGCCACGTT
This sequence comes from Candidatus Sumerlaeia bacterium, assembly GCA_019634695.1. Taxonomy (GTDB): domain Bacteria; phylum Sumerlaeota; class Sumerlaeia; order SLMS01; family JAHLLQ01; genus JAHCAW01. The sequence continues at coordinate 8,510 of JAHCAW010000096.1, forward strand.
GGTCAGTGAGGCGGAGAACGCGCCAGACCGGCTGCTCGGCCTTCTCGAGGGTCACCTCGATCCAGACCTCAGAGCGAACGTCCTGCATGCCTTGAGCCTTGTCCCCCCGGAGAGAAACGAGGATGTGCTTGAGGCACTGATGCGCTTTCTAGACATGGAGCGCAGCCTGGTTGAACGAATCGCGGCACTGCACGTTGCCCGGGCCATTGGGGCGCCAGAGGCCATCAGCGTGATGGAGAGGATTCTCGACCAGACTACAGAGGCGGAGCGCCATGCGGCGGACTTGCGTGCAGCCTGCGCGACCGGCATTCTGGTCATCGACCGCGAGCGGGGAAGAACAGCGATCCGAAAAGCCCTGGCTATGAACGAGCGTGTCGAGAAACAAGATGTGCCTGCCATGTTGCGCAATAGCAACGAGAGCCTGAGAGGGTGGCTTCGTGGCCTCGAGGAGCAGGACCGCCGGAATGCGGAACGCCCGGAACCCGGAACTCCCCCCGAGTGAGGTGAGTCGGCAGGCCCAAGTGGTACGGTTTCGTGAAAATCTTCGCAGTGCACCAAGCTGAGTGATGGCGTGTCGGAAGAGGCCTGAGCCGGTGGGTGGGCGAAGCCACTCCCGTCGCTGACGCTCCCGCCTTCGCATGCGGTTTCCGCCTTCGCCGCTCCATCCGCCGATTGACCTCTCGCCAACGCGGGCGCACTGTCGCTCCGTCGAGTGGGCCAAACAGAACATGGAGGGGGGAGCGGCACCATGCGGCGTACATTGATTCTCCTGTTGCTGGCGCTCGCGCTCGGGGCCTCGGTCGGCCGGGCGCAGTCTGTGGTGCTCGTGCCGTCGCGGAACGACGACGGCGCGCTGTGTCTGGCGCGCGTCACGCTCGACGCCACGGACGCGGTCGAGGCGATCGACACGTTTGAGTTGCCGCTGATTCTCGGGCGACCACCCAGCGGCATCGTAGTGCATTCGTCAGGGCGGGTTTTGCTCGAGCGAAGGGAGAACACCGTCGCCAACCCGAACGACGCCTTGGACTGGGTGACC
>JAHCAW010000097.1 GCA_019634695.1 Candidatus Sumerlaeia bacterium
GCTGGGCGAACCGGCTCCGGGCTGATTCGAGCACAACCCGAGGCACAATAGAAGTGCCGGGCCGACGCAATGCGGCCCGGCACGATGATGCGGCCTGCGTGGGTTACTTGATGCGGTTCTTGAGGGCGGCGGCGGGCTTGAAGCCGACGTTCTTGCTGGCGGGAATGTCCATCTCCTCGCCGGTCTTGGGGTTGCGGCCCTTGCGCGCGGCGCGTCCGCGCACGTCGAACGTGCCGAAGCCGGCGACGGCGAAGCGGCCCTCGGCCTCCAGGGCCTTGGCGATTTCCTCGAAAATTGCGTCGTGCACGCGGGCGATGTCGCCCTTGTTCACGCCTTGGCAGGCGTTTGCCACGCCTTCGATCAGTTCCGATTTCGTCATGTCGTCCCTTTCTCTGTCCCTGATGTGGGCATCATGCCCGTGGAGCGTCGTGTCGTAGCGCCGACGAGAACAGGCCGGCGTTCGGACTGTAAAGGAGAAATCGGCGCCGGTGCCGGTTCAGTCGTATCGCCGATAGTTGTGCCCCATGGCGTCGAAGAGCGGGTAGTGCGCACGCACGCGGCGGCGGAAGGCGGTCCAGTCGCGCACGTCGGCGGGCGACCAGACGACCTCGGCGAGCGCCAGCATGCGCGGCAGCACCATGTACTCGACGTCGGCCGGCGTCTTCAGTTGCTCGGTCCAGACGTTGGCCTGCGCGCCCAGAATGTGGCGTGCCTCGGCGGGGGTCAGCTCTTCGGGGATCGGCTCGAAGGAGTAGACCCGCTCGAGGTCGATCGTGCGGCGCGTGTAGGTGGCGCCCAGTTCGCCGGGTTCGGCCGACTGCCGGTAGTCGAAGTACAGGTGGGACAGCGGCGTCATGACGGCGTCCTGCCCGTGGCGGGCGGCTTCGATGCCGCCCTTGGTGCTGCGCCACGACATGACGGTGGCGTTGGGGGCGAGGCCGCCTTCGAGGATTTCGTCCCAGCCGATCAGGCGCCGGCCGCGGGCGTTGAGATAGGTCTCCATGCGGCGGATGAAGTAGCTTTGCAGCTCGTGCTCGTCGGCGAGCCCTTCGGCCGCGATGCGCGCCTGACAATCGGCACACTCCTTCCATCGCGTCTTGGGACACTCGTCGCCGCCGATGTGGATGTACTCGCTCGGGAAGACGGCGAGCACATGATCGAGCACGCCCTCGAGGAACTCGAAGGTCTCGTCCTTGCCTGCGCAGTAGACGTCGTCGAAGACGCCCCACGTGGTGGCGACCTCGAAGGGCCCGCCGGTGCAGGAGTACTGCGGATAGGCGGCCAGCGCGGCCACCGAGTGCCCCGGCATCTCGATCTCGGGCACGACGACGATGCCGCGCGCGTCGGCGTAGGCGACGACCTCGCGCGCGTCGGCCTCGGTGTAAAAGCCACCATGCCGCCCGCCGGGGCCGTAGCGCCACGCGCCGATCTCCGTCAGCCGCGGATACGCCGGCACATGCAGCCGCCAGCCCTGATCCTCGGTCAGGTGCCAGTGGAACGTGTTGAACTTGTAGAGCGCCAGCAGGTCGATGTACTGCTTCACGAATTCCAGCGGCATGAAGTGACGACAGACGTCGAGATGCATGCCGCGCCAGGCGAAGCGCGGCGTGTCGCGGATCGAAAGCGCGGGCAGCGCGATGGGCATGTCGGCCGGCGCGGTGCCCGGGGGCGGCAGCAGTTGACGGATCGTCTGGACGCCCATCAGGAGGCCGCGGCGTTCGCTGGCGCGCAGGACGATGCGGCCGGGCGCGATGTCGAGTTGGTAGCCCTCGGCGCCCAACGTCTTGTCGGCGCCGGCAAAGGTCAGGTGGATCCCGCCCTGCGGGGGCCCGAGCATCGGCACCTGCGCGGTGACGAGCGTCTGCGTCGTGGCGCGGTCGATGTAGCTGGCCAGCAGGTCGGCCGCGCCTTGGGCGTCCTTGTTCCCGCGCTGCCAGGTGACGCGCGTGTCGGCATCCAGAACGAAGACGCCTTCGCGGGTGTCGAGCTGAAGCGGTTGGGGAATCAGGGTGTCGGGCGAGGTTGGGGGCAGGTAGCTGCCGGCGGCGTACTCGGCCGGGCGGCTCGCGCAGGCCACCGCCAGAAGGACTGCCATCCACAAGGCGCCAAATCGGAACATGATGTACTCTCCCGGCGAGGTTGCGGCCCGAGCGGATCAGTAGACCGCCCAGCCATCCACCACCGCCGTCGGGCCCGGGGCAATCCTGTAAACCGTCGTGCCGGCCCCGACGTAGAGTTCGCCGTCGCGGGCCTGCCCGAAGGTGAGGATCGCGCCCACCGCGTCGAACAATTCCACATTCTGGTTGGTCGTGCGGTTGTATGCCCAGATGTCGCCTGAGCAATGATCGCCGTGGATGTACCACCCGACGAGGTCGGGCAGGGCGGTGCCGCGATAGACGAAGCCGCCGATGATGGCGCAGTTGCCGGCCGAGCCGGTCGTGTACTGGCGCACGGGCAGGACGAGCGACGGATCGTTGCACGCGGGCAGCGTGACGCCGGCCGTGGCGCAGCCGCCGGTCTGGCCCGTGCAATTGGTGCCCTCCATTACCTTCCATCCGTAGTTCTCGCCGCCGGTCGAGGCGGCGGGCTGGAAGTTGATTTCCTCGCGGGCACCCTGTCCCACGTCCGCGATCCACAGGTCCCCGGTGGCGCGATCGAATGAGAAGCGCCACGGATTCCGCAGGCCCCACGCCCAGATCTCGTCGCGCCCCGTCACGCTGACGAACGGATTCGTCGCGGGAATCGCGTGATGGGGGGCGGTGCCCGAGTTGGTGTCCACGTCGATGCGCAGAATCTTGCCAAGCAGGGAGAGGATGTTCTGGCCGGTGCAGTTGGGATCGTTGGATCCGCCGCCGTCGCCCGAGGCGATGTAGAGATACCCGTCGGGTCCGAAGGCGATCTGGCCGCCGTTGTGATTGGTGTTGGGCTGCGTGTAGGTGAGCAGGGTGACGCCGCTGGCCGGGTCGGCGACGTTGGGATTCGACGACACGCTGTAGCGCGCGATGACCGTGCTGCCGGGCGAGGCGGTCGTCGTGTAGTTGACGAAGAACCAGTCCGTGCCGCTGCCATAGTTGGGATGGAAGGCCATGCCGAGCAGGCCGCGCTCGTTGCCGCTGGCGCTGACCGTGCCGCCAAGATTGAGGAACGGCGTGGCCAGCAGGGTGCCGTTTTCGACGATGCGAATCTGGCCGTTCTGCTGGACGACGAACAGGCGCTCGTCGCCCGGGATGGGCGACTGCAGGAGATCGACCGGTCGCGTGACACCGGTCACGACCGGTTCGAGGGTCGGCTGGCCACCGGCCAATCCGACAAGGAGAACCGCCACCGTCAACGGCAGCAGAAGGAGGAACGTGCCTGAACCACGCATGAATGCACCACCCGGATGGACTTCCCACCCCGATGGCGACGCTGGGGCTCTCCACGGCGAAAGTCAACCGGCCAGTCCGGGCCCCCGAAACGAACTTGGAAGCCTGAAGGGCTCGGGCACTTGGCCCGCCTGAGCCACAGCTCCGTCCTCCCCGCCTTCCCCTTTGACCCCGACGCCGGCCCGCGCCACCGTCGCCCCGCCCTTGGGACACCGTCCCGCAGACCCCCGCCCGGAGAACCCGCGCCGTGTACATCGAGCATCTGGTTGGCAAGCGACTGCCCGACGACCCCAAGGATGCCCAAACCCCCGGGCACCGGCTGCTGCTGCGCGGCGGCTACATTCGCCAGGTGGGCCAGGGCATCTACTCGCTGCTGCCGCTGGCGCAGCGCGCGTGCAGCCGCGTTGAGGAGATCATCCGCCAGGAGATGAACGCCATCGGCGGCCAGGAGATCCTGATGCCGGTGGTCTCCCCCGCCGAGCTGTGGCGCGAGTCGGGACGCTACGAGACCGTCGGCTCCGAAATGCTGCGCTTCACGGACCGCAACGAGCACCCCTGCGTGCTCAACATGACGCACGAGGAAGTCGTCGTCGACCTGGCCCGCTCCAACGTGGACAGCTATCGCCAGTTCCCGTTCATGGTGTACCAGATTCAGACGAAGTTCCGCGACGAGCCGCGCAGCCGCGGCGGCCTGATCCGCGTGCGCGAGTTCACGATGAAGGACGGATACTCCTTCCATCGCACGCAGGAGGATCTCGCAGCCTACTACAAGGAGTGCCATGCGGCCTACGTTCGCATCTTCCGGCGCGTCGGCCTGCGGCAGGTGGTCGACATCGAGTCCGACACCGGCATGATGGGTGGCAGCGTCGCACACGAGTTCATGCTCGTCTCCGATGTGGGCGAAGACACGCTCGTGCTGTGCGATGCGTGTGGTTACCGCGCCAATCGCGAGGTGGCGCGCTCGGCCCGCTCGTACGCAGCCACCGAAGCCCTTCAGCCCCTGGGCAACGTCGTGACACCGGCCAAGAAGACGATCGAGGAGGTGACCACCTTCCTCGGCACCGACCCGACGCACGCCTGCAAGGCGGTCGCCTTCGTGGGCGACGGCCGCCCGGTCATCGCGTTCGTGCGCGGCGACTTCGAGGTGAACCAGGCCAAGCTCCGCAAGGCCCTGCGCACCGGCGACATCCGCCCCATGACCGAGGAGGAGTTCGCCCCCTTCGGCAGCGTCGCCGGCTTCGTCGGGCCCATCGGGCTCGATACCTCAAAGGTCACGTTGCTCTTCGACGAATCGGTTGCCCGCTCGCCGAACCTGGTGATCGGCGCCAACGCGGTGGACCTGCACACAACCGGGTTCAACTTCGAGCGCGACATGCCCGCCGGCACCCCGGTGCACGACCTGACGGACGTCAACGAGGGCGACCCGTGCGTCGAGTGCGGCAAACCGCTGCGCCTGACCCGCGGAATCGAGGTCGGCAACATCTTCCAGCTCGGCACGAAGTACACCGCGGCGATGAGCTTCGAGTACTCCGAGGAGGACGGCTCGCTGCGCACGCCGATCATGGGATGCTACGGAATCGGCGTGGGCCGCACGATGGCCTCGGTCGTCGAGGAGAACCACGACAAGTTCGGCCCCTTCTGGCCGATCTCGATCGCGCCGTTCCAGGTGCAGATCTGCTGCCTCGGCACGGCGAAGGACGAAACGGTCGCACCGACGGGACAGAAGCTGCACGACGAGCTGACGGCCGCCGGCTTCGACGTGCTGCTCGACCGACGCTCCGTCGGCGCCGGCTTCATGTTTGCCGACGCCGATCTCATCGGCGCGCCCATCCGCATCATCCTGTCGCCCCGCCACATGCCGCGCGGCATGGCCGAGCTCAAGTTCCGGCTCGCCGAACCGCGCGAGGATCTGCCCCGCGAGGCGGCGCTCGACACGCTCGTCGAGACGGTCCGCACGCTGGCCGCCGAACTCGGCAAACCCTACGCCTGAACGATGCAGCACGAGGTGACGCCATGAAGTACACGCGGTTGGGAGCACGCGGCCCGCACGTCTCGACGATCGGCTTCGGATCGTGGGCCATCAGCGGATTGCACTGGGGACCGACCGACGACCGCGTCTCGAAGCGCGCGCTCCACGAGGCCCTCGACCAAGGCGTGACGCTCATCGACACGTCGGACAACTACGGCCACGGGCACTCCGAGGAACTGATCGCCGAGGTGCTCGCCGAACGTGGGCGCACCGGCGTCGTCCTCGCCACCAAGGCCGGCAGCGACTTCTACAACGCCACCAAGGCCGACGACGGCGGCTACGGCCCCATCCGCATGAACGCCGACAAGGACTACATCGTCTTCGCCTGCGAACAAAGCCTGCGTCGCCTGCGCGTCGATTGCATCGACATCCTGCAACTGCACAGCCACCCGACCGCCATGCTCGAAAGCGACGCCCCCTGGGAGGCCCTCGCCCTGCTCAAGCAACAGGGCAAGATTCGCCACGCCGGCTGGAGCGTCATGTCCTTCAAGGAGAACGAAAGCGTCCCGCTGCTCGAGAAGCACGCCAACCTGCTCGATGTCATCCAGGTGCGCTACAACCTGCTCGAGCGCGAGGCGGAACGGGCACTCTTCCCCGCGGCGCTGCGCCACGGCGTCGGTGTCATCGCGCGCATTCCGATTCTCTTCGGCCTGCTCGCCGGCAAGTTCGACCGCACGAGCCGCTTCGGCGAGGACGACCACCGCAAAATGAACCTGGCACCCGAGAAGCTCGACGCCTACCTCGCGCAGCTCGAAAGCCTCCAGCCGCTCTACGACGCCTTCCCGAAGCAGAGCAAAGTCGAGGTCAGCCTGCGCTTCTGCATCAGCCACCCGGCGGTCCAGACCGCCATCCCCGGCGCCAAGACCCCGGAACAGGTGCTCCAGAACTGCACCGCCTCCGACCTCGGCCCCCTGCCCCCCAGCGTAATGCCGGCCTTCGAGTGAGAGGGGTGCAAAGCAACGCACGGATCGGCGCCACGCGGCAGACTCCCGCGCGCGCTTCCAACTGCACACTTCTCGTGGGCGACCCTACTCAGCCACTTCGGCGCACAATGGCTGCACGCCGCGCGTGCTCATGAGCAGCGACTCCAGCGTCGCCGTGCGGAATGCGTGCTCGGTGTTGGCGATCGCTTCATCGACCAGCCGATGCACCGGGCAGAGTCCGATGTGGCCCGGAATGCCGAGAGGACACGTGTGAATGCGCTCCGGCGCCGCGTCGACCGCTGTGAGAACTTCGTAGACCGTGATCTCGCCCGGCGGACGCGTCAGCACGAAGCCGCCGCCGAGACCGCGCTGCGAGCGCGCAAGGCCCCGCTTCACCAGCGCCTGCAGAATCTTCGACAGGTATCCCTGCGGCACCTTCGTCACCTCGGCGACCTGTACCGTCGTCATCGGCTCGCCGTCGTTCTGGGCCAGATAGACAGCGGCGCGCAGGGCATACTCGCCCGTGGTCGAAATCATGGAGAAGACTCCCGCGAATCGGACAAGGGGCTCTTGAAGTCCCCATATCGGATAGGAGTTACTCCCCACCCCCCGGCACGTCAAGGGCTGAGTCCCGCTCGGCCGGCAACCCCATCGGACGCTCCCCCGGCACCGTCCGCAGCACCGCCGCCAGCGTCAGCCCCGCCAGATGCCGCTCGAACGCCGCCGTCGCCTCGTCCAAGCTCCGGTGCAAGGCACATAGTCCGGACTCGTGACAGGCCAGCCCGAGCGGGCATTCGTGGAGCCGCCCCGTCGGCTCGACGGCGTGGATGACGTCCAGGATCGTGATCGCCGTCGCGGGCCGCGACAGGGAGAACCCGCCATGGTAGCCGCGCCGCGAGCGCACCAGCCCGCCGCGACGCAGCGCCTGCATCACCTTGGCCAGATAGTCCGGTGGCACATGGGCGGTGGCCGCGATGTCGGCCGCGACCAGCGACACCGGGTCGTGGTGGGCCAGGACGAGGGCGGCGCGCAGGGCGTATTCGGCGGTCTGGGAGAGCACGGCCGGCCTTTCTGTATATTTGGACCTTGACATCCAGAAATAGGGCGCTACCCTTGTTCACACAAGCGGCACGAGACCACTCCCCGGCCGCCAAGTCAATCTGGATATTCGGGTCTACAACTATATCAAGGAGCGCCCCATGAGTCTCGCCCCCATCACACACGACACACCCGTCGGCCAGCTCGTCGCCCGCAACCCCGCACTCGCACGCATCCTGGAGCACCACCGCATCGACTACTGCTGCGGCGGCAAGCTTCCCCTCGCCGACGCCTGCCAGCGCCGCGGCGCCGACCTGCCCACCGTCATCGCCGCTCTCGAAGCCGCCGATGCCGCACCCGCAGCAGCCGACGCCACCGACTGGGCCGCTGCCCCGCTCTCCGATCTGATTCACAACATCGTCTCCACCCATCACTCCTATCTGGCCCAGGAGCTGCCCCGCCTGAGCTACCTCACCCAGAAGGTCGCCCACGCGCATGGTGCCGGCCACCCCGAGGTCTTGGAACTGGCGCGAGTCTTCGAGGCCTTCCGCGCCGAGCTCGAGCACCACGCCATGAAAGAGGAGCGCATCCTCTTCCCCTGGATCCGGCACATGGAGCACGGGGTGGCGCCGGACCAGTTCCCCGCCACGGGGGTCGAGCATCCCATCCGTTGCATGGAAGAGGAGCACGACAACGCCGGCAACGCGCTGGAGACCTTCCGTCGGTTGACCGGCGACTTCCAGACGCCCGAGGGCGCGTGCAACTCCTGGCGGGTGCTCTATGCGTCGCTCGAGGCGCTGGAGGCCGACATGCACATCCACGTCCACAAGGAGAACAACATCCTGTTCCCGCGGGCGCTGGCGCTGGAGGAGAGCCTGACCGCCGCGCGGTAGGCCTCCGGAGGCGGGCCGGGGGGGAGCGCCCGTCGCCCGAAAGGGCAAAGGTGCCGCTTGCGTCGGAGAAGGAAACCGGCATGATGCCCGGAGCAGGGCGAGTTCCCACGAAGCGGGCATCATGGCGGACGCAAGGATTCCGGTCGCAATCATCGGGGCGCGTGCCTACACGGCGGGCGAGCTGCTGCGACTGCTGCTGAGGCATCCCGGGGTGCGGGTCGCGGCCTTGCAGGCGCGCGTGGACTCCCCCACCGACGTGGGCGAGGTCTTCGGTGGCCTGCGCGGCGCGGACCTGCCGCCGATTCAGGAAGTCGATGCCGCCGCCCTGCCCGCCGATGTGCGTGCCGCCTTCCTCTGCCTGCCGCACACGGTCGGCGCCGAGTTTGCCCCCCGCCTGCTCGAGCGCGGGATTCGCGTCTTCGATCTGAGCGCCGACTTCCGCTTCCGCGACCACCGCGTCTACGAGCGCACCTACGGCGTCACCCACCCGGCTCCCGAGCTCAATCGCCGCGCCGTCTACGGCCTGCCGGAAATCAACCGCGCCAACATCATCGGCCAGACGCTCGTCGCCTGTCCGGGCTGCTACCCGACGTCGGTGATTCTGGCGCTGGCGCCGCTCATGAAGCAGGACATGCTCGTGCGCGGCTCGGTCGTGGCCGACTGCAAGTCCGGCGTCAGCGGCGCCGGCCGCACGCCCACCGACACGACACACTACTGCCACGCGAACGAGAACTTTTCGGCCTACAAGGTCGCCTCGCACCGACATCAGCCCGAGATCGAGGAGACGCTGACGCGGCTCGCCGGCGCGCCGTGCGAGATCACGTTTGTCCCCCATCTGCTGCCGATGGAGCGAGGGATTCTGTCCACCGTCTACGCCGGCCTGAACGAGGACATTCCGGAGGTCCGTCTGCGGGCGCTCTACGAGCAGTTCTACGAGAACGAGCCGTTCGTGCGCGTGTTGCCGGCCGGCGTCTTCCCCGAGACGGCCAACGTGGCCCGCACGAACTTCTGCGAGTTGCAGGTGCGGGTGGACGCGC
>JAHCAW010000098.1 GCA_019634695.1 Candidatus Sumerlaeia bacterium
CGCGGGCCAGCTCGCGCGCCTTGCGTGTGATGGGGACGACTCTCACCTCGGGGCCTCGCGGGGTGCGGGGATCGTGGAGCCGTCAGCCCGAGGCCGGCTCGTCGTGGGCAGCACGGGGAAGGGCGGCGCGCAAATGGCCGTGCGGGCCGTGTGCGGTGTCGCCGCCCTCGCGCTCTGCCTTCTTGTCCTGCTCATAGGCGTTGATGATCTTGGTCAGCAGCGGATGGCGGACGACGTCGCGGTTACCGAACTGCGTGAAGCCGACCCCCTCGATGCCGGTGAGCACCTTGTGGGCGTGCATCAGGCCGGACATCTGGCCGCGCGGCAGGTCCACCTGCGTGACGTCGCCGGTGATGACGGCCTTGGACTCGAAGCCCAGCCGCGTCAGGAACATCTTCATCTGCTCGATGGAGGTGTTCTGGCCTTCGTCGAGGATGACGAAGGCGTTGTTGAGCGTGCGGCCGCGCATGTAGGCCAGCGGGGCGATCTCGATGATGCCGGAGGCGACGTGCTCGCGGATGCGCTCGGCTTCCATCATCTCGTACAGGGCATCCCAAAGTGGGCGGACGTAGGGGTCGAACTTCTGCGCGAGGTCGCCGGGCAGGAAGCCGAGGCGCTCGCCGGCTTCGACGGCCGGGCGGCAGAGGATGATGCGGTTGACCTCGCCGGCGGTCAGCGAGGCGACGGCCATCGCCATGGCGAGGTAGGTCTTGCCGGTGCCGGCGGGGCCGATGCCGAAGACGATCGTGTTGGAGCGGATCGCGGCAACGTACTCGCGCTGGGTCGAGGTGAGCGGCGAGAGGCGCCGACGGCGCAGCGGCACGATGATCGGCTCGAGCAGGTAGTCCGTCAGGCGCTCGCCGGGCGGGGGCTCGCGGAACGGGGTGGCCGTGCCGTCGGCGATCGGCTCGACGGGAGGCAGGCCGGCGCGGGCACGCTCGGAGGCGTAGCGCATGGCAGAGCGGAACTGGTGGTCCGACAGGCGGCCACGCTGGCGCACAACCTCAAGGATTTCGCGGACGACGTGCGTGGTGCGCTCGACGTCCTCGGGCGAGCCGAGGATCTTCAGCCGGTTGCCCCGCAACACGAGCTTGGCGTCCAAGTGCGTCTGGAGTTCCCGAAACTTCTCGTCGTTCTTGCCACAGAACTCCACAAGCTCGGCCTGAGAGAGAACGACGCTGGTCTCGACGAGTTCAGGCAATCGCCACCTTCTTGCGCGTGAATTCACAACTTCTGCTCCCGCCATGCGGAAGACACCCGAATTCAGACCCCGCGCCAGCAGTTCTGTCAAGGCGAAGGGGGGGCAGACCGGGGGGCCCGTTCTGGGTTGACCGCCGCAGGATTCCCGGTCAGCAACGCCACAGTGGCAACGGGCCCGACGGAGATTGGACGATGAGCATGACGGCGACGCGCTGGTGGACAACGGTTCTGGGGGTGGGGATGGCAATGGCGATGGGAGCGGTTGCGGCCGCCCATGGGCAGGACGAGGCGGCCGACGACGAGTACGCGCCCGCCGAACCGGCGCCGACCGAGCCGGCGCCCATGGCGCGCGTCTGGCAGATTCCCTCTCCCCCGCCGCCGCCCATGGCGTGGGTGCCGGCAGGGCACTTCCGCAAAGCCCAGCGCACCCCGGCCACGGTCGACTCGATCGTGATCCACACCACCGAGGGCGGCTGGCGCCAAGGGATGTCGCACGAGGACAACCAGTTCCGGGCGTTCCTGGGAAACATCAATTACTTCAAGCGCAACGACCGGTCGGTGAGCGCCCACTATGTGATGGGGCCGAGCGGCGAGATCTGCGTGATGGTGAACGAGACGGACATCGCGCACACGCAGACCTACTACAACGCGCGGGCGTTCGGGATCGAGTGCGTGGGCTGGGGCCGGCGGCCCGAGACGTGGACGCCGGAGATGCTGGAGTCGCTGGTGCAGTTGTGCGCGTACCTGTGCGTGAAGTGGGAGATTCCGGCGTACCAGCCGGAAGGAACGGCCTACGTCGGGCCGTGGAGCACGCCGTTCGGCGAGTCTGACTATCGCTTCAACGGCCCGGGGCTGCTCGGGCACTATCAGATGCAGCCGTGGAACAAGAGCGATCCGGGGCCGCACTTCCCGTGGGACGAGTTCACCGAGCGCGTGCGCGCACGCATCCGCGAGTTCGGCCACGAGCCGATCCCGCTGCCGGAGGCCAGACCCGCGCTGGCGGTGGGCTCGGCGATCAAGGCGGGCATCAAGGAGGACACGGTGCGCGCGGGCGAAGCGTTCACCTATCAGGTGATCGTGGAGGGCGCGGGGCTGGTCGGGTTGCTTGAGGACAGCCATGTGCGCTTTCCGGACTTCGCGCGGGTAAACTACGTTTCGGCAACGGGTCGCCCGTGGCGGGCGGTGGAGTCGACGAACCGTATCGTTTACGAGGTGCCGCTGATGGCCACCGAGGCGCGCGCATTCACGATCCTGCCGGCGATGGTGCGTGTGGGCGAACACTGGTACGACAGCGGCGAGGTGATGCGCGTGAATGTGGCAGGGGCGAGTGCCGCTGACTCTCAAGCGCCGTGAGTGGGCGCGGGGAGGCGTCTGCATGGTGGAGGGAACGGAGGGGGCGTCGGGGTTGGCCCTAAGGCTGTATCGCGATCTGGCGGACTGGTATCCCCTGCTGACGCCAGTCGAGGACTACGCGGAGGAGGCCGGCTTCTACCGGCGCCTGTTCGAGAAGCATTGCCGTCGTCCGCCGCGAACGCTGCTCGACCTCGGCTGCGGAGGCGGTCACAACGCCGCGTTCCTGAAGGCGACGCTGGCGTGCACACTCGTCGACGTGGAACCGGCCATGTTGGGCATCAGCCGACGGCTGAATCCTGAGTGCGAACACCTCCAGGGCGACATGCGCTCGGTCCGGCTCGGCCGTCCCTTCGACTGCGTGCTGATCCATGATGCGATCGCCTACATGGCCTCGCGCGGGGACCTTGCCGCTGCGATCGCCACGGCCTTCGCACACACCGCGCCGGGCGGCGTCGGGATGTTCCAGCCGGACTTCGTTGCGGAGTCCTTCGAACCCGGCATCGAGGCGGGCGGCAGCGACGGGGCTGGGCGCAGCTTGAGGTATCTGGAGTGGCGCGACGCCCCAACACCCGGGAGCGAAACCTACACGACCGATATGGTCTACCTGCTCAAGAGCGCGGACGGCACGGTCGAGGTCGCCCATGATCGGCATGTGATGGGCTTGTTCGCGAGAGCCACATGGTTGGAGTTGATTGCTGCAGCGGGCTTCGACGCGCTCGCGGTTCCCTTCGAACACAGCGCACCCAACACCGCGGGGCATGAAGTGTTCCTCGGGCTAAGACCCGGCGGAGAGGGAGAGGCGTGAGATGAGCGAATTCCCCGAGCGGTACTGGCCGATCTTCATGGAGTTGTACGAGTCGCTCCCAAGGCAAGGCCCCGGCAGCAACGCCGCGGCGGCGCGGGCTCTGGCGCTGTGCGCCGGGCTGCCTCCAATTCCTGCCGTACTGGACCTGGGTTGCGGCGGGGGTAAGCAAACACTCCAGTTGGCGGAGCTTCTCGCCGGCACCATTGTGGCCGTCGACAGTCATGCGCCCTTCATCGGGTCCCTGCGTGCGAAGGTCGCTGCGCGGGGCCTTGCCGACCGCGTCCACCCGATGGTTGGCGACATGAGCAGCCTGGATTTGCCGCCCGCAAGCTTCGACCTCGTCTGGTCCGAAGGGGCGCTTTACTGCATCGGCCTCGAAGCGGCGCTGCAAGTCTGCTTTGGGCTGCTGCGCCCCGGCGGATACCTGGCATTCACCGAGTCCGTCTGGCGCCGCGAGGACCCGCCCGCCGAAGTGAAGGCCATGTTCGAGTCCGAGTACCCAACGATGGGCTGGGCCCCGGATGCCGTGAAGGCCATTCGCAGAAGCGGATTCGATCTCGTCGGCCAGTTCACGCTGCCGGACGAGGCATGGTGGGAGGACTTCTACACGCCAATGGAGGCGCGCATTGAGGAGTTGCGACGCAAGTACGCGGACGACTGCGAGGCATTGGCGGTGGTGGGATTGCTCGCGCAGGAGCCCGCGATGCACCGGGCGCATTCAAGCTGGTACGCGTACGAGTTCCTCGTCGCGAGAAAGCCGGAGTGAGGCAAGGCGCCCGGGGAGCGACTACCTCCATCGTGCCCTCAATCCCCTTCGATTTCCTTCAGGGAACGGTTGGAGGAATCCTTCCAAGACGTGAGGCCATTGGCACTGCCCCCGTGAACTACAGCCGCTGCAGCACTGGGGCTGCTGAACTCCATGTCGCGCATGGAGTGGAGGAGGCCATCCCTTTCCACCAAGACACCTTCTGAGACAAGGCGCTCGCGCAGAGTCACGATGTTGGGTGCCTGATCAGCTGAGGGGCGTAGATCCCGGACTGCCGTAGAATCCTTGTATACCACGAAACCCGATTCAGTCCGACGGCCCTTGGCGCAGGCCGCCTTGATCTTGCACACAAGCTCCGGCGTACCGCTTCTTCGAGGCGATGTTCCGCCAATCGGCAACAGGACATCCGATCCCAGCACTGGCAACACCTGCCGAATGCGGCCAAGGAAGACTTCCATGTCTTCCCGGTCAGACTCGGGCAGACGCGGATTGCTCTCGTTTGCATTCTCCAGCTTGTAGCGGGCTGCGCTCTGTGCCTCTTTGATCAGGCGACTTTCCAGGTACTTCACATGCGCTTTGGTCAGATTCTCATCCTTGCTGACGAAGATGACGACAGATGTCCAGAAGTCTCGCGACTTATGTTGCCGAAGCCGATCGCGGACAACCTCCGCCTCTCCAATGTATACGAGCGGTCTCCCGGTTGCAGCATCCTCACCTAGCAGAAGGTATACCCCAGCACTTCCCAACTCTTCACGAGCCAGCAGTTCATCGATTTCGGTACGAGGTGCCGCCAAGGCTTTGCCCGTCCAATTGGAGACCTCACCGGTTCGAAGGCGCTTTGCATCTCCGTTCGGAAGGAACAACTTGATTGTTGCAGAGTCCATCGACCTCTCCTCGACAAGGCGAGCGATCCCTTGCCCGTGCGGGCTTCTTGCACTCAATGCGACCGTTCGAGCGGGCGGTCAAGTGGCAATGAGCCCTTCAAGACTGCGAAGGCTTACCGGATCATGGACCAACGCAATACTGAAGTGCGCCAGAGCCGAATCTGTGGATGCGGCGGCCATGCGAGAGGGATAGTAGATTGGTACCTCAGTATGCCTCCGACGCCGAGACATCTACGCCCGAGGACTCTCCTGCGCGCGCAGCCGGTTCAAGACTCCGGTGTGCCATGCAATAGCGTAGAGCGTCACTTCGGCGAGGAACACAGCCGCACCGGAGACGATTCCGATGCCGAAGAGCCGCGCGGCCGCCGTCGCATTCTCTGGCAGTCCCTCGCGCAATGCCGCGATTCCGAGTCCCGCAAGCCCGCCCAACACGAACGCACCTGCCAACAAGGCCCAGCTACGCTTCGGCACCCGCGCGAGCCGAGCCCGATGACACCACGCGATGAAGCCGAAGATCCCGAAACCAAGCAGGGTGCTGCCGTGCTGGAAGATCTTGTACACCCGCAGCGTGAACCATTCGGTCTGCACAACCGCTGCGCTCAGCACTGGCACGTTCTGAACCATCCATCCGCCCCGGTGCGTGAACGAATCCCACGTCACATGCGTCACGGCACCGAACAGAATCGCGGCCGCCAGCAGCGCCAATCGTCCCAGAGGCAGGAAGGCGAAGTGCTCGCGATCACCAGAACGCTCGCCGGCGAACAGATCGAGCAGCGGCTGCTTCCAGACGCGGTGAAAGAGCCACAGCACGGCCAGTCCAACCGGGACGCAGAACACGATCAGGCCAAGCGGCGTGTGGCCAATCCGGCCCCTGGGAGCCAGATGATAGAGATACTCGAGATCGGGCGACATCGCGCCAACAATCATCGCGGACAGCGGCAGGCCGCACTTGCGAAAGGGCAGGACGGCAACGGGATGGACGATGGTCAGAGGCATGTGATGTCGTCGGGAATCCGGAGCGCGGCCGCGAGGGCGCGCCGGTTACTCCGCCCGGGGTGTCTCTCGGAGGATCAGCGAGCGCTCGAATGCGCGGAGCATGACGACGACGAGGCCGACGGCGAGCACGCCCAGCGGCAGCACGAAGCCGGCGAGGGCGACGCTCTTGAGAAACGAGACCGTCGTCATCGCGGTGAGCCACACGCCGAGCGCGAAGATCTCCGCCTTGCCGTAGGCGAAGCCGCGCCGCAGCAGCGCGTCGATGAGCAGGCGCCCCAGCACGGCGCCGGCCACGATGCCGGCCAGCGCGTAGGACGCCGTCGTCTGCTGGCTGCCGCGGCTGAGCCACACGACAAGCGACAGCGCCAGGCCGAAGAGCGGCACGCCCATCGGCACCAGGCCGACCAGTTCCACGATGCTTGCCAGCAGGAACAGCCAGAGCACCGTGACGACGACGGTCACGACGGGCGCGAGGCTGACGGTGCCGCTCCATGGAGCGGTGACGTGATCGACCGCGAAGCCGGCGAAAGCGAGCAGCAACCCCGTGGCAAGCAGGCCGGCGATGTGGCGCTCGCTGCGCGGGCGCGAGACGTCGCTGCGCAGGGCGAGCACAAGGATCGGCAGGGCGACCAACGGCAGCGGCCAGAGCGACGGGCCCACGCCGCGCAGCGTGCCGGTGGGCTGGGGCAGGCGCTGCTGGAAATACGCAATGATGGCAGTCGAGAGCAGCAGGCCGGCCCACAGGCCCATGCCGGCGCGCGCGGGACGCTCGTCGGTGCCCTCGTGCAGCGGCCGCCCCGTGCAACCCGGCAGCAGCGCATGCGCGAGCGCCGTGCAGGCCAGCGCCACGACCAGGGCGATGACGTAGCTGCTGGTCATGGGCGTTGCTCCCCCGGAACGGCGGCCGGCGCGGGGGCGCGACGCCGCCAGGCGGCAACCAGTTGCGCCGCGCAGCGGACCACGACCATCGCGGCGGTCGCGATGTCCAGAAATATCAATTCCCGACTGTAGTGCTTTTTGTAATAGCGATACATCGAGCGATGCCGCTCGACGATCGGCATGAAGGGAAACCGCGACGAGGTCTGGCCGATGTAGTGGACGACCGTCGCAACGGGCAGGTAAGCCACGTGCCAGCCCGCCTGCCAGACGCGCAGGCAAAAATCCACGTCCTCGCTGTACATGAAGAAGCGCTCGTCGAGCCCGCCGATGCGGTCCACCACCTCGCGGCGCGTGATGAGGCAGGCGCCGCTGACCCAATCGACGTCCTGGACGCGGTCCTCCTCGAGGTCGCTCATCAGGTAGCCGGCCGAGTAGGGGTTGTTGGGAAACAGGCGGGTGAGCAGGCTCTCGCGGCTGAACAGGGCCTGCTGGAAGCTGGGGAAGCGGCGGCAGGAGTGCTGGCGCGAGCCGTCGGGATTGAGCAGCTTGAGGCCCGCGGCGCCGATCTCCGGCCGCGCGTCGAGCGCCCGCACCGCCTCGGCGAAGCAACCCGGGTTGCTGACCGTGTCGTTGTTGAGCAGCGTGATATAGCGGCCGCAGGCAATCTCGATTCCCTGATTGTTGGCGCGCGTGAAACCGCGATTGTCGGGATTGGCGATCAGGCGGGCGTCGGGGAACTCGGCACGCACCAGGTCGGGACTGCCGTCCGTGCTGCCGTTGTCGACGACGATTGCCTCCCACGAGACGCCCTCGCAGGCGGCGGGCAGGCTGGCGAGACAGGCGCGCAGCAGTTCGGTGCCGTTGCGGTGCACGACGATGAGGGTGATGTCGCAGGCGGGTACGCCGGCGTCGGGACTCATGGTCCGGTGCTCCGGCGCTCGGGGGCCGGGACGGGCAGTCGGACGGTCGTGTCCGGCGCGCCCCAGGTCAGGCGCAGGCGCTTCCACCAGAAGCGGGCGCCGCTGAGCAGGTGCTCGACGGTCAGGCGATTGAAGCCCTTGGCGCTCTTGCGCTGGACCTTGTGGACGATGCGCGCGGCGGGATTGAAGGCGATCTTCCAGCCCAGGCGCTTGGCGCGCCAGCACCAGTCGGTGTCCTCGAAGCCGAAGTAGTACCGGTCGTCGAACAGGCCCACCTCCTCGATGGCCTCGCGCCGCATGCAGAAGCAGGCGCCGGCCACCCAGTCGCCGTAGTACGGATGCGCCGGGTCGCGATCCATCATCAGGTGGTGGCGGTTCCACGGATTGTCGGGCCAGAGCACGGCCAGCGGCGTGCGGCGCACGAGGATCGTGGGCAGCGTGTAGAAGCGCTTGACGTTGCGCTCCAGCGAACCGTCCAGCCGCGTGGTGTGCCCGCCACAGGCGCCGACGCGCGGGTAGGTGTCCATGAAGCGCACGAGCGCGTCGAAGCAGCCCGGAAAGATCTCCGTGTCGGCGTCGAGCATCAGGCAGTAACGCCCCCGCGCGGCGCGGATACCGACATTGCGCATTTCCGAAATGCCGAACTTCGCGTGCGGGATCAGCCGGATCCAGGGATTCTCCGCGCACAGCTCCTCGGTGCCGTCGCCCGAGGGCTTGTTGACGACCAGGATTTCGCAGGAAACCGAGACGAGGTGCTGCCGAAGGCTCGGCACCAGCCCGGCGAGGTCGGCTCCCATGCGCCAGTTGATCAGGACGACGGAGAGGTCCGGCCGCGGGGCGTCGGGGGCCAGGGTACGGGTGGCCACCTCGCAGACGGGCGCCGGCAGGCCCTTGCCGGAATCGGGACGCCCGGCGGGGCGGTCCGGCAGGACACTTGCGTCGGGGGGATGTGCGGAGGGCTTCATGTCCACTCGGGAGCCGGACGGCGTCGGATGTCGGCGCATGTTC
>JAHCAW010000099.1 GCA_019634695.1 Candidatus Sumerlaeia bacterium
TGGGCGAAGGCCGCGGGGTCGGGGTCGGTGCGGGTGTAGGAGCGGGGCGGGCAGCGATTTCGGCGGCGCGGGCCTGCTGGCGGGTGATGTCGCTGCGCATGCGGGCGATGCGGCTGTCGCCGGCGTCGATCTTCTCGGCGGCGTCGAGCTGGACGAGCGCGGCGTCGAGCTTGTCGGCGCGGACGTTGGACTGGGCGGCCTGGATCAGCTTGTCGACCTCGGCCTTCTTCTGGCCGGCGATGGCGGAGTCGATGTCGCGGAGGCCACGGGTGGCGTCGCGGTTGCCGCGGTCCTTCTCGAGGACGGTGCGGTAGGTGGCGGCGGCTTCATCGAACTGGCGGGACTTGACCTGGCGCTCGGCACTGGCAAGGAGCTGGGCGATTTCGCCCTCCTGCTGCTTCTTCTGCTCGTCGGCGATGGCGGTGCGGGAGCGGGCGATGTAGCGCTGGGCCTCGCTGTTGCGCGGGTCCTGCTTGAGGATTTCGTCGTAGGCGGCGATGGCTTGAGTGTACTGGCGGCTGTCGTAGAGGCGGCGGGCGTTGGCGAGCGCGGTGCGACGGGCGGCTTCCTGCTCCTTGGCCTTGGCGTCGGCGAGTGCCTTCTCGGCGGCTTCCTTGCCGCGGCGTGCGTCGCGGTTGTTGGGATCGACGGCGAGGACCTTTTCGAAGGCGGCCTTGGCGGCCTCGTGGTCGTTGGTGCGGGCCAGACGGCGGGCGAAGTCAAGCTGCTCGGGGACGCTGCGCTCGGCGGCGGCGCCCATGGCGGCTTCGCGCTCGCTCTGGATGCGATTGCGAAGCTGGATCGCGCGGGTGTTGCTGGTGTCCTTCTCGTAGGCGGCAATGGCTGCCGTCATGGCGCGGTCGTAGTTCTTGGCGTCGAGTTCGGTCTGCGCGCGCGCGAGGAGTTCCTCGACCTGCTGGCGGTCGGCCTCCGTGAGCGTGCTGGACTTGCTGGCCGTGCAGGCAAGGCCGACGGCAAGCAGCAGCAGGATGGCCCCCCGGCCGACGAGTTGCAGGAATCGTTCTGTCACCTGGCGTCTCATAGTAAGCCCGATACTCTCCTGAGATGGTGAAACCCGTTCGACGGCTGGGTGGTGGCTGGCACCGGATTGGAGCAGGGTGCGTGGAAAAGGTGTCAAGTCAACTGTCTCCCCTGGTCGGCGGTGGCCGGGCCGGTGTGCTGGTTGCCGCGCCGCGAGACTTCCCGGTGCCGCCTGTGGGGGCGGCGATTGGGTCGCGGTTGTCAGCTTCCGGTTTCCCCCCGGGTGGCTGCCAGGACCTGATCTCGCAATTCGAGGGTCCTGCGGTGTGATGCGTTGCGGCGCAAGATGCTCTCTATAAGGGAAAGGGCGCTACCGTAATCTTGCGTCTGGAAGGCTCTTTCGGCCCGTCGGTAGTCGTTCTCGATCTCGCGTGCCTGTTCGGTGGCGCCCTTGATGGACTGGGCGTCGAACATGCTGATGGCGGCCAGTCGGCGCAGGTCCTGATCGCGGGAGATATCGGTCTGCAAATCGAAGAAATTGCGCTTCAGACGCTCGTAATGGCCGTCCTCGTCGGGGACCTTCTCGCGGAAGGGGGGGGAGGATCCGAGCTCGAGCTCGGGGAGCACGTAGCCGCCCTCTTTCATGTACAGGGAGCCCATGACAATGACCAGCACCAGGAACACGGCCACGGCGACGCGGTCGATGTTCTTCAGGAGGCGGTTGCCCAAGACGATGAGCTGGTCCTTCATTCAGGTTTCTCCGGGTTCTCTCAGAAGAGGATGCCTGCGCCGCGCCCGCCAGGCGGGACCGGCTGGCGCCCGCCGGGCTGGCCGGGCCTGACGCCGCCGCGGGGGTCCATCCGGGGGTCGGGAGTGGGTGTCACCCTCAGCAAGTTGTACTTGTCGGAGGTCTGCATCACGATGGCAAACCGGAAGGCGGACGGCACGTCCGGAATCGGGTTCTGGGGGCCGCGGACGGCGTCGATGGCTTCCAGCTCGGGGGCCTTGGTGGGGTCCTTGAGCAGGCGGCGAAGCGACTCGTTGAAGTCGGCGGCCGAGCGCTGTTGTTCGCAGGCGCCCTCGATACGGACCGAGCCGTCATGGTTGCCCTGGATTCGCAGGATCAGGACGTCAGGGGGCTTGATGGATTCGACTTGGGCGAGGAAGTTGAGCCAGTAGTCGCGCTCGCCGAAGGCCTTGGAGACGCGCACGAGCTTGTCGGCGGCGCGGTCGTGCTTGCTCTGCACATCGCGGGCGGCCATGACCTGCGCCTGATCCTGACCCTTGCGGCCCATGAGCGAGGCGGTCTCGGCCTGATACAGGCGCGTATAGCCCTGACCGGCCATCGAGGCGATGGCGATCACGCCGGCGAGCAGGGCGGCGACGACGCCGGTGGTGCGGTAGGGGTAGTCGCGGGTGATCTTTCGTTCGACGGGCAGGAAGTCGACCGAGACGTCGGCGAGGCTGACACCCTGAAGGGCCAGACCGACGGCAGGCAGGTAGGGCGTGAGCGCCTCGCCCTGCGGGCGCCAGATGAGGCCCGATTCCTCGGGGACCTGACTGACAACCTGTACGGGGATGGTGAGCTTTTCCTCGACGTACTCGGGCATGCCGGGGAGTTGGGCCTGGCCGCCGGCGAGCATGATGGCATCGACGGCCATGCCGTCGGGCTGGGAGATGAAGAAGTCGAGCGAGCGGCGGACTTCTGCCAGAATGCGGTCGGTGGCCTGTGAGGCTGCCAGACAGGCGTCGCGATTGTGGCTGCCCTCGTCGACGGCCATGTCGAAGTCGAAGGTCATCAGGCGGGTCTGGTGCTTCTTGATGCGTTCGGCGTCGAGGAAGCTGGCGATGTCGCATCCGGCCATGATGGCGCGGGAGATGTCGTTGCCGGCGTTGGGGACGGAGCGGGAGAACTTGAGGGTGGGGACCTTGCCCATCTGGGCGACGGTGAGGTCCATGGCGGCCGCGCCGAGGTTGACGAAGGCGTGGACTTCCTCGAAGGCGAACTCTGCAGGCTCGGCCTGGGCGTTCTCTTCCTCGACCTCGGGCTCGGGCGGAGGGGCGAATTTCTTGCCGATAACCGGCAGGCCGGCGAGGGCGGCCAGGGGGCTGGCGGCCTTCTTCTTGCCCTTGGGGCCTGCGGCCTTGGCGGCAGACTTGCCGTGGACGCCGATGCGCTCCTGAGTCTCGTCGACGTTGCGCTTCAAGGCGGCCTGACAGTTGAAGACGGCGAAGGAGCTGACGCCGACGGCGCGCGGCTTCAGGCCTGTCTTGTTGACCAGGGTCATGTAGTCGCGGACTTCGTCATGGCGGACAGCGACGAGCAGGACCTCGACTTCCTTCTCCTCCGGGATCGGGAAGAACTCGAACTGGAGGTCGGTCTTGTCGATCGGGAAGGGAATCTGCTGGCGCGCCTCGTAGGTGACAATCCTTTCGAGGCGTTCGGGGGTCGTCTCGGGCAGGCGGAACCGGCGGATGAAGACCTTCTGTCCGGGCAGTCCGAAAACAGCATCCTTGGAGGAGAACTTGGATTTCTTGAGCAGCTCGCGCAGGGCGCGGACGATGGCGTCGCGGCGCTCTTCGGGGCTGGCTGCCGGGTCCACGTTCGTTTCGGCGGACGCCGCATTGAGGACCTTCAGTCCTTCACGGTCCACGGCGACTTCCACCACCTTGACGGTGTTGGAGCCGAGGTCCACGCCCAAGCACTTTTTCAGGGTCGTCATCTAGTTAGCGGAGCTTCCGTCGAGTTGATGCCCTGCCATTCGTCCTGCCTGTGGCGCGTCCCGCAGATGGTGTCGCGTGCGTGCCGCGGTGCCCGAGGGGGTCGATATTCGTCCGGAGGTCGAACCCACGAATCCAAGTCGCCTGCACGTCGCATCCGACCACTCGCTGGTACCCAGAACTTACCAGCCACGAAACCGCGTCATAAAAAGCGGGCTGTTTCGGGTCAACGCCAAAGCATCAAAACCCTGATGCCTCCCCCCGAACTGCGAGGCCGCCGCCGCTTCTCCTCCCCGCGTGGTTGCCGTGCCTGTGAGCCTCGCACGAGTGCTCGTAGGCAGACCGTGCCGGGCAGGTCGTCGCAGGGTCAACTCGGAATTGGAAAGCCGGCAGACGCGGTACGGGGGGAATCGCACCCGTGCCCGGACGGGAATGGATGGACGAGGCGGGTAAAGTCGTTAGGGAACGGCTTGCGCTGGCAATGCCGGCACCGGCAAACTGCCGGCGCAGTGCGGGACGAATTTCCCCCAGCGCCGAGTGATTCCAGGAGTCTTTCGTGGCCGTATCCGCCCCCCATGCCGCCCGTCGCAGGATGTTGCGCGCGCCCTTGAGCGCCTTGTCGCTCGATGCGTTGATCGTCACCGACCTGGTGAATGTGCGCTATCTGTGCGGTTTTTCGGGCAGTTATGGCGTGTTGGTGGCCGATGAGCGCTCGGCGCACCTGATCACGGACGGCCGCTACGCCGAAGTGGCGGGCGAGATGGCGCAAGGGGTTCGGGTGCACGTGCAGCCGCTGGCGGGGATCGACGAGTGGTTTCGGCGCTTCTTCCAGCGGGGTGGATGGGGCCGGGTGGGGTTCGAGGATTCGATGTCGGTGGCGCAACTGGGGCTGTTTCGCCGGCGTATGCGGGGAAGCGGCGCGCGATTGGTGGCGACCGAGGGGGTGGTGGAGGGCCTGCGCGAGATCAAGGAGGAGGGCGAGGTGCGCCTGATCGCGCGGGCGGCGCGGCTGGCGGACCGGTTGATGGAGTTGGCCTGGGCCGAGGCGCGGCCTGGGGTGCGCGAGGCGGACCTGAGCCGGATGATCCGGCGCGGGGCGGAGGATCTGGGCGCGCGCCGCGAGTCGTTCGAGAACATTGTGGCCTCCGGACCAAACTCGTCGCGACCGCATCACCAGCCCGGCGGTCGGCGCCTGCGCGTCGGCGATCCGGTGACGATCGACCTGGGCGCGTCGCTGGACGGGTATTGTTCGGACCTGACGCGCAACCCGGTGCTGGGCCGCGTGACGAAGGGATTCGAGCGCCTGTACGCCGTGTGCCTCGACGCGCAGCAGGCAGCGCTGAAGGCATGCCGCGCGGGCCGGCGCGGGTGCGAGGTGGACGCGGTGGCGCGCGAGATCATCGCGTCGGCGGGCTATGGCGATTACTTCAATCACGGTCTGGGCCACGGCGTCGGAATGCGCATCCACGAAGGGCCGCGGCTGAACAAGACAAGCGAGACGGTGCTGCGGCCGGGCCATGTGGTGACGATCGAGCCGGGTATCTATGTGCCCGGCGTGGGCGGCGTGCGCATCGAGGACCTTGTGGTGGTGACCGACGGCGCGCCGCGCGTGCTGTCCCGTTCGCCGAAAGAGTTGACCATCCTGCCGGCCTGAACTGGCCGCGCCAACAGAGGAGCGCTCCCCATGCCGCACGCGATCCTGAAGGGCCCCGTTACCGCCGAGGACATCTGGCTGTCGTTCCGTCCGCTGGAGTTCCACGAGGGCGAGGCGCACTGCAAGGCGCTGGACTGCCTGCTGTCGGCGGACCGCAAGACGGCGCTGATCCGCAGCCTGGTGGTCGAGCGGTCGCTTTCGCGCTCGTTCCTGACGCGCGTGGTGGAGAAGGACGGTACGCTGACGCTGGGGCTCGATCCGCTGGGCACGCCGGAGCGCACCGACGCCGTGAAGCGATTCCTGGGCTTCTGCGCGTGGGCGATCCTGCAAGCCTCGCCGGAGATGGAACTGGCCGGCGGCAATATCACGGACCTGGTGCGGGGGCCGGGGGCGTGATGACCGAGGACGTGCCGCATCACTCCCCCGCCGACCGCTCCATCCCGCCGGCCGGCGCGCTGGTGCTCGAAGTGGGCGCGCTGGACCGACCGCTCGATCTCGACGCCCTGTTCGGACGCCAGGCGCCGGTCGAGCTCGAGATCGGCATCGGCTCCGGGTTCTTCCTGTCGCGCTATGCGCTCGAGCGCCCGGACCTGAATCTGCTGGGCCTCGATCACATGGGCAGCGAGGTGTATCGCACGGCGGACAAGTGCGTGCGCCTGGGGCTGGCGCATGTGCGGGTGGTGCGGTGCGACGCGGTGTACTTTCTGGAGACCTTCGTGCGGACCGGTTCGGTGGCGGCGTGCCATGTGTATTACAGCGATCCGTGGCCGAAGCGGCGCCATCACAAGCGGCGCCTGTGGCGGCCGGCGTTCGTGGCCCAGGTGGCGCGGGTGCTGGCGCCGGGCGGGTCGCTGCTGCTGAAGACGGACGTGACGGAGTACTTCGAGGTGATCGACGCGGTGGTGCGCGGGCACGGGGGGCTGGAGCTGGCGGAGGATCGGCGGCTGGATCTGGACCCGATGCCGGGAGACATCGAGAGCAACTTTCAGGGCAAGGCGGTGGCGGCCGGGCATCCGCTGCATTACCAGCGCTGGGTGCGGCGGGCGGAGGGCTGAGGCAGGCGCGGACTTCGGGCCGCGCGGGACTGAAACAAGGGCTTGCGCCAAGCGGGGCGCCTCCCTTGATTGAGTGGGCCCATGCAGGGACCGACTCCACCCGCCAGAAGGGGTGCTCGACGTGGAACTGACGCTCGAACAGAAGGACTTGGCGCAGGCGACGCTGATCGTGGCGGCGCTGCTGAAGAGGTCGGCCAACACGATGCCGGTGCTTTCGAACCTGCTGATCGAGGCCGAGGACGACCATGCCTCCTTCATCGGGACGGACATGGAGTCGCATGCGCGGGTGCGCGTGCCGGCGCAGGTGAAGGGCGGGCCGGGCAAGGTGACGCTGCCGGCCGACAAGTTGTCGGAGTTGGTCGGGCTCCTGCCGGCCGGGGCGGCGGTGACGCTGAAGGACGAGGGCGGGCAGGTGGTGCTGACCACCGAGGCGACGCAATACCGTCTGGTGACGTTGCCGGCGGACGATTATCCGCAGTGGCACCCCGACACGGCGTCGGCGCGGTTCCATGTGCCGCACCAGCAGATGCGCAAGATGCTCGACGCGGTGCTGTACGCGATTCCGCAGCGGGACCACCGGCGCGTGCTCAACGGGGCGCTGATGGAGATTCGCAACGGCGAGGCGCTGCGCCTGACGGCGACGGACGGCAAGAAGCTGTCGCGCATCAGCGAGCCGATCGGCGAGATCGAGGGCGACGATCAGGTGCGCGTGGTGGTGCCGGGCAAGCTGCTGGGCGAGCTGCGCCGCAACCTGGCCGAAGAGGGCGCGGTGGCGGTCGAGGTCGGTTCGCGCCAGGCGGCGTTCCACTTCGACAACGTCGAGTACCGCACGCAGTTGATCGAGGGCAAGTACCCGGACTGCGACGCCGTGATCCCGAAGGATTTCCCGTTCACGGTGCGGATCAACCATGACCGTTTCAAGCTGGCCGCGCGGCGCGCCGGCATCACGTCGGACGACAAGAACAAGTCGATCATCCTGAAGTTTGCGGACAACTCGTGCGACTTCTCGTCGATGGCGGCCGACGTGGGCGCCTTCGCAGGCCGTACCAGCGTGGAGTACGACGGCAATCCGCTGGAGATCGCATTCAACTTCCAGTTGCTGGTCGAAACGCTCGACAGCTTTGGACACCCGGACATCGAAATCCGCATCAAGTCCGAGCAGGCGCCCTGCCTGTTCCACTGCGCGGCCGAGCCGCAGCGCGAGTGCGTGCTGATGCCGATCAAGCTGGCGGACGTGCGGCGCCCACCGACCGACGAAGAGTGAGGCGGGGTGAGCGTTGGGCGCGGTTCGTCGTTCGTGGTTCGAACGCCAGCGGCGGGGCTTTGTGCTGCTTCTGAGTACCGATGACAGATGTCCGGCGACATGACGCGTGCCGCGGTTGCTTAACTGTGGCTTGGGCGCTTGGTGCGCCGGAGCTGAACAGCGAAGGCGGGTCCCGCCCAAGTTCAGCCACGCCACCCGCGTAATTGCGACCCTTGGACCGGACCGCTCGAAGGCACCTCCCAAGTGCTCCCTCGGGTTTGGACCGCCTTCGCCTTGGCGAGATCCCCCGAACTTGGGCGAGACGCCCAAGCCACAGTTAACGGATCGGCCCCTGCTGTCAATTTCCCGAAGTCGTGTCATAACCCCTCCGGGCGGCAAAATCCCCCTTGCCGGGTAGGAGTTGTTGCGCCTAGCTTGGCGTCAGCATCGCGAGCGGTTCCGAGGGGCAGCCGTCCCCGGAACCCGGCAACCTGGTGGCAGACCAAGGTGCTTCAGACCGGCAACGGCCTGCATGTGGCGCAAGACGCGCAACCCTCTGCCTCGAATCGCCCGGGAGGCGATTTCCTCGACGAAGAGGAATGACCGCCTCGCAAGCGATGCTCCCACTTCCCGGCCCCCCGCGGGCCCAGAACACGGAGCATCCGATGTCCCCCTCCCCCACCACCCCCAGCAACGCGGACCTGTTGGCGCGCTTCCAGCACGCCAACCCCAACCACCACCTGTGGAACAACAACGGCACCTGGTGGCTGCACTGCACGGTGCACCGGCCGGATTACACGAAGGAACGGCTGCGCGAGTCGCTCGAAACGGGCGACCTCGCCGAGGCCCGACGCCGCCGCGACGCGCGCCTGCTCGAACTGGCCGCCCGCGCGGACCTGCGCCTCTCCATCCGCCCCGCACGCCACGCCCACGCCGCAAGCACCATGAGCCTGCAAACGGCGGCGTGAAGGGCGGGCCCGCCACCGAAGGCACCCTCACGCAAGGTACCATCCGTCGGCGCGCCTGCACCCTCTGCTCCTACCCTATCGAATCCCGCTTCGACCCATGATGACTGCTCTCCCGAAAGATATGGAAAGCCGTCACATGGGACTGAAGCAGCCCACCGCCCGCG